>CAWIHT010000009.1:0-136586 GCA_963836085.1 uncultured Actinomycetota bacterium
GGTCGGGGCCACCCTGGTCATCGACCTCCGAGCGGTTCTCTCCGAGGACATGGCCCGTTTTGCATCATCCAGTTCGATTGCCGGGAATCCGGTGCGGGCCTTCAGCACCGTCTATGAAGAGCACACAGGCCGCATTCCGATGGCCCACCTCGCGGAGGGATGGGAGTTGGCCCGCCCGGTGGCTCGCTCGAGCTACGCACCGTTCAAGCGGGCGCTCGACATCCTCATCAGCATCCTGCTGGCGCCGGTCTGGATCCTGCTGGGAGCCATCGTCTGGTTGATCGTGAAGATCGACTCCTCGGGTCCCGCCATCTACCGGCAGGAGCGGGTCGGTCGAAACGAACGACCGTTCACGCTCTACAAGTTCCGCACGATGATCCCGCATGCCGAACCAGACGGTCCGAAGTTCGCCACCGTGAACGATCCCAGGATCACGACGGTGGGCCGCTTCCTCCGCAAGTCCCGACTCGACGAGATCCCACAGTTCTGGAACGTCCTCCGTGGTGATCTTGCGCTCGTGGGGCCGCGGCCCGAGCGGCCCGTCTTCGTCGAGCAGTTCGAACAGTCGATCCCGTTCTACGGGAGCCGCCACCTCATCAGGCCGGGCGTCACGGGATGGGCGCAGGTGAACTACGGATATGCCGACGACGAAGCCGACACCGTCGAGAAGCTGACATTCGACCTCTACTACGTGAAGCACTCGACCCTGTGGTTGGACCTGCACATCCTGGGTATGAGCATCTGGACGGTCGTCTCGGGTTTCGGCGCCCGCTGAGCGATCGGCCGCAGCGTCGTCGCTAGCCGAGCGGGTTGTAGCGGTGGGTCCAGGTCTCGGTGCTGCGGCTTCCGTCCAGGTACTTGATGACCCGCTTGACCTTCACGGTGCCGCCCTTGGACGTCGTCGCCGTCCCGTACCGATACGCCGTCACCTCTCGGCGACCGTTCGCCCCGATGATCTCAACCGTGACGCTCGTGTTGGTATGCGACGTGTCGATCGTGAGCGGAATCTGCGTATCGTTGCGGAACTTCACGTCCGGCCCGGGCCATGACAGCGTCGCCTCTCGCCCCATCGGATATCGCGAGAAGTAGATCGAGTGCGGATGGTGATCCACATCGTCGAGGCCGGCGAAGAAGATCGCGTTGTAGAGCGTGGTGGCGAACTGCGAGGTGCCGCCGCCAATGTTCACGGGGCTGTCGCAGCAGTACAGTTCGCCGTTGATGATCGCACCGGCGGCGACGTAGCCCTTTGCCCGGGTGCGTTGTCCCACATGGGCGTTGAGTGACCACGTCTCGCCCGGTTGCACAACGGCACCGTCGACGGCGTCGGCGATGAGGTGGATGTTCGTGACCCGACTCTGCCCGCTCGGGTGGTAGGTGGTGAACTCCCCGATGACGTGGGGACGCGGTGTCGGCGTGTTCGGGGTGAGTCCGAGCGAACGGCCGAGGAAGACGGCCATGTGGCTGCGAAGCATCGGGTCGCGGGGGCAGTACTTGCCGGACCCGCATCCCGCGGTGATACCGGCAGCTGCGATCCGATCGATGTCGCCCTCGAACACGTTGCCGTTGTCATCGATGAAGTAGTCGGTGCCGTCGGTCGGCGGATAGGCGAACGCCCGGTTGAGGAATGCGGCCATTTCGCCGCGCGTGGTGGGAGCGTCGGGGCAGAACTGGTCGTTGGTCGGCGGGTTGCAGCCCTTCGTGATGCCCGCCTCGTAGAGGGCATTGATCGCGTCCTGGTGGACCGATTCCTCATCGTCGATGAAGTGGTCTTCAGAGGCCGGCGGGAGGTCGAGCGCCCGAACCAAGAACGAAGCCATCTCTCCGCGGATCACCGTGCGTTCGGGGCAGTATTTGTCGTTGATCGGCGGGTTGCAGCCGCGTGTGACGCCGATCGCGGCGATCGCCTCGATCCACCCTTCTTCGAGGAGTTCGTCGTCGTCAATGAACGTTCCACCCGGTGGGAGGTCGGCTGCCTGCGCCTCCGCCACAGGGAGGGCGAAGACGACAACGGCGAGGGCGGCAAGGATCAGCGGGATGCGTATACGGTGAATCACGGCGGTGAGAATAGCGGGCAACCCCTTGAGGTGGTTGTCGTTCTCGTTGGTGCTTGACGGATTTCCTGAGCGATGACTAGCCCCCGTCGACTCGGTACTCGTAGATGAAGGCGTCGCCAACGCGGTCCTTCGGGTCGATGATCATGGCGAACGGCGTGCCGGGAGTCTGCGCCAACTCCGCTTCCAGAGCCGCACCCTCCGGCTGTCGCTTGCCGTGGGTGAACAGGACCATGTAGGCGGGATCCTGGTCCGTGGGGAACGCGTCGGTGAACGTGAACGTGGCGCAGGCCGAGTACCAGGTGAGTTGCGGCACGTATGACGATCGGATCGAGCAGTCACCGGACCCAACGTCGCTCCGGATCGCGTCGGCGGCCTCCACAACCACGTCGAACTGGCTGGTGATCGCATCGGTCGTGTTGTGCATGCGCCCGACGCCCGGTACGAAGGCACCGAAGATGACAAGTCCGAGGACGAGGCCGGCGAGTCGTCGTGGGGCAGTGCTGAGGTGGAGGAGGAGCGCAACGACGGCTTGGCCGCCGAGGAGAAGCAGCGCCATGATCGGCATGAAGACGAAGCGCGGCTCACCGTGCGTGAACGCACCAAGGAAGATGGTGAATGGGACGGCCGTGCCAACAAGGAAGACGGCGGTTCGCACCCGCTGCGACCATTGACGGTCACGAATCGCCCGGACCACGAGATACCCCGTGTAGACCAGGCCGGCGACCATCAGCGCCCCACCGATGGAACCCGCGAGGCGTTGCGGGAACCATCCGACGTAGTCGGCAAGTCCGCCCCCGCCGCCACCGACCGACGTACGCGCCGAACTGAAGACGCCCAGCGGTGATCCGGTCTCTTGCATGGCGTAGAGGAAGTGCGGCACGAGGAGGGCGACCATGACGCCGGTCGTTGCCACGATCTGCTTCCACGACGGACCAAGTTGCTTGAACCAGACCGCGGCCGCCACGATCGCGATGATGACGAGGCCCGGTGCCGATCCATACCGCACGTAGTAGGCACCGGCCCCCAACGGAGCGGCGGCAACGATCCACCAGCCTCCCGGGCGTCGTTCGAAGTGATACCAGATGACCAGCATCGTGGCGAGCAGCAAGCCCGCTGCCGTGAGATCGTTGAGGAACTCGGTGGCCCGGCGCAGATACGATGCCGAGGCAACGAACACACCTGCCCCGATCCACGCTGCCGCAGGGCTGAGCATCGTGCGGCCCGCGGTCCACATGACGGCGACCGCACCGACGGAGAGGGCGAGGGCTGCGCCCCGGAACGCGACCTCGGACTCGGAGAAGTGCACCACGACCCAGCCGATCACGGCCATGCCGGGCGGTCGGTAGATTCCGAAACCGGTCGATGGCGTCCCCGCATACCAGGACCGGGCCTTGAGGGCGTAGATGGACTCGTCATGCCCGAGCGGTCCCGAGGACATCACGTACGCGAGGCTCACCGCCAGCACCACCAGTCCGACGACCGCGGCAGCCAGTTCCCATGATCGGAGGCCGGTCGTCGCCGGCCTCCCTGCGGCCGGTGTCTGGCGGGTCTCGGTCGTGAGCCGTGCGAACTGATCGACGACGCCGTACCGGGCCATCGCACGGCCGGCGAGTGGGGAGAGGGCGACCGTCAACAGAGCGATGGCTGCGACGGCGAGTTGGACCGGCCCGATCTCGCTGAGATCCGTGGCGTCCTTGGCGAGCGTGCCGATCAGGATGAGACCGCCGGCAGCCGCCACACCGGCAGTCAGGCTGGTCGTCGACACCTCCCTTGTCCCGCCGTCCTGCCGGACGACGTGACGGGCGACCACGACGGCGACGGCGAGGCCGGCGGTCGCGATCCACGGTGCGTAGCGGACGGCGCCAAGTCCGCCTCCCCGCACCAATGCAATGACGTATCCCACAGCCGTCGACGCCACTCCCAGCAGGCCGAGCGCGGCGGAGAACGCGAAGAGGAAGCCGGAGAGCGAGGTGCCGTGCCGGGAGGCGATTTCCATGGGCCTACCGATCGAGCGCCGACAGGTAGTCGATCGTTGAGCGCAGCCCGGTGTCGAGGTCGGTTGTCGGCTCCCAACCGAGGAGAGTCCTGGCCCGGGTGATGTCGGGCCGGCGCCTGACCGGATCGCTGGGCGGGAGTCCGCGGTACTCGCGCCCGCTGTGGCCCGTCAGTCGTTCGACGACGTCCGCGAATTGGTTGATGGTCATCTCCCTCGGGTTGCCGAGGTTCACCGGGTCGTGAACCGATGACGCAGCCAGGCGGAGGAGTCCCTCAACGAGATCGTCGACGTAGCAGAACGACCGGGTCTGGCTCCCGTCGCCGTAGATCGTGAGTGGTTGGTCGGTCAGTGATTGCATGAGGAGGTTGGTGACGACCCGTCCGTCATCCGGGGCCATGGCGGGTCCGTACGTGTTGAAGATTCGTGCGACGCGCACTTCGGGGACGGTGCCGGTCCGCCGATAGGCATGGGTGAGCGCTTCCGCGTATCGCTTCGCCTCGTCGTAGCACGACCGCGGCGACGTGATGTCCACGTTGCCGAAGTACGCCTCGGTTTGCGGATGCTCCAGTGGGTCGCCGTAGATCTCGGACGTCGAGGCGAGCAGGAACACGGAACCGATCGCGCGCCGCCCGGTCCAGCATCTGGCGTGTCCCTTCGGCCCCGGCGCGCAGCGTCCCGATGGGGTCGGCGAGGAATCGAGGTGGGGAGGCGACGGAGGCCAGGTGATAGATGAAGTCGAAGGTCCCTTCGATCTCCGGCGGGTCGACGACGTCGCCCTCGATGAGGTGAACGTCGGAGGGGAGCGGGACAGGACTCGAGGAGGAGAAGTTGTCGAGGGCGACGACGTCGGTCCCGTCGGCCAGCAGCCGGTCCGCGAGGTTGTGGCCGATGAATCCGGCCCCACCGGTGATCAGAGCGCGACTCATCGTCCGACGCCCGCATAGGTCATGCCATGCTCCCTGACCGTTGCCGGATCCAGAAGGTTCCTCGCGTCGACGACCGCCGAGCCTCGCATCGCGTCCTTGACCTGCGTCAGATCGACCTCGGTGAATTCGGGCCACTCGGTAGCGACGAGCAGTACGTCGGCATCCTCAACGGCAGCGAGGGGTTCGCCGACCACCGCGACTCCTTCCATGGCCCCGATCGTGGCGACCGGGTCGTAGGCGGTCACGATCGCACCGCGTGCGGTGAGTTCCGCGGCGATCTTGAGCGACGGCGACTCCCTCGTATCCCCGGTTCCGGCCTTGAACGACAGACCCCAGAGACCGATGCGGGCGCCATCGAGCGACGGGACCTCAGCGGCGACCTTCTCGACCACGCGGAGTTGCTGGAGGTCGTTGACCTCGATGACACCGCGCAGCAGGGAGAAGTCGTAGCCCGCGTCGTCCGCGATCGAGACCAGCGCCTTGGTGTCCTTCGGGAAACAGGAGCCTCCATATCCCGGTCCGGGCTGGAGGAAGTGGGACCCGATGCGCCGATCCCGACCCATCCCGTCGAGCACGACGGATGCGTCGGCGCCGACCGACTCGCACAGGTTTGCGAGCGCGTTGGCGAATGTGATTCGGGTGGCGAGGTAGGCATTCGACGCGTACTTGATCATCTCAGACGACGGTGGGTCGGTAATCACCACCGGGGCGTCGATGCCTCGATACATCTCCATCAGCGTCTCTGCCGCCGAGTCGATCCTCGCCCCGATCACGATGCGGTCGGGGTGGAAGAAGTCGTGGACCGCGGAGCCCTCCCTCAGGAATTCCGGGTTCGACACGACCGCGGCATCGACGCCGCGGGCGTCGAGGTAGTCCTGGAATCTCGCGACTGATCCGACCGGAACGGTCGACTTCATCGCGACGACGACCCCCGGTTCGAGCGAGCCGGCCATGGCATCGAGCGCGGCCTCGATCGTTGCCAGATCGGCGGAGCCATCGGCCGATGGCGGTGTCGGGAGTGCGATCATCACGACGAGCGCATCGGCGACGGCCTCGTTGTTGTCGGCGTGGAATGTCAGGAGACCGCTGCCCACGGTCTTGGAGAGGATCGGTCCCAGGCCGGCCTCGTGCAGCGGCACTCCACCGGCCTGCAACTGAGCCAGTCGTTCTGGATCGGCCTCACCGATACGGACGCGATGCCCGAGGGCGGCGAGTCCGGCTCCGGTGACGAGTCCGACGTAGCCGGCTCCGATCACTGCGATGTTCATGGGGTTCCCCGGTCTGAAGCTGCAACCAGGATAAGCGAGTGGGAGCCCGACTACCGGACGACCGCGATTGCCCGAGCCGGGCCGGTTCGACCACAATGGGCTCATGAAGCTCTCTGTGGTCATCCCGGTGTATAACGAAGCGTCGACGATCCGTGAACTCGTCGAGGCGGTGAAGGCCGCTCCCGTCGACGATGTGGAGATCATCGTTGTCGACGACTGTTCGACCGACGGCACCAGGGAGGTGCTCGCCACCGACATCGAGCCGATTGTCGACACTGTTGTCTATCACGCAGTGAATCAGGGCAAGGGCGCAGCGTTGCGCACCGGGTTTGCCGAGGTAACCGGCGATGTGATCGTGATCCAGGATGCCGATCTCGAGTACGACCCGCAGGAGTACCCCGTTCTGCTGGAACCGATCGAGCAGGACCGGGCCGACGTGGTCTACGGGTCGCGGTTCATGGGCGGTCGGCCCCACCGGGTCGTCTACTTCTGGCACATGGTGGGAAACCGGTTCCTGACGCTGCTCTCGAATATGGCGACGAATCTGAACCTCACCGACATGGAGACGTGCTACAAGATGATGCGGAGCGAGGTCGTCGCCTCGCTCGACCTGCAGGAGGACCGGTTCGGTATCGAACCGGAGATGACCGCCAAGATCGCCAAGGGCGGCTGGCGGATCTACGAAGTCGGCATCTCCTACTACGGCCGCACCTATGACGAAGGCAAGAAGATCGGCTGGAGGGACGGCGTGCGTGCCGTCTACGCCATCGGCAAGTACAACTTCGGAGGGCGGCGCTAGCCGTCGTTGTCAAGGAGTGCTTCGACCTCGTCGGCGAGGACGCGGCTCGTTGCGATGAACCCCGGGAGCAGGGTGTCCTCGGCGTTCAGAACGAGGGGGGCGTCGTCGAGCCTGCGTTGGTGGACGCCGGCACTCCGCAACAACGCGACACCGGCAGCAACATCCCACTCGTTCTTCGGGACGAGCGTCCACGTCGCATCGGACCGGCCGGCCGCGACGAGCGCGAGCTTGTAGGCGACCGACCCCATCGGCGTCACGTTCAGGCCCATGTCGAAAAACCGGTCCCATTCGCCGCGTCGAACTTCGGATCGGCTCGCGAGGATCTCGGCCTCCGCCAATGTGGACGCCGTCGCCGGGGCGCGTGGCCCCACATACGACGGGGGAGTGTCGAGGTCGCCGACGATTCGTTCTCCGGTGGCCGGGTTCATGATCCCGCCGGCGACGGCTTCGCCATCAATCGTGAGGCCGATCGACACGCACCACTCCGGGATACCTTCGATGAACTCTCGCGTTCCGTCGATTGGATCGACGATCCACACTCGCGAATGCTCGAGGCGATCGAGGTCGTCGGTGGTCTCCTCCGACAGCCACCCCTCGCTGTCCTCGAGCAGGATGGCCCGGATGGCATCGTCGACGGCGATGTCTGCCTCGGTGACCGGGTCGCCGCCTTCCTTCTTTGTCGAGGCAATGCGCCCCGGGGTGAAGTTCTCGAGCACGGCGCGGGCGGCGTCGAGGGCTTGTCCGATTCTCTGGAGGTCGGTTGAAGGAGTCACAGGGGCCAGATGATGGGCACGAGAGCGACGATACCGACGGTCGCGATGAGGGTCAGCGGCAAGCCGAGGCGCAGATAGTCGGTGAAGCGGTAGCCGCCGGGTCCGTAGACCATCGTGTTCGTCGGGAACCCGACCGGGGTGAGGAAGCTGAGGGCGCCGGCCACGGCGATGGCGATCGCGAACGGTCTTGGGTCGCTGCCAAGTTCGGCTGCGATCGAGAATCCGATCGGCACAAGCAGCAGGATGGCTGCCTTGTTGGTGATGAGTTCTTTGAGGACCATCGTGAGTATGACGAGAGCGGCCAGCACGGCGACGACGCCGATGGGTTCGGTGAGGGCGAGGATGCCGTCGGCGAGGACGGTCGCGAGACCGCTCACCTCCATGGCCTGTGCCAGGGCGAACGCAGCAGCGATCGTGATAATCACATCGAGATCGACCGATCGCCTGGCATCCGTCGGGGAGACGGTGCCGGAGATGACCAGCACGGCTACGCCGGCAAGGGCCGCCGTCACGAGGGGGAGGAGTCCGCTCGCCGTTGCGGCGATGATGCCGACGGTTACGACTGCGACAATTCCCGCTCGTGGCGAAGTGCGCGGTGCCGCGGGGCGGATCGGCGAGATCAGCAGGAAGTCGACCCGGTCGCGCCATCGGGCGGCGAACCCGGAGTCACCGAGGACGAGCAGTGTGTCGCCGACACGCAGCGGGACGTCGCCGATCTTCGAATCGACCGGGCGGCCGGATCGATGAACGGCGACGACGGCGGCGAGGTAGCGACTTCGGAAATCGGCCTCCTTGACGGTCTTGCCGACGAGGGGAGAGGCGGCGCCGATGACCGCCTCGAAGTATTCGATCTCGGCGTTGCCGGTCTCCGAGATGTTGACGGACTCGGCCGGTTCGAGACCCGGCACGGCCTCGAGGTCGAGCACGTCATCGACGCGGCCGGCGAATCTGAGGCGATCGCCGCCGTGGACGGTTGCCGTCGGTGCGACCGGTGCGAGCGTCTCGCCGTCCCGTTCGAGAGCGATGAGATACACGCCCTGTAGTTGGCGCAGGCCGATGCCCGCCACGGTCTGACCATCGGCGGGACTGCCGGGCCGAACGTGCATGTCGACGACGAACTCGCGCAGGCCTCCGCCCTTGCTGGTAGCCGTCGATTCGCGCTTCGGTAGCAGTTGCATCGTGAGGAACGGCAGCGCGATGAGACAGACGATGGCAATTGGCAGACCAACCGGCGTCATCTCGAAGAATCCGAGCGGTTCCTGGCCGATCTCCTCGAGAAGTCCGGACACGGCAACGTTGGTCGCGGTGCCCATGATCGTCACGACACCACCGAGGATCGCCGCAAACGACAGCGGCATGAGGTAGCGCGACACTGGCTGGTTGCGCGTCCGTGCCCATGCCTCGACCTGGGGAATCAGCATCGCGACGATGGGGGTGTTGTTCAAGATGCTCGACGCTGCGGTCGTTGGAACCGTCATTCGCCAGAGTGATGTGGTCGGCGAACCGCCTCCGTCGAAGACCCGGGCGGCAAGCGGGGCGAGGCTCCCGGTTCGCCCAACGGCCCCTGCGAGCACGTAGAGGGCCGCGATCGTGAACGGAGCCGGATTCGAGAATCCGGAGAGGGCCTGGCTCGGGGTGACGACGCCGGGGACGAGCACGAGAACGAGACCACCGAGCATCACGGCCGAGGGCGGGAACCACTCGCGCATCAGCGCAACCGCCACGATCAACAAGATGATCAGTGTGTACCAGGCTTCCCAGCTCATCGGCGACGGCCCCCATTTCTGCCTGCGGATACGTTACCGGCTGGGCGTTCGGTGAGCCTATCCTCGACGATCCATGGAATATCAACTTTCTCACCTCAGCGAGCTGGAAGCTGAGGGGATCCACATCATCAGGGAGGCGGTCGCCGAATCCGAGCGACCGGTACTCCTGTTCTCGGGCGGTAAGGACTCGGCGGTGCTGCTGTGGCTTGCCGTAAAGGCGTTCTCTCCAGCACGGCTTCCATTCCCCGTCATGCACGTCGACACCGGTCACAACTTTCCGGAAGTGATCGAGTTCCGCGACCGGATCGTCGCCGAACTCGACGCCGAACTGATCGTCGCGTCGGTGCAGGATGCCATCGACGAAGGACGGGTCGCTGAAGACACCGGCCCGCGGGCCAGCAGGAACCGGCTCCAGACCGAACCGCTCCTCAGGGCGATCGAATCCCACAAGTACGACTCGGTGTTCGGCGGAGGGCGGCGAGACGAAGAGAAGGCCCGGGCGAAAGAGCGCGTGTTCTCATTCCGCGACGACTTCGGACAGTGGGACCCCAAGAACCAGCGGCCGGAGTTGTGGAACCTCTACAACGGCCGCCATCGAAATGGCGAGCACATGCGTGTGTTCCCGATCTCGAACTGGACCGAGATGGATGTGTGGCAGTACATCGAGCGAGAGAACATCGAACTCCCTTCGGTGTACTTCTCCCACCAGCGTCTCGTCTTCGAGCGCGATGGCATGCTGATGGCCGAGTCCGATGTCATCCAACGTTTCGACCATGAAGAGGTCTTCGAGGCCACCGTCCGATTCCGCACCGTGGGCGACATGTCATGCACCGGTGCGTTCCCATCCACCGCGGCCACGCTCGCCGACATCATTGACGAGGTGTCCGCATCACGCATCACCGAGCGAGGCGCAAGCCGTGCCGACGACCTGACAGCCGAGGCTGCCATGGAAGATCGGAAGCGGGAGGGGTACTTCTAGATGTCCATGGAATTGGTACGGCTGGCTACGACCGGGTCGGTCGATGACGGCAAGAGCACGCTGATCGGCCGGATGCTCTACGACACCAAACAGATCTTCCAAGACCAGCTCGAGGCGATCGAGACCGCGAGCAAGAATCGCGGCAACGACTACGTCGATCTTGCGCTGCTCACCGATGGCCTTCGGGCCGAACGCGAACAGGGCATCACGATCGATGTCGCGTACCGGTACTTCGCCACGCCGAAACGCAAGTTCGTGCTCGCCGACACGCCCGGTCACATCCAATACACCCGCAACATGGTCACCGGCGCTTCGATGGCCGACATCGTCCTGCTGCTGGTCGACGCCCGTGCCGGGATTCTCGAGCAGACGAGGCGCCACTCGTTCATCACGTCGCTCTTGCAGGTCCCTCACCTGGTGCTCTGCGTCAACAAGATGGATCTCGTCGACTACTCGCAGGAGCGGTACGACGAGATCGTCGATGAGTTTCGGAAGTTCGCGGCGCGCCTCGACATCCACGATCTCCGGTTCGTGCCGATCTCGGCGCTCGAGGGCGACAACGTCGTCGACGAATCGGACAAGATGCCGTGGTACAAGGGCCAGTCGGTCCTCCACTTGCTCGAAGACATCTACGTGTCATCGGACCGGAACCTGATCGACTGTCGGTTCCCGGTTCAGTACGTGATACGCCCCCATCGCCGCGGGTTCCAGGACTACCGGGGCTACGCCGGGCAGATTGCCGGCGGTGTCTTCAAGCCGGGCGACGATGTCGTGGTGCTGCCCTCCGGGTTCGAGAGCAAGATCGCCAGCATCGACACCTACGACGGTCCGGTGGATGAAGCGATGCCGCCGATGTCGGTGACGATGCGTCTCGAAGACGACATCGATATCTCACGCGGTGACATGATCTGCCGGCCCCACAACCAGCCGGAAGTGGGGCAGGAGATCGACGCGATGGTGTGCTGGCTCAGCGAGACCGCCGTGCTGCGACCGGGCGCCAAGTACGCCATCAAACACACGACCCGATGGGCACGGACCCTCGTCAAGGATCTCCAGTACCGCCTCGACATCAACACGCTCCACCGGGACGAGTCCGCCGACCAACTCGTGCTGAACGAGATCGGCCGGATCCGCTTGCGCACGACGCAGCCGCTTTTCTTCGATCCCTATCGCCAGAATCGCGAGACGGGTTCGTTCATCCTCGTCGATGAAGCGACGAACGCCACGGTGGGGGCGGGGATGATCACCGGGCTGGCTCAATGACCGAGAACGTCGTCTGGCACCCCGGAGCCGTCGACCGCTCCGAGCGCGCCGCGGTGACCGGCGGTCCCGGGATGACCGTGTGGATGACCGGCCTCTCCGGAAGCGGCAAGTCGACCATTGCGGCGCTTGTCGAGGAGGAACTGATCAACGCTGGTCGAGCCGCGTACTCGCTTGACGGTGACAACGTGCGGCACGGACTCAATGGAGACCTCGGATTCAGCGCAGATGACCGGACCGAGAACGTGCGACGGAACGGTGAGGTTGCCCGCCTGATGGCGGACGCCGGCCTCGTGGTGCTCGTGCCGGTGATCAGCCCCTATCAGCGGGATCGGGACACGGTTCGTGCTGCTCACGAGCGCGCCGGGATCCCCTTCGTCGAGGTCTACATCGCGACGTCGATCGACGTGTGCGAGGCACGCGACCCCAAGGGCCTCTACGCCAGGGCCCGTGCCGGAGACCTCCCCAACTTCACCGGTATCGACGATCCGTACGAGGAACCGGTGGAGGAGAACCATCCCGTCGAGCACGACGGATGCGTCGGCGCCGACCGACTCGCACAGGTTTGCGAGCACGTTGGCGAATGTGATGCGGGTGGCGAGGTAGGCATTCGACGCGTACTTGATCATCTCAGACGACGGTGGGTCGGTAATCACCACCGGGGCGTCGATGCCTCGATACATCTCCGTCAGCGTCTCTGCCGCCGAGTCGATCCTCGCCCCGATCACGATGCGGTCGGGGTGGAAGAAGTCGTGGACCGCGGAGCCCTCCCTCAGGAATTCCGGGTTCGACACGACCGCGGCATCGACGCCGCGGGCGTCGAGGTAGTCCTGGAATCTCGCGACTGATCCGACCGGAACGGTCGACTTCATCGCGACGACGACCCCCGGTTCGAGCGAGCCGGCCATGGCATCGAGCGCGGCCTCGATCGTTGCCAGATCGGCGGAGCCATCGGCCGATGGCGGTGTCGGGAGTGCGATCATCACGACGAGCGCATCGGCGACGGCCTCGTTGTTGTCGGCGTGGAATGTCAGGAGACCGCTGCCCACGGTCTTGGAGAGGATCGGTCCCAGGCCGGCCTCGTGCAGCGGCACTCCACCGGCCTGCAACTGAGCCAGTCGTTCTGGATCGGCCTCACCGATACGGACGCGATGCCCGAGGGCGGCGAGTCCGGCTCCGGTGACGAGTCCGACGTAGCCGGCTCCGATCACTGCGATGTTCATGGGGTTCCCCGGTCTGAAGCTGCAACCAGGATAAGCGAGTGGGAGCCCGACTACCGGACGACCGCGATTGCCCGAGCCGGGCCGGTTCGACCACAATGGGCTCATGAAGCTCTCTGTGGTCATCCCGGTGTATAACGAAGCGTCGACGATCCGTGAACTCGTCGAGGCGGTGAAGGCCGCTCCCGTCGACGATGTGGAGATCATCGTTGTCGACGACTGTTCGACCGACGGCACCAGGGAGGTGCTCGCCACCGACATCGAGCCGATTGTCGACACTGTTGTCTATCACGCAGTGAATCAGGGCAAGGGCGCAGCGTTGCGCACCGGGTTTGCCGAGGTAACCGGCGATGTGATCGTGATCCAGGATGCCGATCTCGAGTACGACCCGCAGGAGTACCCCGTTCTGCTGGAACCGATCGAGCAGGACCGGGCCGACGTGGTCTACGGGTCGCGGTTCATGGGCGGTCGGCCCCACCGGGTCGTCTACTTCTGGCACATGGTGGGAAACCGGTTCCTGACGCTGCTCTCGAATATGGCGACGAATCTGAACCTCACCGACATGGAGACGTGCTACAAGATGATGCGGAGCGAGGTCGTCGCCTCGCTCGACCTGCAGGAGGACCGGTTCGGTATCGAACCGGAGATGACCGCCAAGATCGCCAAGGGCGGCTGGCGGATCTACGAAGTCGGCATCTCCTACTACGGCCGCACCTATGACGAAGGCAAGAAGATCGGCTGGAGGGACGGCGTGCGTGCCGTCTACGCCATCGGCAAGTACAACTTCGGAGGGCGGCGCTAGCCGTCGTTGTCAAGGAGTGCTTCGACCTCGTCGGCGAGGACGCGGCTCGTTGCGATGAACCCCGGGAGCAGGGTGTCCTCGGCGTTCAGAACGAGGGGGGCGTCGTCGAGCCTGCGTTGGTGGACGCCGGCACTCCGCAACAACGCGACACCGGCAGCAACATCCCACTCGTTCTTCGGGACGAGCGTCCACGTCGCATCGGACCGGCCGGCCGCGACGAGCGCGAGCTTGTAGGCGACCGACCCCATCGGCGTCACGTTCAGGCCCATGTCGAAAAACCGGTCCCATTCGCCGCGTCGAACTTCGGATCGGCTCGCGAGGATCTCGGCCTCCGCCAATGTGGACGCCGTCGCCGGGGCGCGTGGCCCCACATACGACGGGGGAGTGTCGAGGTCGCCGACGATTCGTTCTCCGGTGGCCGGGTTCATGATCCCGCCGGCGACGGCTTCGCCATCAATCGTGAGGCCGATCGACACGCACCACTCCGGGATACCTTCGATGAACTCTCGCGTTCCGTCGATTGGATCGACGATCCACACTCGCGAATGCTCGAGGCGATCGAGGTCGTCGGTGGTCTCCTCCGACAGCCACCCCTCGCTGTCCTCGAGCAGGATGGCCCGGATGGCATCGTCGACGGCGATGTCTGCCTCGGTGACCGGGTCGCCGCCTTCCTTCTTTGTCGAGGCAATGCGCCCCGGGGTGAAGTTCTCGAGCACGGCGCGGGCGGCGTCGAGGGCTTGTCCGATTCTCTGGAGGTCGGTTGAAGGAGTCACAGGGGCCAGATGATGGGCACGAGAGCGACGATACCGACGGTCGCGATGAGGGTCAGCGGCAAGCCGAGGCGCAGATAGTCGGTGAAGCGGTAGCCGCCGGGTCCGTAGACCATCGTGTTCGTCGGGAACCCGACCGGGGTGAGGAAGCTGAGGGCGCCGGCCACGGCGATGGCGATCGCGAACGGTCTTGGGTCGCTGCCAAGTTCGGCTGCGATCGAGAATCCGATCGGCACAAGCAGCAGGATGGCTGCCTTGTTGGTGATGAGTTCTTTGAGGACCATCGTGAGTATGACGAGAGCGGCCAGCACGGCGACGACGCCGATGGGTTCGGTGAGGGCGAGGATGCCGTCGGCGAGGACGGTCGCGAGACCGCTCACCTCCATGGCCTGTGCCAGGGCGAACGCAGCAGCGATCGTGATAATCACATCGAGATCGACCGATCGCCTGGCATCCGTCGGGGAGACGGTGCCGGAGATGACCAGCACGGCTACGCCGGCAAGGGCCGCCGTCACGAGGGGGAGGAGTCCGCTCGCCGTTGCGGCGATGATGCCGACGGTTACGACTGCGACAATTCCCGCTCGTGGCGAAGTGCGCGGTGCCGCGGGGCGGATCGGCGAGATCAGCAGGAAGTCGACCCGGTCGCGCCATCGGGCGGCGAACCCGGAGTCACCGAGGACGAGCAGTGTGTCGCCGACACGCAGCGGGACGTCGCCGATCTTCGAATCGACCGGGCGGCCGGATCGATGAACGGCGACGACGGCGGCGAGGTAGCGACTTCGGAAATCGGCCTCCTTGACGGTCTTGCCGACGAGGGGAGAGGCGGCGCCGATGACCGCCTCGAAGTATTCGATCTCGGCGTTGCCGGTCTCCGAGATGTTGACGGACTCGGCCGGTTCGAGACCCGGCACGGCCTCGAGGTCGAGCACGTCATCGACGCGGCCGGCGAATCTGAGGCGATCGCCGCCGTGGACGGTTGCCGTCGGTGCGACCGGTGCGAGCGTCTCGCCGTCCCGTTCGAGAGCGATGAGATACACGCCCTGTAGTTGGCGCAGGCCGATGCCCGCCACGGTCTGACCATCGGCGGGACTGCCGGGCCGAACGTGCATGTCGACGACGAACTCGCGCAGGCCTCCGCCTTTGCTGGTAGCCGTCGATTCGCGCTTCGGTAGCAGTTGCATCGTGAGGAACGGCAGCGCGATGAGACAGACGATGGCAATTGGCAGACCAACCGGCGTCATCTCGAAGAATCCGAGCGGTTCCTGGCCGATCTCCTCGAGAAGTCCCGACACGGCAACGTTGGTCGCGGTGCCCATGATCGTCACGACACCACCGAGGATCGCCGCAAACGACAGCGGCATGAGGTAGCGCGACACTGGCTGGTTGCGCGTCCGTGCCCATGCCTCGACCTGGGGAATCAGCATCGCGACGATGGGGGTGTTGTTCAAGATGCTCGACGCTGCGGTCGTTGGAACCGTCATTCGCCAGAGTGATGTGGTCGGCGAACCGCCTCCGTCGAAGACCCGGGCGGCAAGCGGGGCGAGGCTCCCGGTTCGCCCAACGGCCCCTGCGAGCACGTAGAGGGCCGCGATCGTGAACGGAGCCGGATTCGAGAATCCGGAGAGGGCCTGGCTCGGGGTGACGACGCCGGGGACGAGCACGAGAACGAGACCACCGAGCATCACGGCCGAGGGCGGGAACCACTCGCGCATCAGCGCAACCGCCACGATCAACAAGATGATCAGTGTGTACCAGGCTTCCCAGCTCATCGGCGACGGCCCCCATTTCTGCCTGCGGATACGTTACCGGCTGGGCGTTCGGTGAGCCTATCCTCGACGATCCATGGAATATCAACTTTCTCACCTCAGCGAGCTGGAAGCTGAGGGGATCCACATCATCAGGGAGGCGGTCGCCGAATCCGAGCGACCGGTACTCCTGTTCTCGGGCGGTAAGGACTCGGCGGTGCTGCTGTGGCTTGCCGTAAAGGCGTTCTCTCCAGCACGGCTTCCATTCCCCGTCATGCACGTCGACACCGGTCACAACTTTCCGGAAGTGATCGAGTTCCGCGACCGGATCGTCGCCGAACTCGACGCCGAACTGATCGTCGCGTCGGTGCAGGATGCCATCGACGAAGGACGGGTCGCTGAAGACACCGGCCCGCGGGCCAGCAGGAACCGGCTCCAGACCGAACCACTCCTCAGGGCGATCGAATCCCACAAGTACGACTCGGTGTTCGGCGGAGGGCGGCGAGACGAAGAGAAGGCCCGGGCGAAAGAGCGCGTGTTCTCATTCCGCGACGACTTCGGACAGTGGGACCCCAAGAACCAGCGGCCGGAGTTGTGGAACCTCTACAACGGCCGCCATCGAAATGGCGAGCACATGCGTGTGTTCCCGATCTCGAACTGGACCGAGATGGATGTGTGGCAGTACATCGAGCGAGAGAACATCGAACTCCCTTCGGTGTACTTCTCCCACCAGCGTCTCGTCTTCGAGCGCGATGGCATGCTGATGGCCGAGTCCGATGTCATCCAACGTTTCGACCATGAAGAGGTCTTCGAGGCCACCGTCCGATTCCGCACCGTGGGCGACATGTCATGCACCGGTGCGTTCCCATCCACCGCGGCCACGCTCGCCGACATCATTGACGAGGTGTCCGCATCACGCATCACCGAGCGAGGCGCAAGCCGTGCCGACGACCTGACAGCCGAGGCTGCCATGGAAGATCGGAAGCGGGAGGGGTACTTCTAGATGTCCATGGAATTGGTACGGCTGGCTACGACCGGGTCGGTCGATGACGGCAAGAGCACGCTGATCGGCCGGATGCTCTACGACACCAAACAGATCTTCCAAGACCAGCTCGAGGCGATCGAGACCGCGAGCAAGAATCGCGGCAACGACTACGTCGATCTTGCGCTGCTCACCGATGGCCTTCGGGCCGAACGCGAACAGGGCATCACGATCGATGTCGCGTACCGGTACTTCGCCACGCCGAAACGCAAGTTCGTGCTCGCCGACACGCCCGGTCACATCCAATACACCCGCAACATGGTCACCGGCGCTTCGATGGCCGACATCGTCCTGCTGCTGGTCGACGCCCGTGCCGGGATTCTCGAGCAGACGAGGCGCCACTCGTTCATCACGTCGCTCTTGCAGGTCCCTCACCTGGTGCTCTGCGTCAACAAGATGGATCTCGTCGACTACTCGCAGGAGCGGTACGACGAGATCGTCGATGAGTTTCGGAAGTTCGCGGCGCGCCTCGACATCCACGATCTCCGGTTCGTGCCGATCTCGGCGCTCGAGGGCGACAACGTCGTCGACGAGTCGGACAAGATGCCGTGGTACAAGGGCCAGTCGGTCCTCCACTTGCTCGAAGACATCTACGTGTCATCGGACCGGAACCTGATCGACTGTCGGTTCCCGGTTCAGTACGTGATACGCCCCCATCGCCGCGGGTTCCAGGACTACCGGGGCTACGCCGGGCAGATTGCCGGCGGTGTCTTCAAGCCGGGCGACGATGTCGTGGTGCTGCCCTCCGGATTCGAGAGCAAGATCGCCAGCATCGACACCTACGACGGTCCGGTGGATGAAGCGATGCCGCCGATGTCGGTGACGATGCGTCTCGAAGACGACATCGATATCTCACGCGGTGACATGATCTGCCGGCCCCACAACCAGCCGGAAGTGGGGCAGGAGATCGACGCGATGGTGTGCTGGCTCAGCGAGACCGCCGTGCTGCGACCGGGCGCCAAGTACGCCATCAAACACACGACCCGATGGGCACGGACCCTCGTCAAGGATCTCCAGTACCGCCTCGACATCAACACGCTCCACCGGGACGAGTCCGCCGACCAACTCGTGCTGAACGAGATCGGCCGGATCCGCTTGCGCACGACGCAGCCGCTCTTCTTCGATCCCTATCGCCAGAATCGCGAGACGGGTTCGTTCATCCTCGTCGATGAAGCGACGAACGCCACGGTGGGGGCGGGGATGATCACCGGGCCGGCTCAATGACCGAGAACGTCGTCTGGCACCCCGGAGCCGTCGACCGCTCCGAGCGCGCCGCGGTGACCGGCGGTCCCGGGATGACCGTGTGGATGACCGGCCTCTCCGGAAGCGGCAAGTCGACCATTGCGGCGCTTGTCGAGGAGGAACTGATCAACGCTGGTCGAGCCGCGTACTCGCTTGACGGTGACAACGTGCGGCACGGACTCAATGGAGACCTCGGATTCAGCGCAGATGACCGGACCGAGAACGTGCGACGGAACGGTGAGGTTGCCCGCCTGATGGCGGACGCCGGCCTCGTGGTGCTCGTGCCGGTGATCAGCCCCTATCAGCGGGATCGGGACACGGTTCGTGCTGCTCACGAGCGCGCCGGGATCCCCTTCGTCGAGGTCTACATCGCGACGCCGATCGACGTGTGCGAGGCACGCGACCCCAAGGGCCTCTACGCACAGGGCCCGTGCCGGAGACCTCCCCAACTTCACCGGTATCGACGATCCGTACGAGGAACCGGTCGATCCCGATCTGCGGGTCGATGCGGGATCCCTGTCGCCGGAAGCTGCCGCAACGGCGATCATCGAACTGATCAACGCCTGAGTATCTCCACACGGCGACCGTAGGCCATGGGCTTGAGGCTCCTTCGGCGTATAGTGGACGACCATGCTTGATGGAAAAAACGTACTGATCACCGGCGGGACCGGATCGTTCGGCAAGCGGTTCGCTGCTACAGCGCTTGCTCGCTACAACCCGAGCAAGGTGATCATCTACAGCCGGGACGAACTGAAGCAGTTCGAGATGCAGCATCTCGAACCGTTCGCGTCGGCTCACAGCCAGATGCGTTGGTTCCTCGGGGATGTTCGCGATGAGCAGCGCCTACGGAAGGCCCTCGAGGGCGTCGACATCGTCATTCACGCTGCGGCGCTCAAGCAGGTGCCCGCGGCCGAGTACAACCCGTTCGAAGCCGTCAAGACCAACATCCTCGGTGCGGAGAACGTCATCAATGCGTCGATGGACAATGATGTTCAACGCGTCGTTGCGTTGAGCACCGACAAGGCCGCTGCCCCGATCAACCTCTACGGGACCACGAAGCTCGCGTCGGACAAGCTGTTCGTCGCAGCCAACAACCATCGGGGTCATCGGGAGATCCGATTCTCGGCGGTCCGATACGGCAACGTGATGGGCAGCCGCGGATCCGTCATTCCGTTCTTCATGGAGCGCGCCGGCAGCGGCGTGCTGCCGATCACCGATCCGGAGATGACCCGCTTCAGCATCACGCTCCAAGAAGGCGTTGACTTCGTCCTCGCATCGCTCGAACGGATGTGGGGCGGTGAACTCTTCGTGCCGAAGATCCCGTCGTACCGAATCCTCGACATCGCCAAGGCCATTGATCCCGACGCGCGCATCGACATCGTCGGTATCCGACCCGGGGAGAAGGTTCACGAGGATCTGATTACCAGAACCGATGCGCTTTCGACGGTTGAGTTCGATGACTACTACGTCATCAAGCCGTCATATCGCCAGTGGGACGAAGAGGAGTTCCGGCTCACCAGCGGCCCGGCACCGGGCGCTGCGCCTCCGCCCGGGTTCCGCTACAGCAGCGACATGAACGACACGTTCTTGACGGTCGACGATTTGCGACAGCTCATCGCAACGGAGATCGGATGACCGGTCGGTACGTTCCCTACGGTCGGCAGATCATCGACGAAGACGACATCAACGCGGTGGCAGATGTGCTCCGCGGTGACTGGTTGACCACCGGGCCGATGGTCGATCAGTTCGAAGCGGCTTTCGGAACCTACGTTGGAGCCGATCATGCGGTCGCCGTCGCAAACGGCACCGCCGCGCTCCACCTCACGATGCTGGCGGCTGATATTGGCCCAGGCGACGAAGTGATCGTTGCTTCGATGACGTTCGCTGCGAGCGCCAACGCCGCGCGATTCGTTGGAGCCGAGGTCGTGTTCGCCGATGTTCGCGATGACACGCTCACCATCGATCCGGACCATGTCGCCGCTCTGATCACCGACCGGACCCGTGCCATCGTCGCTGTTGACTACGCCGGCATTCCCTGTGATCTCGACGATCTCCTCGCGCTCGCGGATCGGCACGAGCTGATGCTGATTGAAGACGCATGCCACGCTCCGGGAGCGACGTATCGGGGACGCAGAATCGGAAGTGTCGCTCACCTCACAGCTTTCAGCTTCCATCCGGTGAAGCATTTGACGACAGGCGAAGGTGGCATGGTCACTACCAACGACGCCGAACTCGCCTCTCGACTCAAGCAGTTCCGCAATCATGGCATTGTCACCGACTTCCGGCAGCGCGAGGACCTCGGGACGTGGGTGTATGACATGGCGGATCTCGGCTTCAACTACCGCCTTCCCGATATCAACTGCGCCCTCGGACTCTCGCAACTGACCAAGCTCGATGGGTGGGTCGCTCGACGTCAGGAAATCGCACGCCGATACGCCGACGCATTCTCTGTTGTCGATCACGTGCGGACGCCATCCGTGCCAGACGACCGGGAGAGCTCCTGGCATCTCTACCCGATCCGCTTGGTCGGGGACAACAGCGCGGAGCTTCGGAGCAGGGCTTTCGAGTTGTTGCGCGGCCAGGGGATCGGCGTCAACGTCCACTACCTGCCGGTCTACCTCCACAGCTACTACCGGGCGCTCGGCTACGAGCCGGGCCTGTGCCCGGTTGCCGAGGCGGCATACGACGGACTCCTCTCGCTGCCGATGTGGCCTGGACTGGACAAGCGAGATCAGGATTTCGTCATCAACCTGCTCTCCGATATCCAGGCCTAGGAGCGTCGGCTCCCGAGCACTGGTCGCCAGAGCGACCTAGGTCGCTTCTCCGACGTCGTCCCACTGAAGCGGATCGCCGTGGCTGAGGGCCCTCGCTGCTCGTCGTCCGAGCACCTGGGGGAGATGATCCGGAGATAGCCCTCCGGTCGGGCGCACGGAGCGGACGTTCTCCGTTGTGAAGACGCCGCCGATCGGGATATCGTTGGAGACGTACAGCGAACGACGGAATCGCAACCCCGCTACCTCGTGCTCGGTCGGCCCATACGAGACGTCGCCGACGGCTGCCTCCACCGTCCTGATCCCACTGACGAGCTCCTTGAGATCGTCCATCTCCAGAGAGAACGCGCTGTCGGGTCCGCCGGCACCGCGATCGAGCGTCACGTGCTTCTCGACGATCGTCGCGCCCAGTGCCACTGCGGCAAGAGGAACCGCGATGTCGAGCGTGTGGTCGGACAGTCCGATCGGTACCCCGAAGGTCTCGGCCAAATGGCCAATGGTCCGGAGGTTGACGTCGGATGCCGGGGCCGGATAGGCGCTCGTGCACTTGAGGAGGGCGATCTCTTCTGCTCCCGCTTCACGAGCGGTGGCCACTGCATGGGCGATCTCCTCCAGGCTTGCCATCCCCGTTGAGATTATGAGCGGCTTGCCGGTTGCCGCCATGGTTGCAATCAGTTGCGAGTCGGTGATCTCTGCCGAGGCGACCTTGTAGGCCGGGACGTTCATCTCTTCGAGGAAGTCGATCGCCGTTGCATCGAATGGGCTGCTGAAGACCGCGATGCCGAGTTCTTCTCCTCGCTCTTTGAGGATCGGCTGCCACTCCCACGGCATCGCGGCCTCGGTGTAGAGGTTGTGGAGCGTCCTGCCATCCCAGAGCGTTCCGCCGGAGACGCGGAAGGCCGCGGCATCGGAGTCCAGTGTGAGCGTGTCGGCCGTATACGTCTGGAGCTTCACCGCGTCTACTCCGGCGGCGGCGCACGATTCGAGTAGCTCAAGAGCCCGGTCGAGTTCCCCGTCGTGGTTCGCGGACATCTCGGCGATGAAGTAGGTCGGGTGCCCGGGACCGATCGTCCGATCGGCGATGCAGATGGTTGTCGACACTATGAACCTCCAGGAGTCCCTCAGGCGGTGCCGCCAATCCTAGTGAGAGGCTTCCGTCTCAGACCGCCCGTGGGAGGCTTCTTCGCTTTCGCGTTCTAGGGAGCTTCGTCGACGAGAACGGAGGCTTCTCCGGAAACGATGATCGTGCCGTCCTGCTTCGAGCATGTGGTCGACAGGGTGGAGAATCGCTTCACTGGGTCCCACGTCATGACCTCCACGGTCGCCGTGATGACATCGCCGATGAAGACGGGAGCTCGGAATGTGAGTTGCTGCGAGAGATACACCGTTCCCGGTCCGGGGAGGTCATTCGCCAGCGTTGCAGAAATCAGTGATCCCGCGATCATTCCATGAGCGATGCGGCGACCAAATCGGGTCTTGGCGGCGTACTCCTCTTCCATGTGTACGGGATTTCGATCACCGCTGACCTCGGCGAACGCTGACACGAGATCGTCATCCACCGTCAACGATCGTTGTGCCTGCTCTCCGACATTCATAGTCACCTCAGACAAGTCCTCGAGGTTCGAGCTTTGCTCGGAGGCTCGGTTCGATCTCGGCCCACTCGTCGTCCATGATCGACAAGCATGCGACGTCGATGTACTCGCCGTCCCTGATGAACTGGTCGCGGAGCGTGCCGTCGACCGTGAACCCGAACTTCTGATGCATCGAGATGACTCGCGGGTTCAGAGAGAGAACCTCGCACGCCAGCTTGTGGAGACCGAGTTCCCGAAACACATAGTTCAGGGTTGTGTACTCGACGTAGCTTCCAACCCCACGGCCCCGCACACTCGGGTCGGCCAGGTAGAAGGCCCACTTTGCTCGGGAGTTCTCGACATCGATCTCGTAGATGTTGACGAGACCAACGGGACTCTCGTCGAGCAGGATGATCCAGTACCTCCGCTGAGGATCGGCCATCGCGGCTGCGAACCAGCGAGCGTGCTCTTCAACGCCGATCTCGTGTGTCGAGTACATGAACTCAGAGATCTCGGGGAGATTTCTCCACGTTCTCAGCATCTCGCGGTCTGTCTCAAGAACGTCTCGAAGCCCAATCACGGTCGCCTCCCTGGGGTCAGCAATCTGGCGACAACTCTGTCGACGCCACGCCCATCAACGAGTCGTTGCCCCGCTGCGGACATCTGAATTCTGTCGGCCCGACTCTCAACGAGTCGGCTGATAGCACCGAGGATCGTACTCGTATCGAGTGTGTCTATGGGGCCGAGCCTCAGAGCGATCCCGTGGTCGTCGAGGTACTGCGACTGCAGCACCTGATTCTCCGCCACGTCGACGACGGCAAAGGGGAGGCCGAGGAAGAGGAACTCTCTCGTGGCGGCCCCTCCGGCCGTGAGCCCAATGTCACAACGCGCGATGAGATCTGCCATGTTCTCGACGTGCGGCAGGAGGCTGATCAAATCGTCTGGAGCGACGTCATCGCGAGCTGAATCCGGGATGCCGCCGGCGACGGAGATCTCCAGATCGAGCCCTGACAAGCCCCGGAGGACGCGGGACAGCCAGTCCGGGTCGGGCAGTCCTCCCAGGCTGACCAGCAACCGCTTCGGAGTGTCGCGGACAACTCGCGTCTGCCCGATCCACGGACGGAACTCCGCTCGGAGCAATGCGTACTGAGGGCCGAGGAGGAAGCGTCCATCGTCGTGCCAGTTGGCATACAGCGACGGATTGGCGTGAACGGTCTGGTTCAAGATGAGATCTGCGGGATAGCCATCGGCATGGCCGTTGTCGTCGGCCAGAAGCATTCGGAATCCCGACGTCATGATGGCCTGCTGGTATGCCGCGGAGTAGTCGTAGCCGTCTGCGATGACCCAGTCGGCGTCGATCACGCGAGCACGATGAACAGTGGACTCAGCATCCTCGCTGGAGCCGGGAATAGCGTCAAGGTCCAATGATTCCAGGCCCTGAGCAGTCAGCCGATCGCGCAGGCTTTCGGGACAGGCGTGCAGAAAGCAGACGTTGTGCCCTTCCCGTTTGAGCTCCTGGGCCAGACCCAGGACGCGCATCACATGGCCGCTCCCGGTCTCCAGGGATGCGTCGGCGCGGATCAGGAAGTTCACGGTGTCATCGGTCCTACGGGTGGGTGAATGGGGTTGGCGTCGCCGGTCTCGGAGGCACTGCCACTGACGTCCAGATTCATTCCGTGTCGATGGCCTGCAACTCGGTGGCGTAGTAGTCGAGTTCACGCTCGAGGAGACGCTCGTATCCATGCGGCTCGAAGGTCGATTCGATAACTGAGAGCATGGCCGATGTGGTGCCGATTGGGAGGGCCTCGTCGCTCAGTGTGGTGTAGTCGCGTAGCGGGAAGTCCCGGACGATGAGTCCCGGGATACCCCGGCCGAGACCCTCGATCAGCGCGGATGTTCCCATCGAGATGGACACGAAGAGTGGGTTGGGGAGATCAATGCGAAGAGGGTGCTCAAGGACTCGCTGCCAGTCACCCACGCCTCCGACGGTCTTGGTCAGCCAGAATTCGTGCTCGCCCGTGAGTCCGCGCGGCTTGAAATAGAGGTCGATCGGGTGCCGCTTCTTGAGGTCGGCCACACCTTCGAAGAACGATCGGTAGGCGGACTCGTGGAGGCCCTGGTCGAGTTCCGGCATGTACCGGAGGATTGTCCGTCCTCCAATGACCACGATAGACAGTGGAAGATTCGGATCGATGATCGTGTCGCGTTCTGCCGGATCCAGCATGGCCGACGGCGTGTGGTGGATCGGAACGTCCTGGAAACGCGCTTCCCACATTTCGCAGCCAGACCGCGTCACTGCGTGCACCTCGTCGAACGATCCTGGACGTCGCTCGCTGATGTGCGCCGGGTTCGCGGAGTGGGGCCACAACACCACCCGGCCACCGCTCCTCTTCACGGCGTACGCAGACAGGGTGGCATCCGGATAGAGGTAGTCGGAGACGTGGGCTTCGGTGATGCCCCGTGCCGCGATTTCTGCCGCGGATCTCATTGAGATCTCCGTGTAGTAGCTGTGCAATACGTGATCCATCCAGTAGAGCCAGTCGCGACCGATAGCTTCAGAGGTCTCGACCCTGGCGTCGATCTTGAGCCCTACCTCCGGAATCAACGGGACGCCACTGAGCACGCCGACCGGCACCGATCCGAGTTCGAGGTCTGGCAGCGTTGAGAGCGGCGGATGCACGTTCGCCTCTGGATTGATCGGGAAGTCCTGCTTGAGTGATCGGTCGTATGCGAACTCCTTGACCACCGAGCCTGCCGTGTAGACGATGACGTCCCCGACAGCTTCGCCAACTCGCCGCACCGATCGGATCCCCGCAGGGAAGACTGCTCGGCTGGCCTCGGCCGGTGGTGAACCGTTCGCCTCCATCAGCGGGAGGAGCGTTCGTACGCCGGGCACGAATCGGAACGGGCGGTTGGGGGGTAGCTCGCTGGTGAGGATTCGGCAGATGAACGCGTTGACTCCACGCCGACGCAACTCGAAGTAGAGATATATGACGTCGAACCGTGTGGCTGGGAAGCTGTCGAGGTAGCGATAGGAGTCTGTAGGGGACTCGATGAACACCGCCGAGTCGTCGTTCTCGGCCGCGATGTCGGCCGCGATTCGGCGCATCGGCTCATATACGGCAAGTTCTTCGAACAGGAGGGGCAGCGCGGCGTCCGAGTAGGCATCGGCCGGGAGGAACGGGGGTTCTTCGAATCGGCTTCCCAGGGCGTCGGCGGTGGCCCGGGCCCGTTCCATCAGAAGGTTGGTCGGCGACGTCATCTCTTCCCATTGGTCTCGGCGGCTCACCTCCGCGACGCGACGAGCGATCGACGACGGTGAGAAGTAGCGACCGGCCTTCAGTTCGATCTCGACCGACGATCCTGCCGGGACGCGGATCACGTGAATTGGGCCAAGACCATCGGATGTGCGCTCGAGGGATGGATGGAATTGTGTCAGGACCTCGGAGTTCCTGGTGCACGTGGTAGGTGCCGAGGCGGCGCTGTCGTCCGACCTGTCCGAGGCGTCTTCGATGCTGTACGGGCTGCTGCGGTAGACGCTGGAGAGGAAGCGTTCGGAGCGTCCACGTTGCTCAGCGTCGCCCAGTGCGATCCGTGCCGGGGTTACTCGTCCGTCGGTGTTCTGATTCTCAATTCGTGTCACGGTGAGGTCGAAATCGAGCCAGCTGTCATCCGGGTGAGTCCGAGCGCCGCACTCGAGAATCGCGAGCGCCTCGTCGGGTAGACCGGCGTTCTTCATCGTGAGGGCGAGACTGCGAAAGAGGAGTGTCGTTGGTTTCGTTGCGAGGGTTGGCTCGATCCGGTTCCACTCGCGGTGATCTGTTGCCAGGCTTCCTCGTACCAATCCCACACCACCCCGCGGCGCGGAAAAAGTTCTCCGCGCTCAGGCACCCCGCGTGTCCTGATCTGGAGGTCCAGTACCTTCTGCCAGCGGTCGATCGCTTCCGTCCAGTCGCGGCGGGCCATTGCCACTTCTGCCGCGTGAGCGGCCAGAGTGCTCTCATCCGGGTGCAGCGAACGCCCCCGTTCAACTGCTTCCATGGCCTTCTCGAGATCACCAGTCTCGGCATATGCGACGGCAAGGCTCACGTATGCGCGCCACGGCGCTGCCGCGCCGAATCGGCTCACGACGTGGTTCCATCGTTCGATCGCCTCGTCCCAGTCCTCCGCCTTCAGTGGGACACCTGCCCATGCTCCAACGACGTCGACGTTATCGGGGAAATGCCGCATGCCCTCGTCTGCTGCGGATGCAGCGTTCGCGAGGTCTCCGAGCTTGATATACGCGGCGACGATTCCCTTGTGGGGTCGCCATGACACGGTGGGTCCACCCGCCTCGAGGACCTGGCGGTACCGGCTGATCACCTCTTCCCAGTTCTCTTCGACGGTTGCAATATGGGCCCACACCAGCGGCAAGTCGACAGCATTCGGGAACAGCGCACGTCCTCGCTCGACGATCGCAGCGGCGGCTCCGATCTGTCCCAACTCGATGTAGGCGGTTGCGAGGCCCTTGTACAGGCGTGATGAAACTGAGGGTCCGTAGCGATCGAGGAGTTGGTTCCATCGAGTGACGGCCTGCGGCCAATCGCTATCGGACATGGCGAGTTGGGCCCACTCGACGCCCGCCTGGATCTCATCGGCCTGTGCCGCTCCCGGGTATTGAATACGGGAACGCTGCGCGGGGTTACGCTTCCGTCCCGTCCTCGCGAGGCCGGTCCGGCGCGCGGCACCACCAAGTGCTTTTCGCATTCGTCCCGGTTGGCCGCTCGTCTTGTCTGTTCCCACGTGTTCCTCCGTTGGCGTCAGATCGCCTGGCGTCCATGGGGCTCTTGACCGTTGAAGCATGGTGGGCGGTGCTACACGGTCTGCTCCTGTGGAACCCCGTCGTCGTCGTTCGCTCCTGCAGCCGCATCTGTTGCCGTTGGCCAAACCCCCGACCAAGGCAGGACTCTAGCCAGGCCGCTCCAGGACCGGGTATTGCCAGCAGGGCGGCGGAGACCGTGGTGGCCGACAATTCTGACCTCAGCGGGTCCTTGGCGGAAACGAATTCATCGTCCAGAGCCGCTCCACGGCGAACGCGGGTCGACACCACTGCCGCACCTCAGTGATAGCGTATGTCGGGATCCATCGATCGGCGGTGGTTCGCCGTTCAGGAGGTCCGTATGTCAGGTGCTGTCGCCGTAGTTCAAGCACGCATGACATCGACGCGACTGCCCGGGAAGGTGCTTCGAGACCTCGGTGGGTCCCCCGTCCTCGGCTGGGTCGTGCGGGCAGCGCGAGAGAGCGGCGCCCTCGATTGCGTGATCGTTGCGACGTCAACGGATCCTTCGGATGATCCCGTTGCCGAGGCTGCTCTGGGCATGGGCGCTGAGGTTGTCCGGGGATCCCTGGACGATGTCCTCGGCCGATTCATGCTGGCCGTCGACACCTTTGAGCCCGAGGTCGTCGTGCGCCTCACCGCGGACTGTCCCTTGCTCGATCCTTCGGTGATCCGTCTCGCTGTGCGGGCGTTTGACCCGACCGAACTCGACTACCTCAGCACCAGTATCGAGCGCACGCTACCCCGAGGTCTTGACGTGGAGGCCTGCTCGGTCGCGGCGCTGAGGCAGGCCGCGATGGGTGCCACCGGCGCCGATCGGAGCCACGTCACTTCGTACCTGTATCGTCAGCCAGGTCGCTTCAGAGTCGCCGGTCTGGTCTTCGAACCGAGAGCCGGCCAGTACCGGATAACGCTCGACACGGTAGAGGATGCGGCAGCCATCGAAGCCATCGTCGCGGACACGGGAGACCGGTCGTCGTCCTGGCGCGAGATCGTTGCGTTGCTCGAAACAAGGCCGGACATTGTTGCGCTGAACGCTCTCGTGGAGCAGAAGCCACTTGATGCCGGCTAGTTCATCAACTGATTGCCACTCCGTGGGACGTCTAGGGCGACTCTCCGGTCTCGAGTTCGGCCGCGTAGTACACGAGTTCGCGCTCGAGGAGCTGCTCGTATCCTCCCGGCCTGAGGCACGAAGCCACGATGTCGAGCATGGCCCGTGAAGGGCCGGTCGGAATCGCTTTGTCATCCAGGGTGGTGTAGTCGCGGACCGGGAAGTCGCGAACCACACAGCCGGGGATGCCGCGACTGAGACCTTCGAGCAGCGCGGACGATCCCATCGAGATTGAAACGAACAGCATGTTGGGCAGATCGAGCCGCTTTGGGTGTTCGAGGACTCTGTTCCACGAGGCCGTTGCGCCAACGATTTCCGACAGCCACATTTCCTCATCTCCGGTGCGGCCACGCGGCTTGAAGTACACGTCGATCGTGTGACGGGTCTGTAGCTCCTGGAGTCCGGTGAAAAAGGTACGGTGCGACGCCTCGTGAAGTGTTTGGTTGAGCATGGGCATGTGTCGATAGATCGATCGGCCACCGAACACGATGACCGACAGTGGCATCGCTGCGTCGATGCGACCCTCCCGGGTGGGCGGATCGAGCATCGTCGAAGGGGAGTGGATGATCTCAACGTCCGGGAATCGCCGCCGCCATTCGTCGCAACCGGCACGGGTCACTGCATGGACCTCGTCGAACGAACCGCTCCGGCGTTCGTTGACGTGCACGGGGTTTGCGGAGTGCGGCCACAAGACGACGCGACCTCCGTTTCGCTTCACGGCACTGGCAAACAGGGACGCGTCGGCGAAGAGGTGATCGGCCACGTGCGCTTCCTCAATGCCGTGAGAAGCGATTGCGGCGTGGGCGTTGGCAGAGATCGCGGCCAGGTACGTGTGGAGAGCCCGGTCGAGCCAGAGGAACCAGTCGCCACCGATGGCGTCCGATACCTCAATGGTTGCCTGCTCCGTGGAGTCGTCTTGTGGGCCGACCGGCACCCTGCGGAGCGTCGCCAGCGTTCGGAGGTCGAAGGTGAACGTTGGCAGGTTTGAGATCTCGGGATGGATGGAGATCTCGGCTCCGGTCTTGGGCTTGTCTTGCGTCGAACGGTCGTAGTCGGGTTCCTCGATGACCTCGCCGGAGGAGAACACGAGCGGAGAGTCCAGCGTCTCAACGACCCGTCTCACCGACCGAATCCCGGCAGGGATGACCGCGCTCGAGTGACGTTTCCCGGTGGGCTCTTCGACGACGGCACTCGGCAATAGCGAACGCACACCGGGCCGGAAGGTTATCGACGATGGGTCCGGGGCTGTGTCGTTGTACAACCGGCACACGAAGGCGTTGGCACCCCGCCTGCGCAGTGCGAAATAAAGGTAGAGCACGTCGAAGTGGCTGAACGGATACCCATCGAGGTAGGCGTACTCGTCGGTCGGTGATTCGATGAAGACCGGCGACGTGTCGGCCTCTGCTGCAATGTCTGCCGCCAGTCGTTCCATCGGTTCGTAGAGGGAGACTTCGTGCACGAGGAGGAAGAGCACAGCGTCGGACAGGGCCTCTGCGGGTAGCAGCGGGGCACTGGCGAAGCGTTGGCCGAACGCATCGGAGAGCTCGCGAGCTTGCCTGAACACGGGGTTCTCCTTGGCGGTGATCCCTTCCCACGCGTCCCGCTCGCTGATCTCGCGGACGCGGCGCTCGATGATGTCACGCGACAAGTAGCGCCCGGCCTTGAGTTCGAGTTCTACCGACGAACCATGAGGCACTCGAATGATGTAGACGCTGCCGAGCTCGTAGTTTGTGTCACCGCGGTCGGGGACGAAGGTTGCCATGGCCTCAGCGTTGGCCGCACGTACCTCAGCAACCAGATCAAGGTCGCCGCGATCGCTGGAACGGTTCAGCGGTCGTGCATCCTCCACGGCGAAGGTCTCGTCGGTGCAGAACTCCGCCAGGAGCGGATGATCCTTGAGTTCTTGTCGGAGGCTCTGGAGTTCCGAAGATCGTTGGGTGTGCTTCACGAGCCCGAGGCGAGCAACGGCGTAGTCGAAGGCGAGCCGGTCGTCGTCCGGGTGGACGGCCATAGCGACTCGGAGTATCTCCAGTTCCTCATCCGGGAGCCGCGCATTGCCCAGCGTTCTCCCAAGTGCGCCAAAGAACGACGGATTCGGAACGAATCCGATCTGGGACTGGATCTCGGTCCAGTTGCGAGCGATGGCCTTCCACGCCTCCTCGTACCAGTCCCACTGGTTGCCGCGGCGGGGGAATCTGGATCCGTCTCGCTGGCTATCGGCCTGTGCTGAGCGCGCTTGGAGGAGTTCGTTCCACCGGCGAACGGCATCCGGCCAATCTCGTCGGGTCATCGCCAACTCGGCCGTATTTGCTATCAGTGCGACATGGCCCGGATGGTGGGTGGCGCCGCGATCCAGCATCAAGGCGGCGGAAGCTAGGTCGCCCAATTTGCCGTGAGCGACCGCCGCTCGCACGTAGGCCTTTGGGGGGACATTCGGCTCGAACCGATCAAGGAGCTGTTCCCAGCGGGCCGCCGCCGTCTGCCACTGCTCTTCGGCCATCGGTATCTCTGCCTGCGCAACCGCCAGTTCAACGGAGTCCGGAAACACAGCGTGTGCCCTGGTGGCTGCAGACTCCGCTGCCTCGATGCCTGCCATGTTTGTGTGGGCGACGATCAATCCCCGGTGAGCGCTCCACGACGAGGCGGGTCCGAACTGATCGAGCACCTGTTCCCACCGGGAAGCCGCTTCCGCCCAGTCGCCCTCGGCCATCGGAAATCGGGCCCACTCGACGCTCAAACGAACTGCCTCGCGCTGGTCGGGGGCGTTTTGGTGAGGAGCGTTCTGGGTTCCGACGACTGTGCGTCGGAGTCTGCGCGCGGTTCGTTCGGCGACGGCGCGGCCCTTCCGCCCAAACGATGCAAGTCTGTCACTTCCCAATGGCGTCTCCCGATCGTGCGGGACCCAATTCTGCGATGCTACATAGGCGAACCAGATCCAGCAGCCGTGGGGGAAGCGAACCCGCTTGCTGCACTTGGCGGCCTATGGCCTGCTCTTCTGTTCGGCTCGCTCGGCCTTGCGCCTGGCGACCTCGGCCTTGTACAAGCCGATGACCTCCTCCGACGGGCCGACCGCCTGGACGCGGCCACCGTCGAGCCACATGGTGCGGTCGCAGAACTCGGCGACGTTCGGCAGTGAGTGGGAGACGAAGATGATCGTGCCGGCATTGGCGAGGAGATCGGTCATCGTCCCCATGCTCTTCTCGCGGAAGGACTCGTCACCGACCGCCAGAACCTCGTCGAGGAGCATGATGTTCGGTTCGATCGCCATTGCGACAGAAAAGGCAAGACGAGAGAACATCCCGGATGAGTAGGTCTTCACCGGCCGCTCGATGGCTTCGCCGATGTCCGCATACTCGACGATCGAATCGAACTTCTTGTCGATCTCGGCTTTGCGGAGACCAGCCGCCAGACCGCCGAGGTACACGTTGCGGCGGCCCGAGAGGTCCGGCTTCATGCCCAGACCGAGTGAGAGCAGCGTCGACGTTCTGCCGTACACGTTGACGGTGCCCTCCGACGGCTTCAGCGTCTTGGCCATCACCTTCAGCAACGTGCTCTTCCCGGCTCCGTTGGATCCGATGACACCAAACGCCTCACCCTTGTTGACGGTTAGCGTCACATCGTCGAGAGCGACCAGTGTCTCCTTCTCCCGGTGGCGCAGTCGGCCGAGCGACTTCCTCAGCGTCGGCTTGCGATCGATGAGCGGCCGGAACGTGACGGTGACGTTTGCGACCGATACTGCGGCTTGGCCGGTCACAAGTACCTCGCCATTCTGCCCTCGTACTTCACGAACACCGCGATGGCGACCGTGGAGAGTCCAATGGCCCAGGCGATACCCGCATAGAGCATCCAACTCTCGAATGGATAGTTGAGTAGCGCAGTGCGATACAACCCGATGATCGACACCAGCGGATTGAGCTTGTAGACCGTATCCCATGGCGCCTCGAGGCTGAGCACGTAGCTCGCCGGGATGATGATCGGCGACACGTAGAGCCAGATCCGGCTCACGTAGGGGAGCAAGTTGTTGATGTCGCGGAAGGGCACCGCGATGCGGGCGGTTATGGCCGCAAGACCGAGGTTGAACACCGTCTGGATCGCGAACGCAATCGGGAGACCCCAGATGATGCTCCAGGAGGGCCAGATACCGTCGTTGAAACCGATGATCAGGTACAGAGCCGGAATCGAGGCGAGGAAGCCGATCCCGGCTTCCGTGATGGCGACGATCGGCATGATCAGTCTCGGAAACGACAGGTTCACCAGGAGACGGCTGTTGCTGATGATGGAGTTCGCCCCGCCGGTGAGGGTCGTGGCGGTGTAGTAGAAGACGAACATTCCCGACAAGAGGTACGACAGGTCGCGCGAAACGTTCAGGATCACGCCGAACACGAGGTAGTAGACGCCACCGAGAAGGAGCGGGTTCAGAACCCACCAGAACAGGCCGAGCGCCGTTGAGGCGTTCCTGGCTTTGAGGTTTCCGAGGGCCATGTACCACGCGAACTCACGCCGGGACCAGAGATCTCGTACGTATTTCTTGGTGGCCGCGGTGAACCGCCCAGCCTTGTTCGCCATTTGTGTCGTCACGGTTCGGGCAGTCTACGGGCCTGAGGCCATTTCTCGTGCTCACCCAACACCCGCCGGGGGACACACCCGATGACAGACGGTGTCACACGACGGCGGACCCGGATGCGACGCTGCGAGTCCGAACAGCGAGGAGCGGGTCGACCAGGGCGGCGAATGTTGCGGCCCGGTGATCGAACGTGTGTGACTTCAGCACCAGCGCTCGCAACCGCTGACGGACCGATTCGTAGTGCTGGGCGCGTGCTGCAATATCGGACGCGAGAGCCTGGAGCTCATCAGAGCCCGAGAAGGTCGGCACCAGCGAACCGAAGAGGTCATCCATCCCGGCCACGGGATCGCTCACGATGAGCGCACCCGAGGCTCCTGCATCGAAGATCCGGTTCGAGATGAAGCCGTGCGCTGCCATGTCGGGCCAATGATCGGAGAGCACGAACTTGGCCCTGCTGTAGACGCCACCGACGTCGCAGTTTGGGACGAACTCGCCGCGGACGACCTCGGCAGGGATCAGACCGTCCCAATCTCCGCCGTAGACCTCCAACTCCAGTCCGCTCTCGACCGCTGCTTGCACGCCGGGCCGCTGCTGCAACCGCGAGTTCCCGACGAACACGAATCCGTGGCGGGACGACGGAGAGACCTCGAGATCGGGGAAGAACACCTCAGGGTCGGTTGCCTGCAGCAGGGCATGGACCGGCACCTGCAGGCGCTGCCGCAGCTCCTGTGCATACGTTTCGGAGGCGACAAGTACCAGGTCGTACAGTTCGCACTCGGCGTCGTTGATGTCGTCGGGGTGGCTGATCATCCACAGCACGTTGACGTGTCCGCTCTTCGGCGTGTACCGGCTGAGGCCCCGAATGTGGATGACCGCGTCGACATCCTGGTTCGCCATTGTCTCCCAGTCGGGTAGCAGATCGACGCTGGTCCGGAATCCGAGCCGACGCAGCGACTTTGCGAAGGCGGCAGCGAAATGAGTGTCGCCCCATGTCTCCGCCTCGGCTTCGCTTGGGACGCCGATCTTGATCGACACCCGTGGTGCGTTGATCGCCTTCTGGGCAGCTGAGATGATCTCGGTGGCACGGTGCTCGTAGGTGTGGCGGGCGAGGACGACATCGCGGAGGTGCTGTGCGAGGGCGTTGCGCTCGGTGGAGTCGCCGAGGTACCGGTCGAGCAGGTCGCGGAGTTCTTCGCCGGTTCCGAACGACGGGAGTTGACCATCGAACACCTCGGCCGATCCGACCTGGTTGTCGGTCACCACGAGAGTGCCGCAGGCGAGGGCGTCGAATACCCGCGAGTTCAGTGCACCGAACGGGAGGGTTGGACTCGCTGTGTCGTCGAGAACGATCTTGGCGGAGCTGTAGATGGCGGGGAGGAGGTCGTAGTCGGCGACGCCTCGCCAATGCGTCTGTGCCGACGGTTCCCGATCCCATCCCTTTCCGTAAATGGCGAAGTCCTCGGACTGGTTGAGGTCGAGCATGCCGAACGACGATCGGTCCTCGCCCCAGAGGTTCGCGGTGAGAACGATGTCCGAAGCAGCCGCCGGATCCGGATCCACCGGGCGGAAGCGATCCGGGTTGGTCGCGAGCGGGAGCACCCGTGGGACGGCGTCTATCTGATCGACGATCAGCGACGCAGAGATGGCACTGCTCGGAAGGATGGCATCGAAGTCGCCAATCCACGGTCGTTCGAGCCACCGGTCCGTCCAGTTGCGGATCCACGCGACCTTAACGGTGGTCCCAGCCGCGGCTCGTGGGTCGAATCCGTCGAGCAGGCAGACGAGGACGTCGACTCTTCGAAGTGACTCTCGGTTCTCGTCCTTTCCGGTCTCGAGGTAGATGACGCTCCACCCGATGGCCTCGAAGGCGTCGCCGAGTTCGTGCGCCGTGTACCAGTCTCCCCATCCGGCCGAACGGCGCTTGTCGGTGAGGGTGATGCCGATGGTGTCGGACTGTTCGGGGGACCACTGGATACCGGTTGGGTCGAGCTTGCTCAGCTTGATCGCCCTTCCAACGCGGGCACCCCACTTGCCGGAGAAGTAGGCGAGGTTCCGGAGCCACCCGGCCTCCCGATCAGCCTGCGGAACCGTGCGCTGGGTCGCGAACTCCTGGTGGAACAGGACGGCGTTGCCGTTGACGGCGATCTCGTGCCCCGCCTCACGGAGCGTGAGACAGAGGTCGACATCTTCGGTTCCATAGACGTAGGACTCGTCGAGGCCCCCGACCTTGCGGTACACCTCCGTGCGGATCAGGAGGCAGGCGGCGGTCGCGGCCGGGACCGCCCAGGTGGCGGCCAGTTCCGGATCGGTTGGGTCACCGCCACCGAGGTTCATCGGACGGAGTTCACCGTTGCGGACATCGATAGCAACGCCCCGATGCTGGACGGTCAGCGATCTGGGTTGAGTCGATTGCGGGTAGACCAGGAGCGCGCCGACCGCGGCGATGGCATCGTCGGAGCCGGCGGTCGCCACCATGGCGCCGAGCCATCCAGCATTGATCGGGAGGACGTCGTTGTTCAGCAGCAGCACGAACTCGCCATTGGCCGCCTCGGCACCCTGATTGCAGGCCTCGGAGAAGCTGGCGTTCTGCTCGTTGCGGATCACGTGCAGCGGGAACGTCCACGCTGCCTTGAACAGGGAGGCCGAGTCGTCGGCCGAAGCATTGTCGACGATGATTACCTCGAAGGACCGGTAGATCGTGGCCGTATCGAGAGCTGGGAGCAGCGCGCTCAGGGGAGCGAAGCCATCCCGCGTCGGGATGACAATCGAGACAAGCGGTCCCTCCGAAGGACCCGCGTCGGGCCGCAGACTTCTGATCGCGCCTGCGACGTCGTCGGCGGTGAGCTGCCGATGTTGGGAGGCGCCGGGTTCCGAACGCCGCATCCTCCGCATGAGGGGCTTCGCCACCGACGCGATCTTGAGTGCGGCCCGCACACTCCGCCGCTTCTGCAACCGCTCGAGTTCGGCCTTCGTTGAGTCGAGTTGTCGCTGCAGGTCTGCGATGTGCTCGTCAGACCCACCCGCCGGTATTCCGCTATCTGGCGGCTTGTCCATGTCACCTCGGGGGAGTTGATGGGGCTGGGCCGGGCGCAAGGCGTGTCGCGGCACCGGCGTGTACCGTATCATCCTGCCATCTCGAAGCCGTTCGGAGAATCACTGTGAAGATCACGCCGCTCGACATTCCAGACGTGATCGCACTGGAACCCGATGTATTCGGAGACGATCGCGGGTTCTTCTTCGAGTCGTGGAACCAGGGTGACTTCGACGATCTGATCGGTCCGACGCGGTTCGTCCAAGACAATCACTCGCGCAGCGCACGCGGCGTGGTGCGGGGATTGCACTATCAGGTTGAGCGCCCGCAAGGCAAGCTCGTGCGGGTGGTGCGCGGCGTTGCATTCGACGTGGCGGTTGACATCCGCGCCGGGTCGCCGACGTTCGGCCGGTCCGTGAGCGTCGAACTGTCCGAGGACAACAAAGTTCAGGTGTGGGTCCCCCCAGGTTTCGCTCACGGATTCATGGCCCTCACGGACGGAACGGAGATGCTGTACAAGGCCACGGACTTCTACGTCCCGGAGTGTGATCGCGCCGTCGCGTGGGATGATCCGGACCTTGCGATCGACTGGCCCCACTCCGGCATCGAGCCTCATGCCAGCGGGAGAGACCGATCGGCCCCGAGGCTGCGCGACGCCGAGCTACCGACGTAGAGGCGAGTCAATGGAGCATAGATACCTCGTGACCGGCGGAGCCGGGTTCATCGGATCCAACTTCATCCGGTTCGTGCTCGACCGTGAGCCGGACGCACACGTCACCAATCTCGACGCGCTCACGTACGCCGGCGTACCGGCAACCGTGGCGGAACTCGACCTGCTGCCGAACCACACGTTCGTCCTCGGCGACATACGCGACGCCGCCCTCCTCGAGACGATCGTTCCCGGCCACGACACCGTTGTGCACTTCGCCGCTGAGAGCCACGTCGATCGGTCCATCAGCGGCCCCGAAGTGTTTCTCTCTACCAACGTTGTCGGCACGGGCGTGATGCTCGATGCGGCACTCCGTCATGGCGTCCGCCGATTCCTCCATGTGTCAACCGACGAGGTGTACGGCTCGATCGAGAGCGGATTCCCCTCGGAGACGGCGCCGCTCAACCCGTCCTCGCCGTACTCCTCTTCGAAGGCTGGGTCCGACCTCCTCGCACTGTCATACGCGACCACGTACGGACTCGATGTGGTCGTTACCCGTTGCACCAACAACTACGGCCCGTATCAGTTCCCCGAGAAGCTGATTCCCCTGTTCGTGACCAACCTGATCGAAGGGGAGAAGGTTCCGCTCTACGGCGACGGGGCCAACGAACGGGACTGGCTCTACGTGGACGATCACTGCTCGGCGCTCCACCTCCTTGTCGGCGCCGGAGTCCCGGGCGAGATCTACAACATCAGCGCGGATGCCCAACGATCGAACCTCGAGGTGACGCGCGCCATCCTGGAACAGATGGGAAGAGACGAAGCCTGGGTGGAGAACGTGACCGACCGCCTCGGCCATGATCTTCGGTATGCACTCGATTCCTCGAAGATCCGGGCACTCGGGTGGCGACCCGAACATGATTTCGGGGAACGCCTCACCGACACGATCGCCTGGTATCAGGACCGCCGGGATTGGTGGAATCCACTGAAGGGAGCCTCATGAGAGGAATCGTGCTCGCCGGCGGCGCCGGGAGTCGCCTCGATCCGATCACACGCGTTGCGAGCAAGCAGCTTCAACCGGTGTACGACAAACCGATGGTCTACTACCCACTCGCCACCCTCATGGAGTCCGGGATCACCGAGATCCTCCTCATTTCCACGCCGCAGGACACGCCACGATTCCGTGACTTGCTCGACGACGGCCGGCAGTGGGGGATCACCATTGACTATGCCGTGCAACCTGAACCGAACGGCATCGCCCAGGCCTTCGTCATTGGACGAGACTTCATCGACGGGTCGCCAGTGGCCCTGATCCTCGGCGACAACATGTTCTACGGCAACGTGGATTTCGCCGCTCACGTCGGGGAGTTCGTGGGCGGTGCCACGATCTTCGGGTACCCGGTCCACGATCCCAGGCGATATGGCGTCGCCGAGGTCGCCGACGACGGGACCGTCGTCTCGCTCGAAGAGAAGCCTGACCATCCCCGGTCCAATCTCGCCGTGCCCGGCTTCTATCTGTACGACGGTCGCGTCTCAGACTTCGCGGAAGCCCAGACGCCATCGGCGCGCGGGGAACTCGAGATCACCGACCTCAACAATGCGTATCTGAAGCTGGGCGAGCTTCGGGCGGTCAAGCTGGGGCGCGGCGTCGCCTGGCTCGACAGCGGAACACACGAGAGCCTGCTCCAGGCGGCGAACTTCATTGCCACCATCGAGGAACGTCAGGGACTCAAGATTGCCTGCCTCGAAGAGATCGCGTACGCGTGCGGCTACATCACCCGCGAGGAACTTGACCGCCTCATCGACTCGATGCCGGTCTCCGGCTACAGCGAGTACCTCCGGGATGTTGTTCTTGGCTGACAAGGGTCGGATCCTCGTCACGGGTGCGACCGGGCAGGTCGGGACGGCGCTGCGCTCGGTGTTTCCTGACGCCGTGTTTCTCACACGGCGTGAACTCGACCTGAGCGATATTGGTACGATCGCGCCCACCGTCACAGCGCACCGTCCGTCGGCCGTCATCAACGCGGCGGCCTTCACGAACGTCGATCTCGCCGAGCGCGAGGAAGCGCGAGCGACGCTCATCAACGGTGAAGCGGTCGGTGCTCTGGCGGCCGCGTGCGCCGATCTGGCGATCCCTTTGGTCACATACTCGTCGGACTACGTGTTCGACGGTCGTGCATCCATTCCCTACGTGGAGTCCGATGCAGCCGGCCCCGTTGGCGCCTACGGGCGGAGCAAGCTCGTCGGGGAGCGGCTTGCCCTCGATCGGCATCCGGGCGCCCTCATCGTGCGAACGTCGTGGGTGATCTCGGCGACCCACGACAACTTCGTGCCAACGATGCTTCGACTGGCGGTTCGCGGTCCGGTCAGGGTGGTCAACGATCAGTGGGGGAAGCCAACGATCGCTGCTGACCTTGCGGCGGCAACGGCAGAAGCGGTCAGCTCTGGTCTTCGCGGGATTGTGCATGTCGCGAACGAAGGAGCAACGACATGGCACGGCCTTGCATCGGCCGCCGTGCGCCTTGCCGGTCTCGATCCGTCGCTCGTCCAGCCGTGCGCCACCGACGAGTACCCCACCGCGGCGGTGCGGCCCGCGTACTCGGTCCTCGGGACAGAGCGTGAGGACACTCCGAGGATGCCCCTGTGGCAGTCGTCACTGCCGGGACTTGTCGCGGCGCAGGTCGAGCGGATTGGCGACCAGGCCGGCCAGTAGGGGATTCGCCCCAATGCCCAGCGGGTCGGCGGCCATCCCGCGCTACATTCTGGGGCATGGGATCGGATCTTGACCTCTCGGTCATCGTGCTTGCGTGGGATCAACTCGACTACACCAAGCGGTGTGTCGCCAGCATCCGTAGCGAGACCGACGTCTCCTACGAACTGATCATCGTCGACAACGGGTCCGCCAGAGAGGCCGCAGCATTCGCCGAGCACAACGCGGATCTCGCCATCCTCAACGATGAGAACCGGGGGTTCGCTGCCGGGATGAACCAGGGCCTGGGCGCTTCGAGCGGACGGTTCGTTGCGTTCGTCAACAACGACACCGAACTGCCACCCGCATGGAGTTCTCTGCTGCTCTCGACGTTTCGACGAACACCCTCGAGCCGGGATCGTTCTGCCTGCCGTGACGGCGGCGGGGAACCCCTTCGCCGTGAGGTCGGAAGCCGGCGGCGACCGAATCGTTGTGCCTCCTTTCAGAAACCTCCCGTCCGGAGTTGTCTATGTGATGGATCGCAGCGTCGCCGTCGACATCGGTGGATGGGACGAGCGGTACCTGGTGGCCTCGCGTGAGGACCTCGATCTGCTCTTCACCGTCTGGGTCAATGATCTCGACGTGATCCTCGACGAGCGGGTGCTGGTGCAGCACGCCTCCAACATCACGGCAAAGGCGCAACTGCCGGATCGAGCGGATATTTGGCGATCGAACGGCCAGGTGTTTGTCGACAAGTGGACGGATCCCCACGGCTCAGACATCGGAGTGCTCCGGCAAGGAGATCGGGCGCGTCGGCATGATCTCCTCGGCCAAGCTCAGACGGCAGCAACGTGGCTCGGACGTGTGCTTGACGTCGAGGACCGGGTCGAGGAGTGGAAGACCGAGGTGAGAGCGCTCAAACACGAGTGCCGTCGGCTGGAGAAGGAAGCCGCACGGCCTCCACCTCCTCCACCTCCTCAGCCTCCTCCACTTCATCGGAAGATCGAGCGGAAGCTGCGATCATGGAGGAGTCGATCCTGAGGCTCCTTCGGACGTTGGCGGACGCCGATTCGTGAATTGAGGGGAAGAATCCTTAGGATCACCGGCGTGAGAGGACTCGTCCGCCCTGTTTGTGGAGACGCGATGCGCCCGCGGAATACTCTGAACCCTCTTCTTCGGGATATTTTCAGCGGTGTGTCGCGGAATCGCGTTGAAGTTCGCGCCTTGTGTGTCGATACAACATCATGGTTCGCGCGATCCTTCTGACCACCCTCGTCATCGCCCTCCTCGGTATCGGCACCGTGCACAGCCCACCGGTGAGTGCGGCAGACGCCGATCTTCCGACGCTGACCGGCCTTACGTCGAACGATCGAGATGAAGATCTCGAACGCCTCGAAGCGGTGGTTGGCCGCTATCCCTCGCTCACCCAGATCTTCTGGAGAGTTGAGCTCGACTGGCCCAATGGCTGGGCCCCGGCGATGCTCGAGGGCCTGCATGAGCAGGGCATGACCGCTGTCGTCGAAATCACCGTTGATGATTTGGGCGCCCTGAACGCGGGAGCGTTGGACGGATCGCTGCAAGCGATGGCGGCGATGGTGAACACCTGGCTCGATCAGGGCGGTGGTCGCCAGATCCTGATCGTCCCGCTCCCTGAGCCAAACCTCACCCAGCACCCCTGGGGTGGAGACGCCGACGGTTTCGATGCCGGCTACAAGCGCATTCGGTCAGCGTTCATCAACGCCGGAACGACTCCCGACCAGGCGCGGTTCATCGTCTCGTACAGCGGATGGTCGAACGGTGGACTGCTCCACAAGGACTTCTATCCCGGTGACGCCGTTGTCGACCTCGTTGGGTTCTCCCAACTCAACCGCAACGATCCCTGGCTCACGTATGAGAAGAACTTCGGGATCCCCATCGATCGCATCTCAGACTTCGCATGGACCGAACCCATCCTGGTCATCCAGACGGGATCGGTCGTCGAGAACCGGGACCGCGATGCCTGGATGAACGAGGCATTCTCACGCCTCGCCGCCGACGATCGTGTGCTCGGCATGGTCTACTTCAACCGCAACAAGTACGAGGCGGGCAAGCAGAACGACTACCGCGTCGTCTACCCGGATCGCGTGGATGCAGCGTTCGCTGCCGGCGTGAATTCGTGGACATCGGGCGATGATGCCTCGATGGCTGTTCGATGGAAGTCTCGACCGCTGGGCCGACGATCGCCGCACCACGGTTGCCGCATCCGGCGGGTTCATCGATGTGGGTGATTCGGTGTTTGCCGAGGATATTGCGTGGTTGGCGTCGGTGGGTGTGACGTCGGGCTGCAACCCTCCGGCGAACGACCGATTCTGCCCGGATTCTGCGGTGACGCGTGGTCAGATGGCAGCGTTCTTGCGTCGTGCGCTCGATCTGCCGGTGACACAGTCGCCTGCGGCGTTCACGGATGTGGGCGACTCGGTGTTTGCGGAGGATATTGCGTGGTTGGCGTCGGTGGGTGTGACGTCGGGCTGCAATCCTCCTGCGAACGACCGGTTCTGCCCGGATTCTGCGGTGACGCGTGGTCAGATGGCAGCGTTCTTGCGTCGTGCGCTCGATCTGCCGGTGACGCAGCCGCCTGCGGCGTTCACGGATGTGGGCAGTTCGGTGTTTTCGGACGATATTGCGTGGTTGGCGTCGGTGGGTGTGACGTCGGGCTGCAACCCTCCGGCGAACGACCGCTTCTGTCCGGATTCTGCCGTGACCCGTGGCCAGATGGCGGCATTCCTCCGGCGAGCCTTGGCGGGAGGCTAGGCGCCGGATCTCTTGGGCCCGCCGGCTCCCGCTACGGGATTGCAGGCCTCAATTCGGTCGTGTAGTAGAACGTCATCTTCCAGTCGTCCGCGCTCTCTGTGATCGTGAACTCGTGGTGCTTGATCCCGCTGGCACCAACGATGTCATCGCCCGTGAGGGTCAGCGTGCCGGCGGCCGAGTCGTCGGGATTCGGCCAAGAGTCGTGGTCCCTCGCGTAGAAGTACAGATCAAGCAGATCGAAGTCCCAGTCGCCCTCCGCTCCGGGTACCCAACCGAATCCGTTGCTGTATGGGATGTCTGTGTACAGGTTCGTGAAGTCGTGTCTCTCGTTCTCGCTCAAGTGGTTCTCGCCGGACCAGTCATCATCCATCGTCACGGCGGGGGCGGCCGGTACGCCAGGGTCTACCGCGGTCGTTCGGTTCGTAGGCGTGGTTCTGAAGTGCACTCGATCGCAATCGATGTAGCTGGCGCCCTCATCGCTGATACTGCCGCCCATTTGGATTGCATCCAACGTAACCCGAATGACGGGGTCCAAGGGCCACTGGGTCCGGATGGCGTACTGTCCCGTGAGAGCGATCTGAGCCGTCGTCTGATCGCCGAGGTGCCGCAACTGGTATGACAGGGGCACGCCGATGGCTCCCTCATCGGCATCCTTGCTTGCGTTGATGAACTCGACGAAGCCGTCATAGCCACTGTATATGTTGTCCAGGCCGGCGGTTGCGCCACCGTAGACGAAGATGTCAATGTTCGACTGCTGGAGGATCTCCTTGGCAGTAAGGCCGGTCTCGACATCGACGTCGGTGACTCCATCGTCGAAGCCAGCCTGGAGCGCGAAGCTCGTGGTCTCCTCAGAGAACTCTGATTCCATCGTCAAGTACGCCTGGAACCCGTAGTTGACCCTCGCAACCATCAGCGGTAGCGAGCCCCGAGGAATGGCGGCAGCCACCTGTCCGGGCGTCATACGGGCGGCGTCAAACACTTCGTCCGGCTGCACGTACTGATTCGCATAGATCGCGAAGAACACCTGCTGGTATTTCGCGAAGATCCGGTCGCGCTCAACGGTCTTGGACCAGTCGAATTGCGCCGACAGGTCGTACGCCCCGTAGCTGACATCCGCGTTGGCGAACACATCCATCTGAGACTTGCTGTAGACGTGCTCGTACTGCCATATGGCTTTGGCAGGAACACCGAGGCAGCCGTCAGCTCGTGCCTGCTGGAGCAATTGCCGGATTCCGTCCTTGATCCGAGCCGTGGTGGGATTGGTGACGGTGTGGCCGAGCGCACCCGCGCAACTCGAGCCTTCGAGGTCGACCCATAGTGTGATGGGTGCGCGGTACGCCTTGATGGGTTCGAACACGAACTGCTTTGCCGTGTCTCCGCGGATGAGGTTCCCCGGCCAGAGCACATCGTCCGCCACACCCAGGTTTGACAGATCGCTTGGGTGAACGACGACATCGTGCGTCTCGGTCCTCCACTCGAAGAAATCGTCAGCTCCGGCGTCGTATGTGGTCACGGATTTCTTGGGCTCCGGAGCTGGGAGCCTTCCCGCATCGAGGATCAGAGCATCAACCTGCTCGTTCCACGTGAGAGGCTCAGGATCGGGTGGCGTAGTTCCGTCGAGCGCTCGGTGCAAGAAGGCGGCCATGGCGCCGCGCGTCACGGGACTCTTCGGGCAGAATCGGTCGTTGTCTGGTGGATTGCAGCCGCGGGTGACGCCGGCGGTGCCGAGGCGATCGATATCGCCTTCAAAGCCGGAGCCGTCATCGTCCGTGAACAGATCCCCGCCCCCGTTGTCGGTGTAGCCCATCGCCCGAACCAGGAACGCGGCCATTTGCTCACGCGTGACCTTCGCGTCCGGGCAGAACCGGGTGTTCGCCGGCGGGTTGCAGCCCTTCGTGATGCCGGCAGCAGCAAGACGCTCGATGTCGGCCTCGAACATGTTGCCGTCATCGTCGGTGAACGGATTCGCGAGACGATCGGTCAGGCCCAATGCCCGAACCAGGAACGCGGCCATCTGGCCACGAGTCACCGCCGAATCGGGGCAGAACCGGGTGTTCGCCGGCGGGTTGCAGCCCCGGGTGATGCCCTCGGCGGCCATCCATTCGATATCGGCTTCGAACGTGCTGCCGTCATCGTCGGTGAACGAATCGGCTGCCGTTGCGGCGCCGGACGTGAGCCCAGCGATCATCGCGAACACGGCAAGGAGAATAAGGAGTCGTGGCGACCGGTACATGGCGTTCCTTCCCTGTTACGGACCGTTGCCCCCTATTGGCAGCAGCCGAGAACGAGAACGAAAACGCACGCGGCGCCACCCCAATCGAACTGCCACCGCGAGAGAGCCCGTAGGGCCGAAAGACCCGAAAGTGTCGTCAGCGAGCGACTTCGTCGGCATGGCCGCGGCGCGGGGGCTGCGGTCCTGCAGCGCTTGTGGGAGTCCTGTCGATCGGCCCGCATGCGGCCACAAGAGAAGCTTGGACCGCTCCCGTCTTCGGCTATTTCGAGTCTCAAGGTACGGTTACTCGATGCCGATATCACGAACAATGAGCGCATCGCACAACGCGCGTCTGGTCCGTCCGGTCGTCATCGTCGCCTTCGTCGTCGCCCTGATCGCGACATTCCTCGCCACACCATCTCAAGCCGAAGAGTGGACCGCGGATTCATACGGCCCTCGCCCCTTCACGTTCCCCGTCGTCGGCATGGACGGTGTCGACTTCGCCTACTCGGACACCTTCGGAGCGCCCCGCAGCGGCGGGCGCACGCACGAAGGCGTCGACATCGGCACCTATATGGTCAAGGGCGTCCCCGTGGTCGCTGCCGGCAGTGGCGTCATCGAACGGGTCAACTGGTCGACCAACCCGGCGGATCTCAACCCGGAGCGGTGCTGCGTCGTGTCGATCCTCCACGACGACGATTGGCGGACGCACTACCTGCACCTGAACAACGACACCCAGCGCGCCGACGGCACCTACACCGACGACGGAAACGGTTGGGGGATCGCCGATGGCATCGTCCCCGGCGTCCGAGTCGAAGAAGGCCAACTCATCGGCTGGGTCGGTGACTCCGGCAACGCCGAGTACACCATCCCGCACCTCCACTGGGAGGTCCACGCACCCGGAGACATCGTGGTGAATCCGACGCCGTACGCCGACTGGGCCGTGCGTATCGGCGAACCGGGAGGCGACCCGATCGAACCCGAACCCGAGTACTACGGAGCCTTCCGTGATGATGAGGGTTCGGTTCATGAAGCCAACATCGACATCATCGCCGAGGAGGGCATCACCCGAGGGTGCAACCCGCCGACCAACGACCGCTACTGCCCGAACCGCGAGATCACACGCGGCGAGATCACAGCGTTCGTGCGCCGAGTGCTCGACCTGCCGTCGTCGCCTGATGACGAGTTCGGAGACGACGAAGAGTCCATCTTCGAGGACGACATCAACGCGGTCGTGGCCGCCGGCATCGGGTTCGGCTGCACCGAGACCGAGTACTGCCCCGACCGACCCCTCCTTCGCGAGGAGATGGCGGAGATCCTGGTGCGTGCCTTTGGGTACGAGCACCTGAATGGGCTGGATCCGTTCGTGGACGACGAGGACTCGCCGTTTGAGGACTCGATCAACGCTCTCGAGGAGAGCGGGATCACGGTGGGCTGCAACCCGCCGGACAACACCGAGTTCTGCCCCGAGCGGTCACTGACGCGGGCCGAGATGGCGACCTTCTTCGCCAGGGCACTCGAAATCGGCAGATAGCGGCCGAGCGACTCCTCGACCGACTCCTCAAGCACCGGTCGAAGCGTGCCGATCATCTCATCATGGTTCGAACCACTGGATTGACGCGGCGCATGGGGGTCCTCGTCGCGGCGGCTGCGGTGATCGCCGGCATCCTCGCGGTCGCACCCCCGGCCTCAGCCGACACCACCTGGATCGACGAAGGCTTTGAGTCCTCCTCCTGGGAAGACAGCAGCACGTGGTGGAACTGGCTGGCAGGGGACTACATCTCCCGCGAGCGAATCCCGGGGATCGAAGGCAACGGCACGCGGATCACGATGAAGCCGGGTCGCCACGAAGCCGCGATGCTCAACTACCAGTTCTCGCGGCACGGCTATAGCCAGCCGGACGAGGCGTGGTTCCGCTACTGGATGCGCTTTGAGACGCTCCCCGAGGAGACCGGGAAGCTGCCGGGGTTCATGGCGCTGTATTCGAGTTCGGCGCGCGGTCAGGTACCGCCGACCGAGAGCCGCCCCGGATGGTCGGCTCGCGTCCTGTTCGGACCAGGCGATGGGGGGACCAACGTCCGACTCGGCTACTACCTCTACTGGCTCGGCCAATCACAGTCGTACGGCGATGGCCTGTGGTGGTCCGAGCAGGCCCCGCTCGGCGAGTGGGTCTGCGTCGAGGGACACGTCGCGATGAACACTCCTGGAGCTCGCAACGGCGAGCTCAACGCCTGGATGAACGGTGATCCGGTGTTCGAGCGCGACGACATCCTGTATCGGTCGTCGTCGCAGGCATCGGTCCACATCCGGGACTTCATGCTCGAGGTCTACTACGGCGGGTCGAGCACACCGCCGCGGGATACACCCGTGAGCTTCGACGGGCTCGTTGTCGCGGACCACCGGGTTGGTTGCGGCGACGCGGAAGCACGGAGTTCATTCGAGGACACCGCCGGTTCCCCGTTCGTCGAGGACATCGAGTGGCTCGCCGACGTTGGGATCACCAAGGGCTGCAACCCTTCGGCGAATACGCGCTTCTGCCCGGATCAGGCCGTTACCCGTGGTCAGATGGCGGCGTTCCTTCACCGAGCGCTCGATGGAGTCGTCGAGGTTGCTGCAGCGCCGCCGCCGCCGCCCGATCCACCATCGGCGTGGGGTGTGGAGGTCGACGACTACGAAGACGCGCTCGCCACGATGACGGCAAATGGGGAACCACTCGACCTCGTCCACCTCGAGTATCCGCTCTCCGGCGGCGACTGGCTCGCTGCCGGCGGTTCGAGCCGCTCCTACTGGGTACCGCTCCAACTCTCGAAGATCCGCGACGCCGGAGCCGTCCCCTACATCGAGTTCTACGACACCGACATCTCGGGGTTCAATGCCGGCCGCTACGACCGTGAGTTCTCGGCCTGGATCGACATCCTCACCGGATGGCTCGACGACGACCCCGAGAACCGACTCCTCATCGTGCCGTTCCCCGATGCCAACAACAAGAACGTCTCATACGGGGACAGCACCGGCGCGTTCCGGACCGCCTATCGCAAGATCCACGACGCAGTCCTCGCCGAAGGCGTCGACGGATCGCAGGTGCGGTTCGTGTATCAGATGTCGGGCGAGCTGAACTCGAACCGCTACTCGAAGGCCTCGGTCGGCACGGGATTCGGGGCCTACTCACCGGGAGCCGAGTACGTCGACCTTGCGGCGATCTCGTGGTTGAACGACGGCACGCCGACCTGGGATGACTGGGACTCGATGTTCAAGGCACGCGTCGCCGAGATGAATACGGAGATCGGACAGGACGTACCGGTCCTGATGGGGATGGTGGCGAGCACGCCGTCGGGCTCCGGTGGTAATCGAACCGCGTGGCTTGCCGAACTCGCTGCCGGGATCGAGTCGTCTTCGACGGCGATCGGCTTTGTCTACCTCGACAAGGACCGTGACATCGCCTACAGCGTTGGCACCGAGGACGACCCGGACGCCGCCCTCATGAGCGCTCTCGACATTCTCGATTCCCCCAACGACGGGCTGGACTGGGTATTCAACGAACTCAACGCCTGGAAGTTCGCGGTTCAGGCATCGTCGATGGCAGGTCTGTTCGCTGACGATGACGACTCTGTCTTCGAGTCCGACATCACCTGGCTCGCGCGGAGCGGCATCACGCGAGGGTGCGGCGACCAGATCTACTGCCCGGACAAACGAGTGACGCGTGGGCAGATGGCGGCGTTCCTGCACCGCGCCCTTGGCGGCATCCTGACCCCGTCGGGATCGCAGGGCGCTTTCACGGACACGGCGGACTCGCCATTCGCCTCGGACATCGCCTGGCTCGCGGCGACCGGCATCACCAAGGGCTGCAATCCACCGGCGAACACCCGGTTCTGCCCGGATGCGAGCGTGACGCGCGGTCAGATGGCCGCCTTCCTCCACCGGGCGCTCGGCGATCTCGTCGGTTGATCACCGCACCCGAATAGCCACGTGGTGGTCACCACACAAAACGGAACCCGCGGTAGCTTGACGCTGTGATTTGGCGATATCGAGAACCAGCAGAGGGAGTCCTTCCGACTCTTGGGCTGAACGCGCTTGCGATCGCGGTCGTAGCCGTAGTCGTCGTCGTGTTGTCGACGACGGCCGTTTCGGCTGCCGATGACGACTGGGACATCGAGGGCGGGGGATGGGGTCACGGGGTTGGTCTCTCACAGTACGGCGCCTACGGCATGGCCCTCGACGGGTTCGATGCGGCCGAGATCCTCGGTCACTACTACAGCGGTGCCGTTCCGGTGGCAGCCTCCGACTCGCTCGGCACCGAACACTGGCTCTTCGACGAAGAAGCGCTCTGGATCGGCCTGGAGCAGGATGTCGCCACAGTCGATCTCGAGGCCATCAACGGTGATTTGACGGTCTGCCAGACCGGTGACGGCACGGACGACTGCACGGTTCCCGACCTTGTGATCCCGCCCGGCGCGACATGGCGCTTCGAGACCGTACCGGAGAGCGATCCCACCCTGTGCCGTTTCGTCGAACCGGTCACGGAGACGATGCTCCCGGAGGGGGACTGCTTCGCCGACGTGACGTGGGTCGACAATGCCGACCTGGACAATCCATCAGCTGCGAACCTCGTCAGGATCAATGGTGATCGTCGCTACGCTCACGGGAGCATCCGCCTTCGTCCGAATGATACGAATCCGTTGACGACAGACGCCATCCACGTTGCGTTGTCCGTCGGCCTCGAGGACTACCTCTACGGGATCGGTGAGGTGCCGTCCTCTTGGCACACCGAGGCGCTTGCGGCGCAGGCAACAATCGCCCGCAGCTACGGCGTCGCGACCGCCACGAATCGGGCCGAGGCGGACGGAAGCCTGCCCGGATATCGGCAACGGAATTGCTGGTGTCACCTCGACGCAAGCAGTTCGGACCAGAACTTCGTCGGTTGGTCCAAGGAAGCTGAGGGTACGAACGCCTACTACGGGAAGCGATGGGTCGGCGGCGTCGACAGCACGACCGGCGAGGTCGTGAACCATCCGTCGTCCGGCGACACGATCATCTCGACGTACTACTCGTCGTCGACCGGGGGAGCGACCGAGGACAAGGAAGATGTGTGGGGTGGGAACCCGCTTCCCCACCTCAAGTCCGTCGACGACCACTGGGCCGTCGAACCGGCGGTCTCCAACCCGCTCGCAACGTGGACCGTCCACGCATCCCAGTCGGAGATGCTGTCGGCTCTCAACGAAGGCTGGGACAGCGTCGTCTCGGCACGGCTTCTGGCCGGTCCGCCGGGGACGGTCGTCGAGTTCACCGGCAGCCTCTCCGGTACCAGCGTGACAACCACCCGGAACGGCACCTGGTTCCGAAGCAGGTTCGGCGCTCGCTCGCCGTACGTGTCGGCCGTGATCGCTCCGGGGACCGTTCCCCCGTTCGTCGACATCGCGGACTCGGTCCACTACGACAGCATCACCTACATCTGGCGAGAGGGCATCACGAAGGGCTGCAACCCGCCAGCCAACAATCGCTACTGCCCCGATGGTGACGTCTCTCGTGGGCAGATGGCCGCGTTCTTGACTCGTGCACTCGACCTGCCGGGGGCGAGTCAGGACTACTTCGTCGACGACAACGAATCGGTGTTCGAGGACGACATCAACCGCCTCGCCGAGGCAGGGATCACGAAGGGCTGCAATCCGCCAGAGAATGATCGGTATTGCGTCGATCGCGATGTCTCACGCGCACAGATGGCTGCCTTCCTCGTTCGGGCATTCGGCTACACGGACCCAGGGGAGGGTGACCTGTTCACCGACGACGATGGATCGATCTTCGAGAATGACATCGATCGGCTCGGGACGGCGGGGGTCACGAAGGGGTGCAACCCGCCTGCCAATACCCGATTCTGCCCGAGCCAAGACGTCAGCCGCGCCGAGATGGCCAGCTTCCTGTATCGGGCTCTGGAGTAGGGAACACTTCCGAGCGTGGAGGGGTGCCGCTGTCCGTCTTTCGTCTCTCCCGCCGAAGGTGGGGGAGACGCGATCGAGCGGCTGCTCGATTGCAGAGGGGGCGGCCTGGGGGTGGGATCAAACAGATGCGGCTTGACGCGTTCTGGTGTGTTCTTCAGGTGTGAGGTGGTCTCCACGCGGGCAGCCCTCTCCGCTGCGCTCCGGCCTGGCGGCCGGTGCTCGCGCCTCTCCCACTGCGTGGGAGAGGCGAAGACGGGTCTACGCGAACCTCCGTGTGGCCGGGTGGGGTGGTGCGTGGATTCTTGGGTTGAGGAGTCGTCTTCGTTGGGGCGGTGAGGTGGGGTCGATGCGGTGGCCGTGGCCGTGGATCACGACCTGGTGGTGGAACCAGCACAGGGTGGTGAGGTTCTCGGGGTCGGTCCGGCCGTTGTGGGACCACGGAATCATGTGGTGGATCTGCAGGCGGTATCGGCTGGTGCAGCCGGAGATGGTGCATCGTGTGGCGTCGCGGTGCAGGATGAACCGTCGGAGGCGGGGTGGGATGACCCGGGTGCGGCGTCCGAGGGCGAGGGGTTGCCCGTCCGGGGTGCGTGCGGTGACTTCAACGGTGCCGCTGCAGAGGATTGCTTCGACGGCGTTCGGTCCGACCCGCGGTCCGGCTTCGAATGTGATACCGGTCGTTGCGTTCGACTGCTGCGGCTTCGGTGGCGTCGACGAACACCGTCAGCACCGGTGATGAGGCGTCAACGGTGGCGCCGTCACCACCACTGACGGCGTCGTGGCTGATCGACCACAACGCATCGGCGTTGCGCGTCGTGCGTGACGGTGTGACACCCGACCCGTACGGGAAGCTGTCGCCCCGGGTCTCGAGAGCTTCGACGACGGTGCGGCCTGCGAAGCCGGGCAACTGTCCGGATAGACGCCATGCTGATTCGTCGAGGTTCGGTTGGATCGAGACGTAGCGCTCTTCGAACGATTGGATCTCGTCGAGACGTGTCATCCTGCGTCGTTTCGCCGTCAGGGCCCGGATGCCGTCGATGTCATACCCGGCCGCCTCATCAACAGGTCGAGGGCGTTGTCGCGGCCCGCGAGACGCGACACCGCGACGGCGCGGTCGAAACCGATCACACCGCAAGCGACCGCTTCGTCGATGTCGGGGAGGTCTTGGAGGCGCCGCGCGGTGGATACGAGGACCGGGCGGTCTCGGGGGCGACGTCCATCCGGCCGGCCGCCCATTCTTGGAGGGATCGGTGACCGTCCCGGAGCGCGACCTGGCGGCGGTCCAACTCGCGAAGCAGCGACATCTGGGAGGCTCGCTGCACGGGCGATGACCGACTCGCTCTGCGAGGAGTTTCTGCTCGATCGTTGCGGTGGTGAGATCGTGGTATCCCATACCCGCAACCTATCAACCAGGTGTGACAGAAACCGCTGCTGAGCAACAAGAATCTCAAGGAATCGTGCGGGATCCTTGGTCGCCGTTCAACCCAACTGAGAGGCCCCCTCCGCAACCTGCCCGCAGGGCAGGCGCCACCTCCCCCTGAAGGCGAGGAAACGGACTGGCGACTGGCGACTTTCCTAGTACCCGAGCCAGTAGGCGACTTCGGCGCCGTATTCGATCGAGTCCGGGCAGATGTAGAACGGGGCCGCGGAGAACACGGCGGCGAAGGCGGCCAGGTCCTGCGACTCGAGTTCGAGCAGCGACTCGTTCCAGACGACGCGGACGGCGAATGCCGGCGTCTGGCCCTGGGCCTCAAGTCGCTCGAGGTTGTAGCAAACGTGGTCGGCGGTTGCGAGGACGCCTTCACGTGTTCCTCCGGTCACACCAGATTCGACGAGTCCGACGAGGAGTGATTCGCGGGCGTCGGGTGTGCCGTACTCGGGGATGCCGCCCTCAGGGAGTTCGCTCTCCGGGGGTAGCGCCGCCGACGGGTCACCGTTGATCGTGGTGCTCGGGGCGAGCGTGGTTTCGGGGACCGACTCGCCGGTGGTCGTGGAAGTCTCCGTGCCCTCAGACGCTTGGGTCGCGGCGGCGACATCGTCATTTCCCCCGCTCGTGGCGCGCCCGATTCCGAATCCGATCAGAACGAGAAGGATCGCTGCGATGGGGATGCCGATGTAGAGATAGCGGCGGTCGATGTCAGGCATTGACGCTGAGGATAGGCGTCATGCGTCGAAACAACTCAGCCAAGGCTGCGGCGGAGGAACGCTGCCATCTGGGCGCGGGTGACGGGGTTGTCAGGGCAGTAGCGGGTATTGGACGGCGGGTTGCAGCCCATTGTGATGCCGGCGGTCCCCAGGCGGTCGATGTCGGTTTCGAAGATGCTGCCATTGTCATCGACGAAGAGATCGCCCCCCCCGCTGTCGGTCAGGCCCAATGCGCGGGCAAGGAAGGCCGCCATCTGTCCCCTCGTCAGGCGGGTGTCGACGCAGAACCGATCGTTGGCTGGCGGATTGCACCCTTTCGAGATCCCCGCGGCTGCGAGTTGGTTGATGTCGTCTTCGAATACCGAACCGTTGTCATCGACGAAGAAGTCGGTCGTCGTCGACGCCAATCCGAGCGACCGGTTCAAGAACGCCGCCATCTGCCCCCGTGTCACGCTCGAATCCGGACAGAACCGACTGTTCGACGGCGGGTTGCAGCCCTGGGTGATCCCCTCGTCCGCCATCCACTCGATGTCGCTGAAGAACGTGTGGGTCGCCGGAACATCAGAGAACGTGGCTGCGGCAAGCGGCGGATCGGGGTCGGGTGGATCCTCGCCGGCGATCACAACCGTGAAGATGTCGCCTGACCGGCCGACGACGGTGATCTCGGCATCTCCGATGGTGATCGACGCGCCTGTTCCAAGCACATGGCCGAGCGGCTGTGAGTACGAAGCAAGATCGGATGTCACGAACGGAACGGGCGGCTCAGGGACCGTTCGGCGGTTGAGGCCCCAGCACGAATCGCAGCGGGGTACTTCGTAGACCTCGACACCATTCCATGCGGCCTCGAACGGGTCGTGGGCCGACGACACGCGGGACCCGAGGACGAAGTACCGAGACCCTTCGTCGATGACAACAGCCTGGAAGCCGGGCGAACCGACGCTGCCGAGCGGGATGGTGGCGGTGTGGCCATCCCAAACCGCCACATCGCCGACATCGATCCACCCGGCGGCATACCGATTGATCGCGATGGTGGCATAGGGGTCCGGGTACGTACCCCAGCGGGTCCACCCGCCATCCGTCCACATTCCGTAGTTCCCGGACATGGAATCAATGGCGTTGTCGTACTCCGAAGCGGAGGCTCCAGTGTATGAGTGAGGCCACGAGATCATGTGACCCATCTCGTGGGCGAGCGCTGACCACGGGACGCTCGAGACGCCAACGTTGCCCTGTCGCAAGTTGGCCGGGTACGTTGTCGGGCAGGAGGCAGACGATCCGGGGCAGACGTAGCCGGGTCCAGCGTATCCGCCGCCACCGGCGCGAATGATGAGCGCCGCGTTCGAACTCCCGGTCGCGTGGGCCGCAGCCCAAGAGGAGCAGTTCTGGCCGGACGGCACGGTCCCGCCGATGATGAAATCGGGGTCGTACCTGCCTTCTGAGAGCCACGAGTAGTAGGCGGTCATGCGCGTCTCAGCTTCCGAGGCGAACTCGGCGGCGGTGTATGGAACCGGGCCCGAGTCGGGGCACGACCAGACCTCGAAGACGTCGTGGCCGAGCGTGTATCTGCGGGTCTCTTCCGGATAGAGGAGGAGGCCAAGGGGATCGCCGGCTTCTGCCGTCTGTGGACCGAGGAGGTTGAGCGTCCCGGCCGACTCATATGGGATACCGTCGATGATGTCGTCCCCGAGGGATTCCGACGCTGCGGCGTGGGTCGCGCTCGGGACGAAGGCGGCGAGCATCAGGGCCGCACTGATCAAAGCCAGTGCGCCACGAAGCGAGCGCCAGCATCGACGCATCGTGAACGATCGTCCGTACGAGTGCATTCCTACGTCTCTCTTCGGCAGAAGGAACACCCAACATGAGAACTACCGGTACAGGCACCGGGAGCGTCAGACGCCTCCGTCCGTCGTGAAGGGAGCACACCCATGAAACGTCGAGCGAGAAGGCTGATCTTGATAGCCGCCGCGATGGCCATCGTCTTGGTCCCGGTAGCAGCGATCGCCGGGGCGGGCTTCACCGATGTCGCAGACGACAGCGTGTTCGTCGCCGACATCCAGTGGATGGCTGACAACGGCATCACCACCGGCTGCAATCCGCCCACCAACGATCGCTACTGCCCAGGCAGCGACGTCACCCGCGAGCAGATGGCGGCATTCATGCATCGACTCGCCGTTGGCCAGGTTGTTGATGCTGCGACGGTCGAAGGGATGTCGGCCGCGGACCTCGTCGGACAGACCGGTCCTGCCGGTCACGGTGAGCATGCCCTCCGGGCATCACAGATGCGACATTGAGGTCTTCGCCACGGTCCCTACACGGAAGCCTTGTTCCCGACGTCAGCCGGCACATAGGGATCAGAAACATGTCGGACACGAAGACGCGGACCGGTTCGGCTCGCGTCGTCTGCATCGACCTCACGCCTTGGGACGGATCGTATCCGTCAGCGAATGGCGTGGACGACGGTTCCGATCTCCGCCCACGCGTAGAGCGCTCGCGCCTTCGCGTCGGACTGGCGGACACAGCCTCCGGAGCGGTGTGTTCCGAGTTGGGCCTCGGTCTGCAGCGGCTTCCCGTTGGAGTACCGCGGGATCGAGTGGAACCCGTACGCCCACTGGTTTCCCCACGTGCCTGGGCGGACGAACCGCACCATGTGCTTCATGGTGATGCCGCCGTACGGAGCCCAGGCGTTGACCGACTTCGAGTACACCTTGTAGGTACCGAGGTGGGGGATACCGATGCGGCCTGAGACGAGGTAGGTGTCGACGAGTTGTTCATGCTCGTCAATCATCCAAACCTGCTGTTGGGAGTTTGAATAGATAATGCGCTTGCCGCTTCCGACCTGGGGGTACGGCGGTGGTGGGCGCTCCGGCGGTACGTTTGGCGTGAGGTCGAGGGCCCGGGCCATGAACACGGCCATCTGGCGGCGGGGGAGGCTGTCGACCGGGCAGTACTCGCCGGTCCGACATCCGGCCGTGATTCCGGCGGCCGCGATGGCATTGATGTCGGCTTCGAATTCGCTGTCGTTGTCGTCGGCGAAGTGGTCGCCGTCAACACGCGGGATGTCCAGCGCACGAACCATGAACGCGGCCATCTCGGCACGGGTGACTCGGCGGTCGGGGCAGAACTGGTCGTTCGCCGGCGGATTGCATCCCTTGGTGATACCGGCAGCGGCCAGCGCCTCGATATCGCCACGATGGGGCGATTCGGCGGTGTCGGTGAACTGAGTGGCGGAACTGGCTGGGAGGTCGAGCGTGCGCACGAAGATCGAAGCCATCTCGCCACGGCTGAGGATCTTGTCGGGGCAGAAGCGGTCGTTGGAGGGTGGGTTGCAGCCCTTCGTGATGCCCACGGCGGCGATCGCCTCGATGAACCCTTCCTCGGCCATCAGATCGTCGTCCAGGAACGTTCCACCAGGGGGGAGCTCCGGCTCGGCAGCAGAAGCCGCAGGGGCTGCTGAGAGGACCATCGCGAGAAGCGCAATGAGTATCAATGTTCGCCGAACCGTCCGTGCCACGCCGTCTCCGTTCTCTGCGCGTCGAACGAGTATCGACGCGCAACGGCTTCCACTCAAGTCAATGCTTGGGTCCGTCGCCCCATTTTTTGGCCGAAGTGCGGCGGCTACTCGACCTCGAAGCCTGCGTAGAGGTCGATCAGCGTCTGCTGCTGAACCGACCAGTTGTAGCGTTTCGCAGCACGTTCGAGGCCTGCCGTGTAGCGGCCCGGGTCCGAGAGGATCCGGCGCATCGCCGCCGCGAGCGCATCGGCGTCTTCCGAATCACAGACCTCGCCGATCTGCTCTTCTTTCACGACTCTGCCAATCTCGGGGGAGTCCGAGCCGATCACCGGAATCCCGGCCATGGCGTACTCAAACAACTTGTTCGGCAGCGACGTGTGATAGGACACCGAGGAGTTCACGATGTTCGCGAGTCCGATGTCCGCAGATGCCGAGTAGGAGATCAATTCGTCGTTCGGCACCGGTCCGAAGAACAGCACCTTGTCGGTGAGGCCGCGTTCTGCAACCAGATCCTCCAGGGTGGGTCGGTAGTACCCGTAGCCGATGACGACCAGGACGACGTCGTCGAGTTGGGTCACAGCCTCGATAGCGGGTTCGATCCCGCGGTTCTCCTGGATCGATCCCTGGTAGATGACGATGCGCTTGTTGGGTGCAATGTCGAGTTCGGCTCGGAGGTCTTTCGATGGGTCGATCTCCGTTGGGACCGGCACGTTGAGTACGACAACGCTCGGATCAGGAATCGTGCCGTACAGATTCCGGTTCCAGTCGATCCACGAAGGGCTGGCGACGATCATCGCGTCGGCCTGGGGGAGGTAGTGACCCTCTTCAGCAATCGCGTCCTGCCTCCACTCGTCGGTCATGAGGTTGCGTTCGGTATGCAGTTCGTGCGAGTCGTAGACGAGCTTGGACCCCGTCTTCTCCTTGCAGGTCGCCCCGATCTTGAGGGTGTTGAGATCGTGCGAGTGGAATACGTCGGCGCCGGAACTCACACCGATGTTGATCATGCGGCCATAGATCGCCTTGTGCTTCAGCCATTGCGATTGCTGCCCGAGCAGAGCCTTGGCATACCGGAACACAAGTCGGGCAAGGCGGGCGAAGGATCGGAGGATCGGCGTCGTCAGCTTCCCCCACATCACCTTGAACGGCCCCGGCGGCACGTCCGGTGGACGGACGGTGACGGTGGATGGAGCGCCCGCGCTGCCGGGGGAGTCGGTTGACGGAGCGGAGAGCATGCCGAGTTCACGGACGGTCGCCTCGTTGTACGCCTCTCCGGTCAGGCGAACGTGGCGTGACTCGATCGAACCCGCGTACTTCTGTGCCAGCCGATTCATCGCCGGGACACCGAAACTGGAGCGGGGAACGCGGATGACGTGGATCCCGTCCGGCGTCGTCTCCTCCATCGGCGTCACCTTGGGGACGTACAACGCAACCACCGTCACGTCGTGGCCGGCGTTGACGAGGGTGGCTGCTTCCTTGGTGACCCGGGCGTCGTACTCGAACGAGTTCTTCACGAACATGCAGACTTTCATAGACGCAAGTATGGCAGTGAGGAGAACCGGAGTACCGTGTCCACCCGTGGACGAGCAACGACGCATCGAAGAACTCGAGCAGGCGCTGCGCGACGAGCGCATCGAACGCGACGCTGCGCAGCGGCGCATCGGAGAGTTGCAGGAGCGGGCCGACCTCTGGCGGAGCCGAGCAGAGGAGCGAACCGAACGGATCGACCGTCTCGTCGCCGAGCGCGACTTCCTTCGTGAGAAGAGCACTCGGTTCCGATTCAAGGCCCCGTGGCCGGCCGACCGCCAGCCGGAGGCTGCTCCGGCGCCGGTCATGACAGAGGTTCCGACGGCCAGCGAGTCGGTGGCTCGACCGATCCCCTCCATGCCTGCTGTGCGCATCGCGGGTCTCGCCGTTGACCACCACGTCTCGCGCGTGCTCAAGGAGACCGATGTGCAATCGGTCGACGAGCATTCACTGGTCGAGGCCGATGCTGTGGTCGTCGAACTCCGCGCCCTCGCAACGGTCGACATGACCGTCGTCGACGCGATCGAAGCGTGGGCGAACCTGGATGCGCGCCAACCGCTCGTCGTCATCGGCGACACCGATTCGCCGCTCGGGGCCGTCGCCGACGTCGTGATTCCGCCAGAAGAGATCATCACCTTCGACCCCGATCGCCACAACCCCATGAGAGATCGTCGCCGCGATGCGGCGGGCGAAGACACCCTCGATGCCGTCGCTGCGGCAGCATCCGGTACACCGCTGCTCGAGGAGGGTGCCGAAGTCCCCGAGACCGAGGACGGGAGGGACCGACTCGCCGTCCACGCACGCCGCTGGGCCTACCGCCGCAGGGCGCCGTGGGTGATGGCGCACCGACTTCTCGACCGGGCGGGGGTGCCGCACACGCCACCGGTTCAGCGCGTCGCTGGTCTGCTCGTGTCGATGCGACCCGACGATGTCGTGCTTGCCGCTCAGCGATTCGCCGCGCAGACCTATGGGGCGAAGGAACTCGTGGTTGTGTGCCACGGCTTTGACACGGGCGCCGTGACCGCCGCCCTCGGGTCCGGAGGAATGCCATTCCAGGTCATCGGCGTCTCCAAGGATCATCCGCTCGGCACCTGCCTCAACGTCGCGGCGGAGGCAACCTCGGCCGACGTGCTGGCCAAGATCGACGACGACGACCACTACGGGCCTGGCTTCCTCGTCGACGCCGTCGACGCGCTCCACTACTCCCATGCCGAGATCGTGGGGAAGGCGGCCCACTACACCTACGTCCAAGGGAGCGACGTCACCGTGCTGCGGCGACCCGACGACGAGGAACGGTTTGTTGATGGGGCAGTCGCCGGAGGGTCGATGGTCTTTCAGCGTCGAGTCTGGGAAGACGTTCGATTCCCCATCAAGCCACGGCGGGTCGATGCTCTCTTCCTGCGCGGTGCCCGCACCCTCGGGGCCCGGGTCTTTGCGAACACGAGATGGGACTTCGTGTATACACGCAGGGCCACCGACCAGACCTGGCGCGCCGACGATGATGTGTTCCTGGCCAATACGTTCCCGGCCTGGGATGGGGATCACCCCGAGCGTGCGGACGCGTGATCTTTGGGATCGCCTCCTAGTATCGGTTCCATGCGAATCACTCTCGTTGCCACCGGGGATGCCACCCGCGATCCCCGGATCCGTGTGCTCGCTCGCACGCTGCGCGATGCCGGCCACACGGTCACCATCGTCTGCGGGGGAAAGGGTGAGAGTCCCGACGAGGGGATCCAACTCGTGCGGGTTCCGAGCCGCTATCCGCAAGGCTCTGGGCGCATCAAGTGGACGGCCCGGCGTCTTCAGCCGTCCGGGATACGCACGGCGATCTATCGGTCGAAGCTCGTTGCGGCGACGATCGCCACCGAGCCCGACATCATCTACGCCACCTCTCGCAACGCACTGCAGATTGCCGTCGATGCCGCGGTCGACGATTCAGTAGCGGTCGCGCGGCTGCCGGAGTGGGGATCGGTCGGTGCTCGCGATCTTGTGGACCTGGCCCCCCACGACCAGAAGTGGAGCGAGTCGCCGGCGGGTCCGGGCATCGGATACCACACCGACGCCGACGACCGAGGGCCGTGGTACCCGGAACCAGATCGCTACAAGGGTCGGCGCGTGCTGCTCGCCTACCGGAGGACGGAGACGACCCCCGGTCGCTACCTCGAGCGGGGACTCGAGCGAGCCGGGTTCACCATCGACCATCACAATGACGTCGTCGATTGGGGCGAGGTCGATCCCGAGACGGAGTTCGCCGTGTTTGTCGAGTCCCCGCATCCCGCCATCGAGGTGAGAGGAGAGAACCCGGGGATTCCCGTGCTCTTCTGGGCCCACCACGGTGACCACTCGACCCCCGTGCACGTGCGCTTGACCCGGCGCTACGGGGCGCATGCGGTCCTGTTGGCCCACTCCTGGCACCTCGCCCATCGATTCCCGGTGCCCATCCATCGGTTCCCCTTCGGGTATCCGTCAGAACTCCTCGACTCCTCCGTGCCGTGGATGGACCGCCCATATGACATCGGATTCGTCGGAGCGCAGATTCGACGCGAGGGTGGTACGTACGCGAGGCGGCAGCAGTTGGTCGCCGCCGCTGAGGACGGAATGCCCGCCGACCGCCGGTGCATCGAGTCCGCGGTCGATGCCAACCGTCTCGCCGAGATCTACGCAAACTCGAAGACCGTGTTCAACGAGGGCGGCCTGCGCCACTACCCGATCACGATGCGGGTGTTCGAAGCCATCGGGTCGGGAGCGTTGCTGGTCACGGACGACATCCCCGGCACCGACTGCCTGTTCACCCCGGGCGATCACTACGAAATCCTCGACGACGCGATCGTCGAGCAGGCCGAGCGGCTGTCGGCGGATCCGGAGACGGGCGACCGTGCAGCGGCGGCACTCGAATTCGCACGAGGCCGGCACGACTACGACCACCGGATCGACGAACTTGTAGCAATCGCCGAGAGCATCGACACCAACGAGATGCACCCCGTCGGCGACGATCGGGAGATGTCGCCGCTCGCCGCGTTGATCGATGCCGATGCACTAGTCCATGGCGTCGCGGCGTTCGACGCGCCCAACCTTGCCGACGAACTCCCGTGGCGAGCCGTATGGACCGACGATGACCGAACCGGTGGGCGGGGACCGAAGTGGTTCGATGCTGTCGCGATCGGTCCCGGCTTCGGCGGCGACGTCGATGCCGCGGTCCAGGCTGCGCGGCGCTTCGTGTACGCAGAGGGTCCCCGGAACGCGGACATCGTGAAGGCGGCCGAAGCGGCCCACGACGAGATCATCGTTGATGCGACCGGGGATCTGATTCGGATTGATCTGCTCGCCGAGGGCTATCGCGTGTTCCCCGACGGACATCGGCTCGCCCGATGAACCCGGAACCGTTGATCGCTCCCGGCAACGACTATCGATCTCTCCGCTCCGCCCCGGAAGGACCCGTCCCCTCGGTCGCGGTCCTGATTCCCGTCTACAACAGGGGCCCGCTGCTTGCGAACGTGCTCGCCGGTCTGAGCCGCCAGACGTTCGCCCATCCGTTCGAAGTCGTCGTCGTCGATGACGGATCCGAGGAGGACATCGCTTCGGTTACGGCGGTCTACGCGGAGTCGCTCGATCCGCAACTCCTGCGCCAGGATCGCGACGGATTCGGGTTGGCGCGCGCACGCAATCTCGGCGTATCGGCTGTCGATACCGACGTCGTGGTCTTCCTCGATGCCGATTGCATTCCGGGTGACGACTGGCTGGAGCGTCATGTCTCCTGGCATCGCAAGGCTTCCAACCTCGTGGTCACCGGTTCGCGCCGTCACATCGAAGCGCTCCTCGACCCAGACCTGATCGGCAGCGGGACGGTCGACCTCCATGACATGGCGGGACAGCCAGAGACCGCGACCGGGCGTTTCGACACGGACGACTGGCGCGGTCTCGTCTACCGCCGTTCCCAGCGACTCATTCTCGGCGATGCGGGCTTTCGGGCTGCCATCGGCGGCAACTCATCCATGCGCCGCGAGACGTTCCTCCATGCGGGAGGGGCTTCAACCGACTTTCGGGCGTGGGGAGGCGAGGACACTGAGCTGGCATGGCGCCTCTGGAACTCGGGGGCCTTCGTCGTCCCAGAGGACGAGGCCATCATCTATCACCAGAATTACGGGGACGCCGCGGATGCGGGGGAGCGTCGAGGGATCTCGCGCGACCGGGCGTTGCCGTTGATCGCTGACCGGGTGCCGCACCGCTTCTACCGCAAGACGCCGTCCCACCTCTACACCGTCCCCAAGGTGTCCTGGCTCGTCACGGTTGACAATTGGAACGAAGCGGCACGCGTCCTCGATGAGGTGTCGAAGGCGTCGTTCGTCGACACCGAACTGATCCTGATCGGCGATGAATCGGCCGTCGGTCGATGGGCGTCCGCCGCCGACGCGGCCCGCGACTTCACCGTCGTCGAGTCGTTCGCCGACGCTGTCGGTGTCGCCCGTGGTGAGCTCGTCGCCATCGTCGACGGGCGGGCGCGATTCGACCGTCGGTTGCTCGCCAGGATGATGCGGCGCCTCTCCGATCCCCGCGTCTCGGTCGTTCGCTCCGGGTACCGGTCCGGCAGCAGTGTGCTGATCCGTCTGCGCGACCTAGCGGCCGCCGACGCGTCAGAAGGCCGTTCAGGGCTGCCGTTCCTCGCGCTCATCAAACGCCGCGAGTTGATGAAGGACCGCTCAGCGCTCGCCGATCCGGGCGTGGCGTGGCGTGCCGCGCTCGACCGTTCGCGAGTCGAGTTGCTGGTCAACGACCTCGTCGATGTGCCGATCGAAGCCGGGGCCATGCGCGGGAGCCGAATCCCCGGACCTGCCGATGTCAGGGCCGCCGGTCCAACTGAAATCGCGCGCGGTCTGCGCCGAAGTGTCAAGGCCGGCGGTCAGATTGCCGAGCCGGTAGAGCGGCCAGCCGCGGCGACGCCGCCTCGCATCGGCATCGAGTACGTCGGCCTCGCCGGGCATCGGAATCTGGGTGACGATGCCATGCTCGAAGCGATCCGCGGGCTGATGCCGTGGGCCGAGATCGGCACCGGAGTCGGGGAGCCTCGTGCGGTAATGCTCGGCGGGGGGACGTTGCTGAACAGTGGCGGCTACTACCTCAACAAGGTCCGAAGGGTCGACGGTCCGAATCTCGAACGAGTCGTGTTCGGGACCGGTGTGAAGAGCGAGGACTACTGGGGCCTCACCGAGCAACTCGATGACTGGGATCCGTTCCTCCGTTCCACCCTCGCCGTCGGGTTGCGCGGTCCCGCTTCGCTGGAGACGATGCGGGCCTGGGGGTACGACGGGCCGTTGGAAGTTATTGGAGATCCGGCGCTTTCGCTGGAACCCCCTGTCCATGTCACGCGCGTCGAAGGTCGCGTGGTCGTGTGTCCCGTGTTCACCAACGGCGATTGCTGGGGTGAGAACGATCGGCCGGTGTTCGAGGCGTTCGCTCAACTGATCGCTCGCCTGAAGGCCGAGGGCCGCGACGTCGTGATGCTCACCGCCTTTCCCGGCGACGACCGCTGGGCCATCGAGATCATGCGTGAGGCCGGTCATCCCGATCTGGCGTACCTGCCGGGCTACGAGAACCTCGACGCTGCACTGCGTCTGATCGCTTCTGCCGATCTCGTGGTGGGGGAGCGACTCCACGCGATCGTCCTCGCCGCGGCGATGGGTACGCCGTTCGTCGGCGTGGAGTATCGCCCCAAGATCGCGGACTTCGCCGAGTCGCTCGGGATGGCCGGGAACGTCATCCGTACGGACGCCGTCGGGGACCTCGACGACGCCGTTCGTTCGATGACGAGCGATCGACGTGCTGCCGTCCGCGGTCGCCTTGCAGAAGCCGTCGGCCGCTACCGGGGCCTCCAGACAGACCTCGCGGAGCGACTCCGTGCCGGTCTGGAGCGCTAGCGATTCATCGGGGTCCGCCTAGAGCCCCGCCTGCTCTGCGAGTTCGGCCAACACGTCGCTGGACGTCACGCCGTCGCCTGCGGCAATGCCAACTCCGTCGATGGTCGGAACCCACTCGACGTTCATCCGGCCACTCAGCCAGACACTTGCCGAGGTCGCACCCTCGTGGCAGAGGTCGATGTCGTGTGGTCCCTGAGAGATCTCCACGGCTCCGGTGACGCTCACACTCTCGATGGTGCCGGTCGTACCGGACACGACATACACGCCGTAGCCCGGATGCAGCACGCCCATGTCACAGGGTCCGGGGACGCCCGGCAGGTCGACCTCGATCCAGACGGTCCCGACCTGATCGGAGGCCTGACGCGATGCGAGGACCGATGCATCGATGAGGAGAGCGCCGCCGTCGGCCGGGACATTGAAGTCGTCGATCGAGACGATCGGGGCGAAGAACGGCGTCACCAGCGATCGGCTCTGGGCGGCCGAGGCGGCGGCGCCCTGGATCTGGAGCCAGTGCTTGCCGTCGAGGAGTTGGGCGTTGTCGGCGTTGTCGGCGTTATCGGCGTTGATGGCGGTGGCGGCGTCGACGACTTGGTTGACGGCGAGTCGGTGCATGAACGCGGACATCTGTTCACGGGTGACGTTGTTTCCCGGGCAGTAGCGGTCGTTGGCCGGCGGGTTGCAGCCGGCGGTGATCGCGTTGTCCTTCATCCATTGGATGTCGGCGACGAAGACGCTACTCGCGGCGACGTCGGTGAATCCGGCTGCTGCGATGGCTGCTGCGGGTACGACGAACAGTGCGAATGCTGCTGTGATGAGCAGGATCCGTTTCACGGTCCTGTGCATGGCGACCCCCTTGGTCGAGGCGACCGCGCGCCGTGCGCGGCGCTGCCACCACAGTAGGCACTTCCGGCTCTCGTCTGATTCAGGACCCGCTCGCAGGCGCGGCCCCCATTGGGATCGTTCCGAATTCCGGGGAGTAGAACGCCGTCACCACGAACGAGCCGGCGTCTGTCAGTTGATTGAAGTACGTGTCGTAGGACCGGATCTCGATCTCTTGACTGTTGCAGTAGCTCGAGAGGTCGTGCCAGAACGCCTGGAATTCGATGCCTGTGCTCCAACTGGACTCCGGGGAGACGTTGACAATGACGTCGGCTCCGGCGAGTCCGAGCGAGGGGTCGAGTTCCAGGCAGACGATGCCCGTCATCACAGGCGTCCTCCTCGTGAATCCGGCACCGCGGTTCACCGTGGTACTGCTTGGATCGAGGTCGATCAGCGCGGTAGCGACTGGGACCAGCGCCGTCGCTGGTACGAAGTCGGTGGAGTCGAGGCCGTCGAGGCTGTCGGCATCGGTTGCGCTGTCGGCTGTGATCGCGTGGTCGGCGTTGATGGCGGTGGCGGCGTCGACGACTTGGTTGACGGCGAGTCGGTGCATGAACGCGGACATCTGTTCACGGGTGACGTTGTTTCCCGGGCAGTAGCGGTCGTTGGCCGGCGGGTTGCAGCCGGCGGTGATCGCGTTGTCCTTCATCCATTGGATGTCGGCGACGAAGACGCTACTCGCGGCGACGTCGGTGAATCCGGCTGCTGCGATGGCTGCTGCGGGTACGACGAACAGTGCGAATGCTGCTGTGATGAGCAGGATCCGTTTCACGGTCCTGTGCATGGCGACCCCCTTGGTCGAGGCGACCGCGCGCCGTGCGCGGCGCTGCCACCACAGTACGGGTCGATGCCCCGCCGCGCGCTCGGAACCTGACCGGTATGGAGACCTTGTGTCCGATGGATGCTGTGCTCGACATCGGGTCTGCTGCCACGCGCATTGCCGACTCTTCGGCTCCGGCGTCGGAGGACAGAATCCAGAGGGTTCCGGTCGTCGTGTTGCTGATGCTCGGACCCTGGTGTTGCCAACGCTGTCGGCGACGAAGACGCCGCCGTCGGCACGGCAACGCTCGTCGTTGACTGGCCGCGCAGCACGGCAAACGCCGGGGGCCGGGGGTCCCCAGCGATCGGCACTTCCAGCGGCTGACACGATGGAACCCGCCCGGAGGCGGGTTCCATCGTTCTGTTCGGCTACTGAGGCGGCATCATCCTCCGAGGTGCGGTGCATCCTCGCCGAAAACCGCCCTGAGATGGTCGATATCACCAATCTGACCTGCTGATGCCAATGACATTCCGGATCCTTCGGCCGACCAGACGACACTGAGGCCGGCATTGTCTGTGATCAGTGCTTGGCCCCCGAGTGTGCACACGCTGATCGTGTGGGTGCCCGCCGAGACTTCGACCACGCTCGAGCCGGCTGTTGTTCCAGCATCTACCGTGCCGTAGAGCGACGTCTGGCCGTATGTACCAGTGACGGCATCCGTCGGGGCAAAGAACCAACCGCCGCAGCCGCTGCCGGTCGTCTCACTCTGGTCGACAGCCACCCATGTCTGAACATAGTTGTCGGCAACCGCTGCGTTGCTTCCGGCCCATGAGTAGTCGATGTCGAATACCCCTGCGATGGGTGCGTCCAATGTGACCTTCGCGACACGCGTGAGTGTGAAAGCATCTGAATCATCGCAATCGCCCAGGTAACAGCCATCGCCTGCGACGATCGTGCGGTACTCATTCCCGTCGCGGCCATCTAGCTCGTCTGCATTCTCGGCTTCGATAGCGGTTGCTGCGTCGACGACTTGGTAGGTGGCGAGTCGGCGCATGAACGCCGACATCTGCTCGCGGGTCACGTTGTTTCCCGGGCAGTACCGGTCGTTGGCGGGTGGATTGCAGCCGGCGGTGATGGCGTTGTCTTTCATCCATTGGATGTCGGCGACGAAGACGCTGTCGTCGGCGACGTCGGTGAATCCGGCTGCGGCGATGGCTGCCGCTGGCACAACGAAGAGTGCGAACGCTGCTGCGATCAGCAGGATTCGACGAACGGATCTCGGCATGAAGACCCCCTTCTGGGTACATACAGTCACCGCGCGCTCTGCGCGGCCCTGCGCCCACTCTACGCGCCGATACCCGATGGCGGGCTACGAATCCGCTCGGTGGAGGAACGCCGCCATTTCATCTCTTCTGACCGGTTCCACCGGGCAGTAGCGGTCGTTGGCTGGCGGGTTGCAGCCGGTGGTGATGCCGGCGGCGGCGAGGCTGTTGATGTCGTTCTCGAAGAGGCTGCCGTCGTCGTCGGTGAAGTAGTCGGTGCTCGTCGGCGGCAGGTCGAGTGCTCGGGTGAGGAATGCCGCCATCTGCTCTCGTGTGATCGTCAGGTCCGGGCAGTAGCGGTCGTTGGTTGGAGGGTTGCAGCCTTTGGTGATGCCGGCGGCGGCGAGGCTGTTGATGTCGTTCTCGAAGAGGCTGCCGTCGTCGTCGGTGAAGTAGTCGGTGCTCGTCGGCGGCAGGTCGAGTGCTCGGGTGAGGAACGCCGCCATCTGGCCCCGTGTGACACGGCCGGTTGGGCAGTAGTGGTCGTTCAGCGGCGGGTTGCATCCCCTGGTGATGCCAAGCGCCGACATCCATGCAATGTCGAGCCGGAAGACCGACGTGCGCGCGTCGATGAAGTCGGCGCCGACGAGCACGTCGAACGTATCCGACGCGGTCGCTCCGAAGTCGTCGGTGACCCGAAGGGTGATGGTGTGCCGCCCGATCTCGGTGGCCAAGATCGTTGTGTTTTCGCCGGTGGCTTCCGAGGTTCCTGAGGTCCAGTTCCATGCGACGATCGTTCCGTCTGGGTCGGAGGATCCGTCCGCAGACACGTCGACCGCGAGCGGCGTCCATCCGAGCGTCGGCGATCCTGATGCGACGGCTGTCGGCGTCGCGTTGGCCTGGATGGTGACATCGGTGCGGCCAACGAAACCCTCGTCGTCGGTCACGACAAGTTCGATGGAGTGCGAACCCGGTTCACTGATCTGCAGTGCCGCTGTCGGTCCGTTGGCGGTGGCGCCGCCCGGCAGATGCCACGTGTAGTCGACGATTGTTCCGAGTGGATCGTACGATTCGGTGCCATCGAGTGCAGCCGTGAACGGCACGGTGTCGCCGGATGGGATAGCGGTGGCGACCGCTATCGGTGCCGTCGCCAGGGTCACAGCACCCGCGGCGTTCAGGCGGCCTCCGGTGGCCACGGTGCCGTCGAGTTCAGGGATGTCATCAATCGACCGCAGGATCAGGTCGCGGACGCTCGCTGGTTCAGCTGATGGTCGCAACGACCGGATCAACGCGGCGGTTCCCGCGACGTGTGGTGCTGCGAATGAGGTTCCCGATGCTTCCGCCCAACCACCGGAAAAGGTCGTGAGCACGTTGCCACCAGGGGCCGCGAGGTCGACCGAGTTCGCTCCGTAGCTCGATGACCATCCGCTCCCGCTCGCGAGGTCGTCCTGGTCATCGGTTGCCGCGACCGCCAGGATGTTCGGAAGGTCGTAGCTCGCCGGGTAGGTTGGCCAAACATCGTTGTCAGAACCGTCGTTCCCGGCGGCTGCGATGACAACGGCGCCGACAGCGTCGGCTGCTGCGAGCGCATCCCTGAGCGCCGGACTCGGCGAGTGCGAGCCGAGCGAGAGATTGAGGATCCGAGCGCCGTTTGCGATGGCGTAGTAGACGCCCTCCACGATGGCAGAGACCGGGCAGGACGAGTCGCAGACTCGCACGGGCATGATCATCACACCGGGGGCGACGCCGGCGACGCCGACGCTGTTGACCGCTGCGGCGGCCACGCCGGCCACCGCACTTCCGTGCCACAGCTCATCGTCGGGGTCGCCGTCGTTATCGATCGCGTCCCAGCCATGGACGTCGTCGACGTACCCGTTGTCGTCGTCGTCGATGCCATTGCCGGGTATCTCCCCGAGGTTGGTCCACGGTTGCGAAGAGAGGTCGGGGTGGTCGAGATCGACGCCGCTGTCGATGATGGCGATCACGGTCGAAGGGAGTCCCACCGTCCGGTACCAGGCACCCCGAATATCGATATCCGCATCCGGCGATCCTCCGGTCTGACCGGTGTTCTCCAGCGCCCATTGCTCTGGGAACCGCGGCTCTTCGAACAGGGAGTAGATGAGATTCGGCTCGAGACGGGGGTCGGTTGAGCCGAAGAGCCGGGCATCCGCAGACGCGGCGGTCTCGGGCGCCTGGACCAGTGACCAGCCGAAGCCAACCGACCGAATGACGATCAGGCCCTCGCTCTCTGCCTCTGCGGGCGAGAGCTTGATCAGATACTCATCGGGAACCGCTGTGAAGGGCGCGTCACGAGGGGGTTCCTCCTCGGCTGCCGCCATCGGCACACCAGCGGTGAGGAACACCAAAGCGGCCGCTACCACAGCCCCGCGAAGCCTCCATCCATGATTCATGAGTCGATCACAGGTTCGACGTTACCGGGGACCGAATCTTCAGTTGACGACAATCTTCCCGTTCACCGCGGAGTCGGATGGACGCAGGGTTGAGAATCCCTCAAGGTCGCAGGAGGGCTGCCGATCTCATGGGGAGGTGCTGCAGCAACCATCTGTCGGTCTGTTGGCCGCCGACTCCGGCGGTCGTGACAGCCTCGGACTGGCCTGCGGGAGCAATTCCGCCGGCCAGTTTCGGCGCGCCCGAAGCGCCGGAAGCGTCGATTGGCCTTGGATTGGACGGCCGGAACCCCACGATGAAGGAAGCGCCATATGAGATCGAGATCTTCCTTCGATAGGCGCGTGTTCGCTCCAACTCACCGGTACCGTTCCGACATCATGCCAATCGCTTCCTCCCGGTCCACTGTGTTGTGCTCGCTCGCCGTCGCCATCATCGCGTTCGCTCTGATTGGCTTCGCGTCGCCGGCCCACGGCGCCGGGGCCGAAGGTGAGGGATGGGATTCCTTCAACGAATCGGACGGCTGCGATGCTGCCCGCGTGCGCGCCCCGCGAGCCGCTGCGAGCGGTTGGTTCTCGCGTTCCGTCCCGGTCCGCGGACCGTGGGGTGACTACTTCGGTCGGACCATCGGGGCCGTCGACGACGCCCTGGTGTGGTGGGATGTCCCGATGAGCGACGGCGAACGCCTTCGTCTGCACGAGCGAATCGTGCCGGGCCTCGACGCCGCTGCCGCGAACCTCGCGGCAAACCAGGCCGCGGGTCGGTCCTATTCGATCTATCGGACGTACACGTTCGCATATGCCCCCCGGACGGTCGGCGGCAGCACGAAGATCTCGCAACACGCGATCGGGAACGCGCTCGACATCAACTCAAAGTGGAATCCGTACTCGTCGGCGAACAAGCTCACTACCAACATGCCCGCCTGGTTCGTCGACTCGTTCACCGAGGCAGGGTTCTGCTGGGGCGGAGACTGGGTCGACGCGAAGGATGCCATGCACTACTCGTGGCAGGGGCCGGCATTCACTCCGGGAATGGCTCCTGCACCCGCCTACCCGCCGCTCTCGGGCCGCGCCAACTTCAGTTCGATTGCGGCGAACATCGCGACGCCTGACACGTTGTCTGCCGACACCGTGCGGCTGCTTGCCGAAGGCGACGGCGACGCGGCACTCGATGTCGTTCATCTGACGCAGGGCACGGATCGAGTCCACGTTGATGTCTCTCAGGCTCGTCTTGGCCATCGTTCGTGCGGCGTGACCCGCTATCTGATCTCGGGAGCGGTCCTCGACGGATCGACCGTCCTCTACGGGGACTACGACGGCCGCGGCGGGATGGAACTGTGGTTCATGACCGATGACGGGGGGAGCGCGCAGTTCACGGTGTACGACCGTCACAGTGATTTCGAGGAGTCAACGACCTTCGGCACATCGGTCCCATTCGACGAGACGACTGCCTACCTCACGGGCGACTTCGGTGGCAACGGCACCGTCGACCTCTGGACGTTCAGCCGGGATGCCGGTGCCACGACGCTCGACGTATGGGATCGAGACTCAGGATTCGCGTCCACCAATCTGAGCATCGATACCGGACTCGGGGACACCACCGGTATGCACTTCACCTTTGGTGACCGGGACCTCGACGGACTACCCGATGTCTTCGCCGTTGATCCTGCAGGGTCCCTGCGGATCCTCCTCTCGTCGTCGGGATACACGACGGTGGACGAGACGCTGACGATTCCCGCACTCGGCGACGTCCTCGACGTCACCGCGAGCGACTACGACGGAGACGGCCGCGACGATCTCCAGGTCCTGCGATCCGACGGCCACAAACTCGTACTCCTCGGTAACAGCCGCATCTACAGCGACCTCGAATCGTGGTTCGAGACCCCGGGATACCGCTGCGACGCCGGCGACCTGAGCTATCCCTACCAGGGGAGGTTCGGAGACGATGAGGACAACGTGCACGAGTCGGACATCGAATTCATCGCAGAGATCGGCACCACCCTCGGATGCAATCCGCCGTGGAACGACCGGTACTGCCCCGAGCGCATCATCACCCGCGGTGAACTGAGCGCCTTCCTGACGCGGACCCTCGGACTCACCGATGACGGCGGAACGGACTGGTTCGTCGACGATCGCGACTCCGAATTCGAGGGTGACATCAATCGACTCGCGGCCGCAGGGATTGCGAAGGGGTGCAACCCACCTGCGAACGATCGATTCTGTCCCGATCGACGACTGAGTCGCGAGCAGATGGCTGCCTTTATTGCACGCGCCTTCAATCTCACGGACACGAGCGGCACGGATGTGTTCACCGACGACAATGCATCGGGGTTCGAGAACGACATCGAAGCCCTCGCCTTCGCCGGGATTACGCTCGGCTGCAACCCGCCCGCCAATACCCGGTACTGCCCGACGCGTGCCGTGCCTCGTGACGAAATGGCGAGCTTCTTCGCTCGCGCTGTGCGGTACGCAGCCGGTTCCTGACCTGCACCATTGTCCGCGACGGTAGGTACCTTCTTCGGTCTGGAACCCTCAAGGCCGGGAGGTGAGCCGTCGATACCCTGCACATGCCGATGAAGTCCCTGTCAACGCGTCCCCTGCGTGCGGCGGTGGTCGGGGCGATGCTCTTCGTCCTTTCCCTCGCTCTGCTGCTTGCGCCGTCACCGGCGCATGCCGTCGAGGAGGGATACGTCGAGATCGAAGGCGCCGGCTGGGGCCACACTGTTGGGCTGAGCCAGTACGGCGCATACGGTCGGGCTATCGCTGGCGAGACCTACCAGGACATCCTCTCGTTCTACTTCGAGGGGTCCTCCCTGGAGCCCTACGATACGGCGTCGCCCGGCCACGACCGTCTTGTCGTCAACCTCGAATACGACCGCACCTCCCTGATGCTCCGTGTGCTGAATACAGGCAGCACCGCGCCCGGTGGCGGCCACGTTCCGGCAACGGTCACCCGCGGTAGTGACTCCATCGACCTCACGGCCGGTCAGACCGTTCACTTCGACTGGAACGACGAGAATCTGTGCCTCATCACCTTCAGGAATTCAACCAACCTCGGTGCCGAACCCTTCGCTGCTTGGGAGGAGGGCTCCTGCGACACCGGCATCGTGTGGGACGGTGAGGCTGAATCGCCGAGCACGAAGATCGAGATCGTCGGGTGTTCGCTTCCCGACTGGGACGCCGGGTACAACCGGGCCTGCCAATACGGGCGGGGAGAGCGACTCGCCACCATCGACAACGAGAGCCCGCAGCGGAACTCGGCCGGCATGGACCGCAATTACAACGGACTCGACCTGGTCCTCGAGATTGATGTCGACGACTACACGTACGGGATCTCCGAAGTGTCGTACACGTGGCACACCCAGGCGCTCCGTGCACAGGCAGTCGCTGCGCGGTCGTACGCCGCCGCAGCCGCCGAGCGCCTGAACCCGATGGACCAGAAGTGTGCGTGCGACGTCTACGACACGTCGGCGAGCCAGCGCTACGTGGGATGGGGTCACGTGGGTATTCCTTCTGGCGGCGGCTTCACGCAGGACCGATGGATCGATGCAGCCGACGCGACCGACAACCTCGTCGTCACCCACCCGGCGGCGCCGGACAACGCCATTGTCAATGCGGTGTACTCGTCATCGAACGGCGGGGCGACGCAGAACAATGAAGACATCTGGGGCGGGACGCCTCTTCCGTACCTCCGGAGCAACCCCGATCCGCTCACCCTCACTGCTCCCAACAACCCCTATCCATCGTGGACCTATACGAGGTCGTTGTCGACGATGCGCGGCCGGCTGAACCTCAACTCGATCACCGGTATCGAGGTCGTCGAGACCTACGACTCCGGCACGGCGAGTCGGATCGCGGTCACGGGCTATCGCGACGACGTACTCGTCACTGTCGACACGTACGGAGGGAAGCCGATCGATGGCGTCATGGTGCAGTCCTGGCACGGACTACGGTCCCCCCATATCACCGGGTTCAACCTTGCGGGTACCACGCCTCCACCGCCTCCACCGCCTCCACCGCCTCCTTCGACCGGATTCACCGACATCGATGACTCGGTTCACCGCACCGAGATCGAGTATCTCGCCGACCTCGGCATCGCCCTGCCATGCGACGGAGGCACCGACCGGTTCTGCCCGGATGACGCGATGCGTCGAGAGGACATCGCTGCGTTTCTCGCCAGGGCACTCGACCTCCCGACGACCGAAACCGACTCCTTCATTGATGACGACAGCGCAGAGTTTGAGGATGACATCAATCGCATCGCGGCGGCCGGTATCACCAAGGGATGCAACCCGCCGACGAATGATCGCTTCTGTCCCGACCGGACCGTTACCCGGGGTCAGATGGCAGCCTTCCTCGTGCGGGCCTGGGCCCTGACCGACCCTGGCCCGGGGGACTGGTTCAGCGATGACGACCGTTCGGTCTTCGAGGGCGATATCGACCGTCTGGCGGAATCCGGCATGACGCGAGGCTGCAATCCGCCGACCAACAGTCGCTACTGCCCGGACCGGAATGTGACACGCGGCGAGACCGCCTCGTTCCTCGCACGAGCCCTGCAGAATCTCTGAGCCGTACACTCGGTGCGGTTGAACTGGGAACGAACGGAGATCTGATGAGCAACGCCGCCGACTTCTACTCAAACGAGACCTGGACCGCAGGGATCATTGGCCTCGGATACGTGGGATTGCCGCTCGCCGTAACTGCTGTTGAATCCGGACTCTCGGTCATTGGCTACGACGTTGACGAGGCCTACGTGGCCCGGCTCCGTTCGGGGGATTCCCCAATCGAGGACGTGACCGACGAGCAGTTGGCAGCCGCGCTTGCGTCCGGTCTCGAACTCTCCACCGACGTCGAGCGATTGCGCGCGGCCGACGCGGTCTTCATTTGCGTGCCGAGTCCGCTCGGCCGGAATCGGGAGCCCGACCTCTCATACATCCGCTCGGCCGCAGAAACGGTTCGCGTCATCGCCCACCCGGGCATGCTCGTCTCACTCGAATCGACGACCTACCCGGGAACGACCGAGGACATCATCGTTCCGGCGGTGACCGACGGCGGTCTCGTATTGGACGAGGACGTGTGGGTCGCCTTCTCTCCGGAACGGGTCTCGCCAGGTGATGAGCTGAAGACCGGGAACATCCCCAAGGTGGTCGGCGGTGTGACCCTGGAATCGACCGACGTCGCGGCTGCCGCGTATCGGCGGTTCGTCGAGTCGGTCCATCCAGTTGCGAGCGCCGCCGCTGCAGAGATGGCCAAGCTGCTCGAGAACACCTACCGCGCGGTCAACATCGGCCTAGCAAACGAGATGAGCCAGCTGGCCAACGCACTGGGCATCGACATCTGGGAAGTGATCGACGCAGCAGCGACCAAGCCGTTCGGTTTCCAGGCGTTCTACCCCGGGCCGGGCGTCGGAGGACACTGCATACCCCTCGACCCGCAGTTTCTCGCCTGGAGGGCACGCGAGGCCAAATTCGCCACCCGGTTCATCGATCTCGCGGAACAGATCAACACCGGCCAGCCGATCTACACCGCCAATCGGATCGCATCGGTCATCAACGAGCAGCGGCTTCCGGTCTACGGCACGGAGATCCTTGCGCTCGGAATCGCATACAAGCCGAACATCGCGGACGATCGGGAGTCGGCGGCGATTGATGTTCTCCGTGAACTCGAGTCGCACGGGGCCATCGTCTCAGTCCTTGATCCGGTGGTTGGAGCGGAGCGGATTCGGCATCACGGATTCCAGGCGGTTGACCCGTCGGACGATTTGTCGCAGTTCGCAGCGGCAGTGGTGCTCACCGACCACGATGCCATCGACTACGCCGCCGTCGCCGCCGCGGTCCCCGTGGTGTTCGATGCGAAGGGAACATTCCGTCGCCGCGGCATCGTCGTAGACAACGTCATCGCCTTGTGATGCCGCGTCTCCTCGTTGTCACGTCGGTGCATCCGTCTGACGATCCGAGGATTCGCGAGAAACACATCCGCACGCTGGCAGAGGCGTTCGACGTCACCTACGCAACGAAGCCTCCTGCCCCGAGCGACCTGACCGGACTGCGGTGGCGCGGCCTTGCGGGAGGGCGCCTCCGTCGCTGGCTTGCAGCGTTGCGCATCATGCTCACCGCACGCGTCGACGTGATCGTGTTCCACGACCCTGAGTTGATCCCGGCCGGCATCCTCGTTCGGCTGGTCAGGCGGATCCCGGTCGTGTTCGACCTCCATGAGAACGTGCCTGCCCAGATGCTGACCAAGGAATCGCTCCCATCAATGCTGCGATTCCCGCTCGCGGTCGCTGCTCGCTTCTGGATCGCGTGGGCCGACCGCACGCTCGAGGTGACGCTTGCCGAGGACGGGTATGGAGCGCTGTTCCGGTCTGAGCGCCCGGTCTTCCCCAACTACCCGGATACCGCGCACTTCCCGACGCCGGACGTGGGCCCGCGATCAGGAGTGGTCTACGTCGGCGATGTCACCGAGCAGCGGGGAGCATTGACGCTGCTTGAAGCCGTTGCGGCCTCCGGTGCAACCGCCGTCACCTACGTCGGGCGGTGTAGTGATGGCCTCCGGTCGCGGCTCCTCGAACGGGGGGATGAACTCGGGGTCGAGATCGAACTCCTCGGGTGGAGGCCGCATCAAGAGGCAATGATGATCGCAGCGAGAGCGCACGTCGGTGTGTCTCCCCTGCACGATGTGCCGAACTATCGCCACTCGCTCCCGACCAAGACCCTGGAGTACCTCGCCCTTGGCACGCCCGTCATCGCCTCGGACCTCCCGGGGACCAGCAGCGTCATCGGGGGCCTTCCCGGCGTTCGCCTTGTGGCACCATCCAGCGTCTTGGAGTTGAGTGTGGCCCTCGACGCGGTTGACGACGTGGTGCAAGCCGATGCGGTCTCCGGGGCCGCGGAGATCCGGCGACAGTACCAGTGGCCCAAGAAGGCTGTGGCGGATTTCTACCGGTCGCTTGTCGAGGACTGACGCGACGTCAGAAATCCGATACCCCACGACACATGCATCGTCGGGAACACAAGCGGCAAGAGCAGCATCGTTGGGTCTTTGCGTCGCGCCACTTCGCGGGCGGTTGAGCCGGCGAGAGCGATGAGGTAGCTGCCGGGGACCAGTGTCGCGATCCTGCGATGCCCGGTGACGCCCGCCAGCACGGAGAGTCCCAGTCCGACCACGAAAGCGGGAGCCACGAGTTGGCGCCATCGGATCGAGTCCGGATTGCGTCGTACGACCACTCGTTTCCAGCGGCCGTACTCGAGGTACTGCCTACCCAGACCGCGGAGCGTCGATCGTGGTCGATAGGTGACCCTGAGCGCCGGGTCGAAGTAGATCCTGCCGCCGGCCGCCCTGAGCCGGTAGTTCAACTCGTAGTCCTGATTTCTGATCAACGTCTCGTCGAAGCCGCCCACGGCATCGAGCGCGTCACGCCGGAACACGCCCAGGTAGACCGTGTCGACGAAGCCTGGCGGTCCGCCCGTATGAAAACGAGCATCCCCCACTCCGAACGGACTCGTCATCGCGGCAGCGATCGCTCGCTGCATCGCTCCGATCCCTTCGGCATCCTGAATGCCTCCGACGTTGACGGCGCCCGTGGTCTCGAGGTCATGCACGGCGGCCGCCACGTAGCCGGCGGGAATCACTGCATGGGCGTCGCACCGCACAATGACCTCGCCGGTTGCAGCTGCGATGGCGGCATTGAGACCGGCCGGCGTGGTGCCGGAGGGGTTCTCGATGACCGTCACCCGTCCGGTCGCTGACGCGATTTCCCTGGCGATTTCGAGCGTACGGTCGGCCGAAGGAGCGACGGCTACCACGACATCGAGCGGGCCCCCGTATTCCTGGTCCAACAGGCTGTTGATTGCAGCGCCGATGGATGCCGCTTCTTCCCGCGCCGGCAGAATCGCCGTGACGGACGGGGAGTCATGTGCGTGAGGGTGGTGCATCAGTTCGCGACATTACCGGTGGCATCGGTTGTTTGGCCCCAAGATCGCGTGGTCGGCGCCTAACGTCCCGGTCATGTCATCTGCCCGGGAGGGACAACCGCCGCCAGCGAGAGACGACGTCGGCACCATCGCGATGCTCGCGGGGACGGCGGTGAGCGCGCTCTCGGTTCTGGCGTATCAGCCGATCGCTGGTCGGGCGCTCGGCACCGACGGATTCGCCCCCGTGGCCGTGTTGTGGACGATGATCTTCCTGATCTACACCGTGTTGATGATTCCCGTCGAGCAGTTCATCACGCGACGCCTGGTGGTCACCGGGGGGAATCGCGGATCGTTCGGAACGGACGGTTGGGTGGTTGCCGGGGTCCTCGCGTTCGGTGGTGTGATCGGCGTGGTCTTCGTCATCGTGGCGCTCGACTCGTTCTTCGACAGTGAAGCGATCTACATCGCGATTGGGGCTGCGATCGTTGTCACCCGCGGCCTGCTCGCGGTCGGCAGGGGCATGCTGGCCGGGCGCCGCCGGTTCGTCGCGTACGGCGGCACGCTGGTCGCCGAAGCCGTCACCCTTCTCACCTGTGCTGTATTGGCTGCCGCAGTCTCTCCCTATCCCCAAACCTTCGCGTGGGCCCTGGCGGCGGGTCCGTTGACCGTGCTCATTTTCCGACCCTGGAAGCCCACCGACGCGCCGCTCGTGTTGGACGATCAGCGGGAGACCGCGGTGAAGTTCCTGGGTTGGCTCATCGTCGCCACTGCCGCGTCACAGATCGTGATTGCATCCGGGCCGATCGTGGTCGGACTTGTTGGTGGGACTGCGGCGGCCGTGAGCATCGTGTTCGCCACGTTCACCCTGTTCCGGGGTCCGGTGACGTCCGCCTACAACCTCGTAGCGCGAGTGCTTCCGGACTTCACCGAACTGGCGGTCGGTGGTCAAGAGGGGGCCCTGGCGCGCTGGAGACACCGGATCGCGGCCGGCGGCCTCGTCCTTGCACTTATCGGTTCAGCTACCGCCTACTTCCTCGGTCCGTGGATCGTGGAGGTGCTGTACGGAGCCGAGTTCCGGCCGCCCGACGTGGTGTCAGCGCTCGGCGGCGCCGCCGTCGGCGCAGGACTGGGCGCCCTGTTTGTCGGTCAGATCTTCATCGCGTCCGGTCGGACGATGGGCCTCGCCGCCGGCTGGGGCGTTTCCGTGGTCTTCGCCGCCATCGCGGTCCTCGCGATTCCGGGTGATCCAATGCTGCGGATCGGCTGGGGCTTCGCAGTCGGTGAACTCGTTGCCCTCGTCGTGCTCGGATTCGCCCCTCGGGGTTGGATGAAGCCGTTGGCCGCGACGCCGACGGATCCGGTGACTTTCGAGACCTGATCCCTACACTCCCGGGCGCTATGAAACATCTCTTGAGAATCCCCGTCCTGCTGCTCGTGCTCCTTCTCGTCGCCGCGGCCTGCTCCTCGGGTGGCGACGCCGAAGACACCACCACGACCACCGAGGCGACCACCACGACCACCGAGGCGACCACCACGACCGCCGAGGCGACGACGACGTCCTCGACCACGACCACCACGACCACACTTGCTCCGAGCATCGCCGCCACCATCAACGGAATGCCGGGGGAGGAAGGCACCGAGGATCGGCGGGTCGTGAGTGTCAAGATCGACAATCACCCGAATGCCCGTCCTCAGTCCGGTCTTCAAGAGGCCGATGCGGTCTACGAAATCCTTGTCGAAGGTGGACTGACCCGCTTCATCGCGATGTTCCACCAATCGGACAGCGAGTTCGTTGGACCGAACCGCTCCGGCCGGCCGACCGACTCTGAGGTGATGCGTCCGCTCGGCGGACCGTTCCAGATCTCGGGTGCTCAGCCGTGGGTCCAACGGATTTTCCGCAATGACGGAACGCTCGTGGTCTACGACACGGGTGCCACGACCTTCCGCATGCCGCACCGGCAGGCGCCCCACAACCTCTACACCACGACACCGTCCATCCGCGAGTACGCCGATGGCGTCGGGTGGCCGGACGATCCGCCGCCCCCGCTCTACGTGTACGGACCCGAGCCGACGGCCGCGACCGAAGACGCTGCGAAGATCACGTTCGACTGGTCCGACGGCCCCGACGTTATCTGGGAGTGGGACGGGGAGCAGTACCTGCGCTTCAACGGTTCGACGCCGCACGAGTGGATCGATGCCGATTCGATCTCCGGGCAGGTCTCGACCGACACCCTCGTTGTGATCAAGGGCAAGAAGTACACCGCAAGCTCCGGCACCGGAGCCGGCTCGGCGGTTCCCGCGACCCATACCACCGGTACCGGAGAGGCGCTCGTGTTCTACGAAGGCGGCGTGTTCGCCGCGACGTGGGAGCGGGAGACGATCGAGGAAATGATCCGGATCGTTGATGCCCAAGGCAACAACGTTGTCCTCCCCGCAGGTCGCGTCTGGACGAGTGTGTTCCCCGACAACCGGACCGTCACCTGGGAGTAGTCCATGGATTCGATCGCGGACATCGCTCACTCGGTACGGAGTGCTGCGGTCCCGGCGATCGAGATCATACGGTCTGCACTCGACGCCGCAGACGCGGTGCAGTCGAGCCTGAATCCGTTCACACGGATCGATCGCGAAGGTGCGCTCGAGCGAGCCGCCCGCATCGATCGGATGATTGCCGCTGGTGAGGACGGAGGTCCCCTTGCCGGAGTGCCGATCGGTCTCAAGGACCTGATCGACCAAGCCGGTACTCCCACGACGAACGGAGCGGCGTTCGAGGCCGACCTACCTGATTCGTCGGCAACCGTCGTCGTGCGTCTGGAGGCGGCGGGTGCCGTCATCATCGGCCGGACCGGACTCCACGAGTTCGCGTTCGGGTTCACCTCGGAGAACCCCCACTTTGGTCCGGTACGCAACCCGTGGGATCCCGACCTCTCACCGGGAGGATCATCGGGCGGGTCAGGGGCCGCGGTCGCTGCCGGCATCGTCCCAGCCGCGATTGGCACCGATACCGGCGGTTCGGTTCGCGTCCCGGCTGCCCTCTGCGGTGTGGTCGGCCTGAAGGTCACCCACGGGCGTGTGCCCCTGACCGGTGTGACGCCCCTCGCTCCTTCGCTCGACACCGTCGGACCGATCGCTCGAACGATCGGCGATGCGGCCGCTGTCTACGAAGCGATCGCGGGCGGGGACCCACGTGACCCGTGGTCGGCCCCGCGTACCGTCGAGACGGTTGGCGAACCTCGCGACCCTGCTTCCGTGCGCGTTGGCATCCTGAAACAGTGGATGTCGGCGCCAACCGATCAGGTGACCCGAGATGCGTTCCATGCTGCCGTCGCACGGCTGCTCGAGGCTGGAGCATCGGTTGAGGCGGTCGACGAACCGGGACTCGCGGTCACCGAGGTCGCCGGACTCGCCTCGTCGGGAGAGATCTACCGAACGCACCGGGAGCGGTGGGAGCGCGATCCGGAGCGGTACGGCAGAGACGTCGCGGCACGGCTCAGCAAGGCGGCCATGGTCGGGCTCGACACGATGGTCGATGCCATGGCATGGGATGCAGGCGCGCGCCACAGCCTTGATCGGCTGTTTCGCCGCTTCGACATCCTGATCACCCCAACCGTTGGATCGACGAGGAAGGTCATCGGCGAAGCGGACATGGACATCGACGGCCTGCGGATCTTCCATCGAACGGTGCTCGCACAGAACACCTGGCCGGTCAACCGCGTCGGCAACCCAGCGCTCGCCGTGCCGATTCCGAGCGAGGGGACTCCACCGGCGAGCCTTCAGATCATCGGTCCGCGGTGGGGAGAGGCCGGCCTGCTTGAGATCGGACTCGGATTCGAGGCTTGCGGCGTCGTTGGATTGGATCATTCGGCGGAGTCTCTCTGACTGCTCCGGAGGCACGTCCGCGGAGTTGGTCGCTGAAGTCGAATCGGTAGCTCGAACCCGCAGTGCTCTGGCGGGACGCTGCGCTGAAAGCAGGCGTCGATCTCGCTCGGCATGTGATCGCCAACCACCGCGTCGAAACGGCATAGACTTGCTGATTGCACGGGGAGACGGTCCATTCCGATCTTCCATTCGCGATGAGGAGCAGAAACAGTGTCATCAGACACCGAGACCGATGCCCGGCCGACACCGGAGAAGATCGATCGGGTCGTGATCCGATTCGCGGGTGACTCGGGAGACGGCATGCAGTTGGCCGGCACGCAGTTCACGGCGAGTTCCGCAATGTTCGGCAACGACCTTGCGACGCTCCCCAACTTCCCGGCCGAGATTCGCGCGCCTGCCGGCACGATCGCAGGTGTTTCGTCGTTCCAGGTGCACATTGCTGACTGGGACATTCTCACGCCCGGCGATCGTCCCGACTGCTTGATCGCCATGAACCCGGCGGCGCTGAAGGCCAACATCGACGACCTCAAGCCGGGTGCGTTGATCATCGTCAACCGGGATGCCTTCGACGATCGGAATCTTACGAAGGCCGGGTACGACGCCAACCCACTCAAGGACGGATCCCTTTCCGGATTCCATGTGCTCACGGCACCGATGGAGGAGTTGACGAAGCAGGCCCTCGTGGGAACCGGAGTGAAGGGTCGGGCGGTGCTCCGATCGAAGAACTTCTTTGCTCTTGGGCTGATGTCGTGGATGTACTCTCGGCCGCTCGAATCGGTCGAGGAATGGAACTCTGGCAAGTTCGGTGCCGACAGCCCGGTCGCCGCCGCGAACAGCGCCGCTCTGCGAGCCGGCTACAACTACGGCATTACGACGGAGGAATTCCACCACACCTTCGAGGTGAAACCGGCTTCGCTGCCGGAGGGGGAGTACACCAACGTCACTGGAAACGCTGCGCTCGCCTGGGGACTCATTGCCGGTGCGCGAGCCGCCAACCTGCCGCTCTTCCTCGGATCGTATCCGATCACCCCCGCCACATCGATTCTCGAGGAGCTGGCGAAGCAGAAGCACTTCGGTGTGAAGACGTTCCAGGCCGAGGACGAGATCGCCGCAGTCGGCACCGCCGTCGGTGCCGCCTTCGCCGGGAACCTGGCCGCCACGACGACGTCGGGTCCCGGACTTGCGCTGAAGTCCGAGAGCATCAGCCTCGCCTTCATGATGGAGTTGCCGCTGATCGTTATCGATGTGCAACGCGCCGGTCCGTCAACCGGCATGCCGACGAGGGTGGAGCAATCTGACCTGCTGTTCGCGATGTACGGTCGCCACGGAGAGGCGCCGCTTCCGGTCATCGCAGCGGCGACGCCGGCCGACGCGTTCTCAACGGCCATCGAAGCAGCGCGGATCGCGACCAAGTACATGACGCCGGTGATCCTCCTGTCGGACGGATACGTCGCGAACTCCTCCGAGCCATGGCTGATTCCGGATGTGGCCGACCTTCCCAAGTTCCCGGTCTCGTTCGCAACAAAGCCGAACGATGGCGACAAGTTCTTGCCATACGTTCGGGATCCCGAGACCCTTGCTCGCTCTTGGGCAATCCCGGGTACGCCGGGTCTGGAGCACCGACTCGGTGGTCTCGAGAAGCAGAACCTCACCGGTGCTGTCGCGTACGACGGTGAGAACCATCAGTTGATGACCGAGCTTCGCGCCGCGAAGATCGATGCGATCCGGAAGGACATCCCGCCGATCACCGTGCACGGGGACGCCGATGCGAAGATCCTGGTCCTCGGGTGGGGTTCGACGTTCGGTGCTATTCGAGCGGGTGTGCTCAACGCCCGCAGGAATGGCCTCTCCGTTGCCCATGCGCAGATCCGACACCTCAATCCACTCCCGCCGGACCTCGGCGATGTGCTCCAGGGACGCGAGGTCGTGCTGATACCCGAACTCAATGCTGGCCAGTTCTCCAAGCTGATCCGTGCTGAGTACCTGGTCGACGCCGTGTCGCTCAGCAAGATGGAGGGTGACCCGTTCAAGTCGGGTGAGATCGAAGACAAACTCGTAGAACTCTGCCGGGGGCTCAACTCATGACGATCGAAGTGAAGGACTACAAGCGGGCTGACTTCCAAGCGGCGCAAGAGGTGCGCTGGTGCCCGGGTTGCGGGGATTACACGATCCTTGCCTCGGTCCAGACGTTCCTGGCGGAGATGGGGATTGCTCGCGAGAATCACGTCTTCATCTCGGGTATCGGCTGTTCGAGCCGCTTCCCCTACTACGTGAATACCTATGGCATGCACAGCATCCACGGGCGCGCGCCGGCCATCGCTTCCGGCGTCGCGAGCGCGAATCCCGATCTCACGGTGTGGGTGATTACCGGTGATGGGGATGGACTCTCGATCGGCGGGAACCATCTGATCCACGCGCTGCGGCGCAATGTTGATCTGAACATCTTGTTGTTCAACAACCAGATCTACGGCCTGACGAAGGGGCAGTACTCACCGACGTCCGAACTGGGGAAGAAGACGAAGACATCTCCGATGGGTTCGATCGACTACCCGTTCAACCCGGTGAGCCTCGCGCTCGGGGCGGAGGCGACGTTCGTCGCCAGGACGATCGACATGGACCGGGGTCACATGACCGACGTGTTGCGAGCGGCATCGGAGCATCGTGGAACCTCGTTCATCGAGATCTATCAGAACTGCAACGTCTTCAACGACAAAGCGTTCATCGAACTCACGAGCCGGGAGACTCGCGACGACAACCGCGTGTACCTGGAGCACGGGAAGCCGATCTTGTTCGGTCCCGACAATGAATTCGGGATCCGGATTGGCGAGTTGGGTGCCGAGATCGTCGAGGTCTCAGCCGTGGGCATCGACGCGATTCAGGTCCACAACGCCGAGGACCCGGAGCCTGGTGTTGCGTTCGCCCTCAGTCGACTCTCGCGTGGGCCCCATGGGCCAACGCCCCTGGGAGTGTTCCGTGATGTGAAGAGAGCGGTCTACGAAGACATGATGGTCGGCCACATCGAAGAGGCGCAGGCCGCTCGCGGAACGGGCGATCTCGCAGCCCTGCTCCGCTCCGGCGGAACCTGGACCTCCGAGTAGCTCGAGAGAGCGAGCCCGTTCGGCGGAAGGGTCGACTCCATGAGCGATCGTGTGTGCATTCGCTTCTCGAAGTGGGACGGAACACCCCACTGGGCGTTCGACATGGAACGTCTCGCTGACGACGAGCACGGGACCTGGCTATGGGCACCCGGTGGGACCCAACTCCGACGTGGTTCGGAGCCTCCCATCGCTGCGAAACACGGATTCGTCAAGCTCATCACCCCAGGCTCATGGTGGACGGCGCTCTGGAACGACGGACCGTGGTCCGACGGCCGGTCGATCCGCACGTACGTCGATGTGATCACCCCTGCCGTGTGGGAGGGCGACATTGTGAGGATGATCGACCTCGACCTCGACGTGGTCCGCCGAGACAGCGGCACCGTCGAGGTCGACGACGAGGATGAATTCGACGAACACCGAACCACCATGGCCTATCCCGATCACATCGTGGACAAGGCGCGGACTGAGACGGCACGATTGGCCATTGCCGTAGAGAGCGGAGCTGAACCGTTCGGGAGCGTCGGCGATCAATGGCTCGAGGCAGCATTTGGACACTGACGCCCTGGTTGGCCTCGCTTCGGCTCGGCTCGGGGAAGCGGCCGATCCGGCGAAGGCCGCGCCGATGGCCGCCTACATGAAGACCGACACACCCTTCTACGGAGTGCAGAAGGCAGGGCGACTCCCGGTGCACCGGGAGTTGGTGCGACGATTCCCACCCGAGAGCAGCGAGGACTATCGCAGCGCGGTGCTCGCTCTGTGGAGACAACCGCATCGCGAAGAGCGCTATCTCGCCATTGACTACGCGTGTTCGTTTCCCCGGTACATCACGGTCTCATCGATCCCGCTCTACCGTCGGATGATCATCGACGGAGCGTGGTGGGACTACGTCGACTCGATCGCCATCCACCTCGTTGGCCACGTACTCCTGCATCAGCGAGAACCGACCACCCCGAAGGTGGCGGCCTGGATTGACGATCCAGACCTCTGGCTCCGCCGCAGTTCGATCATCGGTCAGATCGGACACAAGGACGCCACCGACACGGATCTCCTCTTCGGCGCATGCCGTAGCCGCATGCATGAGAAGGAGTTCTTCATTCGGAAGGCGATCGGCTGGGCGTTGCGCGACTATGCGAAGACAAACCCGACGGAGGTGCGCCGTTTCGCGCTCGCACACCGATCCGAACTGTCGGGGCTGTCGTTCCGGGAAGCGACCAAACATCTCGACGTCTGATACCGTCGCGTCATGGATCCAGACACGATGCAACAGATGTGGGACGGCCGCTACCGCGAACGCGGAGCGGTCTGGGGGAGCGAGCCAAATCGCTTCCTCGTGGACGTCGCTTCAGACCTTGAACCCGGAACCGCTCTCGATCTTGGGTGCGGACAAGGACGCAACGCCCTCTGGCTTGCCAGCCGCGGATTCACGGTCACCGGCCTCGATCTCTCACCGGTCGCGGTGGGGCAGGCAGAGGAGATGGCGGCGGAGCTTGGAGTCGACGCCACGTTCAAGGCCGTCGACCTCATGGCGTGGGATCCGGAGGGACGGGTCTGGGACCTCGTGCTGCTGGCCTACCTCCACCTGCCGGACGCCATGCGAAAGGCAGTTCACGCCGCCGCCGTGCGCGCTGTTGCTCCGGGCGGACGCATTGTCGTGATCGCCCACCATCTCGACAACCTCGAGTCGGGAACTGGAGGGCCCTCGAATCCGGATTGGCTGTTCACCCAGGCGCAACTTGCGGATGACTTCTCGAGTCTCACCATCGTTCGGAACGAGCGGGTGGTACGACCCACGGAACAGGGTGACGCGTTGGACGTCGTCTGCGTCGCTTTGGTCTAGATCCGGCCAGCGCGTGTCGGTGGCCAGTAGCGGGCGATGACCTTCCAACCGACATCGGCGATCGGGATGGCGCCGAGCACACGGCTGTCGACTGACGACACGGCGCGCCGGTCGGCCATGACCCACACCGCGTCGTCCGGAACGACGTCATCGGAGTCGGCCGCCATCAAGCCGTCGGCCCATGGATCGGGAACGACGTCGCCATCAACGTGGATATGACCGTCCGACACCGTCACCCGTTCACCTGGAAGGCCGATGACGCGCTTGATGAGCGTCCAGTCCGGATACGACGGATGCGTGAAGACCACGATGTCGCCGCGGCTCGGTGTACGTCGGGCCCGCTGGGCGAGGAGCCAGTCGTCGGGCTCGAATGTCGGTCGCATCGAGTCGTCGACGACCGCGAAACGACGCGTGTTGCCGCCGATCACCGCCGCGCCCACCATGACGGCGCCGGTCGTCGCTGCTGCAATGCCTCGCTTGCGGATATGCCCTCCTCAGCCGGGACGAGTGTACGGAAGAGAACCCCCGATTTGCAGTCGCGCGGTCCGGTAGGGTGGCCAAGAACCCCGACCCAATGGGAGGAAGCCATGAAGATCGTCGAGAAGATCCTCGCGCCTCGCTACGAGACGCACGCCCACTGCGACCTGTTCTGCGGCACGTATGACCCCGCGCAGGCAATGATCGAAGCCGTATCGTGTCTGAAGATCGCCGAGAAGTACCAGGCATCGGACGACGACGTGTTCCGTGCCCGCGCCATCTCGATCAAGGAGCAGAGCGCCGAACTCGTCAAGCACCACCTCTGGGTCCTGTGGACCGACTTCTTCGAGCCGAAGCATGTCGAGCAGTTCCCGAACTTGCACGATCTGTTCTGGCGTGCCACCAAGGCGGCCGGCGAAGCCAAGAAGACGATGGACCCGGCCGCATCGCAGAAGATGATCGACCTCATCTCCGACGTCTCCGACGTCTTCTGGGCCACCGAGAAAGCAAAGGGCGCCGGCGTCTACCCACCGGCCTAGGCGACCAGTGACCAGATGTGAGCGAAGGGCCGGGACGAATGTCCCGGCCCTTCAGCTACTCAGCTACTCCCTCACCCAATCAACTCCATCACATCCGTGTCGCCCGGGTCGGCCGGGGGCCGGCGGCGTGCGGCTGCCGTGAGGATGTCGTAGAGGAACGAGCCGAGGCTGAAGGCGATTCCCGCGAATGCCGCCGTGCCGAGCAGGATCGCCGCGATGCTCACGATCGTGGTCTGCCCCGGCAGGTTCGTCGTCACGGCCCACCCGATCAGGAACGCAGCGCCGGCGCCAAGCACGGTCGGAGGAATCGCTCGGCCGGCCGTTCCGAGCACCTGGCGAAGACGGGCCCGTCCGTCCGATCCTCGATACCAGAGCAGCGCGAGCGCACCGGTGTAGAGAAGGAGCGAGAGCACACTCGCCACCGCCACGCCCCGGATTCCGAACGCGTCGGTGAGCATGATGTAGAGCGGGACCGCGATGATCGTGGTCACTGTGCCCACGATCACGGGTGTCCACATCGACCGACGGGCATAGAACGCACGAGTGAGGATCTGCAAGGCCCCCCAGATGGGGATCGCCAGCGCATAGAAGAAGAGCGCTGCCGCGGTTGCCGAACTGTCGGAGACGTCGAACGCATAGCGCTCATAGAGCGCCCGGGTGACCGGTAGGGCCAGCGCCGCAAGCAGTCCCGCAGCAGCGATTGACAGAACAAGCACCCACCGCATCGCCTTGTCGACCGTGTCGTGCATGACCCGGATCTTCCCCTCGGCGAAGAGGCGCGACAGGAACGGATAGGCGGCCACCGCTGCGCCCTGGGCGACGATGCCCACCGGAACGAGCATTGTGCGTCGCGCGTACTGGAGGTGTGTCTGGGTACCGTCTCCGACGAGGTCGCCGAACACCGACATGAACGTCTCGTCGAGAGCGACCACCGACTGGCCGATCATGAGGGGGATCGCCAGCACCACGTACTGCTTCACGGCCGGTGGGAACCAGCCGTCGACCAGGTCGAAGTGCATGCCGATCCGGCGGGCACCCCACCACTGGATCGCGAAGTTGCCGATGAACGCACCTGCAACGGCTCCCCAGACGAAACCCTCTGGATCCGCCGTGCCGGTGACCCAGGCGAAGATCACGCCGCCGGCGATGATGCCGATGTTGTAGATGATCGGGGCGAGCGTCGGGATGGTGAAGACACCTTTGGCGTACTGCACCGACGCGAACATTGCGCCGACCACGAAGGCGAACTGGGCCGGCAGGACAATGCGGGTGAGACGGACCGTGGTCGCGACCTGGTCGGTCGTGAACTCCGGGTAGATCGTCTCGATGATCCACGGTGCGGCGAACCAGGCGGCGACGATCAGGACCGTGATGCCGATCGCGAGCCACCGGACGATTGAGGAGAAGCCTCTCCAACCACCTGCCTCGTCGTCGTCGGCGAGGTATTTCGAGAAGATCGGGATGAAGGTGATCGTGAGGAATCCGCCGGCGAGGAGGTAGTTGGCGTAGTCCGGAATACGGAATGCCGCAACGTACTGGTCGGTGATGTTGTCGGCACCGAGGATCCCGGCGAAGATCATCTCGCGCACCACTCCGAGCATCCGGGAGATCAGGATGCCCCCAGAGACGATGAGGGCAGCGATGCCCATCCTGCTCCGCATCGAACGATCGGTGGAGCGGCTCATATCCCCACGATCGTAGATCGTCGGGCACACAGATCGTGGTTACTCACGTGAGGTCGCGTCGGCGCAGCACCACCGTGATGACGCCGATCGAGACGGCAGCGATGACGACGGTACGCACGAACGCTGTTCCCGTGCCCGTCAGGCTTGCAACACCGATGTCGGACAACTCGGTTGCGACGTCATCCGGGACCAAACCCGAGAACGCTGAGAGGCCGATTCTCCACGGTGACAACGACGAGAGGCCACTCAGCGCGGACACGACCGCGTTCTCGAAGATGAAGACGAACACCAGTCCGATGAGGACCGACCAGTTGGTGAAGAATCCGAGCGGCACCGCGAGCGACGCGTAGACGACACTCGCGACGATTCCACCGATCGCCAGAGGAAGCACCAGGGACCACGATCCGGTCTGGATGCCGTACGACGCGCCGAGTGCGACGGCTCCAAGCGCATTGAGCCCGGCGGCGACGAGCACCGCGCCCGCGAACTTTGCGAGAGCGATCACAGAGCGCGGGATCGGCCGCAGCACCAGGAAGGACAGCGTGCCGTCGCGGCGTTCGTCGCCGAGTGCGGATGAGGCGATGATCAACGCCACGATTGGGACGAGCAACGGGAAGTAGAGGCCGACGATCATTGCGAGCACGTGCGTGATCGCCGCATCTTCGGTCATCGTCTGGACCAAGAGGAAGAAGACGGCAGCTGGGGCGAGTTCGGCCAGTCCGAAGATGATGGCTCGTTTGACGCCAACCAATTGCCGGATCGTCGCGCTGGTGATCGCCGAGGCCGCCCGCATCAGCGCCTCACCAGGTAGCGGAAGACGCTCTCGAGAGAGGCGTCTTCCGGCTGGAATGTGGTGATCCTGGCGTTGACCTCTCGGGCGACGGTCGGGACACGCCGTCCGAGCGCCGAGAGGTCGCCGGTCTCGACGATGAGTGCACCGTCGTCCACCGAGACACCATGGACGAGCGCTTCCTCCAATAGGCGGGCGGCCAGTACACGATTGGCATCGGTCTCGATCCGTACGCGGTAGGGGATGTCGGACATCGCTCGGCGAATCGCGGCAACATCACCGGCGGCGGCGAGCCGGCCGTCAACGATCGCAAGCACACGATCGGACATCCGGTCGACCTCATCGAGGATATGCGAAGAGACGATCACCGTCCGTCCCTCGTCTCCGAGTCGCTGGAACAGATTGATCAAGTGGAGACGCTGCACCGGGTCAGTCCCATTGAGCGGTTCATCGAGCAGCAGAATCTGCGGATCAGACACGAGCGCCGCGGCGACCTTCGCTCGCTGACGCATCCCCTTCGAGTATCCGGAGAGCTTGCGGTCTGCCGGCTGACCGAGATCGACGGCATCGATCGCCCGGTCGGTTGCTGCGTTCACGTCGGAAACGCCCGCGAGCGTGGCGGCGTATCGCACGTAGTCCCGGGCCGTCAGACCCGGATACACGGCCGCCTCCTCAGGGACGAGTCCGACGCTGGCATACACCGACGGTGTGGTCCTCGGCCACACACCGAGAACGCGCACCGACCCCTGCGATGGCCTGATCAGCCCGGTGAGCATTCGGATCAGCGTCGTCTTGCCCGCCCCGTTGGGGCCGAGGAGTCCGGTGACGCCAGGGCCGAACGAACACGTGAGGTTTGATACGGCAACCTTCTGGCCGAACCACTTTGAGACGTCGTCCAATTCGACGGTGGCAGATTCGACGAGCGCGGGGTTCGCGGTCACATCAGCCTCCGATAGCGCCACGTGACAAGCACGGCAGAGATCACGGCTACGCCGACGATGAGGAGCAACGAGATCCAAGGGTCAAACCCGGCGTTCGACATCGCGATGTCGGTATCCGGTCCCCGCCCGTAGATCCAGTCTCTGACGAAGTCGGGATGGCCGTCGAACGCCAGAAGAGCTGCATATCGACTCCCGGGGAGGGAGGTCGCTGCTACCAGCGAAGCCGCGAGGCCCGCTCCCACGATGATGACACCGAAGAATACGCCGGTCGCTGCTGCCTTTCTTGCGGCAAAGGTCGAGATCAGCAGGGCCAGCGGAGCGTACGCCAGGGTGTAGACCACGGTCGTCGCGAGGATCTTCGGAATCTCGTCGGCGTTCGATATCAGCGCCTGGAAGAACCCGTCGGACGAGAGCGCGGCGAACCCGATGTACATCAACGTCTGCGGGATCAGCATGAAGGCGGCGACGACGGTGAGCAGCGAGGCCGCCCGAGCGCCGACATAGTCGTCTGGGCGAAGGGGCCGCGACGAGTAGATCGAGAGTACGCCCTCTCGCCGATCCGGGATCAGCAGTTCCGGTGCCGCGAGGGCCACGAAGAGCAGAACGATGCCACCTGAGAGTGAGAAGTAGTCGGCGTGGCTCCCGAACGGCGATTCTGCGTCTGGTGAGAACGTCGACAGCAGGAAGGCGAATCCGACGAAGACGACGGCTGGGAGGACGGCCAGGACGACGAGGCTCCAGGGCAGGATCTTCTTGCGGGCACGACGTCGGATGCCGAAAACGCGCCTCAGCCCGTCGCGGTACGTCGTCGCGATAGCGCCGCGTCGCGCCCGACGCTCACCCTCGTACGGGACGTACCCGAGGTCGTAGACGACGCCGCGATCGCTCATGCTCCGCTCCCTTCCAGGAACACGTCTTCGAGCGTCGTGGCTTTCGGGCCCATTGACAGCATGCCGGCTCCGGTGTCGGCGAGCGCATCGCGAACGAGGAGGAATGGGTCGGCGTCGGTGGTCGAGACGAGGAGGCGGGAGCCGGAAGTCTCGACTGAAGCCCCGGCTGCCACAAGATGGACGGCGACCGCTTCGGCGTCGCCGATGACGTCGACAGCGACGATATCTGCATCGACGAGGTGCGACAGGGGACCGGAGCGCAGGACGCGTCCACCGTCGAGCATCAGCACCCAGTCACAGGTGCGCTCGATGTCGCCGAGCACGTGGGACGAGACGAGGACGTTGATCCCGAAGCCGCCGAGCCGTGAGATCAACTCCAGCATCTCCTCTCGCCCCTCCGGGTCGAGACCGGCAGTTGGTTCATCGAGGAATACCAGTTCCGGGTCGTGAACGATGGCTTGCGCGAGTTTCGTGCGCTGCTTCATGCCGGTTGAGAATCCGCCGAGCGGTCGGAAGCGTTCTTCTTCGAGTCCGACGAGGGTGAGGACGTCGGACGCTCGCTGTCGTGCCGCGTTCTTGGGGAGGCCGGCGAGGCCGGCTGTGTAGACGATGAACTCCGAGGCGTTGACGTCGAGGGGGAGACAGTCGCTCTCCGGCATGTATCCGATGCGCGACCGGACGTCGAGCACGTCGCTGGTCGCATCGAAGCCGAGGACGGTGGCTGTGCCGAGCGTCGGCTTGAGGATGCCGAGCAGGATCTTGATGAGCGTTGTCTTGCCCGCACCGTTCGCCCCGACGAGTCCGGTGCGGCCGGGCGGCAGGTCGAACTCGACGCCGTGGAGCGCCACGATCGAGCCGTATGCGAGGCCGAGTCCGCGAGCCGAGAGGATGGGAGCGTCAGGCATGAGACCCCCATGCTCGCAGGTCTGGAGCACAGAGTTGCCGGGTGCCGGCGTCTCATGACGATGCCTCAGTGGGGAACACCGACGGTACGCGTTCTCCCCGCTCGGTCTGTGATCACCATGCCCGTGAGAATCAGCGCGCCACCGATCGCGATTCCGCTCTCGATCTGTTCACCGAGGAGGACGACGCCTGCGGCGAGGGAGACGAGCGGAACGAGATAGCCAACGAGGGAGACGGTGGTGACCGGCGCCTTCTCGATGAGGCGGTAGTAGAGGTAGAACGGGAGGAATGTCGAAGCGATGGCCATGTAGAAGACGAGCGCCCAACCGGACCCGGTCAGAGCGCTGGGGAGTCCCTCGAACCAGAGCATGGCGGGAATGAGCACGAAGGTTGACAGGATGAACTGGATTCCGGTGATTTCCAGCGGGTCGTACTGGCCGGCGTAGCGCTTCGCGTAGGCACCGGCGTATCCGATTGCAGCAACCGAGACGAGGGCGAGTCCGGCGGCGACAAGCGGGCGACCGTCGGCACCGAGACCGGAGTCTCCTGAGATCAACAGCGCAGCAACGCCGGCGAATCCGATCGCAAGGCCGAGGATCTTCCCACCGTTGAGGGATTCGTCGCTGAGCATGAAGTGGGCATAGACCGCGGTGGCGAGGGGGATCAGCGCCGCAAACAGGCCGACGAACCCAGCGGATGCTTCCTCATAGGCGAAGGTGAAGAGCACGTACGGGATCAGGATGTTCGTGACGGCCAGCACCGTTCCGATCTTCATCGTGAGCCGGTCAGGTCGCTTGAGTCCCCGGAGCGTGAGGAGTCCGATCACGAGCACGGCCGCGATGGCGACGCGAAGCGCGACCGTCGTCCAGGGGCCGACTCCCTCGTCGAAGGCGGCCCGGACGGCAACGCCTCCCGTTCCCCATCCAACAGCCGCGACGACGAACGCGATCCAGGCTGAGCGGCTCATCCGCCGGTCACGCTCGCGTCGATCGGACGGTCACGGTTCCGAACGCAATCAGGACGATGCCAAGGATCGCGAGCGCCACCAGACGCGTTCGAGGACCGGTGAACGGAAGCTCCTCGGGTGCTTCGGTGTGTCCCACGTAGGCGATGGTTGCTGTCTGGCCGGCCTTGAGCTCGCCAATGCTCCAGATCCCGCTCGTGAAGCTGCCAACGGTGACCTTGGACGCCGTCATGGTTGGATACTCGGCCATGCGGAGATCCCGGGGTTCGATGTCGACGACGGCATCCGACGTGTTGGTGATGGTGCGTTCGAAGGCGGTGCTGGAGCGATCGTCGCTCGGGGTCATGCTGCTGGTCTCAGCGATCCCATCTTCCAGAGCGAACGCGGGTAGCGCGACCGCCAGCAAGAGAAGTGAGCCGAGGACGAGTCCTGTGCTGCGTCTCAACGCCGCCGACCCTTCCATCCCCGAGCCACGTACCGCCAAAACGACACAGTCTCGGCAGGCTCCACGTCGCCAGGATCGCCAACGCCGTCGTTCGGGCCGGCGTCTTCCTCGGTGCTGGTAGCTGGCAGCTGGTAGCCGGCAGTTTCTTCGGCGTCTTCTTCTGTGCTGGTAGCTGGTAGCTGGGAGCTGGCAGCTTCTTCTCTCATCTCCGCCAGCCGTTCCCGAAGGAACAGCGCCTCGGTCTCCGCCTTGGCCGCTCGCTCCCGCGCCTCGGCCAATTGCTGCCCGGCCTCGTGAAGATTGCCAAGCTGGTTCAACATCTTGTTCCAAGCATCAACCGGAACAATCATCGTCTCCCGCTCCGGCACCGGATCCAGAGGTCGCTCTTCTGTGCTCGCAGCTCGCGGCTCGTGGCTCGTAGCGCTCTTCGCGTCGGTCCCGTGCAACGCTGCGGACCGCGCTCGTACCGACGCCATGTTCACCATGCGGAGCGTCAGTTCGCCGTCGGACTCGAGGTAGGAGTCGATGGTTGCTCGCCGGCACCACTTGCGCAGGGTTCCGATCGGGATTCCAGTGAGATCGGAGGCCTCACGCAGCGTGCACCACTCACCGCTGGGAGTTGCCGGGTCGCGGTCCTGTGAAACCGTCGGGCGCCGACTCCGGCGATCGCGTGATTCGCGCATCGCTTCGGTCTCCCATCGGTTGGCGGCATCCATGAGCCACGAGGCTAGCGGTCGTCTGGTCGGTCGGCCCGTGATCCGGCAGGCTCCTAGGATGGGTGATACAGCGAGAAGGACAGCCGTATTCCAGACCATCCGCCCCAACTACAAGAAGAAGTCCGCGATCTTGTCAGGAACATCGTCACTGGAGTCCTCGACGATGCCGGACGGATCCCGCCGCTGCCTGAGAGGGACGCTCCGCCATCACCGTCCGATGGCTCCGAGACCATCGCGGTCGGTGCGGATCACGGTGGGTTTCCCCTCAAAGAACGCATTGCGTTCCGCCTGAGGGAGGCGGGCCACGACGTCCACGACTGCGGCACCAACTCAACGGATGCCGTCGACTATCCCGACTACGCCCACGAAGTGGCGCGACTGGTTGCCGACGGTACTTGCCGCTGGGGCATCATCGTCGACGGAGCCGGCATTGGTTCGGCGATGGTCGCCAACAAGGTACCTGGGGTGCGGGCGGCGCTGTGCTACGACATCTCGACGGCTCGCAATAGCCGGGAGCACAACCACGCCAACGTTCTCACGCTCGGTGCCGGTCTCATCGGGCCGAACCTCGCGCTGCAGATCGTCGAGGAGTGGCTCGCGACGCCATGGGCTGAGGGGCGCCACGCGGATCGCGTGGCCAAGATCACAACTATCCAGAACCAATACGCCGGAGGGTCTCCGTGACCAGCGACATTCTCGACCGGGAGATCCTGGTCGAACTCATCACCAAGGAAGTACTGACCGCTCTCTCGGAACGTTCGGACATCTGCAAGAACCCTGAGGCGGTCCGTCAGGTCGTCGCCAACGGTGCCGACCGGGTGGCGTTCCACGGGACGGCGGCAGACGTACCGCTCGATGTTGCAAAGTACATCGACCACACCCTGCTCAAGCCGGAGGCGACCGCCGACGAGATCGACGTGTTGTGCGATGAGGCCATGGAGTTCGGGTTCGCATCGGTGTGTGTCAACCCCACGTGGGTGAAGCGAGCCGCGGAGCGCCTTCGAGGCTCCGACGTGATCACCTGCTCGGTCATCGGTTTCCCTCTCGGCGCATCCACGCCGGAGATCAAGGCAATGGAGGCCCGCCGCGCAATCAGGGACGGTGCCCGCGAGGTCGACATGGTGCTCAACGTCGGAGCGCTCAAGTCGGGCGACCACCAACTCGTCAAGACCGACATCGAGAAGGTCGTCGACTCGGCCCATGAAGCCGGTGCGATCGTCAAGGTCATCCTCGAAACCTCCAAGCTCACCGACGAAGAGAAGGTCATTGCCTCAGCGCTCGCAAAGCAGGCGAAGGCCGACTACGTGAAGACCTCGACGGGGTTCGGTGGGGGAGGAGCGACCGTCTACGACGTGGCGTTGATGCGCGAGACGGTCGGACCCGACATGGGGATCAAGGCGTCGGGCGGGGTCCACACCGCCAAGGAAGCCGAGGATATGATCGCCGCCGGTGCCACGAGAATCGGGGCATCTGCGGGAGTACAAATCGTTGCTGGATCGGAAGGAGACGCCGGTGTCAAAGGGTATTGAGGTCCGGTCGTACGCATTCCTCGATTCGCTGCAGCCGCAGTATGCAGCGTTCCTCGGAACCGTCGCGCAGGGGTTCCTACCACTCGCCGGCGATGCTTCGCTGTTCGTGGAAGTCGCTCCCGGCATCGAGATCAACCGACTCACCGACGTCGCCTTGAAAGCGACCACGGTGAAGCCCGGGATGCAGATCATCGAGCGCTACTACGGGTTGCTCGAAGTCCATTCGCCGGACCAGGCAGAGACACGGGCAGCCGGCGAGGCGATCCTCGAGTCGATCGACCATGTCGAGACCGATCGCATCAAGCCAAGGATCCTCTCGTCGCAGATCATTCGACGCATCGACGATCACCATGCGCAACTCATCAACCGGACCCGGCATGGCCAGCTGATCATTCCTGGTCAGACGCTCTACGTACTCGAGTGCGAGCCGGCCGCCTATGCGGCGCTGGCAGCGAACGAAGCCGAGAAGGCCGCTGAGATCAACATCCTGGAGGTGCGCTCCCACGGTTCGATGGGCCGCATCTATCTCGGAGGAGAAGAGCGGGACATTGACGTCGGCTGGAGGGCCGCCGTTGCATCACTCGAAGGTCTCGACGGACGAGTGGTGTGAGTGGCGAACTGCCGGCAGACCGCGGGCAGCAACGAATCGGCCCCGCCTTCGGATGGTGACGAGGGCCTAGAGTCAGAGACAATCACAGAGGGAGCACACAGATGGCAGATGCACTTGGGATGATCGAATGCCGGAGCTTCGCGGCGATGGTGGAAGCCTCGGACGCGATGGTGAAGGCGGCGAAGGTCGAACTGGTCTCGTACGAAGAGACCGGCGGCGGCTACGTGACGGCCATTGTGCGTGGCGACGTCGCGGCGGTGAAGGCCGCGGTCGATGCAGGTATTCGCGGAGCGGAGAAGGTCGGCGAGGTCATCTCGACGCACGTCATCGCCCGTCCCCATCTCAATATCGATCTCGTATTGCCACTCGGCCGTGCCGATCAGGCAGCGGACGAACTCGGTTAGTCCCCACTGCTTCACACACCCGGGAGGTGGGATAGATGCAGCTTGGGAGAGTCACGGGCACGCTCGTGTCGAGTCGGAAGGAACCCCTCCTCGAGGGGCTGACGTTCCTCGTTGTCCGACAGATCAACGCCGACAACACCGATACCAACTCGTTCGTCGTGGCGGTGGACGCCGTGGGAGCGGGCGTCGGTGAAGTCGTGCTGTTTGCGTCTGGAAGTTCCGCCAGGCAGACGGACCGGACGAAGGACCGCCCCTGCGACGCGGTGATCATGGCGATCGTTGACACGTGGGAAGTTGACGGTGAGACGGTGTTCGTGAAGTGAGCCACTGGTGCTGAACGAGCAGGAGATCGCCGAGATCATCGACAGGGTCCAGGGCAAGGTGAAGGCCGTTGAGGGCCGGAACCACACCGGACCAGCGCTCCGTGCCGCTGCAGAACGTGCCACGCTGTCGTCGAAGCTCGGCGATGGCGTCTACACGGGCATCGACGAAGCGGTCGGCGCAGCCAGGCGAGCATTCCTGACCTACCGCGGGATGGGTCTCGAGAAACGCAGAGTGATCGTCGACGCGATGCGGTCTGCGATGTTCGCTGAAGGCGAACGCCTCGCGTACCTTGCCCGCGAAGAGACGGGCCTCGGCCGTGCGGAGGACAAGGTGGTCAAGAACCGCCTTGTCACGGTTCGCACACCCGGCCCCGAAGACCTCGAGCCGCAGGCGGTGACTGGGGACTCGGGGATGATGGTCACGGAGTTCGCTCCGTACGGGGTGATCGGCTCGATCTCTCCGACGACCAACCCAACGTCGACGATCATCAACAACTCGATCGCGATGATCTCCGCCGGGAACGCTGTGACGTTCAACGTCCATCCGAGTGCCAAGGACGTCTCGGTTGAGAACATCCAAGTCCTGAACCGGGCAATCATCTCAGCCGGCGGACCGCCGGACCTCATCACCGCCATCGCAGAACCGACCCTGGACTCGGCGAAACGCCTGATGGCCCATCCCGACGTCCCGGTACTCCTTGTCACGGGCGGCCCCGGCGTGGTGCGCGAGGCTTTGGCCATGCCGAAGAAGGCCATCACCGCCGGACCGGGCAATCCGCCGGCAGTCGTCGATCAGACTGCAGACGTCGACCAAGCGGGTCGCGACATCGTTCGTGGCGGGTCGTTCGACAACAACATCGTCTGCGTAGACGAGAAGACCACGATCGTCGTCGACAGCGTCGCCGATCGACTCGTGCAGGCGATGACGGCGCACGGCGCCTACCGACTCAAGGAGCACGAACTCAAGCGTCTCGAGCGGGTCATCTTCCGGGAGATGGGGCCACAGGGCAAACCCGGTGTCATCAACCCCGAATGGATCGGCAAGAACGCAAGCGTCATCCTCGCCGAGATCGGCGTCTCCGTCGACACCGACATTCGGATGCTCGTGGCTGAAGTCCCGGCGTGGCACAACCTGGTGTGGACCGAGCAGATGATGCCGGTGATGCCGGTCGTCCGTGTCAAGGACGTCGAAGCCGCCATCGACCTCGCGGTCCGGTCTGAGCACGGATTCCGACACACTGCGTCGATTCACTCGACCAACGTCGACACGATCACCCGCATGGCACGGGAGATGAACTGCTCGATCATGGTTGCGAACGGACCCAACGTCTCCGGCCTCGGAGACGGGGGCGAGGGGTTCAGTTCGTTCTCGATCGCCAGTCCGACCGGCGAGGGGCTCACCCGGCCTCGCACCTTCTCGCGGATACGGCGGGTCACCGTGGTCGGAGCGATGCGCATTGTCTGATCCCGCCATTGCCATTGTCGAGTTCGACTCGATCGCAGCCGGGATCTTCACCGGGGACGCGATGGTCAAGTCATCGCCGGTCGGCTCCATCTATGCAGGAACGGTCCACCCCGGGCGCTACCTCGTGCTGGTGTCTGGAGACACCGCCAGCGTCGAAGTGGCGCTCGAGACCGGACGCGAGGCCGGTACCGGTTCGGTCATCGATTCCATCTTCCTCCCCGCCGTGCACCCCGACGTCGTGTCCGCGATCGTCTCGCTGGTCGAGGCTGCCGATTTCGACGGCGATGCCGCGGGGATTGTCGAGACGGACACCGTGGCCAGCGTCGTCGAGGCGGCAGATGCCGGTGTCAAGGCTGCGGCGGTCTCCCTCCCCGCGGTCCGTCTTGCGGATGGTCTCGGGGGGAAGGGATACGCCGTGTTCACCGGTCCGATCGCCGAAGTCGAGGCCGCCCTCGAAGCCGCGGTCGAACGTACATCACCCACCGGGCATCTCTTCCGGCACGTCATCATCGCCCAGATTCACGTGGAGATGCGGCAGAACCTTGCCGCCGATCTCCGCTTCAACCAACGGCTCGCCAGGAAGACGGGGGACGGCTGATGCAGTTGGGTCGCGTCACGGGGACGGTCGTTGCCACGATCAAGACCGAGGGCCTCGAGGGGATCAAGTTCCTGGTTGTGCAACCGCTGGACAAGCATCAGGAACCGGTCGGCAAGCCGTTGATCGCCGCCGATGCGGTCTACATGGCAGGTCCGGGAGAACTCGTGTACTTCGTGGCTTCCCGCGAGGCAGCCGAGGCTCTCGAACCGAGATTCGTACCGGTCGACCATGCCATCGTCGGCATCGTGGATCAGGTGTCGGCATGAAAATCGGCCTCGTCTCCGGGAACGTCGTGTCGACGATCAACCATCCGTTCTTCGATAGCCAGCGCTTGATGATCTGTGACCTCATCGGTCCGGATGGCGAACCCGTCGGTGGCTACACAATCGCGGTCGACACTGTCGACGCCGGTGTCGGCGACACGGTTCTGATCATCGACGAGGGCACGTCGGCTCGTCAGATGTTCGGCCTGACGACCGGCCCGGTTCGGGCCGTCATCGCAGGCATCATCGACACGATCGACATGGCGTGATCCCGCAGATATCGGGGTCCCGGGTCTAGCCTCCGCGCCGTGCTGTACAGACTTGTTGCCATCGCCGTTGTGCTCGTCCTCGCTCTCTCCGCGTGCGGTGGGAGCCAACCGGAGACGTGCGAGGACGTCGCTGATGTGACGATCGAATTGATGCAGGATCTCATCGACAACGTCGAGCGGGAAGTCGGCGACATGTCGGTCGAGGAGTTGATCGAGACGCAAGGGGAGCTTCCCTCAGTCGATGAGTTCCAAGAAGACGCGGCGAAGATCGATGAGCGGGCCATCGAGTTGGGCTGCACCCAGACGGAGATCCAGGAGAGTGTGGTCACGCAAGCCGGCCGCCTCGAGGCCTCGACCCCGATTGGCCAGTTCATCATCGAAGCGATCCGTACAGGCGGGTTGTAGGTCGCCGGTTCCTGGACAACCCCGGTTGTGTCCAGGCCGCGTCGGGGAATTGCACATCGGATCCGCGAGACTGGGTCCGTGAAGAAGACGATTGCCTACGACGGCGGAACGGTCACCGGCATCACCTCCGGCATGCCCGGCGATGTCGGTGTGCTGCTCGCTCACGGTGCCGGCGCCGGACAGGACCATCCGTGGATGGTCGCCGTGCGCGAGGGCCTTGCATCACGCGGACTGTTCGTGATGTCGTTCGACTATCGATACACCGAGGCGGGCAGACGAGCACCCGATCGTCTCCCGACGCTGCTGACGGTTCATCGAGCGGCGGCGGATGCACTGGCGGAGGAGTGTGACCGCGTCGTGATCGCTGGCAAGTCGATGGGTGGGCGTGTGGGTTCTCATCTCGTCGGTGACGAGGGATGGCCCGCTGCAGCAGTGGTCTACTTCGGATATCCGCTCGTGCCGATGGGCACGGGTGACCCTCGCCCGACGGAGCACCTCGAAGCGATTGAGGTTCCGCAGTTGTTCTTTGCCGGGACCCGTGATCGTCTGTCCCCGCCGGAGCTCATCGGCCCGATCGCCGAGCGTGTCCCCGACGGGACGTTCGTGATCGTCGATGATGGAGATCACTCGTTCAAGATGCTCAAGCGGAGCCCGCGAACCACGGAGGAAGCCCTCGGCGCGGTGATCGGAGCGACAGCCGGTTGGATCGCCGCCCGCGTGTGATCGCGTCCCGCGGGCCGTCGGCGTCATATGGGATGCCGAGAGCCCTGAGTTCGCAGCGCTAGCGTTTGGGGGGGACGTAGCGACCGGAGCGGATGCGGCCCTTCCGGGCCTCCAGGACCCAGACCGAGCCCTTTTTCCACTCCATCGGACCGTCGAGTTCGACGCCATCCTTCTCGAGTTGATGAATCGCCGGCCCGATGACCTCGCCGTGCGTGACGACGACCGCGGACTCGCCCTGCAACTGTCGGATGAGCTTCAACACGCTGTCCGTGCTTCCCCCGACGCGAAGGCAGCGATCGAGGATGGCCGGCATTCGGATGGCGTTCACGAGCGGCTTGGCGGTCTGGACGCAGCGCTGAGCATCGGAGGTCAGGATCCGGGTGACTGGATGGGCCTTGAACCGGACAGCGAGGTCGATGGCCTGCTTCCGCCCTCGCGTATCCAGCGGGCGTTTGCGGTCCTTGTCCTTCCACTGTGCCTTCGAACCAGCGTGAGCATGGCGAACGACGTAGATCTTCGAGAATGTCGGTTCGTCCGTGAGTCGGTTTGCACGCTCCAACACCATGCGGTCGTTCGTGTATTGCAGCCGCTTGTTCGCCTTCCGAAGGGTCAGCCACGCGACCTCATCGACCTCACGGTTCGGCCGAAACCGCCCACCGACCATTTCCATGTGCCACCAACGCACGACCTTGCGATTGCCTGCATCGGTCTCGTAGCCGACCGAACCGACCTCGATCGGTCGGTTCCCCTGGATTCCGGTCTCCTCGCGGACCTCGCGCAATGCGGCTTCGAGGAACCCTTCACGGCGATTGAGTTTTCCTTTCGGCAGCGACCAGTCGTCGTACCGCGGTCGATGCACGAGGAGAAACTCTCGGTCTCCGTCGTCGTTGGTGCGATGCAGGACGCCGCCGGCGGCCATGATCGAAGCGCGGAATCGTTGAGGGCTCATGACGGGTACGGGACATCGCCCCGTGCTCGCGCCGTCGCAAGATCAAGGAGTCGTTGGTGGGTGTCGATTCCCTGTTCCGGCGCAACCTTGGTCCAGGTGCCATCCGGGTGTGCCTCCCATGCGAGCACATCATCGGAGAGCGCCACCTCGAGGATCTCCTCGAGGCGCACCTTCAAGCGAGGATCGGTGACCGGGACGAGCGCCTCGACGCGGTTGTTCAGGTTGCGCTGCATCATGTCTGCCGAACCGATGTAGTAGACGGCGTCGGATCCTGGCTTGCCGAAGCGGTAGATCCGGGAGTGCTCGAGGAATCGGCCCACGATCGACCGCAGGGTGATCGTCTCGGAGAGACCGGGAACGCCCGGACGGACGGAGCAGTTTCCCCGGACGATCAGTTCGATACGGCACCCCGCCGCGGACGCCGCGTACAACTCGTCGATGACCTCGGTGTCCACGATGTGATTCGACTTCAGGAGAATGCGTCCCTCGGGACCGAGAGCGGCCTGTTCCCTGATCCGTTTGATAATCGTCGGACGAAGGAAGTCCGGAGCCACCACGAGCTTCCGGTACGTGGCCGGTCGCGCGTAGCCGGTGAGGTGGTTGAACAACTCGGAGAGGTCGGCGCCGATGTCCTCATCGGCCGTGTACAACCCGAGGTCCTCGTAGATCCGGGCAGTATTCGGGTTGAAGTTGCCGGTACCGACGTGTGAGTAGCGGCGGATGCCGTCCTTCTCGCGTCGTACGACGAGCAGGGTCTTGGTGTGCGTCTTCAGGCCCTGAACGCCGTATACGACGTGCACGCCTGCGGATTCGAGCATCTTCGCCCAGTTGATGTTCGCCGCTTCGTCGAAACGGGCCTTCAGTTCGACCAGCACGACAACCTGCTTGTTCGCCTCGGCAGCCTCGATGAGCGTTCGCACGACGGCCTCTTCGCCGCCGATCGCCGGGTCGTCCGGTATCGACGTGCGATAGAGCGTCTGCTTGATCGCGAGCACATCCGGGTCGGCTGCCGCCTGGGCGAGGAACGCACCGGTCGATGTGGCGAATGACTCATAGGGGTAGTGGACCAGGATGTCGCCCTTGCTGAGTTCGGCGAACCAATCCAGGGTCTGACCGCTGCGTTCGGCGAGGCGTGGCTGCGTCGTCGGTGGCGACACGGGATCCTTCAGTTCGGGTCGGTCGAGGCCGTAGACGCTCCACAGTCCGACAAGGCCGAGGGGAGCGTGACGCACGTAGACCTCGTCTCGAGTCAACTGCAGGCCGTGGAGGAGGAGTTCGAGGACATTGTCCGGGATACCGGACTCGACTTCGAGGCGTACGGCCTGCGCTGCACGTTGGCGATACCTCAGCACGCTCTCGATCGCCCGGAGCAGGTCGTCGGCTTCTTCCTCCTCGACGGCGAGATCGGCGCTGCGGGTTACGCGGAACGTGGACGATCCGATGACGTCGAGTCCCCCGAACAACCGCCCGAGGTGGTGGCTCACGATCTGTTCGATGGGTACGAAACGCTGCCCATCGTCGAGGCGAATGAGTCGAGGCACGTTCTGCGGGATCTTCACCCTCGCGAACCGCCGACTCTTCGTGTCCGGGTCCTTCAGGAGGACCGCCAGGTTCAGGGACAAGTCGGAGATGAACGGGAACGGATGCGACGGATCGACGGCGAGCGGCGTCAGAACCGGGAAGATCGACTCCTCGAATACTGCGTCGAGCGCCGCCCGGTCGTGGTCGACCAATTCGTCGTAGTTGACGATCTCGATCCCTTCGGCGGCGAGGGCCGGACGAACGTCCTCGTTGAAAAGGCGATCGATGCTGTCGTTGAGGGCGGTGACCCGCTCGTGGATCGCATGCAACTGCTGGCGCGGCGTCAAACCATCGGGACCGGACTTCGTGACGCCGCTCTCGGCCTGTTCGAGCAAGCCGGCAACGCGTACCTGGTGGAATTCGTCCAGGTTCGAGGAGACGATGGCGATGAACTTGACCCGTTCGAGGAGCGGTCGGTTCTGCGCCTCCGCCAACGCGAAGACGCGTTCCTGGAATGCGAGCAGGGACAGTTCCCGGTTGACGTACGGAGTGTTGTTGGTCGGGTCCATGGGCCTTGCAGGTGGGGGACGCCGTGCATCATACCGACGGACGCGAGGTGACGAACGAGCCGATCCGCCTGTCCTAGGCCCAGGATTCTTCGAGTTCGTCGATCTTCGCGACTCGCCGGAGATGGCGCTCCTCACCGGAGAACTCCGCTCCCAGGAACGCTTGGACGATCTCCCATGCGGGCTCTGGACCAATGACGCGGCCGCCGAGCGCGATGACGTTCATCCCGTCGTGCTCGACGCCTTGATGAGCGGTGTAGACGTCGTGGATGATGGCCGCGCGGATGCCGCGAATCTTCCCTGCCGCGATCGACGCACCCGCACCCGATCCGCAGAGCACCACACCCCGGTCGGCCTCTCCCAAAGCGACCGCACGCGCCGCCGGCCCCACGTAGTCGGGGAAGTCCACCGCGTCCTCGGAATCCGTCCCGAAGTCGAGTACCTCGTACCCGGCCGCAACAAGCCGCCCCTTGAGGTCCTCCTTGAGGGCAAACCCACCATGATCAGTTCCCATAGCGACGCGCATGTGTGCTCCTTGTGTGCCACAGGCGAGCGTAGCGATGACGGAGTAGCGGAGGGGGACCTGTCGACAGTGCGTGGCCGTACATGTGACCCGGGGAACGCGTCCACTCAGCTACCCAGCTACTCAGCTACTCGGCTACCCACCCGAAGACCCCCGCGGTTTCGTGCACGTTCCCTAGGCTTTCGCTCATGGACGATCGTGTTGAAGTGCTGCGGGTTGTCGGTGGGACACCTCTTGAGGGGGAGCTGTCGGTTCTTGGGGCGAAGAATGCGGCGCTCAAACACATGGTGGCGACACTGCTCGCGCCGGGAATCCATCACCTTTCGAACGTGCCCCGGATCCTCGACGTCGAGATCATGGGCAGTGTGCTGCGGCACGTGGGCGCGACGTGCGAACGGGACGGCACCACGCTCACGATCGACGTTCCTGACGATCCGAATCCCGAGGCTCCGCTCGATCTCGTCCGACAGATGCGTGCCTCGATCCTGATTCTCGGCACCCTGTTGTCCCGGACCGGTGAAGCACGGGTCGCACTCCCGGGAGGCGACGACTTCGGATCTCGTCCGATCGATCTGCACCTCGGTGGCCTCGAGGACCTCGGAGCCGTCTTCGAACTCCAACACGGCGTGCTGCGAGCGACCGCCCCCGACGGACTGCACGGGGCGGAGATCTACCTCGAGTTCCCGTCGGTCGGAGCCACGGAGAACATCCTCCTTGCCTCCGTCCTCGCGGAGGGAACGACCACGATTGGCAACGCGGCCCGCGAGCCCGAATTGGCCGATCTCGCCGCCTACTTGGTTGCCATGGGTGCCAACATCGAAGGGGCGGGCACCTCCACGGTTGTGGTCAACGGTGTGTCCGAGCTCCACCCAGCCGACCATCGCGTTGTCCCGGATCGCCTCGAAGCCGGCACCTACATCGTGGCGGCGGTCATGACGGCTGGCACGCTCACCGTTCATGACTGTGTTCCGCAGCATCTCCGGATGGAGATGAGCAAGCTCGCCGATGCCGGCGCCGACGTCACCTCGGGCGATGATTGGATCACCGTGCGAGGGCCGGCACGACCGGAGCCGATCGACTTCGCGACGCTACCGTTCCCGGGCTATCACACCGACATGCATCCGCAGATGGTGGCGCTGCTCTCCGTCGCGGATGGCACTTCGATCGCTACGGAGAACGTCTACGCCGCCCGTTTCCGCTACATCGGTGAACTCAACCGCATGGGTGCGGTCATCCACACCGACGGACAGCACATCGTGATCCGCGGTGTCGAGGAACTCAGCGGCTGTGAGGTGGACGGATGCGACATTCGAGCGGCGGCGGCACTCACAATCGCTGCCCTGCGAGCCGATGGGACGACCACGATTGTTGGTGCCCACCACGTGGACCGTGGGTACGACGGATTCGTCGGCAACCTCCAATCGCTCGGCGCTCGCATCGAGCGGGCCTGACCCAGGGCTCACGACGCCATGCGTCCGCATTAGCGCGTCATCCGGGGTTAGCTTGTACCCATGGTTGTTGAGCAAGAGAACGTGATCGAGATCGCCTCTCCGACGGACAAGCCCGAGGCGGGTTTCGACGGTGCAGGGGAGATCGATCTCTCCCTCCTCGAGACCACCCTCGAGTACATCCGACCGGCACTCCAGGCCGACGGCGGCGATCTCGTGCTGCTCGGCGCCGAGAACGGCAAAGTAACCCTGCAACTCGTCGGCGCGTGCGGCGGGTGCCCGCTGTCGACGATGACGCTCACGTCCGGAATCGAACGCATTCTCCAGGATCGCGTCCCAGGTGTCCTCACCGTCGAGGCCATCTGATCGTCGTTGCGCCCGAGCGACGTCCCTCCGACCGTAATCTGTTGACGTGATGCTCGTTCAACGCGCCAGAGATGGCGATCGCCGGTCGCTCGCCCGTCTTGTGAGTCGGGTCGAAGACGACACGCCTGAAGGCCGAGCGGCGCTTGCCGCTGTCTACTCAGACGGCGGTTCCGCATGGGTGACCGGTGTCACGGGAGCTCCCGGCGCCGGCAAGTCCACCCTCGTTGACGGTCTCGTCGGTCATGCCGCGAATCAGGGGACCGTCGCGGTGATTGCCGTCGATCCGTCCAGTCCATTCACCGGTGGCGCTGTTCTTGGCGACCGGATCCGGATGCAGCGACACACCGACGACCCGCGGGTGTACATCAGGTCCATGGCGAACCGGGGCCACCTCGGTGGTCTCGCCGATTCGACGCCGCGTGTGGTCGCTCTCCTCGACGGCATCGGGTTCGACAGCGTGATCGTCGAGACCGTTGGCGTCGGTCAAGCAGAGGTCGACGTTGCAGCCTCCGCAGACACCGTCGTCGTGGTGGTGAGCCCTGGCTGGGGAGATTCGATCCAGGCAGCGAAGGCTGGTCTCCTCGAGATCGGCGACATCTTCGTGGTCAACAAGGCCGACCGCTCGGGAGCCCACGAGGCGGTGACGGATCTCAACCGGATGCTCGACGCGGGACCGATCCGTCCGTGGCGCCCACCCGTCGTGACCACGATTGCCACCGACGGCACGGGCATCGGAGCGCTGCTGGTCGCGATCGGGGACCATCGCCGGTACCTCACCGACACGGCGACACTGGACCGCATTCGGAGGGATCGGGCGCTGCGCGAGATCGAAGCGGCCGTGAGGTCCGGGTTGAGGCGGAAGGCCACGCTCGGCCCCGCCGACGATGCAACACTCGCTCGGGTCGTTGCTCGAGAAGTCGATCCGTGGACGGCAGCCGAGGGCATCGTCGACGCGCGGTAGCCTCTCTCCCACGCGAACGTTGGAGGCAACGTCATGGATCTCGTCGACTTCACGGTCTCGACCGCGGTGGCCACGATCACGCTGAATCGACCGCCGGTGAACGCGCTCAGCGCGGAACTCATCACCGACATTGGGCAGGCGTTGGAACAGGCCGCGAATCCCGAGGTTCGGGCCGTCGTCATCACGGGGAGTCCACACTTCGCCGCAGGCGCCGACATCACCGGATTCCAGGCCGCGTTCGACGGAGACACCGATCCCGATCTCGCCTCGTCGCTGTCGGCGGTCGTTACACGATTGGAGTCGCTCGCGAAGCCGACGATCGCTGCGATCCGCGGTTTCGCCCTCGGTGGCGGACTCGAACTCGCCATGGGAGCCGACTTCCGATATCTCGCCGAGGATGCCCGGGTCGGGCAACCTGAGATCCTCCTCGGGATCATCCCCGGTGCCGGAGGGACCCAACGTCTCGCGCGTCTGGTCGGGTACCAGCGGGCGCTCGAGATGTGCCTGACCGGCAGACAGGTTCCTGCAGAGGAGGCCGCTCGCATCGGAATCGCTGACAAGGTTCTCCCTGACGAGTCCCTGCTCGAGGTCGCGCTGGCAGATGCCGCCGAATTCGCTGCAGGCCCAACCGTCGCGTACTCGGCGGTGAAACGTTCGCTCGCCGGCGGATACGGGGGGCCGCTCGATCGCGGTCTCGGGATCGAGGCGGCCGAGTTCGCCCGTGCCTTCGGATCGAACGATGCGCGCGTCGGGGTGGAGGCGTTTCTCTCGAAGCAGAAGCCACAGTTCGGGGGTTCGTAGCGTGCGGCGTTCAGTCCAAGGCGTCCTGACCTCCCAATACCCCGGACCGGGATAGCCTCGGAGCTCCATGGCCACTCGAAAGCTCCCTCGTTGGGCCGGCACCGCGGTGCTGGTCGGAATCGGCATCATGGCGCTGGTGCTGTTCGTGGCGGCATGGCTGTCGGCCAACCAGATTCGCTCCGACGTCCTGCTGCCGGTCGCCGACAATCGTCCATACGACATCGAGGTCCTTCGGACGCCTCCGGCGCGGATTGTGATTGCCGGCGCAGACGAACCGCCGCGGGGTGGCACATGGGGTTTCGAGGCCGAAGCGACGTACACCCAACTGACGTCGCTCCTCAACCGGTCCGAGTCCGAGACCGAGTGGGCGGCAACCGCGTTCGGTGAGGAGGCGGCAGTCGGGAACACGGGTCGTATCGACGTCGATGCGTTCCCGGTCGACCCAAACGAGGCGTTTGGACTCGGCTTCGACGACGTGCGCGCGCCGGGTGAACTCGGGCCCCTGCCTGCCTGGCTGATCGACGGCCGTCGATCGACGTGGGTCATCATCGCCCACGGGAAGGGCACCGACCGTCGGACGCAGGCCCTGCGAATGATCCCAAGCTTCGTCGAGTCCGGGTACCCCGTGCTTGTGGTGAGCTACCGCAACGACGACGGTGCACCGAAGGACCCGTCGGGGCTGCGGTCGTGGGGCTTGACGGAGTGGCGCGACCTGGACGCGGCGATCCGCCTTGCGGAACGCGAAGGGGCACAGGACTACATCCTCGTCGGCCACGACCTCGGCGCCGAGGTCGTCTCCATGTTCTTGCACGAGTCCGACCAGGTCGGCAGTGTTCTTGGTGTCGTCTTCGATTCACCCGTGCTCGACCTCGCCGGCAGCATGAACTACAACTCGGGCCCGATCGCTTCGTTCGTCGGAGAACTCGGTCTTCAAATGTCGAGGCTCCGGTTTGGCATGGAGTGGGACGAACTCGATCAGGTTGCCCGAGCGGACCAATTCGACGTTCCGGTGCTGGCGCTCCACGGGGCCGGCGACGAGATCGCCCCCATTGAGATCACCGAGGCCTTCGTCGCAGCCCGACCCGACCTCGCCCGGCTCATCCGATTCGAGCAAGGTGCTCACGGCGATCTATGGAACGTCGACCGATCCCGCTACGAGGCCGAGGTCATGGCGTTTCTCGAGAGCTTCGTCGAAGACGAGGGCTGAGAACCGCGCCGCAACGACGCGGAATGGGGCAGACTTGGAGTCCATGCTGTATCTCGATCACGCCGCCAGCACCCCGCTGCGACCCGAAGTCCGGGACGTGATGGCGCCGTTCGTCGGAGAGCGCTTCGGGAACCCTTCCGGGATCCACGGCACCGCGCAACAGGCGAAGAACGCCATCGAAGCAGCGCGAGAGCAGATCGCTGCAGCAATCGGTGCGGCGAGCCCTCTCGAGATCGTGTTCACCGGCGGCGGTACCGAAGCAGACAACCTCGCCGTATTCGGGGCGGCGTGGCCGGCCGGCGGCGGGATCATCACAACCGCGGTCGAACACGCGGCGGTCCTCGAATCGGCCCGATTCGCCGAGCGGGTCGGAAGCATCGTCTCGATTCTGCCGGTGGACCACCTCGGACGCGTAACGCCGGCAGAGGTCGCCGCACACGTCGACGAAGGGACGGCGGTCGTCTCCGTGATGATGGCGAACAACGAGACCGGTGTTCTCCAGCCCGTTGCCGAGATCGCGAAAGGCGTTCGGGCGGTGAGCGACCGGGCCCTCGTGCATACCGACGCGGTTCAAGCCTTCGCCTCGATCCCTGTCGCGGTGTACGACGGTGGACCGGACCTCATCTCGGTCTCCGCACACAAGATCGGGGGACCACAAGGCGTTGGGTTCCTCTACGTTCGAGACGGAATCGAACTCGAACCGGTGATCCACGGCGGCGGCCAGGAGCTGGGCCGCCGGTCTGGTACACACAACGTGGCGGCAATCGTGGGGCTCGGCGCGGCGGTCGAGGCCACGGTCGCTGAACGCGAGGGATATCGCGCACGCGTCGCAGCGGCCCGTGACCGCTTCGAGCAGGACCTGCGTTCAAGGATCAACATTGAGGGCACGGCAGGCGAGGCCGAGCGGCTGGTGTCGCACGCGCACCTCCGGTTCCCCGGAATCGCGGCAGAGACCCTCCTGGTGCGCCTCGACCTCGCTGGCGTGGCGGCGGCAGCCGGCGCGGCGTGCCACAGCGGCGCGATCGAGAGCAGCCACGTTCTGACAGCGATGGGGATCGAGCCGGCGGCGGCGGCCGAATCCATCCGTTTCAGCTTCGGCCGGGATGACGATGAGTCGACGGGAGCGATCGCTGCAGCCACCGTTGCGGGTGTCGTCGAGGGGCTCGCATGAGAGCGCTCGTGGCAATGTCCGGCGGTGTCGACTCGTCGGTCGCGGCGGCGCTCATGATCGAGGCCGGCTACGACGTCGTCGGCGTGACCTTGAAGCAGTGGGTCGGAGCCGGTGGCGCGATGCCGACCGCTGGATGCTGCACCGTCTCGGATGCCGAGGATGCGCGCCGCGTCGCTGCTCAACTCGGTGTTCCCTACTACGTGCTCGACTACGTCGAGGAGTTCACTGAGGCCGTGGTCGAACCGTTTGGTGCCGCGTACCTCGCCGGGTTCACGCCGAACCCGTGTGTCGAGTGCAATCGCAAAGTGCGATTCTCGGCGCTGCTCGAGCGCACCGCAGAACTGGACGCCGACATCCTGGTCACCGGCCACCACGCCAGGGTGACGCACGACGCCGACGGGTGGCACCTGCTCCGGGCGACCGACGACACGAAGGATCAGTCATACGTCCTCCACATGCTCGGTCAGGAAGAACTCTCCCGGATCCGCCTCCCGATTGGCGAGATGACGAAAGTCGAAGTGCGGAAGCGAGCGGCAGACATGGGGCTGCGTACGGCGGGGAAGCCGGACAGCCAGGACATCTGCTTCGTTGGATCAGGCGACTATCGAGACTTTCTCAGTGACAACTTCCCGGAGACGGCGCTGCCGGGACCGGTCGTCGACACGGAGGGATCGATCATCGGCGAGCACGCCGGCGTGACCGGATTCACGATTGGTCAGCGTCGCGGCCTCGGCATCGCCGTCGGCGAGGCTCGCTACGTCGTCGACATCGAACCGCTCGAGCGGAAGGTCGTCGTCGGCTCCTACGAAGATCTCCTCGTCGACGGCTGCACCGTGATCGACGTGACGTTCACGTCCGACGCTCCTCCGACCTTCTCGGAGGTCACCGTGAAGGTCGGCTATCGAGCCACGGCGGTCCCCGCCGTCCTCACGCGATCCGGCGATCGGTGGGAGGTGGCCTTCGTCGACCGTCATCCGGCTCCGGCGCCCGGCCAATCCGCGGTGTTCTACGACGGAGACCGCGTCCTCGGCGGCGGGATCATCGACGGGGTGACTCGATCATGAGGATCACCGGCGTCGGCAGTCTGCCCCACACGGACGTTCGAGAGGCGGCGGCTTTCGTGACTTCGACCACCGATCTCCCATACCTGCCGCAACTGCCGAACCGGCATGCATCCGAAGGCATGCTGCGGCAGTGGGGAGAGGGGTTGTGCGGAGCCGGCGGAACCGACGACGGAATCGGATTGCGGTTCGGCGAACAGGAGGATCCAACGGGCGAAGCGTTCGGCGGAGCCGACGCGACGCTGGAAGTCATCGACGGTCCGCAACTCAAGACGCAGTTCACCGGGCCGGTGACGATGTTCCTTGCTCTCCTCGCCGCGGGATGCTCGTACGAAGGCCTCTGGGATTGCGTTGTCGACGGCCTCGTCGGGCGGGTGAGCGAGCATGTCGCGGCGATACGGGCACTCCGGCCTGATGTCGAACTGATCACAATCATGGACGAGCCGGCGCTGGTGACCTTTGCTCCCGATCGCTCGAACGGCCCGGTCTCGATCGAAGCGGCTGCAGAAGCCCTCTCGCGTGTGATGGCGCAAGCGCCGACTCCGGTTGGTATCCACGTCTGCGGCGATACCGACTGGCGCATGGTCGCCGGGCTGCGGCCGGCGTGGCTCTCATGGGATCTGGCCGGTCTTGGTGATGGCTTTCTCGACGCAACGGACGCAATCGCCGAGACGATCGGACACGGCACCGGGGTCATGTGGGGCCTCGTCCCCACCGACCCTGCCCCGATCGACACCGACCGAATCCGCTCGCGGTACGGTACGGCTGTGACGCGACTCGTGATTGACGGTGCACCGGTTGAGCGGCTCACGCACGCCTCGATGGCCACGCCGGCGTGCGGTCTTGCAGGCCTGAGCGTCGGCGGGGCCGAGGTGGTAATGGATCGCGTGCACGGAGCCGTGGAGTTGCTCGATGACTGACCAGGCGGCCAGGGCGGCCGAGCTCCGAGCGTTCCTCCGGCACCACAACTACCGATATCACGTCCTCGACTCGCCCGAAGTGTCGGATATCGAGTTCGATGAAGCGCTCCGGGAACTCCAGGCGATCGAGAAGGTCCATCCAGATCTCGCGGTCCCCGATTCGCCCACCCTGATCGTCGGTGGGGCCGTCTCTGAGGCGTTCGCGGCGGTAACGCACCGAGAACGGATGTTCTCCCTCGACAACGTCGAGAGTCTCGAAGGTCTTGACGCATGGCGTGCGCGGCTTGTCCGCCTGCTCGACCGTGAGCCCTCCGGCTACTCCTGTGAGCTCAAGATCGACGGTCTGGCGATCTCGATCACGTATGAGGCGGGTCATCTCGTGCGCGCGGCGACCCGTGGAGACGGGATCACGGGGGAGGACATCACGGCGAACGTCCGAACGATGGCCAATGTGCCGCCGGTGCTCGAGGGGGATGCTCCCGCCGTCATCGAGGTGCGGGGTGAGATCTACATGCCCGTCTCGGCGTTCAACGAACTCAACGAACGCCAGGCCGAGGCCGGGAAGCCGCCGTACGTGAACCCGCGCAACACCGCGGCCGGCTCGGTGAGGCAGAAGGATCCGGCGGTGACCGCTTCGCGCTCCCTGCTGCTGTGGACCTATCAGATCGGCTCCGTCGAAGGCGGCCCTGTGCTCGAATCGCACACCGAGCAGATGGGTTGGCTCGCGACGCTCGGTCTGCCGGTGAACCCCGAGAACCGGACGGTCGAGACCATCGAGGCCGTCGAGGAATACGTACGCCTCGCCGAGGAACAGCGCCACACGCACGACTACGACACCGACGGAATCGTCGTGAAGGTCGACTCACTCGCCGACCAGCGAGACCTTGGCTTCACGGCGAAGAGTCCGCGCTGGGCCGTTGCGTACAAGCTTCCACCCGAGGAGAAGACCACCACCCTTCTCGATATCAAGATCAACGTCGGTCGAACCGGAGCGGTGACCCCCTATGCGGTCCTCGATCCGGTGTTCGTCGGCGGCGTGACGGTTACGAACGCCACACTGCACAATGAAGGTGAGGTGCACCGTCGGGATGTCAGACCCGGCGACACCGTCATCGTCCGCAGGGCCGGTGACGTGATCCCGGAAGTCGTCGGGCCGGTGATTTCCCTTCGACCGGAGGGACTGCCGGCGTGGAACATGCCGGAGAAGTGCCCGTTCTGCGGCCACGCGCTGGTGCTGCCCGAAGGGGAGGCGAAAGCGAAGTGCACCGGCGGCTACGAATGCCCGAGCCGACTGCGCGAGCACCTCGCCCACTTCGCAGGACGCGGTGCGATGGACATCGAAGGCCTCGGCTACAAGACCGTGGATCTGCTGCTCGCTGAGGGCTTGATCAGCGACCCGGCCGATATCTTCACCCTCGAGCCCGACGCGCTCCTCGGGCGAGAGGGCTGGGGAGAGATCTCCGTCTCCAATCTTCTCTCCGCGATCGACGATGCGAAGGACCGCGAGGTCGGTCGGCTGCTCACCGGGTTCGGGATCGACCACGTTGGGGGGACGGTGGCGAGGGTGCTTGCCCGTCGTTTCGGAAGCGTTGAAGCGCTCGCTGCGGCGACCGAGGACGACATCACCGTGATCGAAGGGATCGGGCCGGAGATCGCCAGTTCGGTTGTCACCTGGTTCGGCGACCCGGACAATGTCCGGCTCGTCGACAAGTTCCGCGCGGCTGGTGTTCGCATGGCTGACCCGATCGATGAGAGCCAGAGGAGTGATGTGCTCGCCGGTGTGACGGTGGTGATCACCGGCTCGCTCGACGGATTCTCGCGGTCGGAGGCGAAGGCCGCGGTCGAGGATCGTGGCGGCAAGGTGACCGGATCGGTCTCTGGGAAGACCACCGCACTGATCGCCGGTGCCTCTCCCGGATCGAAGCAGACGAAGGCGTTCGATCTCGGCGTCCCGGTGTTGGATGAGGCGGCGTTTGTGCGGATGCTGGGGGAGGGCTGGGGGGAGGAACGGAGCGGCGGAGTGGCGGAGTAGTTGAGTAGGGAGGTGGGGTCGTGATGCGAGGGATGGGGTGGCTTGCGGGATCTCTCACGGTGCTCGTTGTGCTTGCGGGGTGTAGTAGTCCTGAGCTCTGTCGGGGGGAGGTAGGGCCGGAGACGGTGGTGATTGATGCAGAGGCATTTGCCGACGACGGTATCGAGGTGTGTTTCACGATCGCCGACCGGCCGGAGGCGTTCTGCAGCGAGTTGGGTACCGCGAAGGTCTCGTGGACAGCCCACTCCGACTATCCCCGAGACGTTCCCTACTTCGTGCGGATCACTACCAGCGTGGGAGAGACCTACCCCGAAGGTGGGAGCGGCACCCACCAGATGACCTGCACCCAGACCACCACCGAAGTCATCCTCCCCACCAACGAGCGGACTGCCGCCTCGGGCTGGTAGCGGACAACTGGTAGCTCAGCTCTCAACCGCCTGAAACAGGACCTCGAGCCGCGCTTCGTCCTCAACCTCGACGATGCCGGCGATCGACGGAGGTTCGATGCCGAACTCGGTGAGGGTGATGTCGGTCTCGCCGGTCACCGAGATCGTGCTGCCATCCCTGCGCGCCTCGATCTGCCACGTGAGGTCGCGCTCGGTGGAGTTGATGGTCATCGTGCCCGTGACATCGAACACCACGGCCGTGCCGTCTGGTTCCTCCGGCCACGCGAACGTGGTTGACGTGAAGACGGCGATCGGATCAGCAGCGAAGAGAGACGAGACACGGCTATCGCGTCGGGATTGATCGGACTCGAACGTGGTGAGATCGAGTTCGAAAGTGAAGGAACCGTCGATCGACACGGATCCCGCAAGCGATTCGGAGCGGCCGACGGCGTCGACCGCGAGACCCCGGAGCGTCTCCGGAACGGTGTACGTCGCCACTCCATCGACGACGGTGTACACCCCGCTGCTCGCGGACTCCACCGCAGACCCGGAGGCCTGGCCCGACGCTGGACTGGTGGTCGTGGTCGAAGCCAGGTCATCGAGTTCCAGCGCACCGTCGGCCGCGTTACCTCTGCCGAACAGGCCGAAACCGACGAGCAGGGCGATGATCACCGGGATGAAGGCCGCCCAGGCGGGAGCGACCGCTCGTGAGAACACGGGGGTCAGCAAGCCGACGGAGAGGAAGATCACGAGCGATACGGCCCCGGCGTATGGGATGAAGCGGTCGAGCGTCGTCTGATCGATGATCGCTGCTGCCATCATGGTGATCAGGAAGCCGCCGACCATGGTGAGAGCGAAGGTGCGGGATGCGTTCTTCATTGCCCGGATCCGTCGCCACAGGAGGCCCGACAGCGCGCCGATGATCAGGGCTGCAATCGTCACCGTGAGCGAGTTGGCGACCAATTCGTCCGGTGTGCGGATCGGCAGGGCAATCAGCGACGCGGCGATCGCCCCCACAGATCCCGCGGCCACTCCGGCCAGGATCGGGTCGAGGGCTCGCGGGTCGTACGTGTAGTCATCGGCCATGTCGGTCCACTCCTGTCTACCTACTGAACGCGGAAGCTCCAGGTGTACATTCCCGGATCCGGGAGACCGCTGGAGCGATCCCATTTCGCCGAGACGACGTGGAACCCGGGTGTCCACGCCTCCACCACCTTGCCGGGTCCCGGTTCGAAGACATGGAGACCGGTCGCCTCCGTCCAGATCACCTGGTCGTCGGGAACCTCGACATCGTCGATCGTCAGGCGTGCCCGATAGCCGCTGTCGAGGTCGACGATGATCCGTGGTTGCCCGAACATCAGGCTGCCATCGACCGGATCCACCCGCTCGAGCGCAGGGGGAAGCCCGTCGTCGGTGCCCGACGGCGCAAACAGAACCGCTCCAACCACGATCGCGATGAACGCGAGGCCGAGGAGGAGCAGAATCACGCGATAGGTGGTGCGGCTCATCGCCGGTCAGCGTAGGCCCGAGCGGTTCGCCATCTCGGCACTTCTTGCGACCGGACTTGCGGTGCGGCGCCGGAGAGTTGAGACTGTCCGGATGCATCTCAACCCCGTCTTCACCCAACTCGGCGACTATCCGATCGCTCAAATCCAGATGCGCGCGAGAGACCTCCGCGACGCCGGTCTGCCGGTGATCGATTTCTCGATCGGAGATCCCCGCGAGCCGACGCCGTCGTTCATCGTCGACGCCCTCAGTGCTTCGGTTCCTCCGATTTCGCAGTATCCGACGGCTGCAGGCCTGCTGGAACTCCGCCAGACGATTGCGGGCTACGTCAAGCGCCGCTTCGACGTCGACGTCGACCCCGCGACGCAGGTAATTCCGACGAGCGGGGCGAAGGAGGCCATCTTCAACACACCGTTCGCGTTCATCGACCGGGATGCCGGCGACGCGGTCGTGTATCCGACGCCCGGCTACCCGGTCTATGAACGGGGTTCGCTCTTCGCCGGCGCCACGGTGTATCCGATCGAGTTGTCGGGCGACTTCATCCTCCGTGCCGAAGACATCCCGGACGAGGCATGGGAGCGCGCCCGGCTGGTGTGGACCTGCTCTCCGCACAATCCGGCCGGTTCGGTCGCGACCCTCGAGGACATCGCAGGTCTCTACGTGCGTGCCGTCGATGCCGGCGCCATGCTCCTTTCGGATGAGTGCTACTCCGACGTCTACGAAGACGACGTGTATCCCGACGGACCGATGTCGGCCTTGCAGGTCGCCGGCGAGGGGAGTCCCGGCGTGTTGTCATACCTCAGCCTGTCGAAGCGGTCCGGCATGACCGGATATCGCTCGGGTGCCATCGTCGGAGATGCGGAGGCGATTGCTGCGTTGAAAGCCCTGCGTGCCACCACCGGCACCGCGTCGCCGGAGTTCGTTCAGGGTGCGGCGATCGCGGCGTGGAGCGATGACGCTCATGCCGCCGAGCGAAGGGCGATCTTCACGGAGAAGCGCCGGGTTCTGAAGGAGGCGTTCGATGAACTCGGATACGAGATCGTCGGTTCACGGGCCGGGCTGTATCTCTGGATCAAGGTCGAGGACGACATGGCGTTCACCGACCGACTCCTCGATGAGGGGATCGTGGTGTCGCCCGGCCGGTTCTTCGGACGTGGTGGCGAGGGCTTCATCCGCCTGGCCCTGGTCCCGACCGTCGCCGAGTGCGGCGAAGCGGCCGACACCCTGCGAGCACTCCTGAGCTAGGCAGCCCGCTGCGCCTCGTCGCCGAGAACGATGTCTGGTCTGAGAACGGTGGCCGTGCATACAATCGTCTCATGACTGATCGAGAACTGATCGAAGCTGCGTATGCCGACCTGGCCCTCCTGCCCGATGCGCAAGAGGCGATCCACCGCACCGTCGCCGACCTCGACGCCGGCACCATCCGGGTGGCCGAGAAGGTCGACGGCGATTGGGTCGTCAACCTGTGGGTCAAGGAGGCGATCATGCTCTACTTCCGGATCACAGAGGTTCGGACGATGGGCGCCGGCCCGTTCGAGTATCACGACAAGATCCCGACCAAGACGGGCCTCCACGAGGCCGGTATCCGCGTCGTCCCGCCCGGCACGGTGCGCTACGGAGCCTTCTGCGAACCGGGCGTCGTGGTCATGCCCGGCTACGTCAACATTGGTGCATACGTGGGTGCCGGCACGATGGTCGACACGTGGGCCACCGTCGGATCGTGTGCACAGATCGGCCGCGACGTCCACCTCTCCGGTGGTGTCGGAATTGGTGGCGTTCTGGAACCGCCCGGTGCCCGACCGGTGATCATCGAAGACGGCGCGTTCATCGGCAGCCGGTCGATCGTCGTCGAAGGCGTGGTCGTCGAGGCTGGGGCGGTGCTCGGTGCAAACACCACGCTGTCGGCGTCAATCCCGATCATCGACGTCACGGGAGACGAACCCGTCGAGATCCGTGGTCGGGTCCCGGCCAATGCCGTCGTCGTTCCCGGCACGCGAGCCAAGAGCTTCCCGGCCGGCACCTACCACCTGCAGGCACCGCTGCTGATCGGCTACCGATCCGAGGCAACCGACCGCAAGACGTCGCTGAACGACGCCCTCCGCACGTTCCAGGTCGACGTATGAGTCTCGCCGAGACGCTCGTCGAACTCATCAACATTCCTTCGGTGATCGGCAACGAAGACGAAATCACGACCGCCATCGACTTCCGGCTGGCAGCGTCTCGTCCCGTGGCCCGACGTGGGAACGCGCTGGTGGTCGGAGAGCCGACCGGCAAGCCGATGATCGTGCTCTACGGACACACCGACACCGTCCCCGAGCAGGACAACGGCACAGCCGTGCTCGAGGACGGCCGGATCCGCGGCCTCGGTGCCTCTGACATGAAGTCGGGGGTAGCGGTGATGATCCATCTGCTCGAAGATCCCGCTGTCCTTGATGGTCCCTACGACGTGGTCGGTGTCTTTTACGACAAGGAAGAGGGTCCGTCGGCCGACAACGGCCTCGAGGACGTCCTCGATGCGTTTGGCTGGCTCACCGAGGCCGAGTTCTCCGTGGTCCTCGAACCAACGGACCTCAGTCTCGAGCTTGGCTGCAATGGCGCCATGAACGCCGACATCATCTTCACGGGGCACGCCGCACACAGTGCCCGTCCGTGGCTCGGAGAGAACGCCGTGACGAAGGCCGGGGCATGGCTCGCGGCGCTGCACACCCGCGCACCGGAACCAGTGGAGATCGCCGGACTCGAGTATCGAGAGGTGTTCTCCGTCACTCGGGCCAACGGTGGCATCGCCAACAACGTGCTGCCTTCGCGGTTCACCATCAACCTGAACTACCGCTTCCCTCCCATCTACGACCTCGCGGAGGCCGAAACCCGACTGCGTCACGTTGCGTCGGCGGCCGACGAGGTCGTCATCACCGATCGAGCGCCTGCGGGCACCGTTCCAGAAGGCAATGCCCATCTCGCCCGTTTCGAGAACCTCGTCGGTGGTGCTCGGACCGCCAAGCAAGGTTGGACCGACGTTGCCCGACTCACCGGTCGCGGAATCCCGGCGGTCAACTACGGTCCCGGCGAGGTCGCTCACGCCCACCAGGTGACCGAGTCCGTCCCCGTCGAGAATCTCCAGATCGTCTTCGACGTCCTGCGACGCTTTCTCACGGCGTGACCTCCGTTGTCGTTCGGTAGCCTTGAGAACGAGCAGAGGGAGGATTCATCCGTGGCCGACATGATTCTGGTGTGCACCGACCTGCGGAAGTCGTACGGGGACATCGTCGCCGTCGACGGCGTCGGATTCTCGATCGCCGCAGGCGAGACCTACGGCCTGCTCGGGCCCAACGGCGCGGGCAAGACCACCAGCATCTCGATGATTGCCGGCCTCCTGGAGAAGGACGGTGGCTCGGCGGTGGTGACGGGGAACGAGATCACCACGAAGAGTACGGCGGCGAAGGCCGCGATCGGACTCGTGCCGCAGGATCTGGCGATCTACCCGGATCTGACCGGTCGCGAGAACCTGCGGTTCTTTGGGAAGCTCTACGCCATGGGCACGGGTCTCAACGAGCGGGTCGATGAGGTGCTCGAGATCATCGAGCTCACGGATCGCGCGGACGACCAGACCAAGGAGTACTCCGGAGGGATGAAGCGGCGGCTCAACATCGGCCTGGGGCTCCTGCACCGACCGGCGTTGCTCATCCTCGACGAGCCAACGGTCGGTGTCGACCCACAGAGCAGGAACGCCATTCTCGAGAACGTCGAGCGACTTGGGGAACAGGGCATGGCGGTGCTGTACACGACCCACTACATGGAGGAGGCGGAACGCCTCTGCGACCGGATCGGAATCATCGACGAAGGCAGGATCATCGCCGAGGGCACCCGGCGCGAATTGGTGGCCCTCGTCGGCGGTCGGGACCGGCTCCATGTCGAGACGTCCGGTGACCCGTCGACGGTCGTCGCTGATGTGACCGCTCTCGCAGACGTTGAGTCGTGTTCTGCCGCCGGGTCGGCACTCGAGGTCGTAGCCGTGAACGCCTCACGTGCTCTTCCCGAGGTCGTGCTGGCCATCACACGCGACGGCCTGGATGTCCACTCGGTCGACGTGTCGGAACCGGATCTCGAGTCGGTGTTCCTCCACCTCACCGGGAAGGCGCTCCGCGAGTAATGCACGCTGCACTCACGATCGCCGCCAAGGATCTCACGGAGCGCCTCCGGGACCGCTCCGCGATCGTTCTGGCGATCGTTGTGCCGCTGGGACTCGCGTTCATCATGAACCTGACGCTCGGTCCGATCACCGAGCAGGCATTCAGCACCGACGTGGCGGTCGCCGACGCAGACGGTGGCGCCGTGTCGCAGGCATTCTCAGGGATGCTGTCCGAGATCGAAGAAGCGGGCTTCATCACCGTCTCGGAATCACCCAGCGAGGCGGCAGCACGGGCGATGATCGATGCCGACGAAGTGTCGACGGCCTACCTCGTTCCCGAAGGGTTCTCCGACGCCGTCGGGATGAACCGGGACGCCGAGATCACGGTCGTCGCGAACCCGGATCAGGCCATCGGGGCACAAGTCGGCAGAGCGATGGCAGAGGGGTTTGCCGGGGAGGTCAATGCGGTCCGCCTCTCGGTGGCGACGGCGCTCGCGCTCGGCGCCGATGACCCCGGAGCGCTTGCGGCGGCGGCAGCGGCGGAACCTCCGCCAATCGTCCTCGCCTCCGGACAGACCGAGGGGAAAGGCTTCGACTTCGCCACCTTCTACGCGACCGGCATCGCCGTGTTCTTCCTCTTCTTCACGGTTCAGTTCGGCGTGCTGAGCATCATCGACGAGCGCGAGACCGGGACGATGCCGCGGCTGCTCGTTGCCCCGATCTCGAAGCAGTCGATTCTCGTCGGCAAGTTGGCCGCATCGTTCCTGATGGGTGTCGCGAGCACGGTCGTGCTCTGGATTGCGACCACCCTGCTGATGGGTGCCGACTGGGGATCGTCGATCGGCGTTCTGATCCTCATCTTCGCCGGCGTCGCTGCAGCAATGGGGCTCACCGCAGCAATTGCGACGTTCACGACCACAGCCGAGCAGGCCGGGGCGATCACGGCATTCATCGTCGTGGTCTTCGGTGTCCTCGGCGGTGTGTTCTTCCCCGTGACGCGGGTCTCGGGAGCGTTCGTCGTGGTGAGCCGGTTCGCTCCGCACTTCTGGCTCATGGACGGATTCCAACGCCTTTCAGCCGGTGAGGGCATTGCAGACATCCTGCCGGCGCTCGGGGCCATCCTTCTGTTTGCTGCGGTACTCGGCGGGATCGGACTCGTGAGAGCCCGGGACCTGGTGAAGTACTGATGAAGACGCTCACGATCGCTGCGAACAGCCTGCGCAGGCTCTTCCGGGACCGGGCGAACATCTTCTTCGTGTTCGTCCTCCCGATCGTCCTCATCCTCGTGCTCGGACTCGTGTTCGGCTCCGGGTTCATCAGTCGGGTTGCGGTTGTGGTCCCGTCCGGCGATGAACAGGCGCGAGGGCTCTTCGATGAGATCGCGTCGTCCACGGCCTTCGAGACGGTCGAGTCGAGTGATGAAGAAGACGCCCGGCAACGCCTCCGCCGGAACGACATCGACGCGGTGATCGTGATCCCCGCCGGCTACGGCGAACTCCTCGACGGCGGGGGGCAGGCCGAGATCGGCTACTTCGCGACGGCGAGCGCCGGCGGCATCGATGTGCAGGCCGTGGTCGACGCAGCCGTCGTCGAACAGGGCTCGAAGGTACGCGCCGCCCGGTTCGCAGCAGAGGCAACCGGCGCAGATCCGGCGATGGCCCTCGCCACGGCGGTTGCCGTGCAGGAGGAACTGCCGTCGGTGATTGTCGTGGCTGAGGGCGACACGGTGAGCGACGCTGCCGGTCCGGCAGACGCGAGCGCCGCCCAGCAACTGCTGTTGTTCATGTTCCTGACCGCGCTGACCTCGTCAACCGCGTTGATTCAGTCGCGGCGCCTCGGCGTCTCCGAGCGGATGTTTTCGACACCGACGACAGCCGGCACCATCATCGGCGGCGAGACCCTCGGCAGATTCCTCGTGGTGATGCTTCAGGGGGTGTTCATTGTTCTGATGGCCGCCGTGCTGTTCGATATCTCGTGGGGCGACCCAATCGGTGCGATGCTCGTGGTGTCGGCGTTCGCTCTGACGGGTACCGGAGCCGGGATGCTCCTCGGGTCCACGTTCTCAACCGAGCAACAGGCAGGCGGCATAGCGATCTTCGGTGCCCTCATGCTGGCCGCTCTTGGTGGATCGATGGTCCCGCTCGAGATCTTCCCGGACTCGATGGTCACGATCGCCCATCTGACGCCGCACGCCTGGGGGAACGACGCGTTCTCCGAACTGATTCTCCATGGAGCGGGTGTCTCGGACATCCTGCTCGAACTGACGGTCCTGACGCTCTACGGACTCACGCTGGTAGTGATCGCGGCCGTGATCTTCCGGCGGCGACTCACCCATTGACCTTCGGCACCACCGGAATGATGGACAGCCGCTTCAGGAAGTACTGAACGAGCGGGCCCATACCGAACGCGAAGATGACGGTCCCGATGCCGACGGTCCCGCCGAGGGCCCAGCCGACGATGAGCGCTGAAATCTCGATGCCGCCCCGGGCCCACGCGATCGAGATCCCGCGCTTGGCCAGACCGGTCATGAGGCCATCGCGGGGGCCCGGGCCAAGGCCGGCGCCGATGTAGAACCCGGAGCCGATGGCGACGATCACCACCCCGACGAGCAATGCGATCCACCGGAGGATGAGGCTGTCGAGCGTCTCGGGGAGGAACAGCAACGCTCCGTCAAGTACGAGCCCAATCACGATCGCGTTCGCGATCGTGCCGATCCCGATGCGTTCCTTCAGGGGAATCCACAAGAGCAGCACGGCGAACCCGGTGATGATCACCACGGTTCCGATCGGGATCCCCGTTCGACGCGAGATGCCCTGGTGCAAGACGTCCCACGGTGAGAGTCCGAGGTGCGCGATCACCATGAGCGCCAGGCCGAGCCCGAACAAGGTGAGCCCGAACAGCAACCGCGCAAGCCGCGGCCAGAGATCGGAGAGTGGAGGGTTCGGGAGCACGAGCCGGAGGGTAGGGGGGAAGTGGCTCCCAGCCACCAGCTCGCCCTGCCGTCCCGCTACTCGGACACGACGACCAGTACCATCGTTGCCATGCCAGTTGAGATTGATATTGCACGGGTCGCGAGCCTTGCGCGGATCGCATTGACCGACGAAGAGCTTGCGGCGTATGCGAAGCAGCTCGAGAACATCCTTGAGCACGCCGAGCGTGTGCAGGCGCTGCCGACCGACGGGGTGGAGCCGACGTCGCATCCGCTCCCGATGGTCAACGCGTTCCGTCCGGACGAGGCAAAGGGCTCGCTCGATCACGATGAGGCGCTCGCCGGCGCCCCCGACACCGAGGACGGCTATTTCCGCGTCCCGAAGATCCTGGACGAATCATGACCGACCTCGCCGACCTGACGATTGGCGAGGCGACGGCTGGTCTCCGCTCCGGCGACTTCACCGCCGTAGACCTGCTCGACGCCGTTGAGCTCCGGGCCGCCGTCTCCGAATCCCAACTCCACGCCTACCTCACCCTCGATCGCGAAGGTGCCCGGACCGCGGCTCAGGCGGCAGACCAGGCGCTCGCCGACGGCGATACCCGGCCGCTTCTCGGGATCCCGGTTGCCGTGAAGGACAACATGGTCACGAAAGGTGTCGAGACCACGGCCGGTTCACAGATCCTGGCGGGCTGGACGCCTCCCTACAGCGGCACCGCCGTGAAGCGCATAGAGGACGCCGGCGCCGTCATCGTGGGCAAGACCAACCTCGACGAGTTCGCGATGGGTTCGTCGACCGAGAACTCTGCGTACGGGCCAACCCGCAATCCCTGGAACACCGACACCGTCCCTGGTGGGTCGTCCGGCGGGTCTGCCGCCGCAGTTGCCGCCGGGTCGGCGCTCGGGGCATACGGTTCGGACACCGGCGGCTCGATCCGCCAACCTGCCGCACTCACCGGAACCGTTGGAGCCAAGCCGACGTACGGTCTCGTCAGCCGCTACGGCCTGATCGCGTTTGCATCCTCGCTCGATCAGATTGGTCCGATCGCCCAGACCGTCCCCGACGCGGCGACGCTGCTCGAAGCCGTCGTTGGGTGGGATCCGCTCGACGCTACGAGCTACCACGGCGATGTGCCCGCCATCTCTCGATCGCTCGACGCGGGCGTTCGCGGAGTTCGTATTGGCGTGATCACCGAACTCATGGGCGACGGCATTGATCTCGACGTCCTGGCGGCCACCCGGGCGACGATCGATCAACTCGCCGATGCCGGCGCCAAGATCGTGGAGTTGTCCCTCCCCGCCATCGAGTACGCCCTTTCTGCCTACTACCTGGTTGCGCCGGCAGAGTGTTCGGCCAACCTCGCCCGGTTCGACGGCGTCCGATACGGTCTGCGTGTTGACGGTGCGACCACCGAGGAGATGATGGCCAAGACGAGGGCCGAGGGATTCGGTCCCGAGGTCACCCGGCGGATTCTGCTCGGCACCTACGCCCTGTCGGCCGGGTACTACGACGCCTTCTACGGCCAGGCCCAACGGGTCCGGACTCTCTTGCGTCGGGAATTCGCCACGGCCTACGAGCAGGTCGATGTGCTGGTCTCGCCGACGGCACCGACCACGGCGTTCGAGGTCGGATCGAAGACAACCGATCCGCTCACGATGTACCTGTCGGACATCTGCACGATTGCCACCAACCTCGCCGGCGACCCGGCAATGTCGGTGCCCGTCGGCTTGGGCGAGGACGGCTTGCCGATCGGGTTCCAGGTGTTGGCCCCCTCCCTCGGGGAGGAGGTCATGTTCCAGGTGGCCGCGGAAGTTGAACGACTCACCGGATTCGACGACCGGGCGAAACTCGCGACGTCGAAGGTGGTGGCGCCATGACCGAGTGGGAAGCCGTCATCGGTCTCGAAACGCACGTTGAACTCCAGACGAACTCGAAGATGTTCTGTGGCTGCCCGGTCGACTTCGGCGACGAGCCGAATACGGCGGTATGCCCCGTCTGCCTCGCTCTCCCCGGTGCTCTCCCGGTGCCGAACGAGCAGGCGATCGAAGGGATCTTGTCGATCGGTGAGGCGCTCGATTGCACCCTTACGGAGAGCTCGCTGTTCTACCGCAAGAACTACTTCTATCCGGACCTGCCGAAGAACTACCAGATCTCCCAGTACACGTTCCCGCTGTGCGTCGACGGGCGTGTCGATGTCGACGTTGATGGCGAACCGACCACGGTCGGGATCACCAGGGTCCACATGGAGGAAGACACGGGGAAGAGCACCCATGTCGGTCAGAGCGGTCGGATCCACGGCGCAGAGCACACGTTGCTCGACTTCAACCGGGCCGGCGTTCCCCTCGTCGAGATCGTGACCGAACCCGACATTCGCTCTCCGGAGCAGGCCCGTGCCTACGGGACGGAACTCCAGCGGATCGTGCGAGCGATCGGTGTGTCCGACGCCCGTCTCGAAGAAGGCTCCATGCGTTTCGACGCCAACATCTCGGTCCGGCCCGTGGGGGAGGAGAAGCTCGGAACGCGCACCGAGGTCAAGAACGTCAACTCCCTCCGGTCGATGCAGCGGGCGATCGCCTTCGAGATCACACGCCAGATCGAGATTCTCGAAGGCGGCGGGTCGATCCATCAGGAGACCCGCCACTGGGACGAGGCCAAGGGAATGACCCGGTCGGGACGCACGAAGGAGGAATCGGAGGACTACCGCTACTTCCAGGATCCCGACCTCCTGCCACTCCACATCGACGGGGCGTGGCGGGACCGTGTCGTAGCTCGCAGACCGGAACTCCCCGCAGCGAAGCGGGAGCGCTACATGGGCCTTGGCACCGATCGCCGTACCGCAGACCTTCTCGTTGATGCCGGCGATCTCGCGGGACTGTTCGAAGAGGCCATCGCCCTCGGTGCCGATGCCCGCAACGTCGGCATCTGGCTCACTGGCGAAGTTGTCCGCTACTTGCGCAGCGAAGGTGTCGACGTCGCAGACACCGGTCTGACGGCAGCATCGCTCGCGGAGCTCGCGACGATGATTGGCGACGGCGACCTCTCGGCTACCGCCGCCAAGGACGTGCTTGCCGCGGTCCTTGCCGGGGAAGGAACACCGCGCCAGGTCGCGGAAACCCGGGATCTGCTGCAGATGTCGGATTCGACGGCGATCGAGGCTGAGGTGCTGGCCGTGCTCGACGAGCACCCCGACGCACTGTCGAAAATCCAAGCCGGAGACACGAAACCGATCGGATTCCTCGTCGGGCAGGTGATGCGGGCGACCGGTGGCAAGGCTGACCCCCGGATGGTGCAGGACCTGATCCGCCGCAGGGCAGACGGCTGAGCCATGGCCCAGATCGTCGTGCGCGACGACCGGAGGATCGAGCAGCGGGACGCTGCTGAGGTGTGGACGCTGGTCGCAGATCTATCACGGTTCGGTGAATGGTTCCCAGTGCATCAGGCGACTTCGATGACCGGTGACGTGCCGCAGGTCGGGAACATCATCTTCCTGTCGCTCAGCCGCCGCAGCGATCCGACGAACGCGATCCGACTCGAGGTATGCGAGTGGGAGGCCGGACGACGGTTCGAGTGCGACGTTCGAGAGATCCCGGGAATCGACGATGGGCGCTTCTCGGTGACCGTGGCCGGTCCCGCGGGCGGGGCGGCGCTGGTACGTCTGAGCTTCGTTGGCGAGGGCGATGGATTCACAGCCCGCATCTCGGGGTTCGAGATCGGCCGCCGGTTCCGCGGTGCGCTCGATCGGCTTGCATCGTGATCCAGGCGGTCGTCTTTGACTGTGACGGGGTGCTCGTCGATTCTGAACCGCTCGCCGATGAGATCTGGGCACGGGTGTTGTCGAGCTTCGGGTATGAGATGACGGTTGCCGACGGTGACGTCTGCCGCGGTACGTCGGAGGCGACGACCTACGCGCACTTCGCCGAGCGCGCCGCGTTACCGCCATTCAACGAGTACATGGCGTTGATCGACGCGATCAGGGTCCCGGTCTACGAGGAGCGCCTTGTGGCCTTCGACGATGCCATTGCGACGGTTCGTGAATTGGCAGCCCAGGGGGTGACGATGGCCGTCGCCTCATCGTCCCGACGCCACGCGCTCGAGGGCAAGTTGGCGCTCACCGGTCTCGATCGCTACTTCGACACCATCGTCGGAGGCGACGAGGTCGACCGCGGGAAACCCGCGCCCGACGTCTACATCGAGGCTGCAAGGCGGCTGGGGATCCCACCGTCGGGCTGCCTGGCGATCGAGGATGCCGACCTCGGTGCCGAGTCTGCGGATGCTGCCGGCATGCGCACGATCATGATCCTGCGGGACGGCGAGTTCTCCGCGATCCATGCATCGGTCAACGAACTGACCGCGGAGCTCATCAACGCGTGGATGTGGCGGTTCTGACGGTCAGGCCGCGCCATGCCACGATCATTGCGGCACCAGCAGCGGATCGAGCGACGTCGGACGGTATTCCTCGAGCGAATTCAGCCGTTCCGAGAGTGAGACGCTTCTGCCGGCAGCGAGGTAGTTCGTGAAAAGCCATTGACCCCATGCCTCCGGATTGTTGGGGTAGCGGTCGGTCAAGTACGTGATCGTGGCTTCCGCCACCACGTTGCCGATCAAGTAGCCCTGGATGTGGAACGGGTCGATGCTGCGGAAGGTATCCAACGCCCATATCGCCGGGTCGGACACCGGGACGAGGGGGGTGTACCACCGACCGAAGAGTTCCCGGACGTCATGAGGATTGTCTGCGACCTCGAACTCGAACGACAGACTGGTCGCAAGCCGGGCAGCTTCAAGGAGTTCGATCAACTCGAGCTTTCTCCGGTTGTCGTCCGTCAGCGCCACTGCGGCAGCTACGCGCTCGATGACGACCGCAATGGTCTCGTCGGTGGTGACCTCCCAGGTCTTGAAGATTCCGTCCGACATGTTTGCGGCGTGAGCGAGCGCATGGCCCAACTCGTGGTATGCCGTGGCCACGGCCACGAGCGATTCAGTCCGGCCGAGGAGGACCCGCACATCGTCCGGCACCGAGATGGCGAATGCCACGCCGTAGATGGGCTGACTGCGCACAATCCAGGAGATGCGCTCGGCGATGCCGCCAAGACCCAGGCGGGTCGTGAGTTCGGTAACAGCATTCAGCAGATCAGGGACATCGACTCCGCCGATGCGTTCGAGGCCGTCGAACCAGAACTCGAGAGACAGCTGTTCGAGCTGCACGATGCCACGGCACGCCTCGATCGTCTCGTCTCTCGTCTTCACCGAGAACTCACGCACCGCGTCGATGTCCAGGCCTTCGGACGACATGGCAAGCTCGGCATAGGAGCCAAACCCCTCCTCTCGAGCGACTGCATCGCGAAGGGCAACCAGTTCGAGAACATCGTGCTCCATGGCCGCACCGAGTCCGGCCCTCCCCGTCTCCGGGGGCGGCCGATATGTGGTTCCCTCGTCGATCCGGTTGCGGAGGTCCGAGACCGACGGGTGGTAGTCAACACGGCCCCTGGTGGCGACGGATCTGAGTACACGGGATCGACGGTCGCCGCAAGAACCGATGTCATGGGAACGGCACAGTCGATACAACTCGGTCTCGATCGGTCGCAGGTCGCTTCCCGCTGCCCCGGCGTAGTTGCGGAAGAGCAGTTCCTGCCGCTCGGCGAACCTGGTGACGTACTCCAGTTCGAATCCCACGGCACAACGCTACCTGGACTGCCCGAAATCGTGTCACATGATCCAGGAGACCAGCCACCCGGCGCCGAGTCCGTAGAGGCCGGCTACCACGTCGTCCATCGTGATACCGATCGCCCCTGGGAGCGACTCGGCCTGCTTCACGCCGGGAAGAATCTTGAAGATGTCGGCGAGGCGTGCCACGACCACCGCGACGAGCCATGGCCAGCCTGTGAGACCGATGGCTGCCACGAGCGTTCCCGCCACCTCGTCGATCACGACCCAGCCCGGGTCGGCGTGGTCGCCGGCGAATGGGGAAGAGGACCAGAGCGAGAGGACGAAGGCGACGGCGAAGGCGATCGCCCCGACCCACCAGGGGTACCGCCAGAGCAGAAGCGAGATCACGACCGCGAGTGCGGCTCCGAACGTGCCTGCCCCGTTGTCCGATCCCCAGATCCGACGCGGGATGAGACCGAGAGAGAGCCCGGATGCGACAAAGCGATGCATAGGACGAGCCTACGCACCATCAGGGTCATTTCCGTCGCGTGCCGGCGGTCGCGAGGGTTCCGTGGCCGGTCATAATTGGGGTATCCGACCGAAAGGCCTGCAGCATGCGTCCCGACCAACTCGGCGACTACCGCGTCCCGTCCGATGCTCGACTCCATCCCGATGGCGTCCGGGTTGCGTTCGTCGTCAGCCGGATGGATCTCGAAGAGGACCGGTATGTTCGCACGATCTGGCTCTGGGACGGCGACCGTGCGCGCCCGCTGACGTGGGGCGAGGCGGACACCGCGCCGCGCTGGTCACCGGACGGCGGGCGCCTGGCCTTCTTGCGAAAAGGTTCGGGTGAGGCCGACATGCCGCAGGTGGCCGTTCTACCGCTTGACGGGGGAGAGGCCAGGGTCATCACGGAGTTCGAACTCGGTGCCTCCGAGATCTGTTGGTCATCCGACGGCACTCGTATCGCGGCCGTGGCCGCCGAGTGGGGCGAGGACTGGAAAGGCCTGTCGGTCGACGAGCGTGCCCGGACGCCGCGGCGCGTGACCGAGATGGGCTACCGCTTCGACGGGCGTGGATGGATCCACGACAAGCGCAGCCACGTCTGGTCGATCGACCCGGAGGCAGAGACCGATCCTGTGTGCCTGACGCCGGGGGACTACAACGAGACACAGATCGCTTGGGCTCCCGACGATTCCGAGATCGTCTTCTCCTCGGCGCGCCACGATGGCCGCTTCACCGATCCCGGTAGTCAGATCTGGAGCATTCCCGCAGAGGGCGGAACGGCAAGAGCGCTCACGGATGTCGGCACATGGGGAATGCCGTCCTTTGACCGCGCCGGAACGCTCTACGCCATTGGTCGGCCCGACCGGTGGGCCTATCCTGACGTGGCGCCGCTGCAACGACGCGGCGATGACGGTGCATTCGCCCCGTTCACGACCGTCGATCGGAACCTCGTCACATTCGCCCCGGCACTGGCGCCGGGTGGACCCCGATGGCTGAGCGATGGCACCGCCCTCTCGACTCTCGAGGATTCCGGCCGTGTTCGAATCGTCCGGATTCGGGCGGACGGATCAACCGAGGATGTCGTCGGAGGAGACCGACAGGTCACGGGCATCGACCCTCGCGCTGATGGATCCGCAGCCGTGTTCACCGCCACTTCGCCGACCGAACCAGGGGACGTCTGGTGGTGGGAGGATGGAGAGGAACGGCGCCTCACCGACTTGAACGCCGGCTTCGCCGAGGATGCCGGGTTGGTCGAACCGCAGCGGTTCACGATGGACCACGATGGCGCCGAAGTCGAAGGGTGGGTCTATCTGCCGACGGGCGACAACACGGTTCCGTTGCTCTTCAACATTCACGGTGGTCCCGCGACGCAGTATGGGTACGGCTTCTTCGACGAGTTCCAGGTCTACGTCGGAGCCGGCTACGGCGTTGTCGCGATCAATCCCCGTGGGGCGAGCGGCTACGGATCCGACTTCGTGCGAGCGGTCGTCGGGGCGTGGCATGAAGAGACGCCGCCGGACCTCGTCGATCTCGTCGCAACTCCGGATGCCGCCGCGGCCCAGTTCCCGCGACTCGATCTCGACACGATGGGGATCATGGGCGGCTCATACGGTGGCTTCGCGACCGTGCGGGTGACTGCCGCGGACCAGCGGTATCGGTCAGCGGTTGCCGAACGGGGTCTGTACGTGTGGAACTCGTTCGTCGGGACATCCGACATCGGCACCTACTTCGACGGGATGTACGTGCGCCGCGATGCGACGCCGGACGAACTGTGGCAAGCGTCGCCGTTGCGCCACGCCGACGGAATCACCACACCGACCCTCGTGCTGCACTCTGAAGCCGACTTCCGGTGTCCGATCGAGCAGGGAGAGCAACTCTTCCGGTTGCTGCAGCGCAATGGTGTTGCATCGGAGATGCTCCGGTTCCCCGGCGAAGGGCACGAGCTCTCCCGAGCCGGCAAGCCGAAGCATCGGGTCGAGCGGTTCGATGCGATCCTGGAGTGGCACGGGCGGTATCTGAAGTAGTCGCCAGTCGCCAGTCAGGAAGGGGAGCCGATGGAACGACCGATTGTGGTCTTGAGCGCGCTGGCTGAGGAGATGACGGAGCTTCGTCGGTCGATGGTCGGTGCCCGCGAGGTTGAGGTTGGTGGGCATCGGTTCAGCGTTGGGGCGATCGACGGGGATGACGTGGTTGTTGGGGCGGTGGGGGTTGGGAAGGTCAATGCGGCGATGGTGGCGACGCTCGCTCTCGACCGTTTCAGCCCACGGCTGCTCTTGTTCACCGGGGTGGCTGGGGGTGTCGACCCGGCACTCAGCATCGGCGATGTCGTCGTTGCCGCCACCACGGTCCAACACGACGCCGGTGTAGCCGGAGCCGATGGCTTCCATCCGTATCAGGCCGGACACCTTCCGTTCTTCGACCCGACCGATGTGGTCGGCTACCAGCCCTCGCGTGGCCTGCTCGAACAGGCGAGGTCCGCTCTCGAAGAAGTCGAGCTTGACCGGGTGCTGGACCGGCCCCCGAACCTCGTGTTCGGCACCGTGGCGACGGGGGATCAGTTCATTGAGTCCGAGGCGGATCGCATGAGGATCCACGCAACGTTCGGGGCGCAGGCCGTCGAGATGGAGGGAGCGGCTGTCGCTCAGGTGGCCGAACACTTCGAGGTTGACTGTCTTGTGATCCGGGCGCTCTCCGATCTCGCCGGGGCAGGATCCGAGGTCGACTTCGAACGGTTCCTCTCGGAGGTCTCGATCAACTCGATCAAGGTGGTCCGGGCCCTGATCGGCGCTGTTGCGGCCGACAGCTAGTCACTCGCGGTTCGGATTGCGGATCTGTGGCAGAATCGGGGGATGCAGCCCACAAAGCACATCTGGATGGACGGAGAGCTCGTCGACTGGGATGACGCCACCGTCCACGTACTCGCCCACGGACTTCACTACGGCACCGGTGCCTTTGAAGGGATCCGTGCGTACGAGACCGATACCGGAACCGCCGTGTTCCGCCTCACCGAGCACATCGAGCGTCTCGCACGCTCGTGCAAGGCGCTGGGGATCCCTGTCGACTGGACGGTCGAAGAACTCGTTGCTGCCTCGAAGGAACTGATGTCGCTCAACGGTCTGACAACCGGGTACATCAGGCCACTCGTGTTCTACGGAACCGGTTCGATGGGGTTGAACCCGGCCGGGGCCTTGGTCCACACGATCATCGCGACCTGGGAGTGGGGCGCCTATCTCGGCGAAGAGGGCATCGAGAACGGGATTCGCGTCAAGGTTTCGTCCTGGCGCCGTATCGGTCAGGACTCCCTGATGCCGAACGCCAAGCTCACCGGTGGCTACGTCAACTCGGTGCTTGCCAAGCAGGAGGCCCTTCGGGCCGGCTATGACGAGGCGCTCATGCTCAACACCGAAGGATTCGTTGCCGAAGGCAGCGGGGAGAATCTGTTCGTCGTCCGCGACGGTGTCGTCCGCACGCCGCCCGTGACCGCCGGCGTCCTCGATGGAATCACCAGGGAGTCGGTGATCACGCTTCTACGGGACGACGGCTACGAGGTCATCGAGACCGACATCGCTCGTACTGATCTCTACTACGCCGACGAGTTGTTCTTCAGTGGCACGGCTGCCGAAGTGACACCCGTCCGAGAGGTCGATGACCGACCGGTCGGCGATGGCCGACCCGGACCGGTGACCAAGCGTGCGCAGCAGATGTTCATGGATGCGGTGACCGGGCAGAACGAACGCCACACCGATTGGCTCGAATACGTCTGACGACGCCTCTCCTACTATGCCGATTCAACCGAACGAGTGGACCTATGGCACAACAGCCGAACATTGAACTGCGCAGCTCCGACCGCCCTCGATCGGAGGGGAATCCCAATCCGGAACGCCGCTGGGTCCCGGACCGACCGGGAGAATTCACCGGGAGCGGTGTGCCGTGGGGAGGAGCGTTCGGCATGCCGGGCCCCGACGCAGGCTACGCACTCAAGCTCGCCGCAGGTCGTGACCTGATCCTCGCCGAGAACGAGCATCGGGCGGATGCGAACGCTGCGGTGGCCGCGGTGGCCGCTGCCCGAGCATCGCTGGCTCGCAGGGGACCGACGAAGATCGATCTCGACGCAGCCATCGTGATCCTCGGCTACGACACCGAGAGCGACTTCGGGCCGGTACGAGCGGCCGCCATTGCCGGCTCGGCACACCACCACCCGCAACGGATCCGTCGCCTCGTGGCCGGAATTCCTGTTGACGTGATCGAAGACAACGCAGACGACCTCCGCGAACGCGCCGCATCCGGCGAGTCGCTCATCGAGATCTGAAACGGGGCAGAACATGAAGATCGTCAGAGTCGACACAGACGTCGACGACATCACGTACGGCGCAGTCGAACCGGAAGGGATCCGCATCTACCGCGGCACGCCATTCGTCGCCTGGGAACCGACCGAGACCGTCGTTGACTGGGAGCACGCCCGATTGCTCGCTCCCGTCATCCCAACCAAGATCGTCGCCGTCGGCAAGAACTACGCGGACCACGCTGCGGAGATGGGTGGAGACGTCCCGGAGACACCCGTCGTCTTCCTGAAGCCGCCCACATCGGTGATCGGACCGCTGCAACCGATCCGCATTCCGCAGCAGGCCGAAGAGGTGCACCACGAGGCCGAACTCGCAGTCGTGATCGCCAAGGTGACGAGGAACGTCGCGATTGAGGATGTGGGGCCCCACATCATGGGCTACACGGCCGCAAACGACGTGACCGCTCGGGACCTCCAGCGAGCCGACGGCCAGTGGACACGCGCCAAGGGATTCGACTCGTTCTGCCCGCTCGGCCCCGCCATCGACACCGATCTCGACCCCCAGGAGGGCCTCGCGGTCATATCCAGGGTGAACGGTGAGACACGTCAGTCCGGCTCAACGTCGGATCTCGTCTTTGGTGTCGGCGAGTTGGTGGCGTTCATTTCGTCGATCATGACGCTCCTCCCCGGCGACGTGATTCTCACCGGCACCCCGTCGGGCGTGGGTCCGATCTCCCCGGGCGATCGGGTCGAAGTTGAGATCGAAGGCGTCGGCGTGCTCATGAATCCGGTCGTCCAGGCATGATTCCACGCGTTCGCTTTGCCCCGTCGCCGACGGGCTACCTGCATGTCGGTGGTGCGCGCACCGCCCTCTACAACTGGTTGTTCGCTCGGTCGCAGGGCGGCACCATGATCCTTCGTTCCGACGACACCGATGCCGCGCGCAGCACACCTGAGTATGCCGCAGACATCCTGGACTCGATGGGCTGGCTCGGCCTCGACTGGGACGAAGGCATCGAGGTCGGCGGACCCCACGGTGGATACCGCCAATCCGGGCGTCTTGAGCGATACCAGGAAGTCGCCGACCGCCTGGTCGCGGAGGGCGCCGCCTACTACTCGTTCGCAACCCCAGAGCAGCTCGAAGCGTTCCGCAACGAAGCCCGCGCAGCTGCTGCCGCTCCGGCCTACGACGGACGGTTTGATCTCGACCAGGACGCGGCACGGCAACGGGTCGCTGCGGGGGAGCGGCCCACCATCCGCTTCAAGGTCCCGAGGCCCGGACGCACGACCTTCGAAGATATCGTGCGGGACGAAGTCTCGTTTGACCACAGCCAGGTCGACGATTTCGTGATCCTCCGCTCCGACCGCACGCCGACCTATCACCTGGCCTCGACCGTTGATGACGTCGACTACGGCATCACCCATGTCGTGCGCGGTGAGGACCTCTTGTCGTCGACCCCGAAACACGTCCTGCTCACCGAAGCGATGGGAGCCGAGCCGGCCACCTACGCCCACCTCTCACTCCTCATGGGGCCCGACGGGAAGAAGCTCTCGAAGCGACACGGCCACACCGCGATCAGCGCCTACCGCGACGCCGGGTATCTGCCGGAGGCGCTCGTCAACTACCTCGCGCTGCTCGGGTGGAACCCCGGCGAGGATGACACGGTGCTGCCGCTGTCCGAGATGGTCGAACGCTTCGACCTCGACACGGTCTCAAAGAATCCGGCGATCTTCGACACCGACAAGCTCGAGTGGATGAATGGAACCTACATCCGGGACCTTGAGACGGGTGACTTCATCGATGCGATCATTCCGTCGATCGAAGCCGACCTCGGACGCCAGCTCACCGATGACGACCGTGCCCGTCTCGACGCGATTGCGCCGCACGTTCAAGAACGCACCAAGCTCCTTACCGAGGCGGCCGAACAGGTTCGGTTCCTGCTCGTCGACGAACTCGCCTACGACGACGCATCATGGGCGAAGGTGATGGCCAAGCCCGGGGTCGCCGACGTCCTCGATGCCGCTACGGCGCGGCTCGACGGTCTCGACGAGTGGGATGTGGCATCGATCGAGGCGGCGCTCCGAGCGATGATTGCCGACCTTGAGATCGGAGCCGGCAAAGGGTTCCAGCCGATTCGTGTCGCCGTCTCGGGATCGACGGTCAGCCCGCCCCTGTTCGAGTCGCTCGAGGCGCTCGGCCGCGAGGAGACGTTGACCCGGGTGAGTCAGGCACGCAGCGCCGTCGCATGATCGCCGACGCCCAGATCACCTTCCTGCCGGTTGTCGACCTTGAACGAAGTCGTGCCTTTTACGAAGGTGTCCTCGGCCTCCAACTTGTGCTCGACCAGGGAACCTGCCACATCTTCAAGGCAACCGACGCAGCGTTCTTTGGTACCTGTCTCAACGATGACGCGCGCGCCGCCGATGGCGCGATCGTCACGTTCGTGATCGACGACGTCGACGGCTGGTGCGAGCGAATCACCGAGGCGGGTGGATTGATCGAGCGAGGACCCGCGCAGAACGACCGATTCGGGATCTACCACGCCTTCCTGCGGGACCCCGATGGCCACCTGATCGAGATCCAGCGCTTCGATGATCCGAACTGGTCCTCGGCCCAGAAGTAGGAGATGTCTGGGCCTGGGCTCTCCGGGTTGCCATTAGGTAGGCCCCGGTCATATCCTTGCCGAGCCCTTCGGGGGTGGTGTAATTGGCAACACACCGGGTTCTGGTCCCGTCATTGGGGGTTCGAGTCCTCCCCCCCGAGCTGGCGACTCTCTGAGTCGCCTGTATGGCCCCGTCGTCTAGCGGCCTAGGACGCCGCCCTCTCAAGGCGGTAGCGT
>CAWIHT010000010.1:0-15433 GCA_963836085.1 uncultured Actinomycetota bacterium
CTAGGCGTAGCCGGGGAAGTCGGCGGGGTAGGCGGGGAAGGCTTCGATCAACTCGTCGACGGCTTCCTTGATCGTCGCGACCGCATGGGGGTCGTTGCGGCGCCGGAGGAGTTCGACGATGGCGTTGCCGAGGGTCAGCATTTGCTCTTGCTTCATCCCAACTGCGGTCACCGCCGGTGTCCCCATCCGGATACCGGACGTGATGAACGGCGAGCGGGTATCGAACGGGATCGAATTGCGGTTCAGCGTGATCCCCATCTCATCGAGGAAGATCGCGGCTTCCTTGCCGGTGAGTTCGGGATCGATGCTCGACGTGTCGACGAGGAACATGTGGTTCTGCGTTCCGCCGGAAACGACGCGTGCGCCGTCTTCGATGATCGTGTCGGCGAGCACCGTGGCATTGCGCACGATCTGGGTCGCGTAGTCGGCGAACGCCGGCTCCGACGCCTTCTTGAACGCCAGCGCCTTGCCGGCGATCTGCTGATTGAACGGGCCACCCTGGGCATACGGGAAGACGCTCTTGTTGATCGCCTTCGCGTACTCCTCGGTCGAGAGGATCAGACCGCCGCGAGGACCGCGCAGCGATTTGTGGGTCGTTGCGGTGACGATGTCGGCGAACGGGACCGGGCTGGGATGAGCCCGACCGGCAACGAGGCCGGTGATGTGCGCCATGTCGACGAGCAGAACCGCGCCGACCTCGTCGGCAACCGTCCGGAAACCGGCCCAGTCGGGGATCTGCGAATAGGCGGAGTAGCCGGCAATGATCATCTTCGGCCGATGCTCGATGGCGAGCCTGCGCAACTCGTCCATGTCGATGCGTTCGGTCTCGGGATCGACGCCGTATGCCACGATGTTGAACAGATCACCGGAGAAGCTGACGGGAGAGCCGTGCGTCAGGTGACCGCCCTGATCGAGACGCATCCCGAGGATCGTGTCACCAGGCTCGAGCACCGCGAGGTAGGCCGCCATGTTCGCCTGGGATCCCGAGTGAGCCTGGACATTGGCGTGCTCGGCCCCGAACAATGCCTTCGCGCGTTCGATCGCGAGGCTCTCGACGGCGTCGATGATCTCGCAGCCTTCGTAGTAGCGCCGACCGGGATACCCCTCGGAGTACTTGTTGGTCAGGACCGAACCGACGGCCTGCAGCATCGCGTAGTCGGCGGTGTTCTCGGACGCGATGAGATGGATATGGCTGCGTTGGCGATCGGCCTCGCGTCCGATGAGGTCGGCGAGGACCGGATCGACGTCCGGAAGCGGCGTCATGTCAGTGATGGGTGCCCCCCTGTGTGGTTCGAGGAGTCAGGGTAGTGCACGGTCAAATCACATTCTGGCGTCAGGACGCCGCTCCTTCGACCTGCCGATCCGCGAGTCGCATTGCCACGAGGGGCAGCAGCGGGGCGATAAACGCCCATACGCCGAGAAAGATCACCCCGGAGACGACGACGAGGATCCCGGCGACTCCCGATGCGATCAGGCGCCACGCGATCTGTCTGCTCCCGCCGTCGGCGGGAGAGGCCACCGCTCCCCCGACGCCGAGCGTCACAGCCGGCAGCAGCAAGATCAGCGTGCCGGCGTTCGTGACCGCAGCGAGTCCGAATAGGGCCACGCCGGCGGCAAGCCCAATGCTTGCGCCGCGAATCCCCTGGGTGAGCGGATTCGGTACGCCGGAGAAGGAGGCCACCGCGATCATCGAGGTCACGACCGAGACGCCGATCACGACGAGGCCAAGCGGAACACTCGAACCAAGAACCAGCAGTGACAACCAGAATCCCGACGCAGCGATCGCCGTGCCGATAAGGATTCCGAGATTCGTTCGACTCACGGAGTGATGGGGCCGTCTCTCAGCACCCACTCGGCGGGCTTGGTGAGGTCGATGATCGTCGAGGCGCTTCCACCAACGGCTTCGCCCTCGAGGTACACCGCGACATCGTCGCCGAACAGGTTGCGGGCGCCTTCGGCCGTGAGCACGGCAGGGCGTCCCGAGATGTTGGCGCTCGTCACCGCGAGCGGGCCGCTGACGCTCAGAAACTCGAGCGCAACCGGGTGGTCCGGGCATCGCAGCCCGAGCGTGCGTCGGTCGTTGTCGCCGATCCACTCCGGCACCGACTTCAGCTTCGGCACCACGAGGGTGAGCGCTCCCGGCCAGTGCTCCTCCGCGAGTTCGAGGCCTCGTTCGCCGAATGCGCCGAGTTCGAGCGCCTGCTCCAAATCGGCGACGAGGATCGCGAGCGGCTTGATGCCGGGGCGTCCCTTCGCGATGAAGATCCGGTCGAGGGCATCCGGATTGAACGGGTCGGCGGCAATGCCGTAGAGCGTGTCCGTGGGGATGCCCACGAGATCGCCATTGTTCACGGCCGCCAGTGCTGAGGAAAGGATCTCTGTGTCCATCCCTACAACCTACTGCGGCGAGACCCGATGACGAAGCGTTCCTTCCCAGAAAGATCGATTCGGATCTCGCCGTCGAGGGTCGAGAAGTGCTCGGCAACGGCACGGCCATGGAACTCGGAGATCTCGCAAACGACAATGCCGCCTGGACCGAGCCACTCGGGCGCACCCTCGGCAATCCGCTTCAGGATCTCGTCACCGACCGGTCCGGCGATGAGCGCCGTCACCGGTTCGTAGTCGCGCACGTCGACCGGGAGGCCGCTCAGTTCATGCTCTGCGATATACGGAGGATTCGAAACGATGAGGTCGACCCTGCCGGCGAGATGCTCCGGCAATGGAGCGAACAGGTCACCGTGGAAGACGGACACGTCGAGTCCGGCCCGGCGGGCGTTCGCTCGGGCGACGTCGACGGCATCGGAGGACAGGTCGGTGGCGTAGACGATCGCGTCGGGGAACGTCGCCTTGAGAGCGATGGCGAGATTCCCGCTCCCGGTGCACAGGTCGACGATCACCTTGGGGCGTTCGACGGTGTCGCGGGCGAGTTCGAAGAGTTGCTCGGTCTCGGGCCGCGGGATGAGAACACGAGGATCGACCGTCACTTCGATGGGTCCGAACGAAGCCGTCCCCTCGATGTACTGAAGCGGTTCCTCACCCCGCCGCCGCTCGACGAACCCGTTGAATCGATCGACCTCGACAGCGTCCAAGTCGACACCGAGGATCAGATCCGTCCAGTGCCTCCCCGTCGCCGCCACCAGCAACCGTTTGACCTCATGGTCCGGCAAGTCGGGCGCCGATCGAAGGATTTGAGAAGAGTTCATGGATTCGGCACCGACCCCGAGGGTTCGGTGGGCCGGACGCAGCAGACCTCATCTTCAACTCCCGAGCTCCCAGAGCCCCCTCCGCTGCGCTCCGGCCGAGCGGCCGGTGCTCGCGCCTCCCCCACTCCGTGAGGGAGGCAAGAACCGTTCTTCGTATGCTCCCCCACTCCGTGGGAGAGGCGAAGACTGGCGGCGCTCATCCTTCGGCTAAGGCGCGGGCGGCTTCGTCGGCGACCAACGCATCGTGGAGCACTTCGAGGTCGCCGTCGAGGACGTGCGGGAGGGAGTGCACGGTCAGCCCGACACGGTGGTCGGTGACGCGGTTCTCTTTGAAGTTGTAGGTGCGAATCTTCTCCGACCGGTCGCCGGTGCCAACCTGGGACCGCCGAACCGACGCTCGTTCGCCGACCTGTTCGGCCATCTGCGCCTGATAGAGGCGTGCTCGCAGCACCCGCAGCGCCTTCGTCTTGTTCTGCAACTGCGACTTCTCGTCCTGGCATGACACCACGATGCCCGTCGGCCGGTGCGTGATCCGCACCGCCGAGTCCGTCGTATTGACGGACTGGCCGCCCGGTCCGGTGGAACGGAAGGTCTCGACGTCGAGGTCGTTGTCGTTGATCTCGACTTCGACCGCCTCTGCCTCCGGGAGCACGGCGACCGTTGCCATTGACGTGTGGATGCGGCCCTGTGACTCGGTCTTCGGCACCCGCTGGACGCGGTGTGGCCCTGCCTCGAACTTGAACCTCGAGTAGGCACCCTTGCCCTTGACGGCAAACGTCGCCTCTTTGAGGCCGCCCGCCTCGGCGAGGGATACGTTGATCGGTTCGACGGCCCAGCGGCTTCGCTCGGCGAAGCGTTCGTACATCCGGTAGAGGTCGCCGGCCCACAGCGCTGCTTCCTCGCCGCCTGCGGCGGAGCGGATCTCGACGATGACGTCCTTGTCGTCGTTCGGATCTTTCGGGATCAACAGCCTGCGCAGCAGCGCCTCGATTGGTTCGAGTTCTGCCCGTTTCGTCTCAGCCACCTCGGTGAGGTAGGCAACCATCTCGGCGTCGTCTTCTTCGGCTGCCATCTCACGAGCTTCACTCGCCTCGGTGTCAGCTTCGAGATACCGCCGGTACGCGTCGACGACCGGCTTCAACTCTGCGTGACGGCTCGTGACCTTGCGGTACTCCGTCTGGTCGGACAAGACGTCGGGATCACCAAGCCGTTCGAGGATCGCATCGAACTCCTCGGACGTTGCGGTCAGCCGGGTTGCGAGACGCTCATCCATCGCTTGGGGCGCCAGATTCGTACTCGACCACGAGGGCTCCGGGGACGACCGGGCCCCGGCTCTTCACCTCTTCAATTGCGTCTGGCTGGAGCGCCGCGAGCAGCGAAGCGACGGCGACCTCGACCATGTCGTCGGTGGGTTCCTTGGTCGTGATGGCCTGGATCCACATTCCGGGCGTCGACGCCCACGCGAGCCACTGGTGGCCGGCCGCAGCCTTCAAGATCTCGTAGGAGATTCCGGCAATCACGGGGATCAAGACGATCCGAGCAATGATCTGCCAGATCAGCGGCAACGGAGCGAGGAGCATGAACACGAAGAACGCGACCATCGCAACGATGATGATGAACGATGTGCCGCATCGCGGATGACGCGGGCTGTATTTCTGGATCGCTGCGATGTCGAGCGGATCACCGTTCTCGTACGCGTGGATCGTCTTGTGCTCGGCGCCGTGGAACTGGAACACGCGCTGGATCTCATCGGAGCGTCCGATCAGCCAGATGTAGCCGACGACGAGACCGATGCGGATGAGACCGTCGATCACGACAAACGCGAAGTTGGAGTCGTCCAGGTATCCGCTCAGGAAGTTGGCGGACAGCACCGGTACGACGATGAAGAGGCCGATCGCCAGGATGACGGCCAGGACCATGGTCCAGACCACCTGGGTCTTGGTGACTTCTTCGCCTTCGCCGCCGGACTTCTCGGCCGACCACGACAGGGCCTTGAATCCCAGAGTGAGCGACTCGACCAGAACCATGACACCGCGTATGAGCGGCAGCTTCGCTGCCTTCGAACGACTGGTCGCAGACGGCAGATCGTTCCGCTGCGCCTCGATCACCCCGTCGGGCCGACGCACGGCGACGGCCCACGCCTCGGGGGCGCGCATCATCACGCCTTCGAGAACGGCCTGCCCGCCGACGCTAGCGCCCGGAGGGCGGCTCAATCAGGACTCCTCGTTGGAGGAATCGCCTCGCTCAGCGTCAGTTGTGCCGGTATCGATACCGGCCTTCGCGTAGCGCTTGCGGAAGCGCTCCACGCGGCCACCGGAGTCGACCATGCGCTGCTTCCCTGTGTAGAAGGGATGGCACTGGTCACAAAGCTCGACGTGGAGCTCAGCTTCGGTTGAACGGGTGACAAAGGTGTTGCCACATGAGCACGTGACGGTGCTCTCGACGTATTCGGGGTGGATGCCGGTCTTCACGGTTTCGTCTCCTGATCCTGCTTCGTTCGGAACTGTAGCGGTCCGGTCACTGACTCGACTTCGCGACGCTGTCGAGGAACTCTCCGTTCGACTTGGTCGACTTGAGGCGATCGATCAGCAACTCGAGGGCGGCGCCCGATTCGAGGGCGAGCAGCACCCGACGGAGCTTCCATACTTCGACCAGCTCGGAGCGATCAAAGAGCAGCTCCTCGCGGCGTGTGCCGGAAGCCTCGATATCGATGGCCGGGTAGATCCGCTTGTCTGCAAGCTTGCGGTCGAGGCGGAGCTCCATGTTGCCGGTGCCCTTGAACTCTTCGAAGATGACCTCGTCCATCCGCGAACCAGTCTCGACCAGTGCGGTCGCGAGGATCGTGAGGCTTCCGCCCTCTTCGATGTTGCGAGCCGCACCGAAGAAGCGCTTCGGCGGATACAGAGCGGTCGAGTCGACACCACCAGAGAGGATGCGTCCCGAGGCGGGTGTCGCAAGGTTGTGCGCCCGAGCGAGTCGCGTGATCGAGTCGAGCAGCACGATGACGTCTTCGCCTTGTTCGACGAGTCGCTTCGCCCGCTCAATGGCGAGTTCGGACACCTGCGTGTGCTCTTCGGCGGGACGATCGAAGGTGGAGTAAATGACCTCACCCTTGACCGAACGCTGCATCTCCGTAACTTCTTCCGGACGTTCGTCGACGAGGACGACCATCAGGTGGCATTCCGGGTTGTTCTCGGCGATCGAATGTGCCACATCCTGCAAGACGGTGGTCTTGCCGGCCTTGGGCGGCGAAACGATCAGACCACGCTGGCCCTTCCCGATCGGGGAGATGAGGTCGATGATCCTGGCCATGATGTCGTCGGGGTTTCCATCGATCTCGAGACGCAGGCGCTGATCGGGGAACAACGGTGTGAGTTTGTTGAACTGCGGCCGCTTCATGGCTTCGTCCGGGTCTCCGCCGTTGACTTCGACGGCACGGACCAGGGCCGGGAATTTCTCTTTGCCACGGGCCGGACGGACCGGGCCGGAGACGATGTCTCCCTTGCGCAGCTTCGTCTTGCGCACCACGTTTGCCGGCACGTAGGCATCCATGTCACCGGGCAGATACCCGGACGAGCGAAGGAATCCGTACCCCTCGGGGAGGATGTCGAGGATCCCCTGGCGGGTCTCGAGGCTGGATTCGTCAATTGGCTCGTGTTGCTGGGAACGGTTGCGGCGGTTCCGGCGACGACGGCCTTGGCCCTCTTGCTGGTCTCCGCCCTTCTCGTCCCTGCGTTGACCGTTGTTGTCCTTGCGGGGCGTAGCCGCAGCAGGTGCTTCGGTCGTCTCATCGGCCTCGGGAACCATCGCCGCGTCGAACTTCTCAGAGTCGAGAATGGCAGCGATGAGCTTCGACTTCTGCAGGCCCTCGGGGTCTACTTCGACGGTTCCAGCCATAGACCGGAGATCGTCGAGACCGAGTTCCTGGAGTCTGGCTCTCGTGGTGCTCATGTGTGTTGTTGCCCCTTTTCAGGACGAAGGGTCGGAAGACCCGGAGATTGGGGACCCCGGACGGCACATCGGCGGTCCGGATCACCTTGGAATGCTCCCCTCGTGCAGCACGCGAACCGCGGCCGAGAAGGAGTGGATGAGCAGATTGTAACGCTGTTCGCGTCTAGTTCAAGTGGAAGCTGCCAGCCACGAGCTACCCGCTACCAGCATGACCAGACCTCGAGCCGCCAATTTGGGCCGGTAGCTGGCGATTGGAAGCTGGTGGCTTGGCTCACCAGCCGAGGACCTCGAGCACCGCGTCGAGACGCGGGCTGGCCGCGCCCGGGAGGTCGGCTTCCATGACGGCTGTCTCCGGGTCCTTCAGGCCGTGGCCGGTGAGGGTGCAGACGATCGGGCCGTCCGGCAACTCGTCGCGGTACTTGAGGATCCCGGCGACACCGGCAGCAGAGGCCGGTTCGCAGAACACGCCTTCCTTCGAAGCAAGGAGGCGATAGGCGTCGAGGATCTCGTCGTCGGTCACGGCCTCGATCCGGCCTTCGGACTCGTCGCGGGCGGCGACGGCACCATCCCACGAGGCCGGATTCCCGATGCGGATCGCCGTGGCGATGGTCTCGGGGTTGTCCACGATCTCTCCGTAGACGATGGGGGCAGCGCCTGCGGCCTGGAAGCCCCACATGATCGGGGACTCGTCGACATCGTTGTAGCCCTGCCAGTAGGCAGTGATGTTGCCGGCGTTGCCGACCGGGAGCGCGTGGACCGTCGGGGCCGAGCCGAGCGTGTCGACGATCTCCCACGCAGCCGTCTTCTGTCCGGCGATGCGATACGGGTTGATGGAGTTCACGAGTGCGACGTCGTGATTCGCTGTCAGTTCGAGCACGATCGCAAGTGCATCGTCGAAGCTGCCGTCGATCGGGACGATCGTGGCGCCGTGGACGATCGCTTGGGCGAGCTTTCCTCGTGCGATCTTTCCAGATGGGATGACCACGATCGAACTGATGCCGGCCCGCTGAGCGTATGCGGCGGCGGAGGCTGAGGTGTTTCCAGTCGAGGCACACGCGACAGCCCGCGCTCCATCTTCAACCGCCTTCGAGACCGCGAGCGTCATGCCACGGTCCTTGAACGACCCGGTCGGGTTCAGGCCCTCGAACTTGAGATAGACCGGGCGCTCGACCGCTTTCGAGACATGCGGGGCCGGGATGAGCGGTGTGTCGCCCTCGAGGAGCGTCACGACAGGGGTATCGGGCCCCACCGGGAGCCGATCGCGGTATGCCTCGATGATCCCGGGATGGCTCATGCCTCTTCGCTTTCGACGCGGATGATGGATGCAACGTTGCGAAGGGCGTCGACATCGCGCAGGTGCCGCATCGCCTCGCGTTGCGCGGCTTCGCGGGCGCGGTGTGTGACGATGAGCAGCAACGCCTCGCTCCCCTCACCTTCCTGCCACACCGACTTGATCGACACGCCGGCATTCCCGAATGCGCCGGCAATCTGGGCGAGGACACCAGGGCGGTCGTCGACCTCCAACCGGACGTACCACTTGGTCGGTACATCGTCGAACGGCACGAGGTCGCCGGGTGAGAAACGGATGCGGGGAGCGACCTGGGCACCGGCCAGGGTCTCTCTCGCTGCGTCAATGATGTCGCCGAGGACCGCCGTCGCGGTCGGAGCGCCGCCGGCACCAGGCCCGGAGAACAGCAACTCGCCGACCGATGGGCCCTCAATGAAGATCGCGTTGGTTGCGCCGCGGATCGACGCGAGCGGGTGATCAAGCGGAATCATGACCGGGTGGACACGGGCGGAGACGCCGTCGCCGATCCGTTCGGCGATGCCGACCAACTTGACGGCATATCCGAAGTCGGCGGCGAAGGCCATGTCGACCGGCGAGAGCGAGTCGATGCCCTCGTGGTAGACGTCGTCAAGGCCAACCCAGGTGCCAAAGGCGAGCGACGCGAGGATCGCAGCCTTGGCCGCGGCGTCAGCGCCTGACACATCTGCGGTGGGGTCAGGTTCGGCGTAGCCCAGTTCTTGGGCTTCGGCGAGCGTGTCGGCGTAGTCGGCGCCATCTTCCGACATCCGGGTGAGGATGAAGTTGGTGGTTCCGTTGACGATGCCGAGGACGCGTTCGACGGGTTCGCCCGCGAGGGTCTCGGAGAGGGGCCGGATGATCGGGATGCCTCCACCAACCGCAGCCTCGAACAAGAACGGCACACCCGATCGCTCCGCGGCGGCGATGAGTTCCGCTCCACGCGAAGCAACGAGTTCCTTGTTCGCAGTCACGACCGGCTTGCCGGCTTCGAGCGCAGCGAGGACGAGATCAAATGCAAGATCGCGACCGCCCATCAACTCGACAACGAGGTCGATCTCCGGATCGTCGATGACGCTCAACCGGTCGTCGGTGAGCACGCCGTCGGCGACGGTGAACGCGCGCGGCTTGTCGAGATCCCTCACAGCCACCCGCTTCACGCGGAGGTCGAGACCCGTCTTGGCGGCGATGGCGGCACGGTCGTCCACGAGGCGAGCGATGAGGGTGCCGCCAACCGTTCCGGCCCCCAGGACGCCAATTCCAATCGATGAGTTCATGCCTGAACGATAGACCGCCGGGTGTGTTCAGACGTCCCGCCGAATGAGGTCCTCGTATGTCTCGCGCCGGACGACCTCGCGGGCCGTGCCATTGCGCACGAACACCACCGGCGGGCGGCGGATCATGTTGTAGTTGCTGCCCATCGAATGGCCGTACGCCCCGGTCACCGGTGTCGCCAGGACATCCCCAACCTCGAGCCCTTCCGGGACATCGGCTTCGGCGACGATGACATCTCCCGACTCACAGTGCTTTCCGACGATCCTCACCCGGACCGGACGCTCGGCTTCGGCGGCTCTCGGGAGGAACGCCTCGTAACCGCTGCCATAGAGGCTCGGTCGCGGGTTGTCGCTCATCCCCCCGTCAACCGCCACGTAGGTCCGGATGCCCGGGACCTCCTTGATCGTGCCGACCGTGTAGAGCGTGACCGCGGCGTCCGCCACAATCGACCGCCCGGGTTCGGCCGTCACGTGTGAGCGGATACCGGCTTCCCGGCACGCCTCGGTGACAATGCCGGCCCACTCGGTGATCGACGGTGCATCCTCACCGGTCACGTAGGGAACTCCAAGACCGCCGCCGATCGAGAACTCGGCGACATCGAATGGGACGACGAACTCGGCAAGGGCCGCAACGGCCCGCCGATACGACTCGCCGTCGAAGACCTGGCTGCCGATGTGCGCATGGACCCCGACGAGGTTCAGCGCCGGTGACGCCGCGATCCGGTCGAGCGCGGTCTTCGCGTCTCCGGCTGCGACACCGAACCCGAACTTCGAGTCGGCGATGCCCGTCTGCAGGTACTCGTGCGTGTGGGCCTCGATGCCGGGCGTGATCCGTACAAGCACGTCGGGAGGCGGTGCTCCTGCGGCTACGAGCGCCTCGATCCGGTCGATCTCGACAAACGAGTCGACGACGATCTGCCCCACTCCGGCGTCGAACGCCTCTCGGAGTTCCTTCGTCGACTTGTTGTTGCCGTGGAGCACGAGGCGGTCGGCGGGGACACCGGCGTGGAGCGCTACGAACAACTCGCCGCCGGTCGCGACATCAAGGCGCATCCCCTCCTCGTGGGCCAGTCTCGCCATCGCCGTTGTCAGGAACGCCTTCGTCGCGTACGCCACCCCATCGCCGAACGCAGCCACCGCTTCGCGGCACCGCTCCCGCACCTGCGCCTCGTCGTAGACGAACAGTGGCGTCTCGAACTGCTCGGCAAGCGCGAGCACGTCCATCCCCCCGATGAACAAACGCCCATCGACGATCTCGGAGCTGTCGGGCAGGAGCGACCAGGGGATCGGATTCATGCGCGGCTCCCGACGAATTCCTCCCCCTCAGGGGAAGGAAGCGGGAGGACAGAACGGACTGGCGACTCCCCCATCACATGCGGTCCGGGATCTCGATGCCGAGCGTGTCGAGCAGGAGGGTCAGGGTTCTCAAGGTGAGATCGACGAGCGACAGCCATGACGCCTGCCGGGCCGGGTCCTCTTCACGGAGGATGTGACACGCCTCGTAGAACCGGTTGAAATCCGTCGCCAGTTCGTAGGCGTACTCCGCGATCACGTTCGGGGCGCGCACGTCGACGGCCCGCTCGATCACCTCCGGCAACCGGAGCAGGTTCAGGATCAGGCCCCGTTCCTGGTCCTTCGTCGGGGCGATGATCGGGCCGGGTTCGAGTCCGGCCTCCGCGGTACGGCGAAGGATCGACTTGATACGGACGGCTCCGTATTGCAGGTACGGACCGGTCTTACCTTCGAACGACGTGAAGCGATCGAGATCGAAGATGTAGTTCGACGTGCGGTGGTTGGAGAGATCCCCGAACTTCAGCGCACCGAGACCGACCTGGCGAGCGATCCGGTCGCGCTCCACCGGCGGATAGTCCTGAGCGATTGCCGCCTCATCCAAACGCTCGCGTGCAGCATCGGTCACAATCCCCATCAGGTCGGCGAGGCGCAGGATGCCGCCTTCGCGGGTCTTGAACGGCTTCCCATCCGGTCCGTTCACCGTGCCGAACGCGATGTGTTCGAGACCAATCTCGTCGGGAGCGATCCCGGACATCCGCGCGACCCGGAAGACCTGTTCGAAGTGCAGCCCCTGCCGGGCATCGACGACGTAGAGGAGCAGGTCGTAGCCCTCTTCGGCTCGCTGGTCGAGGGTTGCGAGGTCGGTGGTCGAGTAGAGATAGGAGCCATCGGACCGCGTCAGGAGCAGCGGCGGCATCTCCTTCTTGTCATCCGGTTGCTCCACCTGCACAACGAGTGCGCCATCCGACTCGTGTGCGAGACCATCGGCATCGGTGAGTCGATCCACGAGCGGAGCGAGACGGTCATGGACGGTGCTCTCGCCGCGCCAGAGATCGAACTCGACGCCGAGCGCCTCGAAGTCCTTCTTCTGCTCAGCGACCGACACATCGTGGTAGTGCTTCCACAACGCGAGGTAGCCGTCCCGGCCGTTCTGGAGGTCGAAGGTGGCCTGTCGGGCCCGCTCCGCCTCGTCGGGATCGTCCTTGCAGCGCTGCACAACCACCGGGTACATCTCGGACAGATCGTCGAGGGTGACCGGCGACTCCTCCGGATAGGGACCGGTTGATGAAGCATCGAAGTAGGGAAGGTCGGGCTGTCGGCGCTCCAACTCGATGATCAACTGGCCGATCGGCATCCCCCAGTCCCCCATGTGAATGTCGCCGGTGACGTCGTGCCCCGCGATGCGGAACAGCCGTTTGAGGCTCTCACCGATGATCGACGCGCGAAGGTGACCGACGTGCATCGACTTCGACATGTTCGGACCGCCGTAGTCCACCATCACTTTGTGACGCGGCTCGGGCGACGGGATGCCGCAGCGCTCGTCGTCTTCCATCACTTGCGCGTAGCGAGCGAGGTAGTCGTCGGTGACGACGATGTTGATGAAGCCGGGTCCGGCGATTTCGAGTGACTCGAACGGAGACCGGTCGGAGAGGCCATCGACGACGTCCTGAGCCAACTCCCTCGGGTTGCGACCGGCCCGCTTCGCGGCGGCGAGCGCCCCGTTGCACTGGTACTGGGCTAGCTCCGGACGCTGTGACAGGACGACGAGACCGGCCGAGCGGTCGACGCCTGCGGCAGCGAACGCGTCGCCGAACAGTTCGGATAGGTCTGAGACAAGGGACATAGCGAGAATCCACCCAGGGAGTTGCGAGGACCCGCAGGTTACAATCGTTTGCAGCGCCCCAGTAGCTCAGGGGATAGAGCACCGGCCTCCGGAGCCGGGAGCGCAGGTTCGATTCCTGCCTGGGGCACCAAGGCGACCCATCCGATTCCTCGCCACCCGATCCCTACTCGGGACCGGATGACATCCCCCGCCCGACACTTCCCTCACCTCCCAATCGGACACCGACGTCGTCGATGTCACCGTCCGACCGATCGCGCCGGACGGGGCGAGGGTTCGATTCCTGCCTGGGGCACCAGACCGCCATGCGATTCCGACCCTCTGCAATTCCTCCCCTTCAGGGGGAGGTGTCGCCCTCTGGGCGACGGAGGGGGTCTCCACCTCTCCACGCATCTCCACGCACGCGAGAGACCCCTTCCGTCAGCGCCTGGGGGCGCTGCCACCTTCCCCTGAGGGGAAGGAATCGGACGGGTTGATCGGCCCTCGGCTGGTTCGTAGCTCTCCGACTCTTTCCTATTCCTCCCCTTCAGGGGAGTGTCGCCCTCTGGGCGACGGAGGGGGTCTCCACCTCTCCACGCATCTCCACGCACGCGAGAGACCCCTTCCGTCAGCGCCCTGGGGGCGCTGCCACCTTCCCCTGAGGGGAAGGAATTCGAAGCGGCTCGCGGTTGCGTCTTGCCTGCCTCTCGCTGCTCGTCGATCTCCTCCCTCCCATTCCTCCCCCTCTGGGCGACGGAGGGGGTCTCCACCTCTCCACGCATCTCCACGCACGCGAGAGACCCCTTCCGTCAGCGCCTGGGGGCGCTGCCACCTTCCCCTGAGGGGAAGGAACGGGGAGAGCATTGGACTGGCGATAGGTCCGAATCTCTCAACTCGCCGAACACGACTTAGGGCCGATTTGCCCTAAATCTGAGGGGCTATCCTTTGGGGGCAAGGGTTTTCGGCTTTCGAGCTTGTGAAGGAATTCACTTCGAGCGGTGCCGATTCCTAGCATTCCGTTGAACGACGGAGGCGAGTCCAGGTGCAGCTCTCGAGCAGCAGGTTCGGGTGCCCGGCGACCGGCCGGGTCCACGAGGCTGGAACACGCCCATGACTGCTTCGGACCAGCCTCCAGCCGCCGACACCCAAGCCCCGGAACCGTCGAAGGAGCACAGCCGGCGCGACTGGATCATCGGGCTGATCGCCATCATCCTGCTGGTCCTCGGACCGATCGTGGTCTTCATCGGCGTCCGCAGTTCGGTCGAGGCCGCCAACGCCGACAACGCCTGGTCCGGAGTGCCGGAACCGCCTCCCCACACCGACCACTCACTCCTAATGCCTGGCCCGTACGAGACGGGTTCGGAAGTCACCGAGGGTTGCCTCGAGTGCCACGAGGAGTCCGGCGAGCAGATGCTCCAGAGCGAGCACTGGCTGTGGGAGAACCCGCCGGTCTCGCTCCCGGGTCGCGACGAACCCGTCGCCATCGGCAAGAAGAACTCTCTCAACAACTTCTGCACCGGCATCCAGGGCAACGAACCACAGTGCACCACCTGCCACGCCGGCTACGGGTGGGAAGACGCCGACTTCGACTTCACCGACGAAACAAAGATCGACTGCCTCGTCTGCCATGACCAGTCCGGGCAATACGGCAAGGCCGAGTCCGGCTACCCGGCCGAGGCCACCGACCTCGCGCTCGCGGCGCAGAGCGTCGGCCGACCGACGAGAACCAACTGCGGTTCGTGCCACAACACCGGCGGCGGCGGCAACGGTGTCAAGCACGGCGATCTCGACAACACCTTGAATCATCCGAACGAGACGATCGACTTCCACATGGGGGTTCTCGACTTCCAGTGCGTCGACTGTCACGACACCATCGACCACGAGATCGCGGGCACGTCAACCTCGGTCAAGCTCGTCGATGACAATCCGGTGGCATGCACCGACTGCCATGCTTCGCAACCACATCAGGATGACCGCCTCAACAGCCATACCGATCGCGTCGCGTGCGAGACGTGCCACATCCCTGAGTATGCGGTCAAAGATCCAACGAAGCTGTGGTGGGACTGGTCGACGGCGGGACAAGACGGGATCCCCGACGATCCCCACGAGTACCTGAAGATCAAAGGCAGCTTCGTCTACGGCACGAACGTCATCCCCGAGTACTTCTGGTTCGACGGCACGGCTGAGCGATACCTCCTCGGTGATCCCATCGACCCGGACGGCATCACCGACCTCAATGCACCCAACGGCGGCATCGACGAAGCGGCCGCGAGGATCTACCCGTTCAAGGTTCACCGAGGCATTCAGCCCTACGACAGCGTCAACAACTACTTCATCCAACCAAATCTGGTCGGCGATGAGGGCTATTGGACGATCTTCGACTGGGACATCGCCATGCAGAACGGTGCCGACGACACCGGGATGGAGTTCAGCGGCGAATACGGATTCGCGCGCAGCGACATGTACTGGCCGCTCGAACACATGGTCGCCCCGGCCGGGCAAGCGCTCCAGTGCACCGCCTGCCACTCGGACAACAGCCGGCTCGATTGGAAGGCGCTCGGGTACGACGGGGATCCGATGGATACCGCCG
>CAWIHT010000011.1:0-418879 GCA_963836085.1 uncultured Actinomycetota bacterium
AGTGCGACATTCCGAAAAGAGGGAGAGGGCATGCCGAGAGGGTATCGACCGATTCCGTCTACCCCAGGTCCGGTCGCGTCATCCCGATCAGCCGCATTCTGTGGGCTGACGGCGTCCCATACGAGGTGGAGAACCCTGGGTTCGCGGCGTCAGGTCCTGCGGGCTTTCCAGATCTGCTCGGCGGGCCAGCGCCTGGCCCACTCGGTCGTCACGAAGGTGTACTCCGTCTTCGCGTCTTCTGCGGGGCGCGGTTCGATCAGATCGACGACTTCGAACCCGTTGGCTCTCAGGAGGCGGATCCACTCCCCGTGGCCGATGTGAAACTCGACGCCGTCGCCGTCTGGCCATTCGAACCGATGCATCCCGAAGTAGTCGCGCAGCATGGTGGTGTCCGCCGGGACGGTCTCGTCGTCATTCGCGCAGAGCATCAGCAGAGCCGAGTTGCCAAGGAAGACCAGGTCGCCACCCGGTCGCAGCACCCGCGACGCCTCCGGAATCCAGCGATACGGATCGGACCAGATCGCGGCGCCGTACTCGGAGAGCACAACGTCAAACGACCCGTCCCGGAACGGGAGATGCTCTGCGATGCCGTGGACAAGGGGGAACGGTAGGTCGTGTTCCTCCTGTAGGCGTCTGGCCGTTGACAACTGGGCTGGTGCGTTGTCGAGGCCGACCGGTCGGCCACCCCGCCGCGCGACCCATGCCGACACGTAGCCGGTGCCACACCCATCCTCCAGGACATCGCGACCGTTGAGATCCGGGAAGAACCCGACATCCGCCTCCGGGATTCCCCATAGACCCCATGACGGTTCCGACGACCAGCCACGCTCGCCCGCGGCGGCATATCGGTCGGCCTGGGCGTTCCACGCCGCACGGTTCGCGGCCACGTACTCTGGTGTGTCCTTCGCCATGGGCAGCACGCTACCAACGAGCAGCCACCGATTCCGTCATCGCTCGACCGGGTGATTCTCCCGGACGCCGTCTGCGACTCGGAGAGCCTCGAGCTGTTCGCACGCCGGGTCGTCTCCCCGCTCTCGTTGTGCCACGGGCGGGTTCAATGGGCTGGATCCCCGGTATCGTTCCGCCGAACCACCGATCCGGAAGGCCATGATGACAGGATCCGAGCGCACTCCGCCGCGACGCACCGTTGAGACGCGGCGCCCGGCATCTCTTCTCCTCGGGCTTGTTGTCCTCGCGTTCGCTCTGGTCGGATGCGGTGGGGGATCAGACGCACCGCCGCGGGTCGGTCCCGACGCATCTCCCGAGGTCGTCCTCGGTCAAGAACTCGTCGATCAATCGTGCACCGCCTGCCACGGCAAGGACTACACCGGCGTGAGCGGCTTGGGCACTTCGTTCGTCGACAACGGCTACATCCAGGAACACACCGATGCCGAGGTTGCTGCGTTCATCAAAGAAGGGCGTCTCAACGACGCACCAGACAACGTCACCGGCGTCGCCATGCCGCCGTACGGCGGCAACACGCGCCTGACGGACGACGATCTGGCCGCGATCGCGGCGTTCCTTCGCACACTGCAGTAGCGGCGTCGGCGGTTCGGCCGTGGCGCGGGCTCGCTAGGCCGGTTCCGGAACTGGGGACTCGTCCCAGACACCGCTTGCGAGATATCGCTCGATCGATGCCGCGGCGACGCGTCCGGCGCCCATCGCGAGGATCACCGTCGCTCCGCCGGTGACGATGTCCCCGCCGGCGAACACGCCCTGCATCGTGGTGCGTCCTGTCGATTCATCGACCGCCAGCGTTCCCCACCGCGTCTGTTCGAGGCGCGATTCGGTTGCCGGCAGAAGCGGGTTCGGGGCGTTGCCGATTGCGACGATGACCACGTCCGCCGGCAGGTCGTAGATGTCTCCTTCGATCGGAACAGGGCGCCTCCGACCCGAGTCGTCCGGTTCGCCGAGTTCCATCCGCTGGAGCCGAACGCCGGTGAGCCAACCTTCGTCACTCCCGAGCAACTCCACGGGGGACACGAGGAAGTCGAATACGATCCCTTCCTCCTTCGCATGGTGGATCTCCTCGACGCGAGCCGGCATCTCTGCCTCGGTCCGCCGGTAGGCGATCCGGACTTCCTCAGCACCGAGCCGCAACGGAGTTCGAGCACTGTCCATGGCGGTGTTCCCGCCACCGAACACAACGACGCGCTTCCCGGTGAGATCGAGCACGGGCGTCTCGGCATCATCCCGATAGGCACCCATCAAGTTGACGCGGGTCAGGAACTCGTTCGCCGAGTAGACGCCGATGAGGTTCTCGCCGTCGACGTTCAGGAAACGGGGGAGTCCGGCACCCACGCCGACGAACACGGCGTCGTAGCCCTCATCCGTGAGGAGTTCCTCAACGGTTGTTGTGCGACCGATGATGGCGTTGGTCTCGACTTCGACTCCCAACGCCTTCAGCCCATCGATCTCGGAGGCGACGATGTCCTTTGGGAGGCGGAATTCCGGTATCCCGTAGACGAGCACACCACCCGGCTGGTGGAGGGCTTCGAAGATCGTGACCTTGTGGCCGCTCTTCGCGAGATCTGCGGCGCAGGCGAGTCCCGCAGGTCCGCTCCCCACGATGGCGACGCTCTTGCCAGATGCCTCGACCGGCTCAACAGGCGGTTCAAGGCCGTATCGACGGACCGTGTCGGCAACGTAGCGCTCGAGGTGACCGATCGCGATGGGCTTGTTCTTCTTGTCCAGGACGCAGGTGCCCTCGCATTGTGCCTCCTGAGGGCAGACCCGGCCGCAGATGGCGGGGAGCAGGCTGTCCATGCGGATGACGTCGGCCGCACCGCGAATGTCGCCGTTTGCGACTCGTTCGATGAACTGGTCAATCTGGATATTCACCGGGCATCCGTCGATGCACGTCGGGGTCTTGCATTGCAGGCAGCGCATCGCCTCGACGGTGGCCTGCTCCGGTGTCAGTCCGTCGTTGACCTCGACGAAGTTGGTGGCTCGAACGAGTGGATCCTGTTCGGGCATCGAGACCCGGTCGAGCTTGTTCAGCGTCCGGCGAGGCACCTTGATCACGGCGCGGCCTCCGTCGCACAGGCACCGCGCACTTCGGCGAGGAGTTGCTCATGGTGCACGGCATCGAGCGATTCGAGATCGTCCATTCGCTCTGCCTCGAACGCCCGATACGACGTGTTTCTCCGTTGGAGGAGTTGGAAGTCGACCTGATGGGCGTCGAACTCGGGGCCGTCGACGCAGGCAAACTTGGTCTCACCACCGACTTCCACCCGGCAGCCACCGCACATGCCGGTTCCATCGACCATGATCGGATTCAGCGATGCGATGGTCTCGATGCCCTTCGACCGCGTGACCTCGGCAACGGCTCCCATCATCGGCACCGGACCGGTGGCGAATACGACGCCCACGTCTTCTGCTTCGACTACATCGGCCAGTGCCTCCGTGACGAACCCCTTCCTCCCGTATGAGCCGTCGTCAGTGCACGGGATCACCTCGATACCATGAGCCGCCAGCTCATCCTCCAGCAAGACGTATTCGCGGCTTCGCCCGCCAACAATCGCGATGACTCGGTTGCCGGCCTCGACGAGCGCGCGAGCGATGGGATAGGCGATCGCCGTTCCGAGTCCGCCACCGACGACGACGGCGGTGCCGTACTCCTCGATCTCCGACGCACGACCGAGGGGACCGGCAACGTCTTCGAGGTGATCCCCGGCTTCCAATTCGCTCATCAGCGTCGTCGTACGGCCGATCGCCTGGACGAAGAGGGTGATCGATCCGGCCGTCGGGTCCGACTCGGCGATCGTCAACGGGATGCGTTCACCGTTGGGTGTGACGCGCACAATCACGAACTGGCCCGCTTGATGCTTCCTCGCGATCTTCGGCGCCGCAACGACGATCCGACGGACGTCGGGCGCAATGGATTCTGCTTCGATGATCACGTACATCGCCACCTCCGTTTTCCAGTGTGGATCACACCTTCGTTCGCGGGTAGGGCCGATAGACGGGATCGGCCGTCAACTCCGCCTCAGTCTCCTGCGGTGACGATCCATGATCAGATCCGGACGTTCGACCCTTCCCGGCCAGGGCTCTAGGCGATACGCTGACGCGGACACTTGAGGAGGTACGAGGTGGAAGGTTGGCATCCAACAGTCATCGTCGTCGGGGTCGATGGTTCCGAAGCTGCCATCGACGCGGTCCGGGTCGCGGTGGACGTCGCCTTGGCGCGGTCCGCGAAGCTCTACATTGTCACCGTCGTCCGTCCGCCCGAAGGCTGGTGGGGCATTGTCGGGGCGCCCCCGACTGCTGAGGCCCTCGGCGATTCGCTGTCGAACGCCCAACGCGACGTTCTCGACCGGGCGCTCAGGGCAGTCGACCTCACCGGCATCGACTACGAAACGCAGGAGGAGATCGGCGAGCCGTCCACACGGCTCATCGACGTCTGCAAGCGGGTCGATGCCGACGTCCTCGTCGTCGGCCGCCGCGGCGCAGGACGACTGAAGCGGATGATCGTTGGATCTGTCGCGAGCCACGTGATCCACGATGCCCCATGCCCCGTGCTGGTCGTGCCGTAGGGGAGTCCCCGGTTGCCGGTCGCCAGTCGGATCCCTTCCCCTCAGGGGAAGGTGGCAGCGGCAATGCATCCCTGCATTGCCGGTGACGGAAGGGGTCGCTCGAGTTCGTGGAGAGGTGGAGACCCTTTCGACGCTCTGCGAATGTCACCGCGGTTCTGTCAAGAGGTGGAGACCCCCTCCGTCCCTCGCTGCGCTCTGGCCACCTCCCCCTGAAGGGGAGGAATCGGCATAGCTCCTCAGCTCCTCCGCTCCCCGGCCGACGGCCGAGGAGGTAGTCTCGCGACATCACCAAGCGGGGGACCGGTAGATGAGTCGTTCCGATGCTCTCGAGGCATTCGCCAGGGCCTACACAAGGCGGATACCTGAGGATGAGGCGCCGTCGATTGACAGCGACCAACTCGCGGCGACGGTCGAACACCTCTTCGCGTTCGCCGATGAGCGGAGGAGAGCGCCTCTTGCCCTTCGGATCTTCGACCCGACCATCGAGAGCTGCGGATATGAAGTCCCCGGATCGGTGGTCGAAATCGTCATCGATGATATGCCGTTCCTCATTGACTCGGTCACGAGTCTGATCGGGAGCCTCGGCTACACCATCGTTCGCCACTACCACCCGGTGGTAGGGACGACGCGAGATGCATCGGGTGCGCTGATCGGGGTCGGCCCCGGCAAGGACGCCGATCACCGTGAATCGATCCAGCACTACGAACTCGCCGAGGCCGTCAACGAGGAACAGCGGGCGGAACTCGAAACCAGAATCCACAGAACGCTCGAAGAGGTCGTCGCCACCGTTCGGGACTTCGAGCCGATGCGGTTCGCGGTGCGCCGCATGGCGCACTATGTGTTCGAAGACGGCGCGGCCTTCGACTCGGCCGATGTCGACGAGGCGGTGGCGTTCCTCGAGTGGCTTCTCGACGACAACTTCATCCTGCTCGGCTACCGCGAGTACCGGATCGCTGACGATGGCGATGGTCCGGTCATCGTCACCGATACCGAATCGGGGTTCGGAATTCTGGCGGATGGTACGACGAGCCGCTTCGCCGAACCGGTACCGCTTGCGTCACTGCCGCAGGATCTTCGGGAGCGCTACGAGCACGGCCGCCAACTCGTCATCTCGAAGACCAACAGTCAGTCCACGATCCACCGCGACGCGAGGATGGACTACGTGGGCGTGCGTCGCGTCAACCCGGATGGGTCTCCGCGGGGTGAGGCACGACTCGTCGGACTGTTCACCTCCAAGGCCTACATGGAATCGTCGGCGACGATCCCGATCCTTCGCAGGAAGCTGCGCACCATCCTGGAGGAGGAAGATCTCCTTCCCGGTTCTCACGACTACAAGGTGATCACGCAGATCTTCGAGTCGTTCCCGAAGGACGAGTTGTTCAGCATCGGCGAGGAAGACCTGCGGTCCAGTCTCCTTGGCCTCCTCGAGGCCGAGGAGCATCAACACGTTCGGCTGTTCGTCCGGAGAGACGTCCTGCATCGCAACATTTCCATTCTGGTGGTTGTCCCGCGTGACCGCTTCGACGCGAACCTGAGAAGAAACCTCCAGGACCTCTTCCTCCAGCGATACGAAGGTGTGTCGGTCGACTACCAACTGACACTCGGCGAGACCGGTGACGCCCGGATCCACTTCACCGTGTGGGTGGAGGGGTCGATCCCCGTGGTCTCATTCGAGGATCTCGAACGCGACGTATACGCCCTGACGCGGACCTGGGAAGACCGCGTCACAGAGACGCTGGCGAGGACGCGCGAACCGGCCACTGCGAGAGCGATGGTCGATGCTCACGCATGGCGGTATCCATCTTCGTTCCGGGCGGCGACTGCCCTCGGCGAAGCCGCCCATTCGGTCGCTGACGTGGAAGCGCTCTTGTCATCCGACGGCCGCATTCGCGTGGGCATCCACAACGAGGACGCATCGGAGTATCCGCTCACCCGCATCGTGGTGTACAGCCGCGATGGAAAGCTCGACCTCTCCGAGATGCTGCCGTTCGTCGAGGATCTCGGACTCCGGGTGATCGAAGAGATCCCCACGAGTCTCTCCGGCGACGTTGATGGGGACAACCTGTACGCGCACGACTTCGGAGTTGTAGGGTTCGACGGAAGCCCCCTCGATGTCACCGAATGCGGTGCAAGGGTGACGGCCGCTCTGACCGCCACGCTGACGGGGGAGAGCGAGTCGGACGGCCTCAGTCGACTTCTGGTCCTCAGCGACCTCGACCACCGGCGCATTCACATTCTTCGCGCCTACCGGTCCTACTGGCATCTGGTGAGCCCGGCGTTCTCAAAACCGTACGTCGCGAACGCCTTCGCCGCGCATCCCGACATTGCCCGCGACCTGGTCCGATTGTTCGAGGTTCGGTTCGGTCCGACATCGGACGGCGATGCTGAGGCGCCGCTGCGGGCGTCGATCCTCGCTCGCCTCGAGGCGGTTGGTTCGCTCGACGAGGACAGGATCCTTCGAGGCTTTCTCGGTCTCATCGACGCGACGGTGCGAACGAACGCCTACCTCGAGAACGGCACACTCGCGTTCAAGCTCGTGTCGAGTCTCGTCCCGGATGTCCCGGAACCGCGACCGTTGTACGAGATCTTTGTGTTCGCTCCTGAGGTCGCCGGTGTTCACCTGCGAGGAGGGGCGGTGGCGCGCGGCGGCATTCGATGGTCGATTCGACGCGAGGACTACCGCACCGAAGTACTCGGCCTCATGAAGGCGCAGATGACAAAGAATGTGGTGATTGTTCCAACCGGGGCGAAGGGTGGTTTCGTCCTGCGCCGCGTCGCGGATCCCTCGGTCGGGCCGACGATGGAAGAGGTGAAGGCGGGCTACGAGATCTTCATCCGATCGCTCCTCGACGTCACCGACAACCTGGAGGCGGGACAGGTCGTCCACCCGATTGGCGTTCGCACACACGACGGAGATGATCCCTACTTCGTCGTCGCAGCGGATCGGGGCACAGCCACGTTCTCCGACGCGGCAAACGCCATTGCGATCGAAGCGGGATTCTGGATGGACGATGCCTTCGCTTCCGGAGGCTCATCCGGATACGACCACAAGGCCCTCGGCATCACGGCCCGGGGTGCCTGGGAATCGGTGCGGCGGCACTTCGCCGAACTCGATGTGGACATTCAAGCCGACCCGATCACCGTCGTCGGCGTTGGAGACATGTCCGGCGACGTGTTCGGCAACGGCATGCTCCTCTCACGGACCATCAAGCTGGTCGCCGCGTTCGACCACCGCCATATCTTCATCGACCCCGACCCTGATCTAGAACGGTCGTTCGCCGAGCGAGAGCGCATCGCTCGTCTCGATCGCTCGTCGTGGGACGATTACGACCGGAACCTGATCTCAACTGGCGGAGGCGTCTTTGCCCGCTCACTCAAGCGGATCGACCTCACCGATGAGATGAAACAGGCGCTCGACACGAACGCTGACGAGATGACGCCGCAGCAGCTGATCTCTGCCATTCTCAAGGCGCCGGTCGATCTGTTCTGGAACGGCGGAATCGGCACGTACGTGAAGGCTGCCACCGAACCAAACGACGATGCGCAGGATCGGGCCAACGATGGGGTCCGTGTCGACGGTCGGGAACTCCGATGCCGGGTGGTCGGCGAGGGCGGCAATCTCGGGTTCACGCAGGCGGGTCGAATCGAGTTTGACCGCGCCGGTGGCCGGATGTTCACGGACTTCGTCGACAACAGTGGCGGTGTCGACTGTTCCGACCGTGAAGTGAACATCAAGATCCTGCTGCGGATGGCCGAGCGATCGGGTGCCTTGACTCGTGACGAGCGGAACAACCTCATCGAGGCCGTCTCGGACGACGTCGTCGAGGCCATCGTGTATGACAACTTCCTGCAGGCCCAGATTCTCTCGCAGGAAACCGCGGTCTCAGGCAAACGGATCGAGGCGTACGAGGACCTCATGGTTCGATTGGAGGCGGGCGCCGGGCTGGACCGGACGATCGAGATGCTCCCGACTACTGAGACGATGGTGGAGCGCGCCCGTGCCGGTCGGAGAATGGCGAGGCCGGAACTGGCCGTGCTGCTGGCGTATGCGAAACAACACCTCACCGACGAACTCGTCGCATCCGACCTGCCCGAATCGCCGTACTTCTCCCGATTGCTCGTTCGCTACTTCCCGCAGCCGATCGTGGATCGTTTCGGTCCGTTGATCCCCGACCATCCGCTTCGGAGGCAGTTGGCGGCCACGATCATCGCGAATGAGATCCTCAACTCCCAGGGCGTCACGTTCGTATCCCGACTCGAAGTAGAGACCGGCGCGACACCTCCGGAAGTCGTTGCTGCATATCGCATCGCTCGAGGAGTCGCCGGCGCGTCTGCCCGCTGGAGAGAAGTCGAGGCACTCGCCGGATCGCTTGATGCCGACGTGGTGAATCGACTGCTCACGGGTGTCGACGACCTCGTTGAGGATCTGACCCGCTGGTTCATTGCCCACCCCAGCGACGAGTCCATCCAGGACCGGATCGATCGCTATCGGAGCGGCTTCGAAGAACTCGCGACCGGTATTCAAACGATGGGGCCGAAGCGATGGCAGAACCGTCTCGAACGATCGGTCGCTCGAATGATCCGGTCCGGCGTACCCGAGCACATCGCGACCGGTCACGCGACGCAGTTCGAGCTTGTCCATGGGGTCGACATCATCGATGTGGCCCAGGCGAACGATCGTTCAGTTGAGGAAGTCGGTCGCCTGTTCTTCCGGGCGGGCGCTGCCTTCCATCTCGACTGGCTCGAGCGGCACCTCGAGGATCTACCGGCAGACACCCGGTGGCAACGGTGGGCGATCATCGGAATGGAGCAAGAGCTCTTGTCTCTCAGGCGGTCAATTGTTGAGCGGATGCTCATGGATTGGGCCGACCAGGAAGGAGACGCCGCGTTCTCTGCGTTCGCGGCTCGCGAGGACCTCGAGATCGGCCGCCTCAACCGGCTGATGAAGGCGTTGCGGCGGGACGGTGCCTCCGACAGCGCAGCGATCCAGGTCGCAATCCGCCAACTGGAGCAAGTGACCCGATAGCGCGGGAGCGGCGCCCCGTCCTACTCGCCCTTCGTTCTGAGGCCCTCGAGTGATCCAATCACCGAACCGGCATCATCGCCGAGGTGTGGGAGGTTCGCCGATCGTGACTGGTAGCGGGAAGCCCGAGGTTCGCGTTCTGCCGGCTGGACCTCACGAAGGGACGGCTCATCACGCAGATCGATTGAGACGCGTTCGTGGTCGTCGACGTCTGAGGCAGCGGCTGGCGCCGTGACGGGCTCCACGAGCGGCTCGCCGGCGCCACGGTCCGACGTGGCCGCCCGCAGCTGCGAGCGCTCGGCACTCGCAAGGAGTTCCGCATGCTGCCGCTCAGCCGTTGCGGTCAGAGCGAGGCTCCGTGCGCGTGCGTCTGCGACGAGTTCAGCAGCGTCGCGCTCCGCCTGGTGGCGGATTTCTTCAGCGCGGATCGCCGCCTCGGCTCTCGTCTGCTCTGCATCCTCAGCCGCTGCCATGCGGATCGCCTCCGCTTCCGCTGCAGCATCTGCAACGAGGGCGAGGCGAGTTGCATCGACTGATCCGAGGAGGTCCGAGCGTTCTTCGTTGATCCGCGCCGAGGTGTTGAGCGCACCGGTGAGTACGGCTTCGGCTTCGGCGTGAATCGATGAGGCGTGGTCGTTCGCCTGAGCGATGATCTCCTGCGCCTGCATGTGAGCACGGTCCTCAGCGAAGGCTTCGCCGTGGCCGGAGTCGGCGGCACCGGTCTCCGCTCCGACTGGCGAGATCTCCCGGGCGCGCGCGACGACGGTCTCCTGGATGGTCTTGGCCGCCTTTGTGTGGGCTTCCTCGAGTTTGCGTTCGGCTTTCTCCGTACGCACCTCGGCCAGCTTCGTGCGCTCTTCGAGCCGCGCCATCACCGTGCTGACCTTGTTCTGGAAGTCCTCGACCTGCAGCCGATCGTAGCCCTTGCGGACGACGTCGAATCGGTAGGTCTCGACGTCGATCGACTCGAATTCCATGGATCTCCCTTTCCCGTGCTCTCAGCCCACCGCGACTGTACCGGTGGTTCCTGGCGTCGTACAGGGTCAACCTGGGAACAAGAAATGGTCTAGTCATTGTTGCCCCCTCAACGGGAACGGGTGGGTTTCCGGGCCGACCGATCCGGCAATCGGGTCCGTGCTGAAGGAGCGTCGGCATGTACGAATCGAATGAGCGGGCATTGGTCGTGCCGCGAGTCGCTGCCGGCGCGGTGATGCTTGCCCACGGCACCAACCATGCCAGGGCGAGGGTCAGGATCGCGGGGTGGTTTGACAGCATCGGGTTCCGTATACCCGGACTCCAGTGGTTCGCATCCACGGCTACCGAGATCGGCATCGGCGCCCTTCTCCTTGCCGGTTTCGCGAACTCGGTTGCGGCAAGCGGGTCGGTCGCGGTGTGGTGGTCGCCATCTGGACGGTGCATCGTGTGGCGGGATTCTGGGTCACGGCGCGCCTCGATGAAGGGCGGGAGTATGTGATGGTGCTCCGGCGTTGGATTGGCGATCGCGATTGGTGGTCCCGGCGCTCTCTCCGTTGATTCAGCCTCCGGGATCGACAAGGTCCTCGATGGATGGGTTGGCCTGGCTCTTGTGGCCGGTGGTGTGGCGGTGGCGGTGGCGCAGATGGCGACCTTCTCCCGCCCGCGAATCAACGCCGAAGCCTGGGTGCTCCGGCGTGCACGATCGATTCCCGACGTCTACTTCCGGTTCGTTCCGTAGACCATGTTCCGCAGTCGTGCCTCGACTTCGGCTGGATCTTGATCCCCGAAGTCGTAGTCACGCGAAAGAACATCCCGCAACCGATTGTTGGTCGCCTCCGTGTTGCGCGCGAGGTCTGCACGGCTGGCACCCTCGTCACGTCGCTTCTTCCAACGCATCCGGCTTTATCGGAGCGGTACCGGAAAACCTTGAACCCATTTGTTGATCATTTCTTCGCGTGGCAGGCGAGTCCGGTCACGGCTCAGATCTGAGGGTGGGTATTCCGTCACACATCACGGCGCGGAGCGCGAAATCGAACCGATCGGTGTCGAGACAGTGGCGGAGATCTGCCGGATCGATCCAGGGCGTCGACTCGAGACGCCGTGCGCCGGCACCGCTGCGAATACGATCGATCCGGAGCGGATCATCGAGTTGGTGGAGAATCCGGTTCGATATGAGGTCCGCGGTCTCCTCGTCCTCGTCGGCGATCGAGGTGCCGCCGAGGCCCGATGCGATGATGGTGATGCGGCGGAAGTGGCGAACTGCGGTGACCGTGGCCGCGGCAACCACGAGACTCGCCGCATAGACGGGATCGGCTCCCGAGTGAAGCGCCGCCACCACACCTCGCGTCCCTGCCGATGTCCTCATCACAACGATCGCTCCGTTGAGGTCGGGATGGGCGCCGACCTCGAGCGGGGAGTTGCCGAGGTCGAAGTCGTCGGGCCGTCGCCCTTCATCTTCGCCACATAGGACCGCTCGCGGTATCGATCGCGCCAGCTCGCGCGCTTCGTCGAGTGTCGCAGCGAGCACGATCTGGTGGACGCCCCGGTCGAAGAGGTACGCAGCGGTCGAGAAAGCCCGGAACGTGTCGATGACGATGGTCGGACCCGACACGCCGGTGGCGCCGGTGAGCAGTGAGCGGCGAATGATGATCGGCTTGTCCACGGGGATCGATGCTATCGGGAGCAGCCCGTGCACCAGCGGTTGGAGTGCGAGCGAACCTCCTATCGTTGGATGATCCACGGGAGGAGCCCGCGTGATTCGCAACATGGTTCGTGCCTCGGCGCTTGATCTCAACCTGTTCAACACAGCGGAACGATCGCCGAACATGATCTGGCAGGCGCTCGGCGTCGTCGTGATCGCGAACGCACTCGCTGCTGTCGGCTCGTGGATCGGCTACGAGAACACGGCCGGCGAAGGGATGTGGGATTCAATTCGCCAATGGACCGGCATCGGAGGATTCCCGATTCCCACCGAGGGCGGCGTTGTCGCCGTCGTCGGTCTCGGCATTCTGTCGGCCGTCGTCGGATGGATCGTGTGGGCGGCAACGACCTCGTTCATTGGAACGAGGCTCTTCAAGGGCACGACCGACATGGGTGAGATGCTCCGAGTGCTGGGCTTTGCCCAGGCTCCTCGCGTGATCGGTCTGATTCCATTCCTCGGTCCGGTCGCGGCGGTGTGGGTGCTCGTTGCCTCCGTGGTAGCGATTCGGGAGGGTCTCGACTTCACGACTCGTCGTGCAATCGGCACGGCGATCGGCGGATGGCTGATCTGGATCGTGCTGCAACAGGTGACCTCAGTCCTCCTCTCCGCATTCGTCTAACACCGCGAACCCAGGGTTCGCCATCTCGCATGTGACGCCGACAGCTCGCGGAACGAAGGCGTGGACCTAGGTTGGGCTCGTTTCGCCGCGTCGTGCGATCTGCCAATCCTGCCGCCAGGATCGATTGGCTCGCCAGAAGACCCACGAGCCGAGGCCGACGATGATCGGCGGCAGATACGACAGGCCCCGGTAGAGCAGCACGCCGGCCGAGAGCAGATCGGCGTCTGCTCCCGAACCCCAGCCGAGCGTGAGCAACCCGATGAACCCGAGGTCGACGAGACCGAGACCGCCCGGACTCACCGGGATCATCACGAGCAGTCGGCCGAGAGCGAACGCCAGGATGACCCACGGGAGCGATACATCGGCTCCGGCTACGCCGACGGCTCGGAGCGACACCACGAAGAGCGCGGCCATCGACGCATGGTTGGCGATCGTTGCTGCCGTGATGGCCTGCCACCGGTGCTCAGCAACGTGGAGGACGTTGTCCCTGAACCGAAGCGTTGCCGCCACCATGTCGACAGGATCGCGGTGCAGCTTCCCGGTTACCCAGTTGACGACGCGGTTGAGCCAGTTTCCGAATGAGATGGCGGCCGACTCCGACTTGAGCACGATGCTGATCACCGCCACCCAGATCGCGACGGAGATCACGCCGACGATCGAGACGGCCCACATCCACCAGACCGCTTCCCCCGCCAGGGCAATAGCCGCAACGGCGAGCACCGGCAGAGCTTGCCGCGCGAGCTGATCCCACACACCGGCGGTGAGCAGACCTGCTGTGACGGCGCCTGGGGTGAACCCCCACGACAGGAATTGCGAGTACGTGATCGGCAGCGCGATGGCGCCGCCGGCCGGAAGCGAGTTGTTGATGGCGGTTGCTGTGGTCTGGACCACGAAGCCCTCGCGGAACCGCAGGCTCGGTATCGTCGACATGAAGACAAACACATAGGCCACGAGAAACCAGCCGGCGAACGCCGCCAGCAGCAACCACTCGAACGGCTCGATCCCTTGGATGTACTCCAGGACCGTGCGGTAGTCGGCAAGCTGAGGGAGCACGAAACCGAAGACGAGCACGAGGACGAGGATGGTGACCGCGCCACGCGCCAGCCGCTGCCAGATCGGCGGCTTCTGGGTCGTTGGGATGGCAGGATTCTCCTGCGGTGTCTCGGCTGGATCGGTCATGGGCGTGTCAGGCTATCGGTGTTCCGGCCGTCGTTGGGAAGATCGAACGCGCATCCCGTGGCTTCGGTGCTCGCTGCCCATAGGTGAGCGGCTGCTTCGTCGTTCAGGGCCGCCTCGCTTGGCGTGGTGAGTTGCTCGTTGGCGAAGTACCCGCCCGAGTGCTCCTCGATACCGGGCGTTGCGGCGGCGAACACGACGGTCGCCGCCCCCTCCGCCGGTGTGCGCATGCGAGAAGAGCCGGCCTTCCATACGAGCGCCGCGAGTCGGCTGTCTCCATCCTGGGCGATACGGGTCGCGACGTTGCCGGGGTGGATGGAGAAGGCGACCGACCCGGCGTCGGCGAACCGCGTGGCGAACTCTCGCGTGAACAGAATGTTGGCGAGCTTGGAACGGGCATAGGCCCCGGTTCCCCAGTAGCGCCCGTCGGGTTCGAGCGACGTGAATGTGAGGTCGCGTCGTGCCGATCGGTGCATGTCGGAGGCGACGTTGACGATCCGTTCCGGGCGTGTTGACGGGTCCGCCGCCAGACGACAGGTCAACAGGAACGGTCCCAGATGGTTGACGGCCATCGTCCACTCAAAGCCATCGACGGTCTCGCGTCGCGGCGTGACGTAGCACCCGGCGTTGTTGACGAGCAGGTCGACACGGCCGACGCGCCTGGCGAGATCGTCGGTGAATGACCGGACGGCAGCGAGCGACGCCAGGTCGAGCACCATGGGCGTGACTGTGCGACCGGTCTCCGCCTCGACCGCGTCAGCCGCCGCACGGCCCCGAGTCGTGTCCCGCGACGTGATGATCACGTTGGCGCCCCTGCGGGCGAGTTCGGTGGCCGTTGCGAGACCGATCCCGGAGTTTGCCCCGGTGATCAGCACGGTCCGGCCCTTGATATCCCATGTCACGAGGCGGAACGCTACAGAGTCCGCAACGCTTCGGTTGGACTGACCCGCGCGGCGCGCATAGCGGGGTAGAGGCCGGCGACGACGCCGATCGCAATCGCGGCGCCCATGCCGCCGATGATGGCGATCTCCGGTATCAGGACGCCCCAACCGCGCGACCATGCGTACGCGGCGGTCACGGCGCCACCGAGCAGGACGCCACCGATGCCGCCGATCGTTGCCAGCAACAGGGACTCGCCGAGGAACTGGATCGAGATGTGCCGCTTCGTTGCGCCGAGCGCACGGCGGAGACCGATCTCTCCACGTCGTTCGAGCACTGAGATCACCATTACGTTGGCGATGCCGACGCCGCCGACGAGCAGGGCAACCGCACCGAGTCCGAGGAGCAGGTTCGTGAATGCCTGGTCGGCGGCTTCCTTTGCTTCGAGTGCGTCGGATGGCCGCGTGACCTCGACCTCATCCGGGTTCTCCGGGTTCACCGTGGCCGGCAGCACCGAGCGAACGTCGTCGATGTTCGCCGGGTCGGTGCGCACATAGATCGTGCTTGGTACGCCATCGTGGTCGAGGTAGGTATCGGCTGCGTTGTAGCTCACGAGTGCGGACCGGTCGAGGTCGGGCGAGAGATCGAGCGTCTCCATGATTCCCACCACTGAGAACCACTCATCGCCGAGCCAGACGATGGTCCCGTTCGCTCCATCGGAGACCCCCATCCGTTCAGCGGCCACAGATCCGAGAACGGTCACCGGGAGGTCGCTCGCGGCCTTGTTGAGGAAGACGCCAGAGGCCATCTGACCTTGGAGTGTTTCGAGTAGGTTCTCGTCGACCGCTGCGACGCTGATGCCTCCGGTCTGTCCGGACGGCACGAGGTCGGTGCGGTAGACGTTTGCCTCGGTGATACTGATCGAGGCCACCTGTTCTACCGGTCCGATCCGGTCCACCATGGCCGTGGATTCTTCTGGGAGTTCCCCGCTGCCGATCCCAATCCCCGATCCGGCCTCGATCCTCAACATGTTCGTTCCGAGGCGGTCGAGTTGGGCAAGGAGGTCGGACTTCGAGGACTCGGACAAGCCGAGCACTCCGACCATCGCGGCGATTCCGATGACGATTCCGAGGGCGGAGAGCACCGACCGAAGGCGGCGGGTACGGAGGCCGATCAGCGACGCCCGCATCATGTCGGCGGGGGCCAGGCGTGACGGTTCGAGGATTGTGCTCACGAGCCGGGCTCCTGCTCCGTCTTCCGGGTGTCTTGGACGACCCGTCCGTCGAGCAGCGAGACCCGTCGCGGGAATCGGGCCGCCATTTCGCGGTCGTGGGTGATGACGACGATCGTCGTGCCATCGGCGTTCAGTTTCTCGATCAGTCGGACGAGGTCCTCGCCGGTCTGGCTGTCGAGGTTCCCGGTCGGCTCGTCGGCGAGGATGATGTCTGGCGAGCCGATCAAGGCGCGCGCGATCGCAACACGTTGCCGCTCGCCGCCGGAGAGCTTCGTCGCTTCATGGTTCATCCGGTTTGCGAGTCCGACTTGCTTGAGCGCCTGTTCGGCCAGGACTCTGCGGTTGCTGAGTGCCATGCCGGTATAGAGGAGGCCGTCGGCCACGTTGTCGAGAGCGGTCTCCCCGGCGAGGAGGAAGAACTGCTGGAAGACGAAGCCGATGTGTCGGGATCGAAGCGATGACAGCTGTCGGTCGTTCAGTTCGTCGACATCATGGCCCGCGACCGAGACGGTCCCGGAGGACGCTCGATCGAGTGTTCCAATCACGTGAAGCAGGGTGGACTTGCCTGAACCCGATGGGCCGACGACCGCCACCAACTCTCCCGAGCGGATGTCGAGGTCAATGTCGCGGATGGCGTGGACCGGCGGCGTCCCGGGATACGTCTTCGTCACCCCGGCGAGGGCGAGCACCGTGTGGTCGGTGTCGGTCTCCACGTCAGTCGCCGGCGAACCGGGGGAGGCGAGGCTCACGGCGTGACCACTCGCACTCCGGCCTCGAGTTGACTGGACGTCACCTCGACGAAGCCATCGGCGTACATGCCGACTTCGACGCCGACGAGGGTGGTTGTGCCGCCGCCCGCGTCGATCTCGACGGCGTAGCCGCCTTCGCTGAGCGCCAGCAGGGACGAGACGGGTACTGCGAGGACGTCGACCGCCCGGTCGTCGACGATCTCGACTTCGACCGGTGCCTCGTCAAGGCCCGCTCCCGCGCCATCGCGATCCAAGGTGACTTCGAGTTCGAAGTAGGTCCCGGACTCAGGGCTGCGGATTGCGATTGTTCCGATAGAGGTGACCGTTCCCGGTTCGTCTGATTCGTCTGGCATCACGACGTTTACGGGATCGCCGAGCACGACGAGGTCCTGGTTCTCGGCCGGGAGTTGGACCGAGACCACCGAAGTTGACGTCGACGGTGTGAAGAGCGTCGTTCCGGGGGCGACGTCGCTTCCGATGCCGATGTGGGCCGCCGCAATACGGATCGGGTCGTCGGTCACGATGATCTCGCCGATGTTGACGACTCCGTCGACGGGAGCGCCGATCGCTGCCTGCCAGGCGGTGACCGCTTCGCCCGTTGTCTCGTCGAAGGTGTCGTCGATCATCAGCGTTCCTCCGGCGTCGAAGCCGAACGAAACAAGACTGGCTTCGAGCACCCGCACATCCTCTCCAACCGAACCGACGGCGAGCGTTCGGTAGAACGGAACGTCGGTGACGAACAGGGTGATCGGATTGCCCTCGACCACGAGCAGCGCGTCGCCGTGAGTGAGGACATCCCCTTCGCCGGCGATCGCCGTGACGGTGCCGGATGGCATCGTCGACGTGGCGATCACCGGGGTCCCCGGGTTGGTCGAATCACCGACATCGAGCGTCGTCTCCGCGACATAGATCGGGCCTTCGAAGAAGATGTACGAGCCCAGCGCAAGGACTCCGGTTTCGTCCACGCCGAGGTCCTCCTGGAGGGCACTGATTGCGTCGCGGGTTGCCGAGGTGAAGTCGCCGTCCAGATCGAAGTCGCCGTCCTCGTCATACCCGAGGCGGGTGAGGGCCTCTTCGAGTTGCAGAACATCCGCTCCATCAGTGGATCGGGTGCTCAGCGAGCGGTAGGCGGGGATCTCACCGTAGAAGACGATCACCGGCTGCTCGTCGACGGTGTAGAGAACGCCGCCCTCTTCCACGGTGGATCCTTCAGCGGGCAGTGAGGTAATCGTCCCAGTCGTACCGGCAGTCACCGCAACGATGCCATTGGTCGAGCCTGCGTAGACGATCGGGTCTCCGGCCACGAAACCGAGCGTGCCATCGAGCGTCGTCTTCTCCTCGAGCGTGGTGAGTTCGACCTCGGTGAAGGTCAGCGCCGCGACGGTATCGGTCGTCTCGGAGTCAGCGTTGCTGGAGATGGCCCACGCGACTGCGGCCCCGGTGATCAGGAGCGCGACGACCACGATCCAGGTCGACGCCCGTCGCCACCATGGCTTCTTCAACAGGAGGGCCGGCTCGACGACGCCGGCCACGTCATCCAGACTCCCGGCCGCCGCCGGATCCTCGTTGGCCGGCTCTCTCACTGGTTCGCTCCGTATGTCGGTCATCCGCGTTCGCCTCCACCTGGTCCAGCGCCGGGAACTCGGCCGTCGGCTCCGAAGATGTCGGCGCATGCTTCCTGCGCAGTCTGAAAGGCGGGGTCGTCCCGGTCAAGAGCACCGAACGGACCGCCGCCACCCTGCCCCGGATTGCCCATTGTCGAGAAGTCCGGGTCCGGCATGTCGTAGCCATTGTCTCGCATACAGGCAGCGTATTCGAGGAGTTGGTCTTGTCGCTCGGTCTGGTCTTCGCCATCGAGGCCGAAGGCGACGTTCTCCAGGTATTCGCTACACGTCTCCATTGCGGAGCGCATCATGTCGCGGTCGAGTTCCTCGATGTCACGCGGTCGCGGCGGGCGTAGATTCCCGTCGGCGTCAACCGTGGGATCCTCGACGTCGAGGCCCTCGTCTCTCAGACAGGCGGCGAAGGCAAGGATTGCTTCCTCGTCTGACGCGGGTTCCTCGGCGGCCGCCTCGTCCGGCGCCGGCTCTTGATCCTGCGCCACTTCGGGGGCGGTTTCGAGCGAAGCGACGCCCGAGTCCGCGTCGCTCCCGCTGCACGCGGCGGCGAGCAGGCCAAAGGCGAGGATCGCCGCAATCACCGTGAGTCGTCTCACCTGGTTCTCCATTCACGTTCGGATGCTTTGAGATCTGACCCGTAGTCAATCACCGAAATCTGAGTCGGAGGTCAGTGCGAGCTAAGAAGATCGTGAGAAGCGCTGCGCTTGCTCGAACGCGTCCGAGGTCCCATGGGTCGCGTGTTCGAGCTGGTAGCGAGGAGATGGCAGCTACCAGCCACCACTCTGGCGACTGGCGACCGGCGACCGGCGTCTTACCCCCTTCTCACCTTCAGTTCACCCCGTTCTCAGCCACGCGGCGTATCTTCCTGAGCGCAGGAGGTCCAATGGAAGCCAACAGCGTGCTCGTCGTCGAGGATGATCCGGATGTTCGCACGGCCCTGAGCCGCGCACTCTCGTTCGAGGGCTATGAAGTCGCAATCGCCGAGGACGGGGGACGTGCGCTCGAAGCGGTACGGCAGACTCCTCCCGATGTGATCGTGCTCGACGTAATGATGCCATTCGTCGATGGACTCGAGACGTGCCGGCGGCTCCGGGCCCGCGGCGACGAGACCCCGATCCTCATGCTCACCGCTCTGGGCGACGTCTCCGACCGGGTCGACGGACTCGACGCCGGCGCTGACGACTACCTGGCCAAGCCCTTCGCCCTCGAAGAACTCCTCGCTCGCATCCGGGCACTCCTCCGTCGATCCGGTGGCGACGTATCCGAAATCCTCACCTTCTCCGATCTTGAAATGAACCTCGGCACGCGGACGGTCATACGAGATGGCGAGCCGATCTCGCTGACGAAGACCGAGTTCGACCTGCTCGAGATCCTTCTCCGCGGTGGGGGCCGCGTGGCGACTCGCGATCAGATCTATAGCGAGGTGTGGGGGTTCGATTTCGAGACCTCCTCGAACTCGCTCGATGTCTATGTCGGGTACCTCCGGCGGAAGACGGAGGATGGGGATCGTTCGCGGCTGATCCACACGGTTCGCGGCGTCGGATACACCCTGCGCGACGACTCATGACCCAATACCGGAGACGGCGGTGAAGCTCAGGACCAGGATCGCCGTTGTGGCCGCCGCCGCGGTGGCGGTCGCCGTCGTCCTCGTGTCGGCCGCCGCGTTCGTGCTGGCGCGCCAGCAGTTGCGATCAGAGATCGACGACAGCCTCGTCGATCGGGCCGTGGCCATCCAGCGTCTCGGCGAAGACCCTCGAGGTCTGGTCGGATCCGAAGGGCCAATGCGCCGCGGCTTCGGCTTCCTCGCCGGCAGTCGGGGTCCTGCCTTCGACACGGTGTACTACCAGATCACGCTTCCGACCGGTGAGATCTTGATACCGGAGGGCCAGGAGGTGCTCCCTCCCGCTGATTCGGGCGTGGCGGACGACACCCTTGTCCTCACCGACGCGCGGGTTGATGACGTCCACGTTCGCATGGTGACCGTCAATGCGGAGGTTCTCGGATTCGTTCAGATTGCTCGACCGCTCACCGAGGTTGACGCGACCCTCGCCGGTCTTGCGGCGGCGTTGTTCGTCTTCGGTGCGGTCGGGGTAGCGGTCGCAGCGGGCGCGGGCCTTCTCATTGCTCGCAGTGCGCTGAAGCCCATCGACGAACTGGCCCAGGCCGCCGAGCACGTCGCCGAGACGCAAGACCTCGGCGCCCGAATCGACATCACCAGTGATGACGAAGTCGGGCGGCTCGCTGCGGAGTTCAACGCCATGATGGCGGCGCTCGAGACGAGCCGGCAGGAGCAGCAGCGCCTGGTTCGCGATGCCGGCCACGAATTGCGGACACCGCTGACGGCGCTGCGTACGAACATCGAACTCCTCGGTCGCACGCGCGGCCTGACGGATGCGCAACGCACCGAACTGATCACGGCCGCAGATGCCGAGGTCAAGGACCTGTCGCTCCTCGTAGGTGAGGTTGTGGATCTGGCCTCCGACCGCTACACGGAAGGTCCGATCGAGGACCTGAGGCTCGACGAGATCGCAGTGTCGTCAGTGGAACGTGCCGAGCGCCGATTCGACGTAGAGATTGAGCTCGATGTGGCGCCGAGCCCTGTTCGTGGCCGCCCGAGCGCTCTCGCCCGGGCCGTGGACAATCTGGTCGACAATGCCGTCAAATGGGGAAGCGACGATGGCCCGATCGAGGTCGCTGTGCACGGGGGGCGGGTCACGGTCCGTGACCACGGTCCCGGCATCGACGAGGCGGACAGAGACCGGGTCTTCGATCGCTTCTACCGCTCGGCCGCTGCTCGCTCGATGCCCGGTTCCGGCCTGGGTCTCTCCATCGTCAAGCAGGTGGTCGATGCCCACGGCGGAACTGTCTTCACCAAACCAGCCGAAGACGGAGGAGCCATCGTCGGCTTCAGCCTCCCCACCGTGACCTCCGAGTAGCTCGCTCCTACTCAGCGACTCAGCTCCATGATTCGACCGACGACCGGCGACCTCTCTCACCCTCTTCTCATCAGCACATCACATCCTCCTGACCCGCCCACCCGACACTGCGTTCATGGACGAAGAAAGGAGATAGATATGAAGAAGATCTTCGTTTCCATTGCAGCCGCCGGTGTTCTGGTGGTAGGAGCGTTCGCAGCATCGACTGTGATCGAGAGCCCAGCGCTCGCCCAGACCGCGGTGCCCACCGCGGTCGAATCCGACGACGCCACGACCGATGCCCGACCGAACTTCGCGAGACCGAATGACATGCTCGACGAGATCCTTGGCGACCTGGTCTCCGATGGAACGCTCGACCAGGGCGAGGCCGATGCCGTCAAGGCGGCACTCGAAGCCAGGCACGAAGAGGTACGTGCCGAGATGGAGGCCTGGCGTGAGGAGAACCCGGGTCGATTCGAGCGCAGTCTCAAGCGCGGATTCCGCATGGGCGGGCTCCTGGAAGACGGGGTGATCGATGCCGACGAGCTGGCCGAGCTTCCGGACGATCATCCGCTGAAGGACACCGACGGACCGGCGTCGGAGTATCTCGCAGATGGCCAGTTGACGGAAGACGAATTGAAGCAAATGGGCGACCAGTTCCGTCAGCGCCGGGCCGGCGCTCGTGGTGCCTCCACCGACGCCTGACCAGTCCGGCTCAAAGCGAACCTCGCAGCATCCTCCCGGCTGCGGGGTTCGCCCGCGTCTGTGCCCGCTCGGGTCGACTCTGACCGGTCGGTGCCGCTACCTTGACGGCATGGACGATCGAACCCTTCTCCTCGACGCCTTCCGCTCCGGCATCGCGGGGGTTGATCCGGAAGCCGCGACGGTTCGTGCCGCGCAGCGTTTCGACTTTGGCGCTGCCCGCCGGATCATCGTGATTGCTGCGGGCAAGGCCTCCATTGCGATGGCACGTGGCTTCGCTCGTGTTGTCGATCCTGCCGACGGCGTCATCGTGGCTCCTGAACTCGGCGAGGGCCCTCTCCCGGTGATTGTCGCCGGGCACCCTGTGCCGAACGAGGGGAGTGCCGCGGGTGCCCGTCGAGCGCTCGAACTCGCGTCGTCGGCCGGGCCCGGTGATGTCGTTGTCTGCCTCATCTCCGGTGGTGCCTCGGCCCTGCTCGCCGCACCTGCACGTGGGTTGACCCTCGCGGACTTGAGTGAGACCAATCGTGCTCTGCTCGAATGCGGCGCCGACATCGTCGCCATGAACACCGTCCGCAAGCACCTCTCGGCCGTCAAGGGCGGTCGCCTGGCTGCGGCGGCAAGGCGCGCCAGGCTGGTAACGCTCGTGCTCTCCGACGTCGTTGGCGATCCCCTGGACGTGATCGCCTCGGGCCCAACGGTCCCCGACCCCACCACCTACGCCGACGCTCTGGCTGTTGTCGATCGCCACGGCGTCTTCGAGGCGATCGGCGGACCAGTTCTCGGACACCTCGAACGCGGTCGCCGTGGACTCATCGAGGAGACGCCGAAACAGCCGCACCTGCGCCACGAGATCGAGGTGATTGGCAGCGGTGCCGTCGCGGCGGAGGCGGCCGCTGCGTTTCTCCACGCAAGGGACGTCCCTGCCAGGATCGTCTCGACGCGCTACATCGGCGAGGCTCGTGAGGCAGCCGTCCTTGCGGTCGCCACCGCTTCGCAGGACGGCGAAGTCCTGATCTTCGCTGGTGAGACGACCGTGACGGTGAGAGGCACCGGACGGGGCGGCCGCAACCAGGAGGCCGCGGTTGCGGCGGCGTTGGAGATCGACGGGCGGGACGTGACGTTCCTGGCCGGTGGCACCGATGGCATCGACGGGCCGACCGATGCAGCCGGCGGACTCGTGGATGGCGGAACGATCGATCGGGGGCTTGCTGCCAAGTTCGATCCGTTCGCGGCCCTGGCCGACAACGACACCTATCCGTTCCTTGAAGCCGCGGGAGACCTCATCATCATTGGCCCAACGGGAACCAACGTCGCAGACCTCTGGCTCCTCAGGCGGCGGAGCGGAGAAGACCCGTCATCATCGAGCGAGGCCGAGACGTGAGCGGGTGCGTCCCGCTGGTCAATCACAGGTCGAGGCCGTCGAGAAAGGCGTTCACGCTCGCCTCGTAGGATTCCCGGTCGGCGTTCCATGCCAGGACGTGCCCTACATCTTCCGGCGCGATCAGCGTGACGAAGTCCGGGCGGTACCCGGCGAACCGCTGCGCGGGGCCCAGCGGAACCGTCGCGTCTCCGGTTCCTTGGAAGATGAGCATCGGCGTCTGGAGGTCACGCCACTGCGAAACGTAGTCGGTGGCCGCCCAGTCGATGTCAAAGCGCCACCCGGCGATCCATTTGGCTACGGAGGTCAGACTCCCGGGCACGGTGATCGACGTGAGCGGCAGCGTCGTCTGGTCCGCTGCGTGATCGATGGTGGCTCCGAAGTCCAAGACGGGGCTGTCGAGGATGACCGCCGCCGTCTGGGCGCGCAGCGGAGACTCGAGAAGGAATGACGTCACATTCGCTCCTCCCATCGAATAGCCGACCATGACCAGATCCTGCGCACCGCTTGATCGCGCATGGCGGGCCGCAGACGCCACGTCCTGCCACTCGGTCGCTCCGTATTGGTAGATCCCGGTCGGATCGGGCGGTGCGCCGGGGTCGTTGCGGTAGTCGATGACCATCGCGTGGTAGCCGCGTTCGACGGCGAGGGGGAGGAGGCGCAGGGCCTCATTGCGCGGAGCGCCCTTGCCATGAACGAAGATCGCCCAGGTGGCGGTCGTGCCCTCGATGTACCAGGCCCCGGCCCGACCTCCCTCGGTCTGGTACTCGATCTCGGCAAACGGCATACCGAGGGCGGTCTGCGGGTCGCCGCTCCAAATGAACGGATCGAGCCGTACTGTCGATCCTGGTGCCGGGATCTCCTCGCCGGTGATGCGCTGGCGATAGACCGTGGAGATCCCTCCCGCCGTTTCGGTACTCAGGATTCCGTCGACGAGGCTTCTGCCCGATTCCCAGACCAAGCCGAATCGACCGTGGTCGAACAGGTTGGCGGAGCCGTCGTCTCCCCGAAGAACGAGAGCCTCTGCCTCTCCTCGATCGAAGGTGGTATCGAGCGGTCCATCTTCGGGTGGATGGACCTTGAGCGCGCCGTTGTAGATCTCACCCGAGAAGTACCAACCACCGATTCCGTAGAACGCGATCACGACGGTCAGGGTGAGAAAGATGAGGAGGACGACGACCTTCCACGGCTGCATGGCGCGTTGGTGCACACCTGGTCGTGTGACTCTGGATGTCTCGGTTCCTCTCGCCATTGGTCCCCCAGGCGCAGGCGATACGCCCAGGAGGCTAATGGCCGCACGACTCCGTCGCAGTGTTTCAGGGTGCCGGCGGTGGGGTATTCGTACCCAGGCGTCCCCATCTGAGACGGTTCACGGCAGTCCGCCCGCCGTCCGTCTTCGTCGGGGGTGTCGACAGCACGAGGTCGAATCCGCTGTCGGATGGAATCCACTCGATGTGTCTCCGTTCAGTCTGACCGACCCAGTTCGGCATCAGGCTCAACTCAATGTGATGGAGAACGTCGTCCCCGTCCAACGAGTAGGCCCCGGCGTAGCTGAGGTATCCGGCAGCGGCCGCCGCACGAATATCGATCGGCGCGGCGCTGAGTGTGCGGGTGGGAGCAGGTGGCCGACCGAGGCTCATCAGGGAGGCGGACATGCGCCCGCCGTCGGTGTAGGTGAGGAGGCCGGCCGGATTGCCGCCCCACGGTCGTGTTGGCCGCGAGTCGTCGACCGTGAACGTCCACTCGATGAGTTCCCAGGTTCCAATGAGGCTCTGCATTGGCCAGACCCTATGCCTGTGCGATCCGCTTCGGAGGGGTTCTTCGCGTTGTCGGCGAGTTGGTGACGACCGTCGCGCCGATAGGATTGGGATGTGCCGAGGATCACATCTGGCGCCGTTGCAGCCTCCGCGATCGTTCTTGTGGTGAGCGGAATCGCCGCGTTCGTCGGCCTGCGGGCGGTCACTGGTACCGCTGAGGACGCTCCACCGGCAATCACGACGACAACTGCCCCGGCTGCACGCTTCCTTGCGGACGATGAGCTGGTCCTGGGCCAGGCGGCCCTCGTCCCGGGACGCCTTGAGATCGATGGAGGCGAGGCGACGTTTGCGTACGACCTCGTTGGTCTGGCGCCTCTTGCCGGGGCCGAAGCCGTCGCGCGATTCGTGCCGTTCCAGGGTCTTGTTGAGACCGATGCGGCTGAGATCAGAGTCGTCTTCCCGGATCGGTGGACACTCGAGACGTCGAGCGGTGAGTATGCGGGGACGACCGCCAATCCGGACGCCAGCGTCGCTCGGTTCGATGTCCCAGAAGATCTGGAAACCGCCGAAGTCCACGCTGTCCGCCTCGACGGGTACCGGGTACGCGTACCGATCGACCGGGAGTTCGAGGCGGCGGAGGGTGGATCCGCCGTAGAGGTGGCTCCCGGGGTCGGGATCCGTGTCCTGCGTGTGACCGAGCAAGCGACCACGACGATCGTCCAGGCCGAACTGCTCGCCGAGAACCTGAGCGACAGTGCCTCGCTCGAGATTGAAGGCGGTGGTCCCGGTTGGATCGCATCAGTGCGCGAGGCAGAGGGACGTCCGCGCTGGAACCTGACCTTCGACGGCAAGGCCGGCTCGGATCCCATTCATCTCGTGGTGCGGGGTGCTCTCTGGTTCGACATGGGCCCTGGCGGGGCGATCCCGATCGCGGGGCCCGATGAGTGAGCCACGGTGGGACGAGCTGGTGCGATCTCCGCTTGATCCGGACAGCGACCAGGAGCCGCTGCGGTCGATCAATACCTGGGTCGTCGTCCTGGTGGCCGCTGTCATCGGCCTCGCTGTGGGAACGGTCGCCGGATTGGCCGAAGGGACCGAGCGACACGGGGCCGCCAACGGGTCGAGCACCTCAACGACGATGGCCCCGGCGGATATCGCCCCGGTTGCTCCCGACGGCTATGTCCCAGTGGGAGACACATCGCTCGGAGTGATCGGATCGTTCGGGGTCGATGGACATGCATACGTGATCATCGGAGAAGCAGCGCTCAGTGGTGCCGATCCGGAGGCGACGCCTGCGTTCGGCGCGGGTCGGTGGGCTCTCGTCGACGGCAACGGCGCCATGGAGACCGCGGTGGAGATCGTCGATTCGCTGGCTCCGGGCATGCGACTTCTCGACTTCGAGGTTGATGAACGGGAGGCGGACTGGACGCTGGCCGTGTGGAGAGGGTCTACGGTCGAGACGAGAGACGGCTGCAACGGCTGCGGATCCCGATCGGTCGATCGGACGGAGGGGGAGTCGCTGGTCGAGTTCGCAGGATTGCCGGCGGAGATCCAGGGTCCGCTGCGTGTCGAACTCGGAGATGGATTCGAGGTGAGGATCGAGAACCTCACGGCGGCCGAGGAGTGGGGGTATGCGGACTGGGCACTCATCGGCGACATGGCAGCCACTGCCCGGGTGGCTATCGAGGTGGAGCTCGTGGGCACCGATGATCCCTCCGCCGAGGGGGACAACCCGACGACGTTGGTGCCGTACGACCGGGCACCGATCCAATACGGCGTCGGCCATCCGCGGGCGGTCCCGCCGTTCGCACGGGCGGGGTCCATCAGGTTGACTCGCGTCGGCGAGCCGATCGGCGGCGACAACCAACCGATCGCTCTCGCGGTGTCATGGTCGGTCGAGTGGATACACCCGGTCGGCGAGCCGATTCCGCTGGTGGGCCCGTGAGTTCGGCGACGGTCAGTCGGTGACCGGTCGGTTCTCTTCGTCGACGGGAACGATGATCGGTGTTGGTGCAGACGCGCCGTCTTCTCCGTCGGCGAGACGGAACGTCATGATGATCACGAGGTCTCCCGGCATGCCAAGGCGGGCAGCGGCACCGTTGAGGCCGACGACGCCCGAACCCCGCTCGCCCTCGATCGCGTAGGTCGTCAGTCGCTCGCCGTTGTTGACGTTGACCACGTGGATCACTTCGTACTCGGCGATGGATGCTGCGTCCATGAGGTCCCGGTCGAGCGTGAGCGAGCCCTCGTAGTGGAGATCGGTCCGGGTGATGGTGGCTCGATGGATCTTCGAGCGGAGGAACTGGCGCATGTGGTGACTCCCTGAATCTGGTGAATCCCTGCGACCGGAATGCTACCGAATACCGCCGGCAATCCCGACGGGTTGCCGCGGATCGTTGTGCCATCGATCGGAGTAGTATGAGGCGCGCCTAAACATTTCTGACAGGATTCCATAGGCATGGTTCAACAAGCAGAGCACACGTCCGAAGCCGAGGAGATGTATCTCATCACGATCGCACGCGCGGTCGAAGATGGACAGGTCGAGCCAGTCCCGGTTTCCTACGCCGCACGGGAACTCGCGGTGTCTGGCGTGTCTGCCAATCAGATGATTCGGAAGCTCGCCGGTCGGGGCTACCTGGAGTACGAGCCGTATCAGGGCGTGACCCTGACCGAGTCAGGTCGCACCGTCGCTTCGTCCATTCTCCGTCGGCGCCGCCTCTGGGGCGTCTTCCTCGCGGAGCAACTCGGTCTCACACCGGACCGGGCAGACGAGGTCGCATGCGACTTCGAGCATGTCACCCCGGACGATGTCGCGGATCTGCTCTCGGGGTACCTCGGGGATCCCGCTGCCGGACCGCGGGGACACTCGATTCCAGATTCCCGCCGCGGCCCACGCGTCCACACGACCACGCGGCTCGATACCGTGCCCGCGGGCGAGGCCCGTTCGGTTGTTGCCGTCGATCTGCCTCACGACCTCAGGAATTTCACCAACGCACACGGCCTCGTCCCCGGGGCCGAGGTCGAGGTCCTCGCGGTCGGGGGCACCGGCGATCGGCTGATTGCGGTCGCAGGAACTACTGCGCACCTGTCGGCCGATCTGGTCACCGGTATCGTGGTCGGGGGGTCCTGATGCAGCGTGCCATTCCGCTCGGTGAACTCCCCATGGGCCGGTCGGCCACCGTCGTACGGTTCCCCTCGCGCAACGGAAGCCGCCGCTACGTCGAGATGGGACTGATCCCGGGAGCGACGGTTCGGGCGATCCGAGTCGCACCACTCGGCGATCCGGTCGAGTTCGCCGTGATGGGATCGCGCATCTCGATCCGGCGTGCAGACGCCGACGCGATCCTGGTCCGCATGGAGGACCAGTGAGCGAAGCGGCGGTCGACGCTCGTGTCATTGCCCTTGCCGGCAACCCGAACACGGGCAAGTCGTCGATCTTCAACATGCTCACCGGAGCAAAGCAGCACGTTGGGAACTGGCCGGGAAAGACCGTTGAGCGCGTCGACGGCCGATTCACCCAAGACGGCGAGGAGTTCCTCCTCGTCGACCTCCCCGGCACATACAGCCTGAATGCCTCATCGCCCGAGGAGATGATCGCTCGGGACTTCCTCGTCGGAGGCAAGCCCGATGGCGCCATCGTCGTCGTCGACGCAGCCAACCTCGAACGGAATCTCTACCTGGCGATCCAGGTTCTCGAAGTCGGGGTCCCGACGGTGATCGCTCTGAACATGAGCGACGTTGCGCGTTCTCGCGGTCTTGAGATCGACGCTGACGTTCTGGCGGAGCGACTCGGAGCACCAACGGTCGCGACGATCGCCCGGTCGGGGAAGGGTCTCGGGTCGCTGCGGGAAGCGGTTGCAGCGCACTGCGCCAGAGAGCAATCGCGATGAGCGTCCTGGTGATCGACTACGGACCCGACGTCGAGATGGCGATCGCCGATTTGATTGGAGAGATCGAACAGACCCCGGAAGTGTCCGAACGGTACGCGCCGCGCTGGCTCGCCACGGCCCTCCTCGACGAGGATCCGGGACTGGTGGAACCGTTGACGGCGCTCGACGGCGGAGATCGCCTGGTCGCGACCCGAGACCGACTCCTTGAGGATCTGCGCAGCGCCCTCGGGGAACAGGCCGACACTGCCATCGCCGCAGCGCGATTCCAGACAGCCAACACAATTGCTCAGGCCGCCATCGTCGGTCGCACCGCAAAGAGCCGCGACCGGACCGATCGAATCGATGCGGTCCTGACGAATCGCTACCTCGGGATCCCGATCTTCCTCGCGCTGATGTGGGCCGTGTTCAAGATCACGACGGACATCGCCGGGGCATTCCTCGACTGGATCGATAGCGCTGTGTCAGGACCGATCGCGCACTTCGTCGAGAGCTTCGTATCTCTGATCGGCCTCGACGGAACCTGGGTCGAGAGCCTGCTGATCGACGGCGTCATCGCCGGGGTCGGAGCCGTGCTGGTGTTTGTGCCGATCCTCCTGGCCTTGTACTTGGCTCTCGCCTTCCTCGAAGACACGGGGTACATGGCCAGGGCCGCGTTCGTCATGGACCGGGTGATGCGCGGCGTCGGACTTCAGGGCAAGGCCTTCCTGCCGATGCTCGTCGGTTTCGGATGCACGGTGCCCGCGGTCTACGCAACCCGAACGCTCGAAGACGAGCGCGATCGAATCCTGACCAGCTTGCTCGTGCCGTTCATGAGTTGCGGAGCCCGCCTCCCGGTCTATGTGATCATATCTGCCGTCTTCTTTCCGCAACACGCAGGGCTCGTCGTGTTCGGTATGTATCTCCTCGGGATCCTGGTTGCCCTCGCGATCGGACTGGTGCTCAAACGAACGCTGCTCCCGGTCACCTCTCACGCCCCGACAATCATGGAGATGCCTCCCTACCGCCTGCCAACGTTCCGAACGATCTGGTTCCACACGTGGACGCGGGTCACCGCGTTCATCGGCGGTGCAGGATCGATCATCTTCGGCACGATGATCGTTGTGTGGTTCCTCATGGCGGTTCCGGTCAGCAGTGACGGAGGATTCGCCGATACCGACGTCGACGACTCTGCGTTTGCCGCGGTTTCGGGAGTCGTCGCTCCGGCGTTTGCGCCGGCGGGGTTCGGTACGTGGGAGGCCGCGGGGTCGCTGCTCACCGGATTTGTGGCGAAGGAAGTCGTGGTCGGGACCATGGCGCAGGTCTATGGGATCGAAGACGCGACAGTGGAGGGGCCAAGCCCCTCAATCGGGGATTCCGCCCGTGAGATCGGGACGGGATTCGCAGGAGCCATGCTCGGGGCGCTCAAAGCCACGCCGGGCATCATCGGTATCGATCTCACCGGCGACACTGCCGAAGATGAGCCATCGAGCTTGATGGCGTCGATCCGCGTCAGCTTCGAGGAGTCGAGCGGAGGCCACGGGGCGGCCGCCGCACTCGCGTTCCTCGTGTTTGTCCTGCTCTACACGCCGTGCATGGCAGCGGTCGCAGCGATCCGGCAGGAGACCAGCACGCGCTGGATGTGGCTGAGCATCGTCGGGCAGACGGCCATCGCGTGGGCGTTCGCTGTCGTCTTCTTCCAGGGAGCCAAGGTGCTCGGATTGTGACTTCGGTCCTGGAGACCCTCGTCGATGAACTCCGCACGGTCCGGGGTCCGATCCGCTCTTCGGACCTTGCCGACCGGGTCGGCGTCTCGGAATCGGCGCTGTCGGGCATGATCGACGTACTGGTGACGAAGGGTCGGCTCTCACCGGCCGAGAGTCCCGGCGACGGAGAGTCCGTCGCGTGCTCGGGATCCGCGTGCGGAAGCTCATGTGTCGGTCTCGATCAGTGTGCGTTCATCGCGAACGTCCCCGCGAGCTACACCCTCATCGTTGACGCTACAGCCGTTCCACTCCCGGCCGTCGAATAACACCGTTCCTGCACAGCTCTGGGAAGCGGGCTTCCACTCTCTCCGCAAGAACGGGTGCGGGACGGCCGCGCGGCTCGATCGCTACGATTGCCGACATGTATGAATATGCACAAGCCGCCGTTGAGGGTGCCCTCGCTGCCGGAGCCGCGTACGCCGATGCTCGCGTCGTGGTCACGAAGCAGGAGGCGATCGATGTTCAGAACCAGACCGTGCAGTCGCTCGATCGCACCGAACAGGCCGGTGTCGGGGTGCGGGCCCTCATCGGATCTTCCTGGGGCTTCTTCGCCACCGCGGACCTGACTCGCTCGGCGGTCGCCGCCGCCGGTGAGCGGGCGGCCGAGATCGCTCGGGCCAGCGCGGCCGTGCCGGGTGACGCCATGCAGTTTGCCGACGTGGACGTCGTCCAGGACACCTACGAGACGCCGTACCTCGAGGATCCGTTCGCGGTGCCGCTGTCCGAGAAGGTCGACCTTCTCCTCGGAGTGACCAAGACGATGCAAGAGGTGGACGGCATCGCAATCGCGACCGCCACCATGACCTTCTATGACACCACGAAGTGGTTCGTGTCGTCGCAGGGTCATCGCATTCGCCAGCACATTGTCGAGTCCGGTGGTGGCTTCGACGCCACCGCCCTCGGAGAACGGGAGAGTCAACGTCGCTCGTACCCACAGTCGTTCGGCCAGTACGAGACCGGCGGCTACGAGGTGATCCGCAAGTGGGACTTCGCAGCCAACGCGGAGCGGATCGCGGAAGAGGCGGTGGCACTGCTCACGGCTGAAGAGATGGAGGAGCGTGAGACCGACCTCATCCTCGAAGGGTCGCAGATGGCGCTCCAGATCCACGAGTCGGTCGGGCACGCCATCGAACTCGACCGCATTCTCGGTTGGGAGGCAGCGTTCGCCGGCACCTCCCACCTCCAACTGCCCAACCTCGGAACCTTTCGTTTCGGATCGGATCTGATGAACGTCACCGCAGACGCCACCCTCCCCGGGGCGCTCGGCACGTTCGGATACGACGACGAGGGGACGCCGGCGCAACGTGTCGACATCGTCAAGAACGGGATCTGGCTCGGGGTGCTCTCCGGTCGTGACTCCGCAGCGATGGCCGGTCTACCTCCGGGCGGCATGGTTCGTGCCGATGGCTACAACCGTCTGCCGATGGTTCGTATGACGAACGTCGGGCTCCTGCCGGGCGACGCATCGCTTGCCGAGATCATCGCCGACACGAAGGACGGCGTGTACATGGCGACGAATCGTTCGTGGTCGATCGATGACAAGCGCCTGAACTTCCAATTCGGCACCGAGATCGCGTGGGAAGTGAAGAACGGTGAACTCGGGCGGATGCTGAAGAACCCGACATACACCGGGATCGGACCGATGTTCTGGGCGAGCCTTGACCGCCTTGCAGGTGGTGACGAGTGGATCCATTGGGGGACACCGAACTGCGGAAAGGGGCAACCGATGCAGGTCGCACACACGGGGCACTCGGCAGCGCCGGGGCGATTCAAGAACGTGAGAGTGGGGGTGCGCGGATGAGCCGGGCCGTTGAACTCACCGAGCAGGTCTTGGAACTCGTTGGAGGCCGGGCGGAGGCCGAAGTCGCCGCGTCGACCGGCAATCTGGCGTTGACCCGGTTTGCGAACTCGTTCATCCATCAGAACGTTGCGGAAGATGGCGCGACCGTCAGCCTGCGCGTCGCTCTCGATGGCCGCGTTGCCTCGACGCAGACGACCGTGACAACACCGGAATCCCTTGAGGCGTTCGTCGAGGCGGCCCTCGACACGGCCGTGCTGCAACCGGTCGACGAGGACTGGCCGGGCCTCGCCCCTGAGGCGGCGGTCGCGGATGTCGCCCACATCGACGAGGCAACCTATGACGCCGCTCCTGCAGCACGAGCCTCGCTCGTGAAGGACTTCGTCGACGCGGGGGACGGACTCCTGGCTGCCGGCTACTGCCAGACCGAGGGCCGCATGGAAGCCTTCGCGAATTCGGCCGGGCAGTCCGCCTCGGGACGCCACTCGAGCGCCATCATCGACGGTATCCACCAGACGGGGACGTCGGCCGGCTGTGCACACGCCGCATCAGTCGCCATTGGAGACCTCGACGGCGCGGCCGTGGGTGAACTCGCGGCGAAGCGGGCCGTCGATTCTGCCGTGCCTTTCGACACGAAGCCGGGGGAGTACGAGGTCATTCTCGCTCCCGAAGCGGTCGCGACGATCGCCGTGTTCCTCGGGTTCTACGGCTTCAACGGGAAGATGTTGTCGGAAGGGCAGTCGTTCGTGGATCTCGGAACCAGACAGTTCGACGAGCAGTTCCAGATGTGGGACGACGTCACCGACTCGCGTGCGATGGGTGTCGCGTTCGACACCGAGGGGACGCCGAAGGGCCACCTCGATCTCGTGGTTGACGGAGTGACGCGCGGCGTTGCCCACAACCGGAAGACGGCGAAGAAGGCCGGCGTGGCCTCGACGGGTAACAACGTTCCGGGAGCTGAGGGCTGGGGCCCGATCCCGACCAACGTGTTCGTTGGTGGCGGCGATCAGTCAGTCGACAAGTTGATCGCATCCGTCGAGCGCGGCATCTACGTGTCGACGTTCAACTACTGCCGCATCCTCGACCCGAAGACCATGGTCGTGACCGGTTTGACGAGAAACGGCACGTTCATGATCGAGAACGGGCGCATCACCGACGCGGTGACGAACCTGCGATTCACACAGTCGTTCGTCGATTGCTTCAGTGAAGGCAAGATCCTCGGTCTGGGCGATGACGCCCGGTTCGCCGACTCGGAGTTCGCCCCTGGCATCATGTACGTGCCGACGATGCGGCTCGGGTCGTGGAACTTCACGGGCGGAGCGGAGGGCTGATGGCGAAACCTGACGATCTGGTGGCAGCGGCGCTCTTCACCGATCGCGACGTCGCGGACGAAGCGTGGGGACGACTCGTCGACGCGGACATCCCCGCCTCGGTGATCACCGAGCCAGGCATGGTGGGTGCCTACCGCCTCAACGTGATGGTCTACCGCGAGAACCTCGAAGAAGCTCAACGACTGATCGCCGACCTGGTGATCGGGACCCGGTAGTAGCAACGGACCAGGAATGAGCTGAGGGCCGGGACGTCTGTCCCGGCCCTCAGCACTCAGCTACTCAGCTACTGGATTCCGCGTGATCGTGCTCATCGCTCGCGCTCTCGATCTCTTCACGGACGGCGTCCATGTCGAGGCCCTCAATCTGGTCGATGAGGTCGACGAGGGCATCCTCGGGGAGGGCACCCGGCTGCGAGAAGACACCGATCTTCTCCTTGAACGCCATCAGCGTCGGAATCGAGCGGATCTGGAAGTATCCGGCGAGCTCCTGCTCGGCCTCGGTGTCAACCTTGGCGAAGACGATGTTCGGGTACTTCTCCGAAACCGTTTCGTAGGTCGGGGCAAACATCTTGCAGGGGCCGCACCAGTCGGCCCAGAAGTCGACGAGGACGAGGTCGTTGTTGAGGATGGTCTCCTCGAACGTGTCCTTGGTCAGGTTGATGGTTGGCATGCGGTTCATTCTCCGTTCGTACTCGGTCTCCCATAGGCAACATTAATACCCCTAGGGGGTATTCCCACTTTCGGCCTCCCGGCAACGGACCGCGCCGGGTCCGGTGCATGAGAAGCCGGGACCTCCGTACACTTCCCCACCGTGACCGGGACACCCCTCGTTGAACTCGATGGCATCGGCGTGCGGATGGGATCGACTCAGATCCTTCGCGACGTCGATCTCGAGATCGACGCGGGAGAAGTCGTGGGCCTCTTCGGTGCCAACGGGGCGGGCAAGACGACCATGCTCCGGCTCATTGCCACCCTGCTCCGGCCCGCCCAGGGGACCGGAACGGTCCTGGACGCCAATCTGACATCGTCAGAGCGATATGACGTTCGGCGGCGAATCGGAATGATCGGCCATGTCCCCGGTCTCTACCCCGAACTCACGCTGGGCGAGAACCTGCGGTACGCGGCCCGGGTTGCTGGTGTCCCCCCGGAGGGGGCCGCTGAGGCGCTCGCGGCGGTAGGTCTCGCCGGTGCCGTCGATCGCCGAGCCGGAGCATCTTCGCATGGCATGCAGCGACGCACCGAATTCGCCCGCGAACTCATGATCGACCGCTCGCTGCTCCTTCTCGACGAACCCCATTCCGCGCTCGACCGGGACGCGGTGGATCTCGTCGAGGGACTCATCGAGAGAAAGGCCGCCGAGGGCGGCGCCGTCGTCGTGGTCTCCCACGATCGGGAACGGATCAACGCGATCGCGCATCGATCGGTCGAGTTGGCAGGGGGGACCCTCTCGTGACAACCGGATTCTGGCCCCAAGTCACCGCCGTGGCTGGACGCGACCTGCTCCGAGAGCGCCGGCAGGGCGACGTGCTGTGGATCATCATTCCGTTCGGCGCGATCGCGCTGCTCCTCGTGCCGCTCGCGATCGGGACGGATGCCGTGCTGCTGCGGGAGATCGGACCCGGCATGTACTGGGTGATCGTGATGCTGTTCGGTGTGCTCGTGGCTGTCGGCAAGGCCTCCAGCGAGACAGTCCCGCAACAGGATGCATCGTCCCTCCTCGGTCTCGACCCGGCAGCCGGATTCGTGGGGCGGGCAGCATCAGCCACGCTGCTCCTGCTGATCTTCGAAGTCGTTGTCGGAATCGTCGCGGTGGGTCTCTACGACATCTCCGTCATCGGTGTCCCGTGGCTGCTGGCAACACTGCTGATCGTCGCTATCGGGCTTGCCCTGCTCGGGACGCTCACCGGGAGCATCGTCAACAGCACGAGTACCGGCACCGCCCTCGTACCGCTGCTCGTCGCCCCGCTGTCGGTGCCGCTGCTGCTCGGCGCAACGCAGGCCTACGAGGGTTTGCGGCTTGGCCACAGTATTGTTTCGTGGGTACTGCTGATGGTCGCCGTTGTATTGGTCGTTGCCATCATCGGGGTGTTGACCGCCCGACCTCTACAGGAGATCTGATGCCCGATCAGACGCGCATCCGCTGGTGGCCATGGGTGGCGATAGCATTCTCGCTCGCGACCGCTCTGACGTTCGCGTTGGTGAGTCCCCCCGACGACACGCAGGGCGATCTCGTTCGCATCATGTACGTTCATGTTCCGGCTGCATGGCTGGCCTACCTGGCATTCTTCGTCACGTTCGTCGGGAGCATCGCCTACCTGATCACCCGCCACTTGCGATGGGACCGAATCGCGGCAGCGAGCGCTGAGATCGGCGTCTACTTCACCGGCCTGGCAATCGCCCTCGGCATGATCTGGGCGAAGCCGACCTGGGGCGTCTGGTGGACATGGGACGCTCGGCTGACGCTCACCGCGATCATGTTCTTCGTCTACCTCGGCTACCTGGCGCTGCGCAGAACGACCGATGACCCGGTCGCCCGCGCGAACCGCTCCGCCGTTCTTGGCATCGTTGGTGCCGTTCAGATCCCCCTTGTGCACTTCTCCGTGGTGTGGTGGCGCACGCTCCACCAGCCGCCGTCGATCATCAAGCCGGACGGTCCCGCGATCCAGGACCCGATGATGCTGGTCGCACTCATCGTCGGCGTTCTCGCCTTCACGGTTGTCTACGTGTCGCTGATGGTGAAGCGCATCGAACTCATCCACCTTGAAGATCAACGCGACGCCGTCGAACGCATCGCCGACCAGCCGGTCGCCGGCGACTCTGTCACCGCTCCCGATCTCGGAGGTTCGTCATGAGCGATTGGGGCTGGGTCGCGCTTGCCTACGGCGTGACATATGGCAGTCTTGGGGTGTTCGCAGCCTCCATCGCTGTGCGAATCCGAAACGCCCGACGGACTCTTGGGGAGACCGAGTGAAGCGCTACTGGAAGTTCATCGTTCCGGCCGGGATCCTGGTCGTCATCCTGGTTGTTCTGATGGTCAGCCTCAACTCGAGCCTCGTGTACTTCAACACGCCAACCGAACTCACGGAGCAAGGACCCGGGGACTCGCGCCTGCGACTCGGTGGGCAGGTCGTCGCCGGCAGCGTCACGGACACCACCGCGGGAGTCACCTTCGATGTCACCGACGGTCGCGAGGTCGTGACCGTCGTCTATCTCGGAGCACCGCAGCAGCTCTTCCAGGAGGGCATCGGCGTCGTCGTGGAAGGGACGTGGGACGGCTCGTCGTTCCACTCGGACACGATGCTCGTCAAACACGACGAGAACTACTCCTCCGATGACGGTTCGTACGATCCTGAGCACCCGTACGGGGACGAAGCGGATCAGGCGTGATCGCTGCCGTCGGCTTCGTGGCGATCCTGGTCGCCCTGATCTCAGCGGTGGTGCTCGTCGCCGAGGGCATCCGAGTGTCACGGACCGACCACCCGGATCCGGCTCGGGTCAAGATCCCGACGATCGGTCTCGCGGCCGGCGGTGTGATGGCGTTCGTCGCGCTCGAACTCGCGATCCTCACACATGACTTCTCCATCGCCTATGTCGCCAAGAACACCGCTGTAGCCACACCATTCGTGTTCCTTCTCGCGTCGGGTTGGGCGGCGCTCGAAGGCAGCGTCGTGCTGTGGGGTCTGATGCTCTCGGTCTTCACGTGGCTTGTGTGGCGCGGCGTCAAGAAGGGCGACGGCCTTGGCGTGCTCGCCCTCGCCGTCATGGGCGCGGTCGCTGTGTTCTGGTTCGGCCTGATGGCGACCGTCGCGAACCCGTTCGCTCTGTGCACCGAAGTGAGTAATGGGTTCTGCTCCGCTTCGTCGTGGCTGCCGATCGGGAGCGCCGTGGCGCCGGCAGATGGCATCGGCCCGAATCCGCTCCTTGCCAACCACATTCTGATGGCCGTGCACCCGCCGTTGCTCTACGTCGGATACGTCGGCTTCACGGTTCCGTTTGCGTTCGCTATCTCGGCACTGGTCCGGTCCGAGCGTTCCAAGGTCTGGCTCGACCGCACCCACCGGTGGTCGCTCGTCGCCTGGATCTTCCTGACGGCCGGCATCCTTCTCGGCGGCTGGTGGAGCTACGAGGTGCTCGGCTGGGGCGGCTACTGGGCTTGGGATCCCGTCGAGAATGCCGCCCTGCTGCCCTGGATCGCAGGGACGGCGTTCATCCACTCGGCGATCGTTCAGCGCCGTCGGTCGATGCTCCAAGCGTGGAACTTCGTGCTCGTCATAATCACCTTCGCCCTGACGATCTTCGGCACGTTCCTGACCCGCTCCGGGGTGATCGCCTCGGTGCATGCGTTCAGCCTCTCGGCCGTTGGGCCGGCATTGCTGATCTTCCTCGGGATCATCCTCTTCGGATCCTTCGGCCTGTTCGCGATGCGAGCGAGCACCGTGTCGTCGTCTCCCCGGCTTGAATCCCTCGTATCCCGTGAGGGTTTCATCCTGGTCAACAACCTGCTGATGACACTGTTCGGTTTCACGATCATCTTCGGAACGATGTATCCGCTGCTCGTCGAAGCGTTCACGGGTCGTGAAGTCTCGGTCGGCCGTCCTTTCTTCGACCGGATCGCCGTCCCGATTGCGTTCCTCGTGCTGCTCGCCATCGGGACCGGAGCGACCGCACCATGGCGGGTCGAGACCGGCAAGGTGCTCTGGCAGCGAACCAGGGTCGGCCTGAATATCGGCTTCGTCACCGCGGCACTCACGGTGGTGGCCGGCGTGGGTTCGGTCTCGATCGTGGCGATCATGGGACTCGCCGGGTTCGTGATCGGCAACATCATCGCGTTCTACGTCCACCAGTCGGGCCGGGCACATCGAGGGGGGAAGACCTGGCCGACGGCACTCTTCACGACGGTGCGCAACGACATGGGGTATTGGGGTGGCCAGATCTCGCACATCGGGGTCGTCCTCGCTGTCGTCGCCATTGCCACCACCTCGGTACTGGCCATCCGCACGGAGGTTCCGCTGGCGGTTGGCGAGACCGCCGTTGTCGACGGCTACTGCGTCGAGTACATCGAACCATTCTCACGAACCGAACCCGAACGCAACGTATTCGGTGCGCGTGTCGCCGTCCTCGATCGGACGTGCTCGACCGTGAAGACGGTGCTCGAACCTCGCCTCCACGAGTACACCAAGTTCGGCCAGGTCATTGCCACGCCGTCGGTCTGGACCGGTTGGGTCGACGACGTCTATCTCAACATTGCAGCCACGAACGACGACGGGATCCGGCTCAAGGTGCTGGTGTTCCCGCTCCAATGGCTGTTGTGGGTTGGGGGTTTTGTGATCGTCGCCGGTGGTGTGCTCGCCCTCGGCCGGAAACCGAGAGACCGGGCCACGACGTCGAACCACAGTGATGAACGAGAGCACTCCGATGCCTGAGCGCGCCCGTACCCTGCTGTGGCTGGTCGTCCCGGCGCTGGCCGTGGTCGTGATCATCGTGGGACTGTGGCCGACCGAACAGGCGACCGCCGATCCGGAGGCGCGTGCGTACAACCTGGCGGTGCGGCTCAAGTGCCCGATCTGTGCCGGGGAGTCGCTCGCTGGTTCCCAGACCGACCTTGCGAAGAACCTCCGACTCCGCATCGATGAGGAGATTGCAGCAGGGAGCACCGACGATGAGATCGTCGCGATCTTCGTCGCCAACTACGGGGAACAGGTCCTGCTCGATCCGCCGAGGAGCGGATGGGGCATCGTGCTGTGGGCGGTTCCGCTCGGCATCGCAGCGGTCGGAGGGGTCGCCGTATACGGCTTGAAGCGCAAAGATCGGGACACCACGGAGGTCCCGTCGTGAATGCCGACCGGATCGCCGACCAGATCGACCAGGTCGATCGCGACCTCGCAGAGGTCGACGAACAGGTCGATGCAGGAGAACTCGACGAGGCGACCGCCGACCGACTCCGGTCGGCATATCGCAAGGAGCGGGCCGCCATTGAAGAGCAGATGTCGAGCGTCGAGGCTCCGACGGTTGACGAGTGTCTTGAACCGTCGGCCACGGCCCCACAGACCCGCTCGCGCGGACGCGCCATCGCCGGCTCCGCGATCATCGGTGTTGCAGCCATCGTCGTCGCCGTGGTGGCGATCTCCTCGCTCCAGGAACGAACCCCGGCCGGCGAGTCGACGGACGGCGTCGCGACCGCGGTCCTCGAGAACGGAGGAGCGCGCGACCTCTCGTCCGTCGGACTCGATGAGATGGAGGCGGTCGTCGCCCAGAACCCGGACATCCCGGGAATGCGCCTCGCCCTGGCCGATCGGTACGTCGAAGCCGGGGACTACTCCAAGGCACTCGGCCACTACATGATCGTGCTTGAACAGGAACCCGAGAGTGCCACCGCTCTCGCCAGGGTCGGTTGGCTCACGTTCTTGTCGGGAGAAGGCGATCTCGCGGAGCCGTTCATTGTTCGTGCGATTGCGATCGAACCCGACTTTCCCCAGGCCTACTGGTATCTCGCGAATGTCCGCATCGAGACCGGCAACCCGCAGGGGGCGATCGAACCGCTCGAACAGCTGTTGGCCTACGAGCTCCCAGCCGAGGTGCGAGCGCAAGCCGAGGCGATGCTGGCGGAGGTGCGATCGTGAGCAACAAGATCGTATGGATCGTCATCGCTGCTGGGCTTGCGGTGATCGTCGTAGGGGTGGCGCTGGCGGGGAGCCTCGGGAGCGATCCGACGGTGGTCGGCTCTGCGCTGATCGACAAACCGGCACCCGACCTTGTCCTCGAGGAACTCGAAGGCGACGGACAGGTGAGCCTCGCCGAGCACCTCGGAGATGTGGTCGTGGTCAACTTCTGGGCGTCGTGGTGCACGGGCTGCCGCCAGGAGCACGAAGCGCTGTCGGTTGCAGCGGCTGAGTACGCCGACTTCGATGTGACGTTCCTCGCGGTCAACACCCTTGACGACCGAGGGCAGGCGCTCGGCTTCCTGGACCGGTTCGGTCGAAGCCCCGACACCGTCTACGGCATCGACAACGGCTCGCGGGCGGCATTCTCCTATGGTGTTGCGGGCCTTCCAGAGACCTTCTTCATAGACCGTGACGGTCTCGTGGTCGGCAAGGTCATCGGGCCGGTCACCTACGACTTGCTCACGGCGACGATCGACCAGGTGCTCCTCGGCGAGGACATCGACTCGGTCAAGACCGGCGATACCGAGCAGAGTTCCTAGGTGTCGCTCGGTTCGATCCGCAGGCGACCCGCGTGGCTGCCGGGACCGTCAAATCGACTGCACGAAGCGGTCTGGACGGAGTAGCCTGACCTCATGGCAGGGTGGAAGGCTTTCGTCGGTGGTTCCCTCGCGCTGGTCCTCGCGCTCGTAACGGTGCTGGCCGGCGTACCCGCCTATGCCGAAGATGCCACCCCGCGGGTCGGTGACCCAGCCGACTACACGCCTCCCTTCAGCCTCTCCCACCCGGTGGACGGCAGACCCGGATTCGGCGACACGTTCGGAGCAATCCGCGAAGGCGGCATTCGTCTGCATCTGGGCAGCGACATCTCTGCACCGCACATGACACCGGTGCTCGCGGCAGCGGACGGCGTCATCTCGCGGATCCACGTAGGCGAGAAGGCGGGCCTTCTCGTCGAGGTCACGCACGCCGGTGGTTGGACCACGAGGTATCTGCACCTCGATAGCCTCGCGTTCACCACCGAGACGATCATTCAGGAGCCTGCTGAAGCTGCCGTGCCCGAAGAACCGGCGCCGGTGGAGGAAGGCCAGGCTGCGGAGGCACCCGCGGAGACCGATACCGAGGCTCTCGACGAGACCGAATCCGCGGAACCCGCGGTCGAGGAACCCGTGACTGACGGCACCGAGTCCGATTCCGGCGAGGCCGAGGATCCCGTTGTGGACGAAGCCGCGCCTGAGCCCACCGAAGAACTGGAACCCGCTTCCGAGCCCGAATCCACCGAACCGGTCGAGATCATCATCGAGACCGACATCGCGGTGGGCGATACGGTTGCAGCGGGGGACGTTGTCGGGTTCGTCGGATGGACCGGCAACGCCAGTCCGTCGGCGCCGCACCTTCACTTCGAACTCCGGATGCCTGATGGGACTCCCGTCAACCCGTACCCCGCGCTCACCGGACGACACAGCGAGACGACGCTGTACGTTCTTCCGGACATCACCGACGAGCCGATCGTCGACGGACTCGAACTCGTCGGGCATGTCTCGCTCATCGAGGGCTTCAACGCCGATGTGTGGGTCGACGGCAGCGTCACCTACGTCAGCACGCTCGGACGCGGCGAGGCCTGCCCTGCGACCGGCGTTCGCCGCTACGACGTCACCGATCCAGCCGAGCCGCTTGAGCTGGAAGCCATCTCGACTGAGTATCCGGGGACCAGCACCGAGGCCGTCTGGGCGGGACCGATCGACACCGAGGCGTTCACCGGGACGATTGCGGCCGTGGCCCACGGCCCGTGTGATCCAGCCGACGAGGATGCATTCCGCGGTCTGGTGCTCTGGGACGTCACCGATCCTGCTGCCCCCGAGTGGCTGAGCACCTACCGGACGGGTGCGGGCACGGTTGGTATCCATGATCTTGACGTGTGGGTCGAGTCGGATCGCGTGCTGGTTGTGGCGTCGTCGCCGAATTCTCTCCTCGACCATCAAGCCGAGATCGGTGATCTGCGCATCGTCGACATCACCGACCCGCAACGTCCGCGAGCGGTCTCGGATTGGGACTTCCGCCGGGACGCTCCCGAGACCATTCGAGAGGCCGTCCTTGACGATGCCGAATTGACGGATTTCCCGGTTCGCGGCGTAACGATCGACCCCGAAGGGGAACGGGCCTTCGTGGCGCAATGGGACGCAGGCGTCATCATCCTCGATCTCGCAGACCCGTCGGAACCCGAGATGGTTGGTCGGACTGCGACTCTCGGGCACAGCGAAGGCAACGCAGACTCGGCAGCGTTCGACGTCGAGACCCAGGTGCTGGTCGTCAACCACCGGGATCTCAACCCCCTCGAGGAAGAAGGCGATGAACCATCGTGGGGGACGAGTGTGGTGTTCGATGCGGGCGGCAATGCAGATCCACTCCTCGCGTCGCGGTATGCGATCGAAGACGCTCTGCCCACGGCAGAGGGCCGACTCGCCCTCGACGGCCTCTACGCCGCGCAGGATGCGGTGGTGAGCGGAAACCTCCTCTACGCGACATGGCTGTCCGGCGGTCTCCGGGTCGTCGATCTCGCCGACCCATCGGAGCCCGTGGAGGTAGCTTCGTTCGTCGCCCCGACCAAGGTCGACCCTCAGCGTCGCTTCGCTTCGCCGAACGGCAACATCGGGATGCCGCTGGTGTGGTCCGTGTTCGTCGTCGACGACCTCATCTACGTGTCGGACCTGAACACCGGTCTGTGGATCCTCCGCTACGAAGCGCCCGTCGACGAAGCGGCTGCGCTCGACGATCCGGTCAAGGCGAACCTGGACCGTATGCGCTAGCCGGGCCACCAGTGGACATCGCGGCCGATTGCTGCCGCGAGATTGGGCCACCGCGAGGCGCCGGTATCCTTGGCCTGTTTGCCGATCCAAGAGGAGCGCCCCGTGCCGTCCGAAGCCGATTACCGCTTGCCCCGCACCGTCATCCCCAGCCGCTACGAGCTGACGCTGACCCCCGACCTCGTCGCAGCGACCTTCGGTGGTCACGTGATCGTGGACGTCGACGTGATGGAACCCGTCCCCGAAATCATTCTCAATACGGCGGAACTGACCCTGGGCGAGGTCGCTCTGGTCAACGACGCCGGGCAGCGACTCAGCGCCACCGTCGAGACCGACGAAGAGGCCGAGCGATCGAAACTCAGCCTCGACGGCACGGCCGACGCGGGAGCATGGAAGCTCGATATCACCTTCGACGGGATTCTGAACGACGACCTTCGCGGCTTCTACCGGTCGGTCTACACCGACCCGGATGGGGTCGAGAAGACGATCGCCACCACGCAGTTCGAAGCGACCGAAGCCCGCCGAGCCTTCCCCTGCTGGGACGAGCCGGATCTGAAGGCGACGTTCGGCGTCACGCTCATCGTGGACGACGGCCTGACGGCGATCTCGAACGCAGCCGAGGCACAACGAACCGACGTGGGCGGTGGCAAGGTCGAGGTCCAGTTCGAAGATACGATGAAGATGTCCACCTACCTGGTGGCGTTCATCGTCGGCGAACTCGAAGTCACCGATCCGGTCGACGTCGACGGAGTACCCCTACGGATCGCCTATCCGGCCGGCAAGCGCGACCTGACAGATTTCGCGCTCGACGTGGCCGCCCACTCGTTGAGGTACTACGCCGACTACTACGACATCCCGTACCCCGGCGGCAAGATGGACAAGATCGCCATCCCCGATTTTGCGTGGGGTGCGATGGAGAACATGGGAGCGGTGACGTACCGCGAGACCGCGTTGCTCGTCGATGTCCGAAAAGCGACGCAGAACGAGATGATGCGGGTCGCCGAGGTCATCGCACATGAGATCGCCCACATGTGGTTCGGCGACCTTGTGACGATGAAATGGTGGAACGGGATCTGGCTCAATGAGGCGTTCGCCACGTTCGCGTCGATGAAGTGCATCGATGCGTACCGGCCAGACTGGAAGGTCTGGCTCACGTTCTCGTCCGACCGCGTCCACTCGATGGAGACCGACGCCCTCGCCGCGACCCGGCCGATCGAGTTCCCCGTCGGGTCGCCGGAAGAAGCGAACGCCATGTTCGACGCGCTCACCTACGAGAAGGGCGCCTCGGTGCTCCGGATGCTCGAGTTGTACCTCGGTGAAGAGGCATTCCGGCTCGGGGTGAGCACCTATCTGAAGGACCACGCCTACGGCAACACCGATGGCGACGATCTCTGGTCGGCGCTGGCGACCGCGTCGGGTGAGCCGGTCAAGGAGATCATGGACACCTGGATCTTCCAGGGCGGCTTCCCGCGCGTGAACGTCGAGGGTGGTCCAGGGGAGTACACCCTGACCCAGCAGCAGTTCCGCTACTTCGGTGATGGCGAGCAGCAGTGGAAGCTGCCCGTCCTGCTTCGGTCTTCCTCCGGGCAAGAGCGCCTGCTGCTCTCGGAGGACCAGATCATGGTCGAAGCGGGCGACGAGCTGGTGGTCAACGCCGGAGCTGGCGGCTTCTATCGGGTCGTCTACTCGCCGGAGTTGCGTGAGGCTCTGCGCGAGCGGCTTCCGTCGCTCGGCAGCGAAGAGCGCTACGCGACGATCTCGGACGCGTGGGCGGATGTGCTCAAGGGTGGCTCTGCCGCCGGGGACTACCTGGCCCTTGTCGGCGAACTGGGCGACGAGGCCGAGGTCGACGTCTGGCAGCGGATGCTCGCCGGTCTCGGTGAACTCGACCGAGTGGCGGCACCCGACATCCGTCCGGCACTGCAGGCCTATGTGCGAGATCTCGTTTCGGGCAAAGCCGAGGAGATGGGGTGGAGTCCCTCCGATGGCGAGGACGATCGCAGCCGCAAGCTCCGCGGAACGTTGATCACCGCGCTCGGCAATCTTGGCGACGACGAGGACACCCAGAGTCGCGCACGCGCCGTCTTCGAGGAAGTGCAGGAAGGTGAGCCGGTCGATGCAGAGGTAGCGGATGCAGCCCTCAGCGTCGTCGCCGGGAATGGCGACTTCTCCGACTTCGAACGGTTCCTGGCGATCTCGGATGCATCTGACACGCCACAAGAGGTCGTGAAGTACATCCGAGCGGCGGCCGTGGTCCCGGACCAGGAAGGCGCAGAGGAGCTCTTCCAGATGGTGCTGGACGGACGGATCCGTCGACAGGACGCGTTCTGGGTGATCGCCATCATGCTCGGCCAACGCACGAACGGCCCGCGGGTCTGGGAGCTGATGAAGGAGAACTGGGACGACCTGCTCGACCGGATGCCGCCGGCGACCGGGCGGAGAATCCTCGACTTGCTTCCGAATCGGTCGGAACCTGAGGTCGCGGCGGATATCGAGGCGTGGCTGGCGGATCATCCGATCAAGGGTGGCGAGAAGTACGCGGACCAGCAGATCGAGCTGTTGAAGGTTCGGGTCGGCCTCCGCGAACGCGAAGCGACTCGCCTCAACGACGCCCTCTAGCGCCGCGAACCCAGGATTCTCCTCCTTGCATATGACGCCGACAGCCCGCGGAATGAAAGGGGATCGCCGCCTTCGTCATTCTGCGGGCCCACGGCGCCAAATCGGATGCGGAGAACCCTGGGTTCGCAGCGGGTGTCGGAGGTAGGCTGTCCCTGCGGATCTCGGTCGTGACGAGAGGAGCTGGGACATGGTCGTCATCGTCGACGGATCCCCCCTCACCATCGAGGACGTCGTCGCTGTCGCCCACCGCACCGCGGACGTAGAGACCGGTCCCAACCTCGCATCCAGGATGGAGCCCGCACGACGCCTGGTTGAGCAGATCATCGCGAACGACGATGTCGCCTACGGCATCACGACCGGATTCGGAGCCCTCTCGTACACCCGTATCCCAGCCGAGCAGGCGAGCGAACTGCAGTATGACCTCGTTCGGAGCCATGCCTCCGGTGTCGGCGACCTCCTGGGCCGACCGGCGGTTCGCGCCATGCTGCTGCTGCGCGCCAGGACTCTTGCCCAGGGCTACTCAGGGGTCCGCCCGGCAATCGTCGCGCGTCTCGTCGAGTTCCTTCGGAGAGATCTCCTCCCTGCCGTCCCCGACCGGGGCTCGGTCGGCGCTTCGGGAGACCTCGCGCCATTCGCACACCTGGCGCTGCCCCTCATCGGCGAAGGGTTCTTCCTGATCGACGGACAGCGGGCCCCGGCCGCCCAAGTACTTGCGTCGGAGGGATTGGAGCCAATCGCGCTCGAGCCAAAGGAGGGCTTGAGCCTGCTCAACGGAACTGAAGGCATGCTCGCTCAGGGTTGCCTCGCCGTCGAACGAGCGCGACTCCTCGCCGATGCGGCCGACGCCGCCTGCGCCCTCTCCGTCGAGGCGCTGATGGGATCGAGTCGGCCGTTCCAGAGCCGCATCCAGCACCTTCGGCCTCATCCGGGACAGATCCACTCCGCTGCCGTGATCGCCCGGCTCCTCGACGGCTCAGCGATTGGGGCAAGCCATCGCGACGACTTCTCACACCGGGTGCAGGACGCCTACAGCCTGAGGTGCGCACCGCAGGTACATGGATCGGTTCGAGACACGATCGACCATGCCGCTGGCGTCTTCGAGCGGGAGCTTGGAGCCGTCGTCGACAATCCGATCGTTTTCGCCGACGACGGGGATGTGATCTCCGCAGGCAACTTCCACGGCCAGCCGCTGGCGTTCGCCCTCGACTTCCTGTCGATCGCGATGACCGAGCTTGGTTCGATCTCCGAGCGGAGGACGGACCGGATCCTCGATCCGGAACGGTCATACGGCCTCTCGCCGTTCCTGGCGACGCGCCCGGGTGTCGACTCCGGATACATGCTGGCTCAGTACACAGCGGCTGCACTCGTGGCGGAGAACCGCGTGCTGTCCCACCCGGCGTCGGTCGAGTCCATCCCAACGTCGGGCTCGCAGGAAGACCACGTCTCGATGGGCTGGGGCGCTGCCATGAAGCTACGCGACGTTCTGAGAAATACGGCGTACGTCATCGCCGTCGAGCTCGTGTGCGCCGCGCAAGGATGCGAGCAGCGCGCCCCGCTCGCACCGGCGGCGGGCACCACAGCGATCCTCGACGCGGTGCGGACTGTTGTGCCCCCGCTCGTCGCCGACCGTCCCGTCGGTGCGGACATCGAATCGGCTGCACAACTCATCGAAGAGGGCGCAATCACCGCAGCGATGAATCGGAGGGAGTGATGGCGAAGACGATCAGGGCCCCGCGCGGGACCGAGTTGTCGACGAAGGGGTGGCTCCAGGAAGCCGCCCTCCGGATGCTGATGAACAACCTCGACCCCGACGTTGCCGAGAACCCCGATGAACTCGTCGTGTACGGCGGGAGGGGGAAGGCCGCACGGTCGTGGGAGGCGTACGAGGCGATCGTCCGGACCCTCCGCGGCCTCGAGAACGACGAGACCATGCTGGTCCAATCCGGCAAGCCGGTCGGAGTGTTCCGCACGCATGAGATGGCGCCGCGGGTCCTCATCGCAAACAGCCTCCTCGTCCCGGACTGGGCGACCTGGGAGACGTTCTGGGAGCTCGAGGCCAAAGGACTGATGATGTACGGTCAGATGACGGCCGGCTCGTGGATCTACATCGGCACGCAAGGGATCCTCCAGGGCACCTATCAGACGTTCGTTGCGATCGCTGAGCAGCGATTCGGCGGGACACTCAAGGGGACGTTGACGCTCACGGCCGGTCTCGGCGGGATGGGGGGAGCGCAACCGTTGGCGATCACCATGAACGATGGCGTCGCTCTCTGTGTCGAAGTGGATCCCGAGCGGATTGCACGACGCATCGAACACCGATACCTCGATGAGCAGGCCGAGTCGCTCGATGACGCCGTTGACCGTGTGCTCGCGGCGCGGTCAGAGGGGCGAGCGCTCTCGGTCGGTCTGGTTGGAAACGCCGCGGAGGTGTTCCCGGAACTGCTCCGGCGCGGCGTCGAGATCGATATCGTGACCGACCAGACCTCCGCCCATGACCCGTTGAACGGATACGTGCCCGCCGGTTTGACCCTCGCCGAGGCTGCTGCCCTCCGGGTGAGCGAACCCGAAGCGTATGTAGTGGCCGCCCGGGCATCCATGGCCGAGCACTGCGCCGCCATGGTCGGATTCCTCGATGCCGGTGCCGAAGTCTTCGACTACGGCAACAATCTCCGGGGGGAGGCCAACCTTGGAGGATTCCAGAACGCCTTCGCCTACCCGGGCTTCGTCCCGGCCTACATCCGGGACCTGTTCTGCGAAGGCGTCGGCCCGTTCCGGTGGGCGGCGCTGTCCGGTGACCCAGCCGACATCAGAGCCACCGATGACGCGGTGCGCGTGCTGTTCCCGGAGCATCGAGCACTTCACCGCTGGCTCGATCTGGCCGAAGAGCGTGTTCAGTTCCAGGGACTCCCCGCCCGGATCCTGTGGCTTGGCTACGGGGAGCGTGATCGTGCCGGCGAGGCATTCAACCAACTCGTGGCCGGCGGCGATGTGCGGGCACCGATCATCATCGGACGTGACCATCTCGACTCGGGTTCGGTGGCGTCGCCGTACCGCGAGACCGAGGCGATGCGCGACGGGTCGGACGCCATTGCCGACTGGCCGATCCTCAATGCGCTCCTGAATACGGCATCCGGCGCGGCATGGGTTGCGGTCCATCACGGTGGTGGCGTCGGCATCGGGAAGTCGATCCATGCCGGAGCACAGGTGGTAGCGGACGGGACGGCGGACGGCGCCGAACGTCTCAACCGCGTGCTCACGAATGACCCGGGCATGGGCGTGATCCGTCACGTCGACGCCGGATACGAGGGGGCCGAGGCGGTGGCCCGGGCCAACAACGTGAGGATCCCGATGTGGGAATCTTGAGCTTCCAGTTTCCAGCTTCCAGCTACCAGCCTGAGGCATCTCCGGGGGTGTTCCAGTGAACGATCTGCTCGTGTTCAACATTGGGGCGTTGGTCACGAACGATGCTGGGCGCGGGGGGTTGCTCGGGGTCGTGGAGAATGCCGCCGTCGCGATCATGGACGGATATGTGGTCGGCGTCGGATCGAGTGCCGACGTACCGGACGTGTTCTTCGACCTGCCGAGGCTCGACGCCGGGGGAGCGGCGGTGGTTCCCGGGTTCGTCGATCCGCACACGCACCTCGTCTTCGCCGGAGATCGCAGTGATGAGTTCGACCGCCGGCACCACGGCGAATCCTACGAACAGATCCTCGCCGCGGGAGGTGGGATCCACTCGACCGTTGGTGCAACTCGGGGCGCAGCCGACGAGGAACTCTTCGAGGCCGCGGCCGCCCGGGCCTGGCGGATGATGGAACACGGTACGACCACGGTGGAGGTCAAATCCGGGTACGGCCTCGATGTCGAGAACGAGGCTCGCATACTGCGAATCGCCAACCAACTCGATGAAGCGCTGCCGATGGACGTGATCCCGACGTTCCTCGGAGCCCACGTCGTGCCGTCCGCGTACCGATTCGATCGAGACGCATACGTCGACCTGGTCTGCGGTCCAATGCTCGACGCCTGCGCACCGCTCGCCCAGTTCTGCGACGTGTTCTGTGATGAGGCTGCCTTCTCGGTTGCCGAGTCGAGGAGGATCCTCGAAGCCGCGGAACGCCACGGGCTCGACCTGCGGATCCACGCCGACCAGTCGAGTCGGGTCGGTGCGGCAGCGCTCGGAGCGAACGTCGGCGCGACCAGCGCGGACCATCTTGACCACGCCACAGACGACGACCTCGCGGCGATGAGATCAGCCGGTACCACGGCCGTACTCCTCCCTGCCGTGTCCTTCTCGATGGGGCTGCCGTATCCGGATGGGCGCCGCATCTGGGACAGTGGTGTCACCGTGGCTCTCGCCACCGACTGCAACCCAGGGACTGCGTATGTCGAGTCGATGCCGTTTGTAGTCGCCCTCGCTGTTCTCAACATGGGCCTGAGCGCCGACGAGGCGATCTGGGCGGCGACGCGCGGCGGCGCGCATTCGCTCGGCCTCGACGATCGAGGCCGCGTGGTGCCGGGCGCCATCGCCGATCTGGCGATCCTCGACGCCCCGACCCACCTCCACATCGCCTATCGACCCGATGCCGATATCGTCGCCGCGGTCGTCAAGCGCGGAGAGGTGATGTGAGCGACTACTTCTCGATCGAGCATCCGATCCGCCTCGCGCATCGCGGCAGCCGGGTGCTGTGGCCGGAGAACACGATGTTCGCTTTCGCCGGCGCCGTCGAAGAGTTGGACTATCACTACCTCGAACTCGACGTCCGGCTCACCGCCGATCGCATCCCCGTGGTCTTCCACGACGCCACCCTCGAACGTACGACGAGCGGGACGGGCAAGATCGCCGACTACACGCTCGAGGAACTCCAATCCTTCGACGCCGCCTATCACTTCGACCCGGACCACGACTACCCGCTCCGGGGAACCGGCATCGGCATCTCGCCGCTCGAAGAGCTCTACCGGACATGGCCCGACGTCCGCCTGAACGTCGACCTCAAAGCCTCAGGCGAGGAGTGGGCTGTGGCCGAGGTGATCCGTGCCGCCGATGCCGAGCACCGAACGCTCATCGGATCGTTCTACGACCGTCGCATCGCCCGATTCAGGCGCATCACGCAGGGTCAGGTCGCGGTCTCAGCCGGTCCAACGGCTGCCGCCGCGATGTGGAGTGCCTCTCGCGGAGGCCGTACCACGCGGCGCAGGGTGCAGGCCTATCAGCTCCCGTTCAACTACCGGGGCTTCAAGATCGACGAGAAGCTCATCGACTCGATCCACCGTGCCGGGGCGCACATCCACCTCTGGACCGTGAACGAGCCAGACGACATGCGACGCTTCCTCGACATGGGCGTCGATGGAATCGTCACCGATAGGCCGGACATCCTCAACGACGTGATGGGCGCCTGAACCACGATCAGGAACACCGTCGCCCGCCCCACAATCCCCCCATCGATAGCGTCTCGGACCCGACCTACAATTCCGTCCCAATCTCCAGGGAGCACCACCATGAAGACCGCCCTCGTCGTCCTCGACATGCTCAACGATTTCGTTGACGGGACCCTCGCGAACACGGCAGCCGTGCCGATCATCGACCCCATCGGCCAACTCGCAGAGGCCGCCCGCAAACGCGACGACTGGATGGTTGTGTATGCGAACGATGCGCACAGGCCGGGTGACGTCGAGTTCGAGGTCTTCGGCGAGCACGCGCTTGCCGGTTCCGCCGGAGCCGAGGTCGTCCCGGGACTGTCGCCTCAGAGTGACGACATCGTGGTGCCGAAGCGGTTCTACTCGGCGTTCACCGAGACCGACCTTGATGCGACCTGCCGGGTGCACAACATCGGCAAGATGGTGATCGTCGGCCAGCACACGAACTGCTGCTGCCGGCACACCACCTATGACGCGTTCCTCCGCGGCATCGAAGTCTCCGTGGTGTCCGACGCCACCTGCATGTTCGCCCCAATGGCCGGCGATCGGTACGACGACATGCAGGCCGAGGCAGTCGAGTATCTGGCTACGTTCTACAACTCGCAGGTGCTCGAGACAAGCGATTTGCTCTAGCGAGGCCCGGGGCATCGGGGTCATCTGACTCGAGAGATCCCGGAGGGCGAGCAGCGTCGGGCAGAACCTCCCGGCACACCCCGCGATACAGGGGTAGCGTGTACGCAATGGTGCCGATTTCAACCCCACAACGATGAGCGAGACCGTTGGCCCTATCGTGCGACTGCAGGTTCATGCAGAGCCACTGAAGCAGGGCGGGGCCTACGTTCCAGATCCGCTCACGTCGGTCGACCGGGCGTCGATCAATGCCGATGGCATGCTCGGCTGGGACAACACCGGCTGGATCGTCGATACCCATCATCGGGCGCATCCGAGGGCCAAAGGTGGCGGCAACCGGGCGTTGTCGATCGGCTTCACCGGACACTACGCAGCCATGTCGGACCGATTCGGCTCCGTGCCCCTCGGCATCGGCGGCGAGAACATCATCGTCGATGGTCCGGCCCTCACCGCGGCCGACATCATCGATGGCGTGCTGATTCGCCACGCGGACGGCACTGAGACGCTCCTTCGCTCTCCGCAACCCGCGGTTGCGTGCGTCGGATTCGCTTCATTCCTGCTCGGGTCCGAAGAGGTGCTCGAGAGGCGAAAGGTCGCAGATCATCTCTCCTTCCTGTCGACCGGTACCCGCGGGTTCATCTTGGCCGTCGACCACCTCGACCGACCGGTCGAGATCAACGTCGGCGACGAGGTCGTCAGAAACTGAACGGTATGCCGTTCAGGAGGAGAACTTCGTCGATCACTGTGTCCCGTGCTTCGTCGAAGCTCAGGCCGGATTGTTCACGCATCGGGGTGCCGCGCTCCTGGAGGTAGACGCGAAAGCCGTCTGCGTCTTCCAGGATGTAGAGGCCGTCGCGGGGCCCAACCCGGTTGAGTCCGAGGGCCAGCAGTGTCTCGCGGTCGGGGATCTCAGAGACGATGTCGACCCGTTCGAGATTGAAGGCGTCGGCGAAATCGGCAGCGGTCGTGGCTCGGCGGCCAAGCACCGCCGAGGCCATCTTCCTGGCCTTCCTTTGGAGGAGCGCCTGGGCCTGTTCCTGACGAGTTGGTCTGTTCATCGGCGTCGGTTCACGTGTCGCCTCGAGTACCCGGCACGGCATCCCGAATCCTCCGGTGCCTTCACAGCTTCGGTTTCCACTCGGGCCGGGTCTCCTCGAAGCGCTCGATCTCGTCGGCGTGTTCCAGCGTCAGCGCGATGTGGTCGAGGCCGTTGAGGAGGCGGTGCTTGACGGACGGGTCGATGTCGAACGAAGCCTGGAAGTCGCCACATGTCACCGTCTGAGCAGGCAGGTCGATCGTGACCTCGTTCGAAGGATCGTCTGCGATATCGGTGAGGATCGCGACCTCTTCGTCGGTGAGGTCGATCGGCAGCAACCCAACGTTGTAGGAGTTCCCACGGAAGATGTCGGCGAACGATGGGGCGATGATCGCCCGGAAGCCACGATCTTCGAGAGCCCACGGTGCGTGCTCTCGCGACGACCCCGAGCCGAAATTCGGTCCTGAGACGAGCACAACGGCGTCGTCATACTCCGCGCGGTTGAGAATGAAGTCGGGGTCCAGTTCGCCTTCGGCGTCCTGCGCCCAGTCCCAGAACAGGAACGGCCCGAATCCGGACCGTTCCACTCGTTTGAGGAACTGCTTGGGGATGATCTGATCGGTATCGACGTTGGCTCGGGGCAGCGGAGCCATCTGACCGGCAATGACGGTGACCGGTTGCATCAGGACCACTCCCGGATGTCGACGAAATGGCCTTCGATCGCGGCAGCCGCAGCCATGGCCGGGCTGACGAGGTGGGTGCGCCCGTCCCGCCCCTGGCGACCTTCGAAGTTGCGGTTCGACGTCGAGGCGCAACGCTCTCCCGGCTGAAGCACATCCGGGTTCATGGCGAGACACATCGAGCATCCGGCATCACGCCACTCGAACCCCGCGTCGATGAAGATCCGATCGAGACCTTCTTCCTCCGCTTGGAGCTTCACGAGTCCGGAGCCGGGCACCACCATCGCCCGAACACCTGTGGCCACCTGCCTTCCCGCTACGACGGCGGATGCGGCTCGGAGGTCTTCGATTCTGGCATTCGTGCATGATCCGAGGAAAACGACGTCGATGTCGATCTCCGTGACCGGCGTTCCGGCCTTGAGATCCATGTAGGCGAGGGCGCGTTCGGCGGCGTCGCGGTCGAGGGGATCGTCGAACGAGTTCGGATCAGGGACCGCAGCTCCGACCGGGATGGTTTGCGATGGGTTGGTGCCCCACGAGACGTACGGCGCCAAGTCGGCGGCGTCGATGACGACTTCGGTGTCGAACGAGGCACCCGGGTCGGTCGAAAGCGTCCGCCAGTAGGCGAGCGCCGCGTCCCACTCGGCGCCGGATGGGGCGTACGGACGGCCCTTGAGGTAGGCGAACGTGGTCTCGTCCGGGGCGATCAGACCGGCGCGGGCACCTGCCTCGATCGACATGTTGCAGACCGTCATCCGTCCTTCCATCGACATGTTCTCGAATACCGACCCGCGGTACTCGACAACGTGCCCGCCACCGCCGTTGAAGCCGATGCGGGCAATGATGCCGAGGATCACATCCTTCGGCGTCACCCCGACGGGGAGATCCCCATCAACGGTGATCGACATCGATTTCGGTCGCCGCTGCGGCATGGTCTGGGTCGCCAGCACATGCTCGACCTCGGACGTGCCGATCCCGAACGCCAGGGAACCGAAGGCACCGTGCGTGGCCGTGTGCGAGTCGCCACAGACGATGGTCGCTCCGGGTTGGGTGAGTCCCTGCTCGGGGCCGATCACATGAACGATGCCAGAGCGAGGATCGTTGATGTCGAACAGCGTGACGCCGGTGCGCTCGCAGTTCGCGATCAGCGTGTCGATCTGCTTCTTCGACAGTGGGTCGAGAATGCCGAGCGCACGATCGGCGGTCGGCACGCCGTGATCGATGGTGGCGAGCGTCAGGTCGGGTCGATGCACGGGGCGGCCGGACATCTCCAGAGCTTCGAAGGCTTGTGGGGATGTGACTTCGTGGACAAGGTGCAGATCGATGAAGAGGAGATCGATGCCGTCGTCCTCGGTCCGAACGACATGGTCGTCCCAGATCTTCTCGTAGAGGGTGCGCAGGGTGTTCATGGTTCGCCGCAGATTAGGGAAGCGAGCGCGGCTGACAGACACCTACTGTGAAAAGCCACGCCCGAGCGCTGCATCACCGCCAAGGCGTCGAGAGACGCGTCGCACGAGCGGTCGGCGGTACGCTCTTCCAGATGCCGATTCTGCTGGCGCTGGTGCTCTCTGTTGTCCTCGGTGCCCCGTTTGGGGAGGCCGAGGCGCGTGCGCTCGAGGTCGACGCCGGGATGACGATCGAGGTATCGGTCGCCGTCGACGGCGGGCGGTCGGCGGTTCTGGCGAGGACGGTCGCGTTTGCCGGTGAGCTGCCTCCCGTGGCGCTCATCGACCAGGGGGACGGCCGTTGGATTGGCGTCCTTCGCTTCTCCGGGCGTGAAGACGTCCAAGTGGCGTTCGAGGCCATCAAGCCCGATGGCTCGAGCGACATCTCGGGACTCTCGACGCTCACCGACCTCGGTGTTGATCCTGCAGTGGTGTCGCCGACCCGCCCGACCGTGCCGCCGGCCCCGGAACCCGGCCCCAACTGGTGGCTGTTGGGGGGGATCGCGGCGGGGATTGCTGCGTTTGGGCTGCTGATCTGGTGGGTGACGTCCGGGTCGGTTGACAAACGGTCGGGTAACGCCGACAATACGGCAGATGTCGACCAACCTGAATGAGACCCCGACACCGCGTCCGGAAGCTGAGCCCGGCGGACTCGACTACGAGATTGCCGACGAGGTTCAGGCGGACACACCCGAGGCGCTGAAAGCGCTCGCCGACGGGACCCGTCTCGCGATTCTTGACCTCCTCCTCGAACGGGCTGCGACGACCAGCCATGTGGCGGAAGCGCTCGACAAGCCGAAGGGGACCGTCGGCTACCACCTGAAGGTGCTCGAGAAGTGCGGCCTCGTCCGCATCGTGCGCACCCGCCAGGTGCGCGCGCTCACCGAGAAGTACTACGGCCGCACCGGTCGCACGATCATCATGTCGAGTTCCGGGCCGATCCAGGATCCGCTGTTCATCGTGCGCGATGCTCTCAGCGACGTGCAGATCATCGAAGGCGATCCCCTCCCGATGTTCACCGCCCGCCGCGCCCGCATCCCCGAATCGCGAGCCCTCGAATTCGCGTCGACGCTGGCGGCGCTGGCTGCCGAGTTCGCATCGGAACCACGAACCGGTGAACGAACCTATGGACTCATTGCCGGCGTCTTCCCAACTGGCCTCCCGGCCCTTGGATCGGAGGACGAGACGTGACCAAGGCCACGTCCGAGAAGAAGCCGAGAATCCCGCTCGGCACCAACTACTGGAAGCTCTGGTCGTCGTCGGTGGTCTCGAATCTCGGAGACGGCGTCGCTCAGATCGCCTATCCGTGGCTCGCGTCGGCCGTCACGCGCAGTCCCGTCCTGATTGCGTTGATCGCGGTCGTTCAGCGACTGCCGTGGTTGCTGTTCTCACTCCCGGCGGGAGTCATTACCGACCGCGTCGACCGCCGCAAGCTGATGCTGTCGATGAACGTCTTCCGCACCGCCATCACGACCGTGGTCGCCCTGGTGGTCTACGGACAGTCGTCGACGCTGCCGTCCCCGGACGAGATCGCGGGCGGGATCGACCTTGCTACCAACTGGATCATCTACGTGACGCTGGTCGTCGCCGCACTGCTGTTCGGCATGGCCGAGGTGCTCTACGACAACGCAGCACAGACCATTCTGCCGGGGGTCGTCGAACCCGAGGCGCTCGAACGGGCGAACGGAAACCTCTGGGGCGCCGAGATGGTGATGAACAGCTTCGTCGGCCCGCCTCTGGGCAGCGTGCTCATCGGCATTGCGTTCGCGTTGCCGTTCTTCTTCGATGCCGGGACGTTCGCCGTGTCGGCGGCCCTTCTCCTCCTCGTCGCGGGGACCTTCACGGTCGATCGCTCCGAAGAGGAACTCGCGGCCAAGGTCGACTGGTGGGGCGAAATCAAGGAAGGGGTGAAGTGGCTGTGGCACCACCCCTTGCTGCGTCCCATGGCGATCATCCTTGGCTGCCTGAACGCGCTCGGTTCGCTGGTCTTCGCCACCCTGGTGCTCTTCGCTCAGGAGGTGCTCGGTGTCACCGCCTTTGTGTTCGCGATCCTCGGGGCTGCCGGCGCCATCGGTGGCGTTCTCGGGAGCGTGCTCTCGCCCCGGATCTCAAAGCTGCTCGGCAGCGGCACTTCCCTCTACACCACGTTCATCGCCGCGTTCGTCACCTCCGTCATCATTGGTCTGACGAGCAACTGGATCGTGGTGTTCGTGAGCTTCGGGATTTTCTCGTTCACCGCCGTGCTGTGGAATGTCATCACGGTCTCGCTGCGTCAGACGATCATCCCCGACCATCTGCTCGGCCGCGTGAACTCGGTGTATCGGTTCTTCGCATGGGGGATGATGCCAATCGGACTTGCAGCGGGGGGGCTGATCGTCGCCGGCGTCGAGGGTGTCGGAGGCTCACGGGAACTGGCCTTGCGGATGCCGTGGTTCGTGGCCGCGGCCGCCTACGTGCTGCTGTTCATCTACGCGGCTCCGAAGCTCACCACCGCCAAGATCGAGGCCGCGAGGGAACAGGGCATCGCGGCGAAGAAGGCCAGCGGCGAACTGCCGTCCGATGACAGCGCAGAGATCGGGCGGGAAGCCATTGCCGAGACCGGCCTCCCGGGTGCGATCCCACGGGAACCGGACGACGATGCCTAGGTGCGGGACCTGCGCTTGAGCAGCGCCACGGCTGCGGCGAGGGCGGCGGCCGAGAGGGCGACGGCGGCCCCGGTGAGCGGGGACGGATGGGGAATCGTGGGCCCAACGGTGACCGGACGCTGGAATTCGAGGATCGGCCATTTGCGTTCTTCGGCGACGGCTCGCAATTCCTTCTCCGGATTCACGACGACGGGATTCCCGACCGCTTCGAGCATCGGCAGGTCGGTGATCGAGTCCGAGTAGGCGTACGAACCCTCGAGGTCGATGTCCGCGGTTCTGGCCAGCTTCTCCATGGCCTCGGCCTTGCCCGGACCCATGGCATACACATCCACCTCAGGCAGATAGCGCCCTTGCGCGTCCGTTTTGACCTTTGTCGCGATGACCTCGCTCACCCCGATGTACTCGGAGATCGGCCGCACAATCTCCTCTGGACTCGCCGAGATGATGATCACCCGGCGTCCTCTGCGAGCGTGCTCGTCGATCAGGAAGAGCGCCTCGGCGTACACGAGCGGTTCCGCGACATCGGTGAGCGTCTCGCGGACGAGCTGCTCGATCTCGTCACGCTGCCAGCCCGCGATCAGATGGAGCAACTCGTCGCGGGCCCGTTCGAGTTGGTCGGCGTCAGCTCCGAAGAGGAGGTAGAAGACCTGGGCGAGCCCCATCCGCGCGAGCGCCTTCCGGCCAAGGAAGCCGGCCTTGTAGAGGGGTTTGCCGAACGCGAGGGTCGACGATTTGGCAATGACCGTTTTGTCGAGATCGAAGAAGGCTGCCTGCTGCATCACGATCGAGTGTATCGGCAGATTGTGATGGCAACGTGACCGTGAATCGAAGGTCTTGAAACGCAGGGTCCCGCGTCATATGGTGCCCGGAGTCGTCACATGGAGTTGGGAATGCCGGCGCTCGCCATTTGGTCGCCGGAGGACGAAGTTCTCGGCGCCGTCGCACCGCTTGCGCTCGGTGCGGCCGCCGGCACGGCGCTGGTGGTCGATCTCGATCCTGAAGGACCTCGCTATCCCGGCGATGTGACGCTCGCGGGCCTCGTCGACGACGGCCCAACGAAGGCCGATCTTGCTCCGCAGCGGCGCGGCGTTGCAGTCGTGCGCAACGGCGGAGTCGATCCACACGAAGCAGAAGATGTTCTCCATGCGCTCATCGAGGGCTGGCCGGCCGTCGTGTTCCGGCTGCCCTCGGATCACATTGGCGACGGCAGCGCGATCCCGGTTCTCCCCCTTGTCCCCGGCGCCTTGACCCGAAGACCCACCGGGGCGGCGGTGTACCAGCGCTCCGCCTGGCGGGTTCAGATTCCCGCCGGCGGAGTGGTGCTCCCGCGACCGGGCGCAGGCACGATCGGAGGGCTCCTCGCAGGTCGCGCTCCGCACCCCGGCGACCGCTGGATCCGTGCATGGAGAAGGGTGTGGAGACAGTCGTGGGTGTGACCGACCGGATCGTTCGGAGCCTTCTCGAATCTGACGTGCCGCTCGAGCGTGGGGCGCTGACCGCGGCGGCGACCGCCATTGTTCCCGACGTCGCCCCGCTGGCTGGTTCCGACGAGATTGCTGATGCCGTGGATGCTCTGGCGGGACTCGGTCCCGTCGAACGCTTGCTTCGCGATCCGGAGGTGACCGACGTACTCGTGAACGGTCCGTCCGAGGTGTGGGTCGAACGACGTGGACGTCTCGAGCGAAGCGAAGTGGGCTTCGTTGACGAGCGGGCGATCGTCGCAGCGGTCGAGCGGGTGATTGCGCCCCTCGGCCTCAGAATCGACCGGGCGAGCCCTGCCGTTGATGCCCGCCTGCCGGACGGGTCGCGACTCCATGCCGTCATTCCGCCCGCTTCCGTCGACGGACCGATCGTTGCCGTGCGCCGCTTCTCCGAAGCCGTGACCGACCTGGCTGCCCTCGTCGAAGCGGGTGGGATCACTGTGGATGGCGCCGAGGTTCTGCGAGTCTCGGTCGCGAACCGGATGAATCTGCTGGTTGCCGGAGGCACGGGTGCCGGCAAGACCACGCTTCTCAACGTCCTCTCAAAGGAGATCGACCCGTCCGAGCGAACCGTGACGGTCGAGGATGCAGCGGAACTCAAGCTCGAAGGGCATGTGGTCCGACTCGAGGCCCGCCCTCCGAATGCGGAAGGTGCCGGCGAGATCAGGCTTCGAGCGCTGCTGCGACACGCGCTCCGTCTCCGACCCGACCGGATCGTGGTCGGCGAAGTGAGGGGACCGGAAGCGCTCGACATGATCCAGGCGATGAGCACCGGCCACGACGGATCCATGTCGACGATCCACGCCAACGGACCCGAGGAGGCGTTGTGGCGACTCGAGAGCCTTGCAGGGACAGCGGACACCGGAGCATCCGCCGACACACTTCGCAGACAGATCCGCTCTGCCGTCGACCGGGTGGTGTTCGTCACCCGTCGGCCCGAGGCCCGCGTCGTCGCGTCGATCAGCGATGTCGGTCCGGAAGGCGTCGAGGAGATCTATCCGTGCTGATCGCCATTCTCCTCGCAGGGGGGCTCGCTCTGGGCGTCCATCCGGCGGTGCTTGCGCTTGCAGCGATTGCCGCGCTCGAACCGCGTCTGATTCTGGCCGGAGCCGCGATCTGGGCGGTTCTCCACGCGACGCGGCGCCGTCGGCAGCGGGTCACCCCCGACGACGAGGCGACCTACTTCCGGGCCCTGTCGGCTGAGTTGAGGGCAGGGGCCTCCCTGCGTGCAGCGCTCGGCGACGCGGTGGATCGCGTGCCGGTTCTGTCTTTGGACCGTGCGATCCGGTTTGCTGCGGCCGGCGTTCCGATGACCGAGATTGCGGATATCGTCGAGGCCCAGTTCCCGGAGAACGGCAGGCTCGCCGGAGCAGCGTTCCGGCTGAGCGACTGGTCCGGTGCCCAGGTCGCCGATACGTTCGCCGGACTCGCCGATCGAGCCTCGGCGTCGGCCGAGCTCGCGCGGGAACGCAGAGCGGCAACGGCGCAAGCCCGCATGTCTGGGATCGTGATCGGACTCGCTCCCGCTGCGTTCGCTGCTCTTCTGCTCGTCACGGGGAGGGGATCGGGACTTCTGGACCACGGGGGGATCGGATTGCTGATCCTTGGCACCGGCCTGACGTTCGAAGTGCTCGGCCTGATCGTCGTGGCGTTGATCATCAGACGGGCGGATCGATGATGATGCTGGTTGCGATCGGTCTCTGTGGCGTGGCGCTGGTCGGCCGATGGAGGCTTGCCGCCGTTGCCGGGGCCGCCGTGCTCGTGGTCGCGGCCCCAATCCTTGCCGCCGTCGGAATCCTCGGTTTGGGCGTTGGAGCGGTGCTTCGCTCCGTTCTTCGGCCCCGGGTGGGCGACGACGATGAGGCACTCCTCGCGGAACTCGCATCGCTTGGCCTCAGCGCCGGTCTGACGTTCACGGCGGCTGTCGAGGCGGCAACGAGAGCCGTGCCCGGAGAAGCCTCGGACCGTCTGCGGCGGGCCGGAAGGACCGCCGCAGATCGGGACACCGTCGCGGCCGGCGATCCGGGCCTTTTCGTGGTGGCCCGCCGGGCCCTCGCTACGGGAGCGTCGTTGCTGCCCGCCGTAGCCGGGTACGCGACGGCGCTGCGTGACGAAGAGCGATCGCGGCGACTCGCCGCCGCACGTCGCCTCCCGGTGAAGCTGCTCTTCCCTCTCGCCCTCCTGATTCTTCCGGGGTTTCTGATTCTGACGATTGGCCCGGCTCTTCTCGGGAGCCTGGAGCGTCTCGGTCTCTGACTTCCCACCGCTCCGGCCGGAAGCCGGCCACCGAAAGGAAAGAGAATGCGCCACTTCATCCACGACGAGCGTGGGCAGGCCACCGCCGAATACGCCTTGGTCATCGTTGCCGCTGCGGCGGTCGCCCTTGCTCTCATCATCTGGGCGACATCCACCGATCTGCTGCCCTCCTTCTTCAGTACCGTTCTCAAGAAGGTCACATCGGTGGCGAACGGAGCATCGCTCGGGTGAGCGATCGGGGGAGTGCCGTCGTCGAATTCGCTCTCGTGATTCCGCTCGTGCTGGCTCTCGTGCTTGGTCTCGTCGAGGTTGCCTTGGTTGCCCGAGCCCAGCTCGAAGTGGTCAACTCTGCCCGAGAGGGTGCGAGGGAAGCCGCGGCGTCACCGGATCCCGCAGACGCGGTTCGCGCAGCGCGAGCAGCGCTCGGCGGCAGCGGTGCCTCAGCCCGCATCTCGGTGCGCCGGCCCGACGTCGTTGGCGAGCGCGCCGAGGTGAGCGTGATGCTGCCCTACCGGGTCGCGGCTCCGTTCTTCGGCGGAGTGGCCGTGGAGATCGCGGCACGCTCCTCGATGAGGGTGGAGCGGTGAACGAGGAGCAGGGCTCGGCAGCGGTCCTGCTCCTCGCGGTCGCTGCCCTCGTGGTGATCCTGACGGTCGGCGTCGCCGATGTCGGCTTGGCCCTCGCGGCACGACTCCAGGCTGCTGCGGCAGCGGACGCAGCAGCGCTCGCCGCCGCTCCCGTCACGTTCCGGCCGTTCGGCGCTCCCGGAAGCCCGGTGGATGAGGCTCGTCGCTTTGCCATGGCAAATGGAGCGGATCTCGTCGTCTGCCGCTGTCCGGTCGACCGAAGCTGGAGACCTCGTGTCGCCGAGGTCGTGGTCGAGCGGCGCGTTGCCCTGCTCGGCATCGGCGCCGTCACCGTCCGAGCATCGAGCCGAGCCGAATTCTCCCCGGCAGCACTGATCACCGAAGGTGAGCCTTGAGGTGTCGCCCTCCCGAACGGGCCGACCACGCTTGGTAGCTGGTACCTGGCAGCTGGCTGGCGACTGGCGACCTACTCCTCCAGCAACCCATCATCGGCGAGGTCTGCGAGCATCTCGTCCGCCTTCGCCGTGAGGCGGACGACCGACGCCGCTCCCGCGCGGCCAAGGGTGCCGGGCAGTACGACGTTCTCGATGTCGTCGGCATCGAGCGAGTGGATCGTGGCGGCGAGTTGGATGAGGTCGGTTGGCGTCAGACTGGACCATGTGTGGTCGAGAAGCACGCTCACGATCTCCGGAGCATCGCTGATGTCGTTCATCTGGAGGACGCGCAGCACGGCGAGCATGACGAGGCCCTGGTTGGCCGACCGCTGAATGTCTCCGCCCGCAATGCCCTTGCGGGTGCGCGAGTACTCGAGTGTGCGGAGCGGGCTCAGCGTCTGTGCACCCGCCCTCCAACCCGGCCATTGCTTCTGCGTTGGGATGGCCCTCGGAAGGTCGATCGGCAGCGTGCCGACCTGTCCCATGAGGTCCTCGAAGCCTGCGAAGCCGGTCACGACGTATCCCTCGACCGGTAGGTCCCACGTGTCGACCACCTTGTCGACCATGACTTGTGGCCCGCGGCCGGCCATGAGCGAGGTGAACTTCATCGATCCGTACGGCGACGAGATCCAACTGTCGCGAGGGAAGCCGAGGATGGTCCCGGTGCCCTCGGAAGGGTTCGCGGTGAGGATGTGGATGCTGTCGCCCCGGAGGCGCTGCTGGTCCTGACCGGGCCGAGCGTCGGATCCGAGGACCATCACCATGCGTGGCTCTTCGCCGTACCACGGACTTCCGTCGGCAGGGTTCGCTCCGACGATTCGCCAGCCAGATCCTTCGTCGGCGGCGAGGACCAGATCCCCGGAGTCGAGTTCCACAACGGCGATCTCGCCTCCGTCGATGGCGGCGGTCGTAGCGGTCGCTGACACCTCCGCAGGTGTGGCGAGCGGTTGGTCAGCGAGGTGGGTTGCGAGGCCAGCAGGAACGTCAGGGGGATCGTTGCGGCCGTCGGCCTGCCAGGTGAGCAGCGATGCGAGGGCCTCGTCGAGTCCGGTCGGCAGGTCACCTTCGACTTCGACGATCGCGAGCGGTTCGGTCGTGGTCGTCGATGTCGACGTCGATGACGTCGACGTTGATGGTGGCACGGTCGTTGTGGTCGGCGTTGTGGTCGACGGCGGGTCGGTCGCTTCGGAGGTGCCCGACGAGCATGAGGCTGCGAGAAGGCCGGCCGCCACGAGGGCGCTGAGGATTGGTAAGTGTCGTCGCACGGTCGATCAGCGTACGGTCGAGTCACCACCTTGTGGCGGATCTTCGCGGACGAGCGTCGACAGATTGGGTGCTCCAGGGCGAATCTATAATCTGCCTGCCCTCATTCATCGACATTGGGAGATTCTGTGAATCAGCCGGAGCTGTGGCTTTACGTCGCCATGATCATGGGCGTCGCCGCCCTTGTCCTAGCCTTCTTCTACGCTCGCCAAGTGACGTCTGCCGATCCCGGCAACGAAGTCATGGTGGACCTCATGGGCGCCATCCGCAGGGGGTCAATGGCGTTCATGAAGCGCGAGTACCGGGCGGTGGCGGTCTTCGTCGTCATTCTCGCGGTGCTGATTCTGATCTTCCTTCCGTGGGGCCGTCCATGGGGAGCGATCGCCTACGTTTTTGGGGCTTTGCTCTCGGCCACTGCCGGTTTCATCGGTATGCGGATCGCGACCGCCGCCAACGCCCGCACCGCCGAAGGTGCTCGGCGCGGTGGCATCAAGGTCGCCCTTCCGATCGCGTTCCGCGGCGGAGCCGTCATGGGGTTCACCGTCGCCGGTCTCGGCCTCCTCGGATTCTCCCTTGGCGTCTGGTTGTTCAAGGAAGTCCTCGACCTCGAGAATTGGGTAGCGGTCGTCACGGCCATCGCCCTCGGTGGATCCTCGATCGCGCTGTTCTCTCGTGTCGGTGGCGGGATCTACACCAAGGCTGCCGATGTCGGTGCCGACCTGGTCGGCAAGGTTGAAGCCGGCATCCCAGAGGATGACCCCCGCAACCCGGCGACAATCGCCGACAACGTCGGTGACAACGTCGGTGACGTCGCGGGAATGGGCGCCGACCTCTTCGAGTCCTATGTCGGATCGCTCGTCGCTCCGATCTCGTTTGCGATCTTGGTGTTCGGCGTCGCCGGAGAAGCGTTCACGATGCAGGCGGTCTTCTATCCGCTGATGATCGCCTCCATCGGCATGCTGGCGTCGATCATCGGATCGTTCCTCGTCCGTCCGGGCAAGGCCAGCCTCGCGGCAACCCTCGAACGTGGAACTTGGACCGCTGCCGGACTCACCGTTCTCGGCGTCGGGGCGTTGACACCGTTGATGTTCAGTGGCGTCGAGGGCGTGAAGAACTATTGGGGTTTCTTCCTCGCCGTTCTCGTTGGCCTCGTGATCGGAATCATCATCGGCCGCATCTCGATGTGGTTCACTTCGGATGAGCACAAGGTCGTCAAGGAGATTGCTCGTCAGGCCCAGACCGGACCGGCCACCGTCGTGCTCTCCGGTATCTCCGAGGGCATGAAGTCCGCTGCCTACTCGGTCATCGTCGTCGCCTTCGGCATGGGCGCCGCCTACTGGGCAGGTGACTGGGCCGTGGAAGGCGGAGGCATCTACGGCGTGGCGATCGCCGCGATTGGTGTGCTCGCAACGCTCGGCATCACCGTTTCGGTGGACGCCTACGGGCCCATTGCAGACAACGCAGGCGGGATCGCCGAGATGGCGCACCTTCCGCCGGAGGTTCGCGAAACGACCGATGCACTCGACTCGCTCGGCAATACCACGGCTGCCATCGCCAAGGGATTTGCGATCGGTTCAGCGGCCGTTACCGCCCTCGCGCTGTTCTTCACGTTCATCCAGTCAGTGAACGTCGAACTCGACAAAGCCGGCAAGGACACGATCGAGGCGCTCGACATCCTCAGCATCTGGGTGATCGTCGGCATCTTCATCGGTGGGATGTTCCCGTACTTGTTCGCCGCACAGACGATCCAGGCAGTCGGTCGTGCGGCCAACCAGATGATCGAAGAAGTCCGGCGCCAGTTCCGTGAGATCCCCGGACTGCGTGAGGGCGATCCCGATGCCAAGCCGGAGTACGAGAAGTGCGTCGACATCTCAACGCAAGCGGCCCTTCGAGAGATGATCCTGCCGGGTGCCCTCGCTGTTGCGCTGCCGCTCGTCGTCGGATTCATCAGCCTCGAGATGCTCGGTGGCTTGCTTGCCGGTGCGCTGATCTCCGGCTTCCTGCTGGCGATCTACATGGCGAATGCCGGTGGTGCGTGGGACAACGCCAAGAAGTTCATCGAAGCTGGTGCCTTCGGTGGCAAGGGCTCGGACGCCCACAAGGCAGCGGTCGTAGGCGACACGGTCGGTGACCCCTTCAAGGACACGTCAGGCCCGGCGATGAACATCGTCATCAAGGTCATGACGATCGTCTCGCTGATCTTCGCATCGGCGTTCGTGACGTACGGACTCTTCTAGAGCCAACGACCATCGGAGTAGTCCGCAGTCCTCAACGGGGCTGCGGACTACTTCATGTCCGGGTCGTTCTTGCGCATCTCGGCCTCGCGCTCGGCCTGATCGAGGTACTCGTCGCGCGACCTGAGACGGGTGCGCCGGATCACGAGATACAGGCCGACGATGACGGCGGCGATGACGGCCCACACCACAGCTTCGGCCCCGCCGTCCGGGAGGTTCACTTCATTCTGGGCGATCACACCGAGCATGCACGGAATCTACCGCGCTGCTCGCTCAGCGGGATCGTGGTCGGTAGGTCGGCAACCGCCCAGCGGGGGTACGCATCTGGCCAGGTCCAGTACGCTCGGACGATGCAGCGAGTAGCCACTCAGGTGTTCGTCGTGTCTTCGATCGCGTTCGGTGGGATCGGGGCCCTCTTCTTCCTCGTCGTATTCGCCACCGGTTGGCCGGAGTCGATCGGTGAGATCGTGTTCGCCATCTGGGGCGTCATCGGATGCGTCGTGCTGTCGTCGTTTGGTGTGAGCGTTGCGGGGAAGTACCTCGCCGATGATTCCTGAGGACCGTCGCTTCGAGCTGGATGGCAACGAAAGCGCCGGCGGAGGCACGGTTCTGGGATTGGGGACGATCCGGGCCGCTCTACCCTACGGACGCACGATGTAGGGGACTCTCTGGTACGCACAATCACGCTCGTTCGCCACGGCGAGACGGTCAGCAACATCTCTGGACGCTGGCAGGGCCAATCAGACTCGCCCCTGAGCGATCGGGGGCAACGCCAGGTCGAACTCCTCCGTCGTCGCATGACCGGACGGCGACCGAACCTGCTCATCTCCTCTGACCTCGGTCGCACACGCACAACGTGTGCAGCGATCGGTGAAGGCGAACCGCTGGCCGAGTGGCGCGAGTACGACCTCGGTGCGTGGGACGGGATGCGCCCCGATGAGATCCGTGCTCGGTACCCGGAGGTCGAGAACGAGCGGTTCGGGTCCGGCGACTTCCAACCCGAAGGCGGCGAACGCTTCTCCGACTTCATCGTCCGCGTCAGAGGGGCGTTCGACAGGCTCGCCGCCCGTGTCGACGACCGCGAGGAGGCGATCGTCGTCACGCACGGTGGCGTGATCCAGACGATCGTCGGATCGCTGGTCGGAGCCGTTGATCAGTCGGGGATGCTGGTTCCTTCGAACACGTCGGTTACCACGATCCGGATGGACGGCGGCCGGGTCGAAGTGTTCTCATACAACGACGACCTCCACCTCAACGGCGATGCCGCTCGTCCGAGCGGCACGCGCCTGCGACTGATCCGCCACGGGGAGACCGAAGCGAACCTCGAGCATCGTTGGTGGGGGAGGGGAGAGTCGCCGCTCTCACCAGCCGGTCGCCGTCAGGCCGCGGCCCTCGCGGACACTGGAATGGCCTTCGATGCCATTGTGGCATCGCCGTCGGGGCGCGCACAAGAGACGGCACGTGCCGTTGCGGCAGGGAACGGAGTTCCGATCCAGACGGTCGATGGTCTCGTGGAACTGCACTTCGGCGAGTGGGAGGGCTTGACCGGGGCTGAGGCGCAGGCCGAGGATCCTGAAGCGTTCCATCGTATCTTCGCCGAAGGGCACGACGAGCCTCGCGGTCGCACCGGCGAGCGATTCGCCGACGCCGGGGAACGTTTCTCTGAGGCGGCGGCCGGTGTCGCCGAGACCGAGGCGGGCACCGTCGGGGTATTCACCCACGGCGGCGTGATGCGCGCCTACGTTGCATCGATGCTCGGGATACCGTTCGCGAGTCGGGACGTGTTCCCGATCCCGCGCAACACCGCCCATTGCGAGATCATCTATGCCGCCGGCGGTCCGCGCATTTCGTCGTACAACGTCGCCACCCACCTCGGAGACTGACGATGCGCTTCCTCCTCATCACCAATGACTATCCGCCCAAGCCAGGCGGGATCCAGCAGTATCTCGGCAACGTCATCGATGCCTATCCAGACGAGTGGCACGTCATCGCACCAGCCGACGAAGCCGCCGTTCCCGATGTTCGTATCAGTCGTCATAGCTCCACCTTCATGTGGCCGACCCCGCGGGTAGCGGCGTGGGTCGAGGAACGCGCAACTGCGTTCGACCCGGACGTCATCTTGTTCGGAGCTCCTCACCCGCTGCCCTTCCTCGGGCCGGCGCTGCGTGAGCGACTCGGTGTTCCATACGGGGTCCTGAGTCACGGGGCGGAAGTAACGCTCCCCGCGGCCGCGCCCGGTACCCGCCAGGCGGTCGCCAAGGCGCTGCGCGATGCGGACGTGCGGTTTGCCGTCAGCCGGTTCACCGCAGATCGCGTGCGGCGACTGACCGGCGAGGATGTGGTGTTCGTCGGCGCAGGGGTCGACATTGACACGTTCACCCCGCCACCGAATGGCGGCAACGAGATTCCTGTCATTGGCTGCGTGTCCCGCTTCGTGCCCCGCAAGGGACAGCACCGGCTGATCGAGGCGGCCTCGCGACTCGGCCGACCGGTCGAAGTGCTCTTCGTCGGGAAGGGCCGAACTGAGGGGCGCCTCCGCAGATTGGCGGACAAGCTCGGTGTGCGCACCCGATTCGCCGTCGATGTGCCGTGGTCCCAACTCCCGGACCTCTACCGCCAGATGGATGTGTTCTGCATGCCGTGCAGTTCCAGGTGGGGCGGACTCGAGGTCGAAGGCCTTGGCCTCGTCTTCCTCGAGGCAGCAGCAACCGGTCTCCCCGTCCTAGCAGGCGACTCCGGAGGCTCTCCCGAAACGGTCATTCCTGGCGAGACCGGATACGTCGTCCACTCGACCGATGACATCGTCGAAGGCCTCGAAATGCTGCTTGCCGACCTCGACGGAGCCGCTGCAATGGGGGTCGCCGGGAGGCGGTTCGTCGAAGACGTTTTCACCTGGCCGAGAGTCGTCGAACGCTTCCGGGAAGGATTCGTTCAATAGCCTTCCGCAGCGGTCCGAAACTTCATTGTCTTGACAAAGCGGCCATACTCCCGCATCGTTGAGCCCCGTTCCCAACCGATTGAGTGCTGTTCACCCATGCCCAAACACCTCGTCATCGTCGAATCGCCGGCGAAAGCCAAGACGATCGGCCGCTACCTCGGCGACGATTTCATCGTCGAGTCGTCGGTCGGTCACATTCGCGATATCCCGACGAAGGTCGGCGAGGTATCCGAAGCGAAGAAGAAGCTGTGGAAAGAGACTCGTTTCGGCGTGGACATCGAGAACGGTTTCAAACCGATGTATGTCGTCACACCAACCTCGAAGAATCAGGTGTCGGTGCTCCGTAAGGCGTTGAAAGGTTGCGACTCGCTGTACCTCGCGACGGATGAGGACCGAGAGGGCGAGGCGATCGCCTGGCACCTGCTCGAGGTTCTGAAGCCGAAGGTGCCGGTACACCGCATGGTGTTCCACGAAATCACGGCTGAGGCGATCCAGGACGCTGTTGATCATCCCAGAGAACTCGACAAGCAAGTCGTCGCCGCACAAGAGGCGCGCCGTGTTCTCGACCGACTGTTCGGATACGAGGTGTCACCGGTGCTGTGGCGAAAGGTGCAGCGCGGTCTGTCCGCCGGCCGGGTCCAGTCGCCGGCGACGCGCATCATCGTCGATCGCGAACGCGAGCGCATGGCGTTCGTTGCTGCCGTCTACTCGGGGGTAACGGGAACCTTCACCCCGCTCGACGAGGACACGCCGTTCGATGCCAAGTTGGTGACGGTCGATGGCGATCGTGTTGCCACCGGGTCCGATTTCGACCAGGCCGGGGTGCATCGCGCCGATCGCGTCGTCCTCGACATTGAGACCGCCACAAGCCTTGCCGCTGAACTCGTCGCGGCTGACTTCGGCGTGACCTCGGTTGAACGCAAGCCGTACACCCGCAGACCGTATGCACCGTTCCGCACCGCGACGCTTCAGCAGGAAGCTGGTCGGAAGCTTCGGTTTGGCGCCCGGCGGACGATGTCCGCGGCCCAACGCCTGTACGAAGGCGGCTTCATCACCTACATGCGAACCGACTCGACCAACCTTTCCGGCTCCGCTCTCGACGCTGCCCGGTCACTTGTCGCCGGACGCTTCGGCAAGGAGTACCTCCCGGATGCCCCTCGGTTCTATGGCAAGAAGGCCAAGGGAGCGCAAGAGGCACACGAAGCGATTCGTCCGGCCGGTGAGCACTTCCGGGATCCCAAGACCGTTGGCAGCTCCTTCGGACCGAGATCCGACGAGGCTCGGCTCTACGACTTGATCTGGAAGAGGACGGTCGCCAGCCAGATGAAGGATGCCAAGGGCGAGAGCCTCCAGCTGAGACTCTCCGGTACCGGACCGACGAGCGGCCGTGCATGTGAGTTCTCAGCGACCGGTCGAACCATTCTGTTCGCCGGGTTCCTGAAGGCCTATGTCGAAGACATCGATGATCCGGACGCCGATCGTGACGACCAGGAATCACATCTGCCGGCTGTGGCAGAAGGCCAAGACCTTGCGGCCGTCGCGGTGGAAGCGACACACCACGAAACCAAGCCTCCGGCCCGGTACACCGAGGCCAGCCTGGTGAAGCGACTCGAAGAGCTCGGCATCGGGCGACCGTCGACCTATGCGTCGATCATCTCGACGATCCAGGATCGCGACTACGTGCGGAAGCAGGGCACCGCGCTCGTCCCGACGCTGAAGGCGTTCGCGGTCGTTGGACTCCTCGAAGAGCACTTCGGCGACTACGTCGACTACGACTTCACCGCGCTGATGGAGGAGGATCTCGACAAGATCGCCGGCGGCGAGGCGACGATGGTTCCGTACCTCGACCGGTTCTACTTCGGCAGCGAAGGCCACCCCGGTCTCAAGACACTCGTATCCGACGACGTTCTCGAAGGGATCGACCCGCGCGAGGTCAACGCCTTCCCGATCGGCGCGGCCGCCGATGGAGAGCCCATCGTCGCGCGGTGCGGCCAGTTCGGACCGTATCTCGTGCACGGCGAAGAGCGGGCATCAATCCCGGAGGATCTGGCGCTCGAGGATCTCACCGTTGAGATGGCGACCGAGTTGCTCGAGGCGCCGTCCGGCGACCGGGCGCTCGGGGACGACCCTGAGACCGGCTTGACCGTGCTCGCGAAGGCCGGCCGCTATGGGCCGTATGTGCAGCTCGGCGAACGCGATGCCGAGTCGAAGGCGAAGCCCAAGACGGCCTCGCTCTTCAAGAGCATGTCGCTCGACACGGTGACGCTGGAACAAGCGCTGCGGCTTCTCACCCAACCACGAACGGTCGGGGATCATCCCGAGGATGGCAAACCGATCACTGCTCAGAACGGCCGCTACGGGCCATACGTGAAGTGGGGCAAGGAGAGCAGGAGTCTCGAAGATGAGGACCAGATCTTCACCGTCGACCTCGACGCGGCGCTCGCGTTGCTCGCCCAGCCGAAGAAGGGCCGCGGGCGCACCGCAGCGGCACCGCTCAAGGAACTCGGGGAGGACCCCAACACGGAGAAGCCGGTGGTGCTCCGAAACGGACGGTTTGGACCCTACGTGACCGACGGCGAGACGAATGCCTCGCTCCGGGTCGCCGACTCGGTTGACACGATCACCCTCGACCGAGCCGTCGAGTTGCTCGCCGAGCGGAGGGCGAAGGGTCCGGCACCGAAGCGCACGGCGAAAGGCGAAGGCGAAGCCGAAAGCCAAGGCGAAGGCGAAACCAAAGCCGAAGAAGAGCTGACTCCGGACCCGTCGTCCCCAACTCTGCGAAACTACCGCTGTGATGCTGAGCAGAAGGAACGAGATCGCGTGAGCCGCCCCTACATTGCATTCGAGGGAATCGAGGGCGCCGGCAAGTCGACGGTCGCCGAACGAGTCGGGGCTCGCCTCGAGGCTGATGGTCATCGCGTGGTTCGCGTTCGAGAGCCAGGCGGCACGGCGGTCGGCGAGGCCATCCGCCACATCCTCCTCAGCCACGAACTCGCACCGGAGCCGTGGACTGAGGCGCTTCTGTTCGCGGCGTCACGAGCGCAACTCGCAGCCGAGGTCGTCGGCCCGGCACTCGACGGCGGCTCCTGGGTGCTGACGGATCGTTCGGTCTACTCGTCGCTCGCCTACCAGGGTGCCGGCCGTCGGCTGGGCATCGAGCAGGTGCGCAGCGTGAACGAGCCGGGCCTGCTCGACGTGTGGCCGAGTCTCGTGATCCTGCTCGCAGTTGACGCCGGCGAAGGACTTGCACGACAGGCGGTCGGCGACCGGATCGGGGATGAAGGCATTCACTTCCAGCAGGCAGTTGCCAACGGCTTCGATGCTATTGCCGCCGCTGAGCCGGACCGGTTCGTGGTCATCGAGGCGAGCGCGCCTCTCGACCAGGTGGTTGACGCCGCATACCGTGCGGTCCGGGGTCGATGGTGAGTCCTTTTGACGGCATCATCGGTCACCGGGGCGTCGTCGTCCTCCTCGATCGGGAGATCGCCGAACCGGCTCAGTCATACCTTTTCGTCGGACCGTCCAACGTCGGCAAGGCAACGATCGCCCGCCGCTTCGCAGCCTCGCTGCTCTGTGGTGAGGACACGCAGTGCTTCGGGCGGGTCATGGCAGGCATCCATCCAGATCTCGTGCTGGTCGAACCCGAGGGCCGGGCATCGATCACCGTCGACCAGGCGCGTCGCGTGGTGTCCCAGGCCACGAGGAGTCCGCTCGAGTCTGGGCGGAAGGTGTTCTTGCTCGAAGAGGGCGGCATGCTCAACGATGAGGCTGCAAACGCGCTGCTCAAGACACTTGAAGAGCCCACACCGGCCTCGGTGTTCGTGATCGTTACGGAGACGGAGGACGATCTGCCGAGCACGGTGGCAAGCCGCTGCCGTACGGTCGTGCTCGGTCGGGTCCCGGAGTCCGAGGTAGCGGCCGGCCTCGAGGCGCTTGGCATTGAAACGGACCAGGCAACCGAAGCGGCAAGGATTGCCGGAGGGAGACCTGGGCTTGCGCTGGCGCTTGCCACCGAACCGGAGGTCGCCAACTACCGGCGCCTCTGGCTCAGCATCCCCATGCGCCTCGGTGAGCATCCGGGGAATGCTTTCCGGCTTGCCGATGAGACGATGACTTCGGCCGAGCCTCTCCTCGCGGCGTTGAAACAGCGTCAACAGGAGGAGCGCGATGCGCTTGGAGACGACGCCCCGCGATCGCTCAAAGACCGGCAGACCCGGGAGCTGAAGCGTGCGACGGACGCGCTCCATATCACCGGACTCGAGATCCTTGCCTCGTTCTACCGGGATGTCGCCGCTGCACAGTTCGGCAGTCCGGTGCGCAACACGGATGTACCGGTCGCTGCGCTGTCGTCGATGACTCCGAAACGCGCGGTAGCGGGTGCAGAGCGGGTGCTGGTGGCGATCGAAGCGCTCGGCAGGAATCAGCGTCCCCAGTTGGCCTTCGCGAATCTCTTCGCCGAGCTCGCGGCCGATGTCTAGTTTCCGGTACATTCCCTCGGCGCTCACGACGCGTTTCCTCAACATCCCGTTGCGCATCCTGGCCAGGGGCTTGCTCGATTTCGAAGTGAGCGGCACGGAGCACATTCCGAAGCAGGGGCCGCTCGTGGTGGCTTCGAATCACTTCTCACATCTTGATCCTCCGCTCGTGGTCAACGCCCTTGGCCGCCTCGTGCGGTTCATCGCGGTGGATGAACTCTTCGGGAACCACCTCACGTTCGATGTCGTCACGAAGTACTTCGGGGCCATACCGACCGATCGAGACGGGGTGCCGCTGCGAGCCCTCGAGGAGACCGTCGAGTACCTGAGGGCCGGAGGCACAGCGGGTGTCTTCCCGGAGGGGCGCAGGGTCGCGTCCTGGCGCGAGACCGAGCCGAAGCGCGGTGCGGCGTGGCTCGCGTGGATGAGTGGAGCGCCGCTTCTGCCGGTCACGATCCACGGGACCAACCGTGTGCTCGGCCAGGTCGAGCGGGGAGTCCAGCGGACGGCGGTCCGGATCTGGATCGACAAGCCCATCCTGTGGTTCGACTACACCGAACGCACCGACCCCCTCGGTGCCATGACCAACGATTGGTACAAGACCGTAGACACCCACCTCACCCCCTGGTGGCCAAAGGCGTGAAGGCGCGAGCTGCGAGCTGCGAGCAAGGTTGGACCAGCCCAGCGGCGTCGACGGCCCCAGCGCGCTTCTGCTGTCATGTTCATCGTGGATTTGCTTTCATGAAGTCTTCGACTTCATCCCGCGTGGGAACACCTTCGCGGCCGCCGAAACGTGTGCATTTGAGGGCGGCGGCTGCGGCTGCCCGCATCACCACTTCTTCGATCCCCCGGTTCTCCGCGATGCCGAGGGCAAAGGCGCCGTGGTAGACATCGCCTGCGCCGAGGGTGTCGACTGTTGTGACCGTGTAGGCGGGCGTGTGCTCGACGACTCCATCGTCGACCCAGAGCACCCCCTGTGCTCCAAGGGTGACGGCCACCCAGGCATCGGTCCGGCCAGCGACCTTCAAGAGGGCTTGGGCCGGAGCGGCGGTCTCGGCCACCGCGGCGAGTGCCGGCGCAGAGAACACGAGGTGGGTCGGAAGCGTCAGCGCCTCGGTGAGCCCTCGCTCCGGGACCTCGTCGAAGTCGAGCACCGATGAGACGCCGAGCTCGGCGGCTGATCGCAGCGCCGAAAGTCCTCCTGTGGGCCAAAGCAAGTCGGCGAGCACGGTGTCAGCCCCGGCGAGGTCATTGGTCGTGATCAAATCGTCGGGAGCGAAGAGAGCTCCGTCGGTGTAGTTGACGATCGTCCGCTCGCCGTCCGCTTCGATGACCACCGATGAGAGCGGCGACGGAACACCCGCGATCGTGCGCACGCGGGAGGTGTCGACGCCCCAGCGGGCGAAGTCGGCGAGGATCCGCTCGCCGATCGTGTCATCGCCGATGCGCCCGACGAAGCGAGCGTCTCCGCCGAGTGCTGCAATCGTGACGGCGGCGTTGGCCGCAGGCCCGCCACCGACTTCGGTGAGAGAGGAGGCGAACACCTTGCGACCGCGGTCTGGCCGGCGGTCGACTCCGAACACGAAGTCGAGCACGGCGAGACCGGCGGTAGCGACGGTGGTCATGATGGTGTAGCTCCGCCAAGAACGGGGCGGACACCGTTGGCCGTCGTCTCTCCAACCCGGGCACCTGAAACGGCTGAGATTCCTGCGATGTGCGGGGCAGCGATAGTGTTCACCGTGCCCCGGTATCGGGAGTCCGCGGCTTCGGTCATCGAATCTCCGGAGGAGACGTTGAGCGCCGCGCCGCTGCAATCAAGGTCGCACATCACCGACAGCGGCTTCCCCGCAGGTGGAAGTCCGTGTATCTGATCGGGTCCGAACTGCTCTCCGGTGTATTCGCATTCGAGGTGCATGACGAACGCCGGGTACTCGGGCGGGTTGTTGAGGACATCGCACAACTCTAGAGAAGCCCCACGTCGCGCGATCGAGTCCCTGGTCTTCTGGAGGTTCACGATCCTGTAGATCGCCCCGACGAGCGGTGCCGCGGTCACCACGATGATCGGTGGAAGCCGGGATGCACTGTCGGCAACGGTGGTGATCGCATCGCTTGTCGGCGAGTTCGGTTCGCGAGAGAACCTGCAAACAACCGGCGCGTTCACCATCAAGTTCCTGCCGATAGCGATGTTCTTCACCCTCCAGGGGTTCTCCGTCAGAGGCATCACCGCCGGTTCGTGAAGGGCCAACCCAGCGGTAGGGCAGAGAGACTCTGGTTGGGGCGCTCCGAGCGAGCGTACGGTTCACCCATGAAGGCACTCATCTTCCTCCTCGTCCTGCTGGCTGTTGCCGGGTGTACGAGTTCCAGTGACTCGGATGACGTCGCCGCTGCGGACGCATCCTCCACGACAGCGTCGACGGCAGCGACCACGACGCTGCCCGGCGAGGCAACCACGACAACGGTCGCGGCGGCGACGACGACGACGACCGCTGCGACAACGACCACCGCGGCACCTACGACGACGACTGCGGCAACCACTACGACGGCTCCAACGACGACGACCACATCGGGCGGTCCATATGTGATCGAAGACCCGGAGTTCTACCCGCTCAATCCACTCCCCGGGAGCGACGGTGCGGCTGGTTCGGGCTGTTCTCCGGGTGCCGGTTCGCTGCCGGACGGTGTGTGGTTCGGGTATGTCCTCGCGAAGACGCCAACCGAGATCGAGTTCGATCTCGCCTGCTTCTACTTCGGTGAGATTGCCTACACCGAAGGCGCGGCGGATGGTGAAGAGGTCAACAACGACTACTACGTGCGCAATGCCAATCCGACGCTGCGAACGGTCCCGGTTCCGCCAACCGCCGGCGTCTGGGAGATCGACGCTGGCTCGATCGGCTATCTGGATGTGGCGTTCAGCGACTGGCCCCTCGACCCGACGGCCTACATCTCATGCCCCTCCAACTGGTGCGGCGTCTGGCTGTTTGTCAACAGCGGCACCGTGACCGAGATCCTCGAGCAATACGTCCCGTAGAGGCTGATCTTCCTGCCTCTCCATTCCTTCTCATTCAATTCCTTCCCCTCAGGGGAAGGTGGCAGCCCCCCCAAGGGCGTTGACGGAAGGGGTCTCTCGGTTTCGAAGCGAGGAGGAGACCCCCTCCGTCCCTCGCTGCGCTCGGGCCACCTCCCCTCAAGGGGGAGGAATACTTGCTACTCCAAGTGGGAACCATTCCGGCGCCCGGAACGTCATATCAGTACTGCACCCGAACGCTAGGTTTGTGTTGATGTCGCGACGCGCTGTATTGATGAGCACCATTGTTGGTGCGGCGATGGCCGTGGCCATTCCGGTCTCGGCATTGAATCCTCCAGGGGAGATGCTCCCCGACGGCGATACACGCCCGCTCATCGTCTCCGCCGAATTGCTGCCGCCCCAGGCCGACGATGCCCTCCTCGAAGCCGGTATTCGCATCGACGCCGAAGACAACGACGGGATCGCCCGCTACGAGTACCGGTGGCGGGGAACGGTTCCGGGCGACATCAATGAAACCTCCGTGGATGACCCAACGATCTCGTACGTCTCCGTGCTGCCGGACACGGACTACCGCCTCGAGGTGCGAGCGGTCGACGTCAATGGCTGGGAATCCGAGTGGTACCCCACCTGGTCGGGGAAGACGCCCTCCCGGCCGATGATCGTGCTCGCAGGCGACTCGATCGCATCCGGCTACACCCGCCAGTGGTTCACCGCCGACGCGACATGTCGAGACGCGGATCTTTCGTTTGGGCGAACCGTTCGGAACGCAGTCGCAGCTGCGCTCCCGCCCGCCTGGGCCCCCGAATACACGAACATCGCGTTCCCCGGTGCCGGTGTGAACTCGGTGCTGAACGGTGGGTCCGACTCCTGCTCGGATTCGCATCCCAGCCAGATCGATGACATCGAGCGATACACGAACCCGTCGACATGGAATGTCGTGGTCGTCACCGCCGGTATCAACTCGACGAACTGGGTCGACGTCGTCAAGGAACTGACGAAGGACACCGCACTCTCGTTCAGCAAGTCTGGAGATCAGGCTGCCTGCGAGGTGGCGATGACCGACCATTGGAACCTCGACGCGAAACGACCGGACATCACCGCGACCACTTCGGCGATCGTCGATGCCCTTGACGCCCGCACCAATGCCTCAGTGTTCTGGGCGAGCTATTTCGGTATCGACGGATCTACGATCGCGCCCGGATGGGCTCCGATCGGACCGGAGTGCGCCGACGAGATGACCGACGCCCTGGGGGCGCTGCACGGAGCCATCAAGGCCGGCCTCAATGAGAACGTGACGTGGATCGACATCGCCGATCTCGATGTGTCGACACAGATGTGGGCCGGCTGGCCGCACCCCAACCGCAAAGGCCATGAGTCGATCGGGCTCGCGGTCGCCAGCGCAATCACCGGCTGATTCAGACCAGACGATCGGATGACCGATCGCCACCGATCGAACGAAGTCCGACCCTGGTGCAGCCGGTGATTGGACTCGAACCGAGGACCTACGCATTTCGAATCCGGTCAGGCTTCCTTCGCAGAGACTCGCGCAGACCCGTAAAGGCTTGTCCTGCAACGACTCTCCGGCATGTGTCCGAAGCGGCGGCAGGAGACTCACGTGGAGGTGGCAACTCGATGTCGCATCTCCCGGCATAAAGAGGAAACGCATCAGCCGAGCGTTCGCTACTGAGGACGAAGTCACCGAGTCGCTGCGGGAACACCCCAACCGGCTCGGCCGTGGAGGGATCACCCAAGGGTCAGGGCCGATGACGCTCCTCGAACGGATGGCGTCGCGGATCGAACGTGAAGCGCGTCGGGTCAAGGCCGGGACACTGGAAGCCAAATCATCGGAGTCCTCCGTCAACCATGTGCGCCGCTCCGTCGAAGAATCGGAACTCGGCGGCACCGACGTGACCGGATCACCAGGGACGCCATGGAGTGCTTCCCTGACGGCCTGAGCGATCAAGGTCTTGCCGCATCAACCGTTCATCGGATCCGTATGTCGCGATCCGTCGCTCACTCGCCGGCGCCGCTGAACGGAATGTGTTGGCAGCAAACCCGGCGGGTCAACGCTTCGGGGGCCTCATGCTCTTGGAGGTGTCGCCAACAGGCCGGAAGACCATCGGTGCCGAAGCCTTGCAGACGTCCTAGAAACACCGCCAGTGCGCCGTATCGAGTAGCTGACCTGCACCCACGCTCCCGATCAATTGTCGGGGTTCCACCGACCGAGTACGATCGAGGCACGGAAGCAGTATTGGAGGCGTTCGCATGGTTTGGGCACTCGGGGCAGGATCGTTGCTCCTCTTCATTCTGATGGTTCTAGGTCTGGTCGATCTCATCCGCGCGCGTCACTCGATGGAGACGTGGCAAGTTGTCGTCTGGGCTGCAACGATCGTGTTGTTGCCCGTTGTCGGACTGGTGGTCTTCCTCTTCTGGCGACTCTCCCGGAGCGAGGCCATGCAAGATGCGATCGACTTCCAGGAGCGGTAGCCTGGATTGAGCCGGCGCACGGCGACACCACCATCTTCGTATGCTTCGCGAGGACTCGTACCGGTCGCCAGGCCACCTTCAGCCTGGCCAAGCCGCTATCGGGTTGCGGCGATGTCACCGGGATGTAGCTCTGCCCAATCCCCTCGCTACCCCGCAGGGTTCCGACAAGAGAATGGCCCTGTCTCCAGCCCGCCCCTATCGGCTCTGCATTGGCGAGAAACCACAATCTCCACAGACAGCGTTGCGCTCACCCCCTGAGGCCACAGCACATATGGGGCTCATGCCATTGGATTGCCACGGATGAACCGAGGCACCACAGAACCCTTGCCAGGAAACCATCCCGGGCAAGGGCTTTGTTGGAGCCGGAGATCGGATTCGAACCGACGACCTACGCATTACGAGTGCGTTGCTCTACCGGACTGAGCTACCCCGGCGAGGGCGCCGGAATCCTAGTGGTCTTACGCTCAATTCGGCTCAGCCGTAGGATGACGGGCGCAACAAGGGAGCCATGTGGCGGATCAGGCGGACTTCGAGACGGACGCGATGCAATATGCACCGCAGCTGTACTCCGCCGCGCTCCGCATGACACGGAACCCTGCCGACGCCGAAGACGTCGTCCAGGAGACGTTCCTGAAGGCCTACCGAGCGTATGACTCCTACACCGAAGGCACGAATCTCAAGGCGTGGCTCTACCGGATTCTCACGAACACCTACATCAACAAGTACCGGAAGCAGCAGCGTCGTCCCTCCGAGGTCGAACTCGGCGAACTCCAGGATCTCTATCTCTACAAGCGACTCGGCGAGGCATCCGGTGCCGCACAGAGCGCCGAGACGGACATGCTCGATGCGTTCGTCGATACCGACATCATCGATGCGCTCGAGTCGCTGCCTGAGACGTTCCGGCTTCCCGTTCTCCTCGCCGATGTGGACGGCTTCTCCTACAAGGAGATCGCCGAGATGCTCGACATCCCGATCGGCACCGTGATGTCTCGACTGCATCGGGGAAGAAAGGCGCTCCAAAAGAAGTTGTGGGATGTAGCACAACAGCACGGAATCACAGGAACACCCAATGAGTAGCGGTTGCGACCACGCCATCGAATACGTCTACCAGTACCTTGATGAGGAAGCCTCCTTCTTCACCAAGTCACGGATTCGCGTGCACCTGCGCCGATGTCCGCCGTGTATGGACGCCTTTGAGTTTGAACGACATCTCAAGCTTGTGATCAAGGAACGCGGGAAGACCGAACCGCCCCCGGAACTTTTTGACACCCTCCGAGCGTTAATACAACAGGAACGAGAGAAGAACGAGTCGGGGATGTGATTCCACCCGACTCGATCGGAGGGAAGACACAATGAACGACAACGTACTCAGAGGCCGCCGCCTCGATGGCGGCGCCAGGGCCCCGAAGACCTACTCAACCGAGCGGAAGTGTGCCGCCAAGGAATGCGAGACCAAGCTCTCCCGGTACAACCGGAGAGAATGGTGCTTCGCCCACGCTCCCACGAAGTATCCCCGCCTTCGCGGGCGGATCGTCAGCACCGAAGCCTGACACGAGATCCTCACGATTGAAGCGCCCCGCCGAGGGGCGCTTCATCGCGTGCGGTTCGTCGTCTATCCTCGCCCCATGACGCGATCACTCCGTGTACTCATCGCCGCACTCCTCACCGGAGCCATCCTCCTGATCCCTGCCGTTGCGTCGGCCCAGGAATCCGAGGAAGGCGAGACCGCGGAGGTAGCGCCCATCTCGATCGAGAGCGGAGCTGCCGTTGATATTGCGCCGGTCGAGATTGTCGAAGAGGCTCCTCCGTGGACCACCCGGTATCTCCTACCTCTCACGCTGACCCTCACCGCGGTCGTTGTCGGCGGCCTCATCGTCTACTACCTCGTCGGCATCAAGGGCCGCTACACCGTCGTCGCCGAGTAGACGGACACCCTCACCGGTCGCCGCTGCGATCCAAGGCCGGAACTCGCTGGTATTCGGGACAAACGACCCTACGACCGAGCGGATCTCCGCAGCAATCTACGCACGGACCGGATCCGACCGTTGGGAGGGCTCTATGGAAGACGTGTTGCTGGCGCGATGGCAGTTCGGCATCACGACGGTGTACCACTGGTTGTTCGTGCCGATCACGCTCGGCATCACCTGGATGGTCGCGATCATGGAGACCGCCTGGGTCCGGACGAAGAAGCCCGAATACCTGCGGATGACAAAGTTCTGGGGCAAGTTGATGCTGATCAACTTCGCCATCGGCGTCGTCACCGGGATCGTCCAGGAGTTCCAGTTCGGCATGAACTGGTCGACCTACTCCCGCTTTGTCGGGGACATCTTTGGTGCACCGCTTGCGATCGAGGCGCTCTTGGCGTTCTTCATCGAATCGACATTCCTTGGTCTGTGGATCTTCGGATGGAAGAAGCTCAGTCCCAAGGTCCATGCATTCACCATCTGGATGGTGGCGTTCGGAACGATGGCGTCGGCATTCTTCATCCTGCTGGCGAACTCGTGGATGCAATACCCGACCGGCTACATCCTCAACGCTGAGACCGGTCGAGCCGAGATGCAGAACTTCGGCGAGATCATCACCAGCAAGGTGCTGTGGACCCACTTCCCGCATACGATCTCCGTCGGATTCGCCACGGCGAGCGCGATGATTCTCGGCATCGCGGCCTACCACTTGGCCAAGAAACAACACGTAGTGATCATGCGCAAGTCGGCAGCCTTCGGTGGCGCCGTTCTGCTGGTCGCCACCATCGGCGTCGCCCTCACCGGTCACTGGCAGGGTCAGGTCATGGTCGAGGTGCAGCCCATGAAGATGGCCGCCGCCGAAGCCCTCTGGGATACCGAACAGCCGGCTTCCTTCTCTCTGTTCGCCGTTGGAGACAAGGAGAACAACCGGAACAGCGTCAACATCTCGATCCCACGAGCGCTGAGTCTTCTGTCATGCAACAACCTCGACTGTGAGGTACGAGGGCATCAACGATCTCCAGGCCCAGTCGGTGGCTGAGTTCGGAGAAGGCGACTACATCCCGAACCTGTTCGTCACCTACTGGTCATTCCGAATCATGGTCGGTCTCGGGTTCCTGATGATCCTCATCGGCGGACTCGCCGTCTGGTTCCACATTCGAGGGACTCTCACGCAGTACAAGTGGTTCCTCAAGGCGGCTCTTTGGATTGGGATTCCGGCGGCATTCGTTGCGAACGCCATGGGATGGATCTTCACCGAGATGGGTCGTCAACCGTGGATCGCAGTCGGGCTTCTCAAGACGGAAGTCTCGAACTCGCCGACTGTGCCGGGAGCGTGGATCATCATCGACGCTCGTCGGCTACACACTGATCTACGCCGCGCTTGCCGTTGCCGCCGGGTACTTGTTCGTCAAGTACGCGAAGGCCGGGCCCGGGTGACGAGGAGACTGCAGAAGACGTCGCCGAGTCGATGGTGTACTGAGGAGGCTGAGCATGGAACAAGGAATCTGGAACCTGGAAACCCTCTGGTTCGTACTCATTGCCGTCCTCTGGATCGGATTCTTCTTCCTCGAAGGATTCGACTTCGGGGTCGGGATCCTGCTGCCGTTCCTCGGCAAGGATGACAACGACCGACGGGTCATGATCAACACCATCGGCCCGACGTGGGACGGGAACGAGGTCTGGCTGCTCACCGCAGGAGGTGCAACGTTCGCTGCGTTCCCAGAATGGTACGCGACGATGTTCAGCGGCTTCTATCTGCCGCTGTTCTTAATCCTGTTCGGGTTGATCATTCGAGGGGTCGCCTTCGAATACCGGAGCAAGGATCGGAAGCCGGAGTGGCGGAGCATGTGGGACTGGGCGATCTTCGTCGGCAGCCTTCTGCCCGCACTGCTCTTCGGCGTAGCATTCGGCAATCTGGTGCGCGGCCTCGAGATCGACGCTGCGGGCGAGTACATCGGCGGCTTCTGGGCGCTGCTGAATCCGTACTCGCTGCTGATGGGTATCGCGGCCGTCGTGCTGTTCGTCCTGCACGGTGCGATCTTCCTCGCCCTCAAGTCGGATGGGGACTGTTCGCGAACGGGCGGTGGCGGTCTCGCAACCTCTCGCAATCGCATCGACCGTGGTCGTCGGTGCCGCAATGGTCTGGACTTACCTGCAGGGCGACGGCGACTTCGTGCCTGCGCTGCTCCCGATCCTCGCCGTGGTGCTCCTCGCCGTGGTGATCTGGCTGACTCAAGCTCGGACATGTTCGGATGGGCGTTCATCGGTACCGGTGTGACGATCGCGGCGATCGTGGCGGCAATCTTCATCGGGATGTACCCGAATGTGATGACGTCGACGATCAATCCGGACTACAGCCTCACGGTGTTCAACGCCTCGTCGACCGAGTTGACGCTGAGGATCATGTCGATCGTGGCGCTCATATTCGTTCCGATCGTGCTTGTCTACCAGTCATGGAGTTACTGGGTGTTCCGCAAGCGCGTCAGTCCTAGGGATGTCACCACGTCCACGCACTGACGAACAGCAAACAGAAGCAGATCGGATCAGTCCGATCGACCGGCGCCTCTTCGGGGTAACCGAAGGGGTGCGCCGGTTCATGGGGGTGACGGTTGCCCTCGGCCTGGCTTCCGCGATCGCGGTGATCGCGGGGGCGGTGGTTCTTGCTGGAATCGTCGACAGGGTCTTCCTCGACGGTGTCGATCCCGGCGAACTGGTCGGGGCGTTGCTCGCTCTCGGCCTCATCTACGTTGCCCGGGGAGCATTCGAGTGGGCTCGGTCGGTCGCAGCCCACCGAGCGGCGGCCGACGTCAAGCGATCGCTGAGAGAACGCGTGATGCGGGCCGTGCTGGCGCAGACGGCACGAGGTCGCTCATGCAGGAAGCGGCGATCTTGCGCTCGTCGCCTCGAGCGGAATCGACGCGCTCGATGCCTACTTCTCCCGCTACCTGCCGCAACTCGTCCTGGGCGCCCTCATCCCGATCCTCGCCATCGTCTGGGTCGTGACTGTTGATCCGTTGACAGCGGTGATCATCATCATCACTGTGCCCCTTATCCCGGTCTTCATGATGTTGATCGGCAATTACTCGGACCGGTCGACCCGGCAGCGATGGCACACGATTCTTCGGCTCGGTGATGCGCTGGTCGAGACGCTGCGGGGTCTGCTGACGCTCGAGGTGTACCAGTCGGGTGGCGGACGGCTTGACCGGATCCGGCGGCTCTCCGACGAGTACCGGAAGCAGACGATGGCCACGTTGAGGATCGCGTTCCTGTCGGCGTTCGTGCTGGAACTGGTCGCCACGTTGTCGACGGCGATGATCGCCGTCGCGGTCGGTCTGCGAGTCGTAGGCGGCAGCCTGGACTTCGAACCGGCACTCGCGATCTTGATCCTCGCGCCCGAGGTGTACGCACCCCTCCGCAAGGCCGGTTCCGAGTTCCACGCCGCGATGGACGGCATGGAGGCAGCCCGATCCGCTTTCGATGTTCTGGAACGCTCACCTACCGAACCCGAGACCGCGGAGCTGCGCACACCCGCCGCTCCCGCGCCGGGCGCGACACTGATTGGTTTCGCCGGTGTCACCTACCGGTACCCCACATTGGGCGACGAAGCCGGGGCCGTGGTGCTCGGCGGCATCGATCTCCGAGTCGAGACCGGTGAACATCTCGCGGTGATCGGCCCATCGGGCGCCGGGAAGTCGACACTGCTCCGCCTCATCCTCGGCTTTGATCGTCCGACGGGCGGCACGCTCACCATCGCCGGTGTTCCGTCGGGTGGGGTGGATCTCTCAGCCTGGCGCTCGAAGATCGGGTGGGTCCAACAAGACCCGTTCCTTGTGGCCGGCACAGTGCTCGACAACGTGCGGCTTGGGGCTGCCGGTGCGAGCGACCGCGACATCGCAGAGACACTCGAGCTCGTCGGTGCCGAGAACCTCATCCCACGCCTCGGCGAGGTGATCGGTGAACGCGGCGCCGGTCTGAGCCGTGGCGAGCGACGCATGGTGACCCTTGCCCGTGCCGTGGTTCGTGCACCCGATCTACTCTTGCTGGACGAGCCGACCGCGGGGATCGACAGCCAGACACAGCTTCGGATTGCCGCCTCGTTCGAGCGGATCGCTGCCGGCCGGACGGTCGTGACCGTCGCTCACCAGCGAGTCTTGGTGGATCTCGCCGATCGGGTGATCGGAATCGACCATGGGCGGATCGTCGCCCCAACGGCGGGGGAGTTGACATGAAGGGCTTCGTGCGCCTCGTCGACTCGCTCCGAGCCTATCCGGGGCGGTTCCTGGCCTCGATCGCTGCCGGGGCCGCCTCGGTTGCGTCCTCGATCGGCTTGCTCACCGTGTCGGCGTACCTCATCTCTTCGGCGGCGCTGCAACCACCGATCCTCGATCTGACGCCGGCGATTGTCGGTGTGCGTTTCTTCGGGATTGCCCGAGCTGTACTCCGCTATCTCGAGCGCCTCGTTTCACACGACCTGAGCCTCCACCTTCTTGCCGACCTGCGTTCACGGATCGCACGCGCACTCCATCGATTGGGACCGGCCGGTGTTGCGTCGTTTCGAGCGGGGGATCTCGTCGGCCGTGTCCTCGACGACGTCGACGAGATCCAGCACGTCTTCGTGCGCGTGATCGCTCCACCGCTCATTGCGATCGCAGTTGCCCTGCTCACGCTGCTGCTGGCACTCATCTGGCTGCCGATCTCGGCGGTGACGATCCTCGTCCCGCTCCTCCTCGCAGGTCTGCTCGTTCCGTGGATCACCGAGCGGGCTGGGAGAGCGACCGGACGGGCCGTCGCAGGGGAGCGAGGCCTGCTGATCGGTCGGACCGTCGAGGTCATCGAAGGGGCGCAGGCGATCGTCGCTCTCGGCGAGGAGGATCGCCTCCTGGCATCGGCCGACGAAGCAGCCGAAGCGGTGGCGCTGGCTGAACGCAGGACCGCCTGGCTCCACGGCTTCGGTGATGCGATGATCCTCATACTGATCGGGGCCGCGCTCGTCGGAACTCTCTGGGTTGCAGCGGTCGCCGTTCAGGCCGGATCCCTCGATGGTGTCATGGTGGCCGTCCTCGCGATGCTGGCGATCACACCGTTTGAGGCGGTCGCTCCGCTCCCATCGGCGTTCGAGCGGCTTGGTCGCTCCCTCGGCGCCGCCGATCGACTCTTTGAAGTCATCGATGCCGAGTCGCCGACATCACCGCCTGATCAACCCCAGTCGATCCCGTCGTCACCGGAGCTCAACGTCGACGGAGCGATCGTGACCGTCGAGGGAGGTGCGCGGATTCTCGGTCCGATCGATCTCACGGTTCGGCCCGGATCGAAGATCGGGATCATTGGTGAGACCGGCGCGGGCAAGACAACCCTCGCGCACGTTCTGTGCCGTTTCCGGGACCCCGACGCCGGCAGCGTCTCTCTCGGTGGGGTGGACCTCCGCGACGCCGATCCCGGACAACTCCGCGCAACAATCGGGTACGAGGACGATCGCGCGTTTCTGTTCCGCGGCTCCGTGGTCGGGAATGTCAGGATCGGCGACGTCGACGCCACTGATGCCGATGTGGAGGCGGTGCTCGAACGAGTCGGGTTTGGACGCTGGCTCGATGAACTCCCCGACGGGTTGGAGCACGATGTCGGTGAGGGCGGAGAGTCGGTGTCGGGGGGCCAGCGACGGCGTATCGCGCTCGCACGCGCGCTCCTCGCAGACTTCCCGATCCTGGTGCTCGACGAACCGATCTCCGGTCTCGATCCGGTGACGGCCGAAGCGGTCATGGATGACCTGCTCGATGCCGCTTCCGACCGCGCTCTCGTACTGATCACGCACCGACCCGTCGGCCTCGACCGCATGGACGAGATCATCGTGATGGAGGACGGCGTGATCCAGGCCAGCGGAACACACGCGGAGTTGCTCGAGTCCTCCGAGCGGTACCGGGGGATGTGGGGCCTGGTCGCAGCGAGGGAGTAGCACTTCGGAGCCGCCGATCGCCGGGCACGGAGATTCGCAGGGTCCCCTACCCTTCAGGCCATGTCGCGTGTTGATTGGCCTCTAGCGGTCTCGGTTGCTTCGAGCGTTTCGGGGCGGTATCCGCTCGAGGACACCTACCACCAGGCTCGTCTCGAACTCGACCTCCCGGGGCTCGTCGAGCGTGCATCCGAACTCGTGTCTGACGAGACCGGCCTGGTCGCACCCGGCCTCCCCGACGTCTCCGTCGTGGGTCGGACCGGATGGGTCGAGAACAACGTCGCATCGTTCTCCGCCCTTCTCGCTCCGGCCGAGAAGAAGCTCGGCTCCGAATCCGGCATCGGATCTGCAATGGCCGGCCGGATCATGGGGGCTGAGATGGGTGCCGTGCTCGGCTTCCTCGCCCGGCGGGTCCTTGGCCAGTACGAACTGGTGCTTCCGACATCCGACGGCGACGACGGCGACACGGTGCTGTTCGTCGGACCCAACCTCCTCAAGATGGAGCGAGACCACGCCTTCCGGCCCAACGATTTCCGCTTCTGGGTCGCACTCCACGAGTGCACACACCGGCTTCAGTTCACCGGAGTTCCATGGCTTCGCGGCTACTTCCTCGGTCTCGTAGACGAACTCGTCGCGACATCCAAGCCGGAGAGCGGGCACATCCAGCGGGTCGCCGCAGAGCTCAGGGAAGCGGCTGCCGCCGGCGAACCGCTGATCGACGAAGCAGGAATCTTCGGCGTGTTCGCGACGCCAGAACAACGCGAAGTGATCGACCGAGTTCAGGCGCTGATGGCCCTCCTCGAGGGTCACGGACACGTCGTCATGGACCGGATTGGCGAGCGCGAGATCGTGACGCAGGCGCGCATGTCTGCGGTGCTCAAGGCGAGACGTTCCGACAAGCGCACCGCCGCCCTGATGCGCCTCATCGGTCTCGAAATGAAGCTGCGCCAGTACGAGATGGGGGCCCAGTTCATCAAGGGCGTGGAGGCGCGAGCCTCGTGGGCGACGCTCGACCACGCGTGGGAGAGCCCCGAAGCTCTGCCAACCCTCGATGAGATCGGCGATCCCGAGCAGTGGCTGCAGCGGATCGCCTGACACCCGACCAACTCGCGGCCGAGGTTCTCGACCTCTTGCCGGAAGGCCCGTTCGTCGTTGCACTCGGCGGCGGCGCCGATTCCGCTGTTGCCGCGTGGCTAGCAGCCATCCGCGGCGTCGCCCGTGGCATCTTCGTTCGGCACAGCCTCGACTCGTCCGAGGCGCTCCAAGGTGCGGCACGCGAGACCGCGGAGCGGATCGGGATCGCATTCACTGTCGTCGACGCTCCGGTGGAGCCTGGCCCGTCCCTCGAGTCGCGAGCACGCGATGCCCGATGGGTCGCGATCTCGGCAGCGACCCAGGCGGGGGAGACGATCGTGACCGGGCACACCCAGGACGATCAAGCCGAGACGGTGCTGATGAACCTCATGCGCGGATCGGGGAGCGCAGGTTTGGCCGGCATGTTGCGAAGCCGCCCCGGTGTGATCCGGCCCCTGCTCGGATACTCCCGGGCCGATGTCCGATCAGTTGCCGAAGCGTTGGAATTGCCGTTCACCGATGATCCTTCCAACGCCGATCTCAGCTTCTTGCGGAATCGGGTGCGGTTGGAACTCCTCCCAGACCTCGAACGGAACTACCGGTCGGGGATCCGATCGACGCTTGCTCGATCCGGATCGATCGCGGCTGCCGACGACGAAGAGATCGAGCGCCTCACCGACTCCATCCCGATCCTCGAGGAAGGGACCGCCGTCATGATCCCGTCGGCGCCGCTCACCACCGCTTCGCTCCCGATCGCGACCCGCGCCATCCGCCGGGCTTTGCGACGACTGCTCGACCCGTACGCGGGATCCGAGGCCGACATCGCGGCAGTTCTTGGTGTCGCCAGCGGCACATCTGCGGCGGCGACCATCACCGGATCGCTCGCGGTCGGGAGGGAGGGCCCGTTCGTCGTCATCGATCCGGGCCCGATGCACGAGCCGGTTCCGCTCGCGATTCCCGTCCCCGGAACGCTGCGCTTCGGCACCCACCAGATTTCGTTTGCCGAGGCCGATGCCTCGCGGATCTCTCGCCGCTCGGTCCTTCTTCTCGACCCGGCCGTGATTGGCTCCGAGACCGTGCTGAGGAGCGCGACCGAGGGTGATCGCATCGAGATCGATGCGGGATCAAAACCGGTTCGCACCGTGCTGTCGGAGGCCGGAATCGCAGTTCGGCTCCGGTCCACTTGGCCGGTGGTGGCCAACGGTGGCACAATCGCTGCCATCGTTGGTCTCCGCGTCGCACCGTGGGCCCGGCCGGCGACGAGACAAGCAATCGCGATCGGACGGAAGCAGGACCTGTCGTGAAGATCGGAAGAACCCTCGTATCCGCAGAGGAAATCGACGCCAAGCTTGCCGAGATGGGTGCCGCAATCACCCGCGACTACGAAGGAAAGAGCCTTCTCATGGTCGCGATCCTCAAAGGCGCCTTCGTCGTGATGGCCGACCTCGCTCGTCACGTCGCACTTCCGGTGGAGTTCGACTTCATGGCCGTCTCGTCGTACGGCGCGTCGACGAAGTCCTCGGGTGTCGTCCGCATCCTCAAAGACTTGGACGAAGAGATCGAGGGACGCCACGTCCTCATCGTCGAGGACATCATCGACACGGGCCTCACCCTGCAGTACCTCATCAAGAACCTCGAAGTAAGGAATCCGGCGTCACTGCAACTCGCTGCCCTCCTCATCAAGGATGGAATCGAGCGACCACCGCTCGAGGTAGCGTATGAAGGGTTCCACATCGGACCCGAGTTCGTCATCGGCTATGGCCTTGACTTCGACGGCAAGTACCGCAACCTCCCCCACGTCGCCGTCGTCGACGAGGTGTAGGAAAGACGCCAGTCTCGAAGTATTCCTCCTCTTCAGGGGGAGGTGGCGTCTGCGGTGAGGGCAGGTTGCGGAGGGGGTCTCTCGCCGGTGTCGAGCGGCGACGAGAGAATCCACAGGATTCTTCGAGATTCTTGTTTCTCAGTCCGGGTTTCTGTCACACCCGGCAGATAGGTTGTCGGTATGGGACATCACGATCTCTCCACCGCAACGATCGAGGAACAGTTACTCGACCACGAGGCGATCATCGCCCGGTCCCGAGCCGCACAGATGTCGCTGTTGCGGGAACTCGACCGGCGTCAGGTTGCTGTGCGGGACGGGCATCGGTCGTTGAAGGAGTGGGCGGCGGGTCGGATGGACCTGGCCTCGGAGACGGCCGGGATGCTGGTGGCAACGGCGTGGCGTCTCGAGGATCTTCCCGACGTCGATGAAGCCGTCGCTTCTGGTGTGATCGGGTTTGATCGGGCCGTTGCGGTCTGCCGGTTTGCGCGGCGTGACGACTCGTGTGACATTCTGGGTGAGACGGCGGGGTTCGATATTGCCGGGATCCGCATCCGTACGGCGCGGCGGCGGCGTTTGGCGCCGATCGATGAGGAGATGTCGTTCGAACAGCGCTACGTCGCGATCCAGCCGAACCTCGACGAATCAGCGTGGACCCTGTCGGGTCGCCTCCCCGGCTACGCCGGACGTACCGTCGTGGCGGCCCTCGAAGCGAGAGCCGACAGCTTCCCGTACGGACCGACCGTGAACCCGTCCCGGACGACGAGGAACGCGGATGCGTTGTGGGCGATCAGCCAAGACTCGATCACCGGCGACAACGGAGCCTCTGTTGACAGTCACGGCTCCAGTCGTGTCGAGTCTTTGTCGACGCCACCGAAGCGGCAGCCACGAACGCCGAGACCGGTGTCACGGATTGAGGGCGGGCCGCAGGTCGGGCTGAACACGCTCCAAGCAATCCTGTGTGACGGTGTGGTTGAGGTCACGGCCCGCACTTCGGACGGGACACCGCTCGCCGTCGGTCGACGCACCAGAGTCATCCCGCCGAGACTCAGAAGGTTCATCCTGCATCGTGACGGCGGGGTCTGCACCATCTCGGGCTGCGTCTCCCGCTACCGCCTCCAGGTGCATCACACCACCCCATGGTCTGAGGGCGGACGCACCGACGCCGAGAACCTGTCGACCGTCTGCTGGTTCCACCACCATGTCGTGATCCACGGCCACGGCTTCACCATCGACCCGAACTCCCCACCCCAACGGAGACGCCTCACCCGACCCCGAATCCACGCCCCACCCCACCGCACCACCTGGCGAATCGCATAGACCGAGGAACCGACGAGCAGAAGGAGCCGGTCCTCTTCCTCCCCTTCAGGGGGAGGTGTCGCCCTCTGGGCGACGGAGGGGGTCTCTCGGTCGCTACGGATCTGCGGTGATGCTCGCGGAGCGTCCGGAGGGGGTCTCTCGGTCTCTCGGCACGCGAGAGACCCCTTCCGCAAGCTGCCCGCTGGGCAGGCGCCACCTTCCCCTGAAGGGAACGAATTGTGGGAAGGAACCCGACCGGCGACCGGCGACCGGCTCCTGCCCCCAGGTCGCCCCCCTCTGCGACCGAGCAGCCGCTTGATCGCTCCTCCTCCACCTGATTGCGGGAGAGACAAAGACCGTTCTCGCCACGCCCGCCCCGCAACTGGCGACTGGTGCCTCGCATCTGATCGCCACTCCAATGCGGCTTATCCGAGGGCTCGGCGTACCATGAAGCGACGGGCCGCGAACGCCCGGTCGTGAGCTGAGGAGCAGTGTGAGCCGGACCGCACGAACCATCGTCATCTACTTGGCCGTCATCTTCGTTGTGGTGATGGCCGTGAACATGTTCGTGAACCAGTCGAGCCAGCCCCAGGAGCTGAGCCTCAACGAGTTCAATGCCAAACTGGCCGCGGGCGAGATCGACGATCCGGTAACGATTCGCGATCGGTCCAACGAAGTCGCCGGTACCTTCACCGACGCCTCAGGCGAGACCGTCGAGTACATCATGATGTACCCGGCCGAGTACTCACCCACCCTGACCGACGACATCCTCAATGCGGGGGTCGAAGCCGTTACGGACTCACAGGAGCCATCCCTGTTCCAGTGGTTCCTCGGCAACGTTCTTCCCTACCTCCTTCTGTTTGGCCTGTTCATCTTCATCATGTTCCAGCTACAGGGTGGCGGGAACCGGGTGATGCAGTTCGGGAAGTCGAAAGCCAAGCAAGTCACCAAGGACACACCGAAGGTGTCATTCGAAGACGTGGCCGGTGTGGACGAGGCGATCGAGGAACTCGATGAGATCAAGGAATTCCTCCAGCAGCCTCAGAAGTTCCGGGCTATGGGAGCGAAGATCCCGAAGGGCGTTCTGCTGTATGGCCCACCAGGAACCGGCAAGACGCTGCTTGCTCGTGCCGTAGCGGGCGAAGCAGGAGTCCCGTTCTACGCGATCTCCGGTTCCGAATTCGTTGAGATGTTCGTCGGTGTTGGTGCGAGTCGCGTCCGCGACCTCTTCGAGCAGGCGAAAGCGAGCGCCCCGTCGATCATCTTCATCGATGAGATCGACGCTGTGGGTCGTCATCGTGGCGCCGGTCTCGGCGGTGGGCACGACGAGCGGGAACAGACCCTGAATCAGTTGCTGGTCGAGTTGGACGGCTTCGACGTCAAGGCAGGCGTCATTGTGATCGCTTCGACGAACCGGCCGGACATCCTTGACCCGGCGCTCCTGCGTCCCGGGCGCTTCGACCGCCAGATCGTCGTTGATCGACCGGATATCAAGGGTCGCGAGCAGATCCTCGAAGTCCATGCCAAGGGCAAGCCCTACGAAGACGACGTGGAGGTCTCCACGCTCGCACGCCAGACCCCGGGATTCACGGGAGCCGACCTCGCCAACCTCATCAACGAGTCGGCGCTCCTCGCGGCACGCAGGAACAAGACCAAGATCGGCATGTCCGAGATGGAAGAGGCGATCGAGCGAGTCATCGCGGGCCCGGAGCGCAAGAGTCGGATCATGTCGGAAGAGGAACGGCGGCTCACTGCCTACCACGAGGGTGGCCATGCGCTCGTTGGATATGCACTCCCGAAGCTCGATCCGATCCACAAGGTCACGATCATCCCTCGCGGAAGGGCCGGCGGATACACAATGGCTCTCCCCCTCGAGGACAAGCACTACGAGAAGCGGAGCGAACTCGTCGACCAGCTGGCATACGCCCTCGGCGGCCGGACGGCAGAAGAGATCGTGTTTGGCGACCCATCGACCGGGGCCTCGAATGACATCGAGAAGGCCACGAGTCTCGCCAGGAAGATGGTCATGGAGTACGGCATGAGTGACCGACTTGGTCCGCTCAAGTATGGGCAGCCGCAAGCTGAGGTGTTCCTCGGCCGCGACTACTCGAAGAGCCAGGATCTGTCGAACGAAGTCGCGGCCGCCATCGACGACGAAGTCCGCAAGCTCATCACACAGGCGCACGAAGAGGCAACGCAGATCATCGTCAGACACCGCGATGCACTCGATCGGATCGCTGAACAGCTCCTCGAGCATGAGACGCTCGACGCTGACAAGGTGATCGCGGTGCTGCACGACGTTCCGAAGTGGGAACACTCGGAATCTGGCGCCCTGCGCATTAGGGGTCCTGAAGGGTCGGAGTCCACCGGCGGAATCGCGGCAGCGCAAACAGGTGGATCCGGCGTCGGGTGAACGTGACCTTCCGCCCGATCACCTGGAAGCTCCGAACCCGCTCGCTCACGACCGAAGACCACACGCTGGTGATGGGCGTCGTCAACACGACGCCGGACTCCTTTTCGGATGGCGGTCGCTGGCGTGAACCCGCCGAAGCGATCCGTCATGGCCTCCAACTCTGGGGCGACGGAGCCGACATCGTCGACGTCGGAGGTGAGTCCACCCGGCCGGGAGCCGAACCGGTCGGATTGGCGGAGGAACTGGAGCGGGTCGTTCCGGTTGTGGAGGTGCTGGCATCTCACGGGATCGTCGTCTCTGTCGATACCGCGAAGCCGCAGGTCGCGGAAGCGGCCATTGTCGCCGGCGCCGAGATCATCAACGACGTGACCGGCCTCGGTGATCCCGACATGGTGGCGCTCTGTGCAGCGTCGGGGGTCGGTGTCGTGATCATGCACATGCAGGGTGAACCCCGCACCATGCAAGCTGACCCGATGTACGACGACGTCGTGGCGGACGTCAGCCGATTCCTGAGCGAACGCGCAGCCGCCGTTGTACAACTGGGAATCGACTCCTCCCGAATCGTCGTTGACCCGGGTATCGGTTTCGGGAAGACGCTCGAACACAATCTCGCGCTGCTCTCCGCTACCAGCCGTCTCGGCGGCGGCCGTCCCGTGCTCGTTGGTGCGTCACGCAAGCGGTTTCTCGGGACGATCTTGGAGCAGGCGGGCCGCGTGTCCGGCCCGGAAGACCGAGATTCGGCGACGCTTGCCACGGTCGCACTGGCGATCGCTGAAGGTGCATCGATCGTGCGTGTCCACGATGTTGCACGTACCGCCGATGCTGCGCGAACGGCCGACGCTATCGTGCGAGTTCGCGAGTGAGCATGAGGGTATGAGGAAGAAAGACGTCCCAGGACTCGAACCACGCGGATTTCGGTGGGTGATCGCCGGTCGGCTTGCGGTGTCCGAGCGCATCGGCGGCTCTGGATTCCAGCATCGTCGGGTCCGCCGTGAAGAAGAGATCGCCTGGCTCAACGACCAGGGCATCAATACTGTCCTCTCGCTGCTCCCCGACGGTCAGAACACCGCCGTGTACGACGAGGCGGGCTTTCGCGTCATCGTCCACACTGTTGAGGGCCCCCCGTCCGAGGTCGACGATATCGGCAGCGTATTCGCTGCCATGGACACGGCGATCAACGTTCGTGGCGCTTCGGTGCTGCTCCATCGGGACACGATCGACGAGACGGTGAGCGGTCTGCTTGCCGGGTATCTCGTCCATTCAGGATTGGTGACAGATCCGATCATCGCGACTTCGGTGATCCAGGAGATCCTTGGACGTCCACTCGGTCCAGAGGGGCGTTCGCTCATTCCCGTCCAGTGAGCCGTTGTGCGGTTGGAATCGGTTCCAACCTCGGAGACCGGCTTGCCCATCTCAACGCAGCGATGCGTGGTCTCGCCGCCGTTGGCCGCGTCATCTCAGTGTCATCGGTGTACGAGACGGCCCCCATTGGGGGCCCGGAGCAGGGCTCGTTCCTGAATGCGGTCGTGGCGATCGATACCGCTCACACTCCCCACGGTCTGCTCTGCGAGCTTCTCGCTATCGAACGCTCTCGCGGTCGGGTGCGGGAGACTCGATGGGGTCCGCGGACGCTCGATCTCGACGTGATTCTCTGGGATCAACGGCGCATCTCGACGTCCGGCCTCACCGTGCCGCACCCCAGAATGGCGGAGCGGCGGTTCGTGCTCGAACCGCTCCTCGAGGCATGGCCCGACGCCCGCATGCCAGACGGTTCGGCTATCGCAGCGGCATCAGAAGCGGTCGAGCGTCAGAAACTCAAGCGCATCGAGGCGAAGATCGGCGGCCCCGATCGGTCGTCGACGTAGTACGTTTGCCCGGAGAGAGCCCCGAGGAGGGGCCGGACCGATACCGGGAGGATCGGAGCCACATGCGGATCGTCCTCGTGGGACCCGGACGGGCAGGTCAGTCCGTCGCTATCGCGGCAAACGGCGCAGGCCACGACGTGGTCGCGATCGCTGCACGCGACGCCGATCAGGCCTACGGCTTTGCGCGACGGCTCGACGCTGTCGCTCTCCAGGTCGGCGAGCCCATCCCTGCCGTTGATCTCGTGATCGTCGCTGTCAGCGACTCGGCAATTGAGGAAGTGGCAGGGCAGGTCGCCCCGGTCGCGCGAAACGCCGCAGCAAGTGCCGTTCATCTCTCCGGTGCAGTCCGCGTCGGTGCGCTCCAACCATTCGCTGCCCAAGGCCTCTCCATCGGATCATTGCACCCCCTGCAGACGATGCCGGCGCCCGACCGCGGCGCGCGGGCGCTGGCCGGTGCATGGATGGCCGTGACTGCCGACGAACCGCTGCGGTCAGAGCTCCACAGCTTCGCCTCTTCGCTCGGGGGTGTCCCGTTCGATCTCAAGGACGAGAACCGCACTGCCTATCACGCGGCCGCGGCCGCGGCCGCGAACTTCCCGATCGCGGCCCTCGCGATCGCTGAGCGGCTCATGGCAGCGACCGATGTGCCGTTCGAGGCGGCGCGGCCACTCGTTGAGGCGATCGTGGCAAATGCGTTCGATGCCGGACCCCTGGCCTCGCTGACGGGTCCGGTGGCACGCGGTGATGCCGAGACCGTCGCGGCGCAGCGAGAAGCCGTCCGTGAAGCTGCTCCAAGCCTCGCATCGGCATTCGACCTGATGGTGGAGGCAACAACCGAGGTCGCCGCGACGCGAAGCGAGGAGAGACAGCCATGAGGATCGTGGAATCGTTCGAGGCCACGAGGGGTCTCGCTGCTGGTTGTGTCGGATTCGTCCCGACCATGGGGTACCTGCACGAAGGACACCTCAGCCTCGTGGAAGCCGCCAGGCGAGACTGCGACACCGTCACGGTGAGCATCTTCGTCAACCCGCTCCAGTTCGGTCCCACCGAGGACCTAGCGTCGTATCCGCGCGACCTCGAGCGAGACGCTGCACTCGTCGCCGAACTCGGCGCCGATGTGCTGTTCGCTCCGCCACTCGAAGTGATGTACCCGGGAGAGCCACTCACGACCGTCAGGGTGTCCCAGGTGACCGAGGGGATGGAGGGGGCTCGTCGCCCCGGCCATTTCGACGGGGTTGCCACTGTCGTGGCGAAGCTGTTTGCTGGGATCCAACCGGACCGGTCCTACTTCGGGAGGAAGGACGCGCAGCAACTCGTCACCGTTCGCCGCATGACGGCTGATCTGTCGTTTCCGACCGTCATTGTCGGATCGCCGGTCGTGCGGGAAGGCGACGGTTTGGCGCTCTCGTCGCGGAACATCTATCTCGACGCGGCGGAACGCGTTGCGGCACAGTCGATCAGTCGGGGGATGTTCGCTGCCGCCGAGGCTGTGGCGGCGGGGGAGCGGTCGGCGAGCGAACTCGAGCGGATCGCGGCTTCTCCGGCCAACGCCGAAGCGGGCATCGACGTTGAGTATGCAGCGCTCTCGGATCAGGGCACCGCGTCGCCTCTTGACCTCCTCGATCGGCCGGCGTTCCTCGCGATGACGGCCAAGGTCGGAACGACACGGCTTCTCGACAACATTCATATCGATCGGATCGACGGCCGGTGGGTGCCCGATGTGGGCATCCGTCTCGGCGATACTTCGATCCTCTACAGGGAGGCCTGATGCTGCTCACGATTGATGTCGGAAACACCCAGGTCGCTGTCGGCTTGTTTCGGGAGAGCGACCTCGTCGGCCACTGGCGGTTCTCGACCAAAGAGCAGACGTCGGATGAGATGCGCTGGGAGTTGCTTGGCGTGCTTGCGCTCGATGGCTTCACCCCGAGCGATATCGGTGGCGTTGCCGTGTCGAGTGTCGTCCCCTCGATCACCGCGACGATGCGCAACGTGGCACCGGCCCTGTCCCACGGACCGGTGCTCGTGATCGGACCGGGGATCCGCACCGGCATGTCCATCCAAATCGACAACCCGCGAGAGGTGGGAGCAGACCGGGTCGTCAACTCGGTCGCCGGCCGCGAGAAGTACGGCAGCCCCGTGATCGTGGTCGACTTCGGGACGTCGACCAACTTCGATGTGGTGAGCCCCGAGGGTGCATACATCGGCGGAGTGATCGCTCCTGGCCTCGAGATCTCGACCCGGGCCCTGATCTCCGGCACGGCCGCTCTCCGGCGGGTCGAGTTCGTGCCGCCACGATCTCCGATCGGGAGGGGCACCGTCGAAGCGATTCAGAGCGGTGCCCTCTACGGGCACGCAGGCCTGGTGGACGGGATTCTGGGACGTGTCATCGAAGAAGTCGGCGAGTCGCCGGTCGTTGTCGCCACCGGAGGGCTTGCCTCTACCATCGTGCCCTACTGCCGCAACGTCGACATCGTTGACGAGTATCTGACACTCGACGGCCTGCGAATCATCTTCGACCGGAACCAGGAAGACCAATGACCGACGAGACGGCGCCTCCGCCGAACCCGCACGACGACCCGCTCATCGCGGCACGAATCGCAAAGCACCGCCAGGCGGTCGCGGATGGCGGCTATCCAAACCGTTTCGACCGCAGCGATCTCGCATCGGACCTCCAGGCACGGCATGCCGATCTTGATCCGGGAGCTGAGACCGGGGTTGAGACCACCGTCGCAGGGCGGCTGATGAACGTGCGCGATATGGGGCGCCTTGCGTTCGGTGTGCTCCAGGACGTGTCGGGTCGGATCCAGTTGTTCGTCAGCAAGTCGATCCTTGGCGAGGAGGGTTTCGAGCGGTTCCTTGCTCTCGACTCGGGGGACTGGATCGGGGCGACCGGCGAAATCATCGTCACCAAGAAGGGCGAACTGAGCGTCCGCGTGTCATCCGTGGTGCTCCTGTCGAAGGCGCTCCGCCCGCTGCCGGACAAGTGGCACGGGTTGAAGGACGTCGAGGCGCGTTCGCGCCAGCGCTACGTCGACCTCATGGTGAACGAGGAGTCGATGAAGACCGCGCTCACCCGGGCGAAGGTCGTCTCAGAGCTTCGCCGCCAGTTCGAGGACCGTGGATTCGTTGAGGTCGAGACCCCGATGCTGCTGGCACAGGCCACCGGTGCGACCGCGCGGCCGTTCGAGACCCATCACAACGCCCTCGATCTGGACCTGGTTCTCCGCATCGCGACCGAGTTGCCGTTGAAGCGACTCGTGGTGGGAGGCATCGAACGGGTCTTCGAGATGGGGCGTATCTTCCGAAACGAAGGCATTGACAGCACTCACAATCCGGAATTTACGTCGCTCGAGGCGTATCAGGCGTTCGCCGACTACGAAGACATCATGACGCTGGTAGAAGATGTGATCGCCGGTGTTGCCCGTGCCGCCGTCGGCACAACGACGATCACCTACCAGGGTCGGTTGCTCGACCTCACCCCGCCATTCAGGCGGGCACGCCTCTTCGACCTGGTCTCGGAGGCCATCGGCGAGGATGTGTCGCTCGCGACGCCGCTCAGCCGAATCACGGAGCTCGCCGTCGGTCGCGGGGTCGACGTAGACCCATCGTGGGGAATTGGGCGGGTGGCATTCGAGATCTACGACGACTTGGTCGAGTCGTCCCTCTGGGAACCGACGTTCGTGACCGACTACCCGGCCGAGGTCTCTCCGCTGGCAAGGGCGCACCGCGACGATCCATCGATGACCGAACGGTTCGAGTTGGTGATCGCTGGGGCAGAGTATGCGAACGCCTTCTCCGAGCTCAACGATCCGTTCGATCAGCGCGAGCGATTCGAGGCGCAAGCCGCGGCGCGTGAGGCGGGGGATGACGAGGCACATCCTCTCGACGAGGACTACCTCCGGGCGCTCGAGTACGGCCTCCCGCCGACCGGCGGCCTTGGCCTCGGCGTCGATCGGATCGTGATGCTGCTGACCGACCGCAAACATATCCGAGAAGTGATCCTCTTCCCCACCATGCGCCCCGAGTGAGTTCGAAGCATTCCTCCCCCAATTCCTTCCCCCCAGGGGAAGGTGGCAGCGCCACCCAAAGGCGCTGACGGAAGGGGTCTCTCGCGGTCGTGGAGACGGAGTCTTGCCGCTGCTCAGCTACTCACCCGCGCGCCGCGTCGACACGCCCCAGGATGTAGCTATCGAGGTTGCGGAGCACGGGGGTCAGCGAGCTGTCGGGGATGCGATCTGAAGCTTGTTCTGCGCTCGTCATGTGGGCGACAGCTTCGTCGATGACACGTTCCACGAATCCTCCGTCGGCTGTGAGCCGTATGACGCGATCGATCGTGGCGCGGTCGGTCGGTGCGCCGTCGGCGAGGAGGCTCCTGATTTCGGCTCCGGCTGGTCCGTCGGCGGCGTACAGCACCGGCAGGGTGTAGACGCCCTCACCGATGTCCGAGCCGGCCGGTTTGCCGAGGAATGCCTCGTCGGCGACCAGATCGAGAACGTCGTCCATCATCTGGAACACGAGTCCCATCTCCCATGCCCATTCGCTGATGGCCTCGACGGTCTCCGGCGCGGCCCCCGACGTCATGGCGCCCAGGCGAGCGGACGTGCGAATCAGACTGGCGGTCTTGCCTCCGATCACGCGGAAATAGCCGTCGGCGCCGTGATCCAGGCCGGCAGCAAAGCGGAGTTCGGCGACCTGTCCTTCACACAACCGGGCGTAGGTTTGGGCGACGAGCGCTACCGCATCTTCGCCGAGGGGAGCGGCGACTTCCGACGCCCGTGCGAGCAGGAAGTCGCCCGCCAGGATCGCGATCGTGTTCGACCAGTTCTCATTGACCGAGACTTCGCCGCGGCGCGATTCGGCTTCGTCGATGACGTCGTCGTGATAGAGCGAACCGACATGCACCAGTTCCACCGACACGCCGGCCTCGACCGGTCCGTCCCCGTTGCTTGGGCCGAACTCGGCGGCAACCTGAGCGAGCAGCGGCCGATAGCGTTTGCCGCCGGCCCGCAGCAGGTGCTGGGCGATATCGGTGAGGAATTCGTCGTCTGATTCGGTGACTTCGAGCAGTCGGCGCTCGACCGCGCCCATGCGGTCCCACACGCGGGGGATGGGCACGAGATCGTTGAGAATGGGCCGATCCACAGGTCTCCAGGAAGTGTCGGGAATCCGGATGGTAGCCCTGGTGTTCGTTGAAGCATGAGCCGGAACGTCCGGCGAGACAACCGGGGGCTTATGGGCACCCCGTCCTATACTCGATGAGGCGCCAGGGGAACCCGGCGTCATCGTTACATCATGAGGTATTGCCTTGTTCGAACGGTTCACCGATAGGGCCCGCAGGGTCGTCGTCCTCGCTCAGGAAGAGGCGCGGCTCCTCAACCACAACTACATCGGAACCGAGCACATCCTTCTCGGTCTGATTCATGAGGGCGAGGGTGTCGCCGCCCGCGCGCTCGAAAGTATGGACATCAGCCTCGAGTCTGTGCGCAGCCAGGTCGTCGAGATCATCGGCCAGGGCTCCCAGGCGCCGAGCGGCCACATTCCGTTCACGCCGAGGGCCAAGAAGGTGCTCGAACTGTCGCTGCGCGAAGCACTGCAGCTCGGCCACAACTACATCGGTACGGAACACATTCTTCTGGGTCTGATCCGGGAGGGGGAGGGCGTCGCAGCCCAGGTTCTCCAACAACTCGGTGCCGACCTCCACAAGGTCCGCCAGACCGTGATCCAACTGCTCTCCGGTGTCCAGGGAGAAGAAGCGGCACCTGCCGGCCATCCCGGTGGAGGCAGCAGCGGACGGACCGAGCCGACCGGTTCGAGCAGCGGATCGACCGTGCTCGACCAATTCGGTCGCAATCTCACCCAACTTGCTCGTGAGCGCAAGCTCGACCCGGTGATCGGGAGGGCGACGGAGATCGAGCGGGTCATGCAGGTCCTGTCTCGGAGAACGAAGAACAACCCGGTCCTCATCGGGGAGCCCGGCGTCGGTAAGACCGCCATCGTCGAAGGCCTGGCGCAGAAGATCGTGGACGGCAACGTTCCGGACACGCTCACCGACAAGCACCTCTACACCCTCGACCTCGGGGCATTGGTCGCCGGCTCCCGCTACCGCGGCGACTTCGAAGAGCGCCTGAAAAAGGTATTGAAGGAGATCCGCACCCGCGGCGACATCATCCTGTTCATCGACGAGATTCACACACTGGTGGGGGCCGGTGCGGCCGAAGGCGCAATCGACGCCGCCAGCATCCTCAAGCCAATGCTGGCCCGCGGTGAACTGCAGACCGTTGGCGCCACCACCCTCGAGGAGTACCGGAAGTACCTCGAGAAGGACTCCGCTCTCGAACGTCGATTCCAACCCATCCAGGTCGAGGAACCGACGGTGGCCGACACGATCAAGATCCTGGAGGGCCTCCGCGACTCGTACGAGGACCATCATCGGGTGAGGTTCACCGACCAGTCGCTCGTGAACGCGGCGAACCTCGCCGATCGATACATCGCCGACCGTTTCCTGCCCGACAAGGCAATCGACCTCATCGACGAGGCCGGGAGTCGCATGCGTCTCAAGCGCAAGGATCTCCCAACCGACGTTCGCGATATCGACGAGAAGATCTCGAAACTCCGCGGAGACAAGCGGGACGCCGTATACGCCCAGCAGTATGAACGGGCGGCAAAGATCCGGGATCAGGAACGAGTCCTGATGGATGAGCGCTCTGGATTCGAGGCAGAGGGCGCTTCGGTTGGCGATGACTACTCGGCCGTCATCGATGAAGAGCAGATCGCAGAAGTGCTCGCGCAATGGACTGGGATCCCCGTCCATCGCCTCACCGAAGAGGAGACCGAACGCCTGCTCAAGATGGAGGACGAACTCCACAGGCGCATCGTTGGGCAGCACGACGCGATCGAGGCGGTCTCGAAGGCGATTCGCCGCACCCGTGCCGGGCTGAAAGACCCGAAACGTCCGGCGGGTTCGTTCATCTTCCTCGGCCCCTCGGGCGTCGGGAAGACCGAGTCGGCGAAGGCACTGACAAGCTTCCTCTTCGGTGACGAAGACGCCCTGATCCAGATCGACATGTCCGAGTACATGGAGAAGCACGCCGTTAGCCGCCTCGTCGGATCACCCCCCGGCTACGTCGGCTACGACGAGGGTGGACAACTCACCGAAGCGGTGCGTCGCAAGCCGTTCTCCGTCGTCCTGTTCGACGAGATCGAGAAGGCGCACCAGGATGTGTTCAACATTCTGTTGCAGATCCTCGAAGATGGTCGCCTGACGGACTCGCAAGGGCGCACCGTCGACTTCAAGAACACCGTCATCATCATGACGTCGAATCTTGGTACGGCTGATCTTCGCAAGAAGGCCATCGGCTTCTCGACCGACGACGAAGAGGTCAACTACGACCGCATGCGCGAGCGGGTCGTCGAGTCGCTCAAGAAGCACTTCCGGCCCGAGTTTCTGAACCGCATCGACGAAGTGATCGTCTTCCACGAACTCACGATGGAAGAGGTCAAGACCATCGTCGACCTGCTCATCGCCAGGGTCCGGACCCAACTTGAGTCGCAGGCGATCGATCTGGCCCTCTCCGACGCCGCCAAACAGCGGCTCGCCGAGAAGGGGTACGACCCGCAACTTGGTGCCCGTCCATTGCGACGCGCCATCCAACGGTTGCTGGAGGATCCACTTTCCGAGCGTGTCCTTCACCGCGAATTCCCCGCCGGCTCGACCGTCCTCGTCGACATTGACGAAGACGATCCGGAACGTCTCTCGTTCGAATCGATCGAGACCCCCGACCAGCCCCCGGTAGAGCTCGCCGACAACGAGCTCTAGCGAGTCGCCAGGCCCCAGTCTTCGCCCCTCCCACGGCTTGGGGGAGGCGCGAGCTCCGGTCGCTCGGCCGGGGCGCAGCGGAGGGGCTCTGAGAGCTTCAACCGTGACAATGGGATCTCTTGGTGGCGACTGACAGCTGGCGACTGGGACTGCCGACTTCCCCGTCCGGCCCATGGCTCATCGAAATCCCCTACACTTGTCCTGCTGCACCCGTGGGTAGGAGTGCAGCAGATTCGACCACAAGAAAGGGTTCGATCCATGAACGGATTGAAGAAGCGCGGGGGCCTGTTCGCATTGCTCCTCGCATTTGTGCTGATCGTTGCTGCATGCAGTAGCGACAGTGACGACACGACGACAACAGCAGCCGAAGCGGGTGGTGAAGAGACCACCACGACCGAGGCTATGAGTGAAGAAACGACCACAACGGCAGCACCTGCCGAGGAGACCACGACGACGGCCGGCGACACGATGTCCGGTGAGGGCGTCAAGGTCGGCATGGCGTACGACATCGGCGGACGTGGCGACAAGTCGTTCAACGACTCCGCGGCGGCCGGTCTCGACAAAGCCGTCACGGACTACGGCATCGAGACCCAAGAGCTCGAGCCGACGGCTGGTGGCGAGAACCGTGAAGAGAATCTGCGTTTGCTGGCCGAGAGTGGCTTCAACCAGATCTTCGCGATCGGTTTTGCCTTCGCTGACGGACTCACCAGCACGGCAACGGACTACCCGGACACCTCGTTTGCGATCATCGACGCCGTCGTCGATCTGCCGAATGTCGCATCGCTCGTGTTCGCAGAGAATGAGGGTTCCGCCCTCGTCGGTGCCGCCGCGGCTCTCAAGTCGACGACCGGCACGATCGGATTCATCGGTGGCGTCAACATTGGCCTCATCAACAAGTTCGAGGCTGGCTACATCTTCGGTGCAGAGCAGATCAATCCTGACATCGAGGTCATCGTCCAGTACCTGACCGAGCCGCCCGATATGTCGGGATTCAACGATCCGGCCAAGGGCAAGGAATCGGCGCTCGCCATGTTCGACCAGGGCGCGGACATCGTCTACCACGCGGCTGGTGGTTCCGGGGGCGGTCTCTTCGAGGCGGCCAAGGAAGTCTCTGAGTCCTCTGGCACCAAGGTGTGGGCGATCGGGGTCGACTCCGACCAGTATCTCACCGCCGGCGAGGACCTTCAGGAGTACATCCTGACGTCCATGCTCAAGAGGGTCGATGTGGCCGTCTACGCGACGATCACGAACTTCTTGAACGACGGGAACCAATCCGGCGTCGTGGTCTTCGACCTCGCTGCCGACGGTGTTGGCTACTCCAGCAGCGGTGGATTCGTCGACGATATCGCAGACCAGCTCGATGAGTTGCGTGCACAGATCGTCAGTGGCGACCTCGTTGTGCCGGATCCAACGGCCGGCTAGAAGTCAATCTCGACTAGATACGGATGGGCCCGAGGCGCTAGCCTCGGGCCCATCTTGTTGAGGGCAGCAGGTCGGAAGCGAGGAGCACACCGGTGGTAGATGAACCGCTAGCCGTTCAGTTGACGGATATAACGAAGACGTTTCCCGGCGTCATCGCCAACGAGGACGTGAACCTCTCCGTCGGTGTTGGGGAGATTCATGCCATCGTCGGGGAGAACGGTGCAGGCAAGTCCACGCTGATGAAGATCCTCTACGGAATGCAGGAACCCGATCACGGGACGATCGAGGTCCGGGGCGAGACGGTTCACTTCAAGTCGCCGAAGGATGCGATTGCCGAGGGTATCGGGATGGTCCATCAGCACTTCATGCTCGCGGACAACTTCACAGTCCTCGAGAACATCATTCTCGGTGACGAACCCACGCAGGGCGGGCAGATCAACTTCACTGAAGGTCGCGATCGGATCGCCGACATCGGAAAGACCTACGGGATGGTTCTCGAGCCAGACACGCTTGTCGAAGCCCTCACCGTTGGCGAGCGTCAGCGGACAGAGATCGTGAAGGTCCTCTATCGAGGCGCGAAGATCCTGATCCTCGACGAACCGACGGCTGTTTTGGTTCCGCAGGAAGTCGATGAACTGTTCGACAACCTCCGAGAGATGACGTCTGAAGGGCAGACGATCATCTTCATCTCACACCATCTCGACGAGGTCCTCGCAATCGCCGACGCGATCACGGTCATGCGCGGCGGCCGAACCGTTGCCACCGTGAGCCCCGACGATGTCGACGCGAAGCGACTCGCCGAACTGATGGTCGGGTCCGAGTTGCCGACGCCGGAGACCACCGACTCAACCGTTACCGATGTCGTCGAGCTATCGGTGCGAGGCGTGACGGCATTGTCCAGCGACGACCGCAAAGTCCTCGACGACATCACCTTCGACATCCGACAGGGTGAGATCGTCGGCATCGCGGGTGTTGAAGGCAACGGACAGGCCGAACTCACGGATGCGCTGATGGGGATCCAAGAGATCTCCAGCGGAGGCGTCATGTACAAGGGTGACGATATCGCCGACTGGTCAACGAAGCGTCGCCGCGAGGAGGGCATCGGGATCATCCCAGCGGACCGGCACCGGCAGGGGCTTCTGCTCCAGTCCCCCTTGTGGGAGAACGCCATGCTCGGGCATCAGACGGTCGCGCCATTCGCAAAGGGGCCGTTCATCGACCGCAAGGGCGCACGAGAGCGCACGAACGAGGTCATCGAGCGGTTCGATGTGAAGACGCCAAGCGCCGACACCGCCGCCCTTGCCCTTTCGGGAGGGAACCAGCAGAAGCTCATTGTGGGCAAGGAGATGATTGCCGACCCGCACGTGCTCATTGCGTCCCACCCAACGCGCGGGATTGACGTCGGTGCCCAGGCTGCGATCTGGGATGAGCTCCGGGCTGCACGGAAGGATGGTCTTGCCGTGTTGCTGATCAGCGCCGACCTCGAGGAGTTGATCGGTCTCTCGGATCGGTTACTCGTGATCTACAGCGGCCGGATCGTGGCGGATCTCGATCCGCTCACGGTCACCCCGGAGGAGTTGGGCTCGTATATGACAGGTGTCGGAGTGGAGGCCGCATCATGAACATTCGTAGGATGCTTCTCTCGTTGCTGGCCCCGACCTCTGCGATCATCTTCGCGCTCATCGTGGCGTCGATCGCCCTGCTCGCCGTCGGACGCAATCCGATCGATGCCTTCTCGGCGATGTGGGGCTTTGCGACGACGACCACATCGGTGGCGTCGATCATCAACAGAGCGATCCCGCTGTTCATCGCCGCCGTTGCCGTCGCGATCGGGTTCCAGATGGGCCTCTTCAACATCGGTGTTGAAGGCCAGTACCTGCTCGCTGCACTATTCGCCGGTTGGGTTGGTGGGAACATCGGCCTCTGGCAGCCCCTGCATGTTGCGATCGTGATCCTGGTTGCGGTCTTCGTCGGTGCGGTCTGGGCCGGCATCGCCGGCTTCCTGAAGATCACGCGAGGGGTTCACGAGGTCATCTCGACGATCATGCTGAACTTCATAGCGTTCAGCGTGATCGCCTACTTCCTCTCCAATTGGTTCAGGGACGAACCCGGTGCACTGAACCTGAAGACAGCGGAGTTCGCCGAGTCCGGCCGGATTCCCGACCTGAACTGGGTCTTCACCTCCCTGGGATTCGATGCACCGGGCGGGATCGCGCTCCAGGGATTCCTCGTCGTGGCAATCGCCATTGGGATCTTCTACTACATGCTGGTCAAGCGCACCCGGTTCGGATTCGAGCTTCGGGCGTCCGGCATGAACCCGGGTGCTGCACGCTTGAGCGGTGTTGCTCCCAAGAAGATGGTCCTCACCACGATGATGATTTCCGGCGGCGTCGCCGGCATGGTGGGATTGTCGACCATGTTCGGCAACCTGTACGCATACACACAGGACTTCCCCAGGAACTTCGGCTTCACAGGGATCGCGGTTGCCCTCCTCGGGCGCAACAGCGCCGTGGGGATGGCGCTTGGTGCGCTCCTCTTTGGCTTCATGGAGCGATCAGCGCTCATTCTTGACCTCGAGGACACGCCGAAGGAAGTGGTCCAGATCATGCAAGGTGTGGTGGTCCTCGCCGTGGTCGTCGCGTACGAGGTCGTCAACCGGATGATCGAACGACGTGAGGTGAAGGCAGCGGCCGATGCAACCCGCTCAATGGACATAGACGGAGTGGGAGAGGAGGTGGCAGTATGACCAATCATCTTGACGATGGAGGCACCCTCCTTCCCGACACCGCTGAGTACGAACCGGATGTCGATGCCAAGCCGTCGCTGCTGGAGTCGCGGGCGCTGCGGTACACGGCCCTTGCCCTTGCTGGTGTGCTTCTCCTCTCGGTTGTTCAGGCGATCGCCGGTACCACCGAGCTGACATCTTCCGGCACATGGGCCGCAGCCATCCGCCTTGCGGTTCCGATCATGCTCGCCGGCCTCGGCGGTTTGTTCTCTGAGCGCGCCGGCGTCGTGAACATCGGCCTCGAGGGGATGATGATTGCGGGTACATGGTTCGGAGCCTGGGCAGGATGGGAGTTCGGTCCGTGGTACGGCGTCGCCTTCGGCATCATCGGTGGAGCGATCTTCGGCCTGATCCATGCCATCGCCACGGTCACGTTTGCGGTCGACCACATCGTCTCGGGTGTCGCGATCAATATCTTGGCGGCAGGGGTCGTCCGGTTCCTCTCCGTCGTCGTCTACGACGCGGAGTCGGGTGGCGGCGCTACGCAGTCACCGCGGATCCAGTCGCAGATCGGCACGTTCGACGTTCCGCTCTTATCGGATGCGTTCAACTGGATCGAGGACCAAGCCATCTTCTTCATCTCGGACGTGGCGGGTCTCTTCGCTGGGTTCACGACGAAGATGTCGTGGCTGACGCTGGTTGCGCTCCTCGTCATCCCGGTGACCTGGTGGCTGTTGTGGCGCACGGCGTGGGGCCTGCGCCTCCGGTCATGCGGTGAAAACCCGTATGCGGCCGAGTCGCTCGGCGTCCGGGTGCTTCGCATGAAGTACTACGGCGTGGTGATCTCGGGTGCGCTTGCCGGACTCGGCGGTGCCTACCTGGTGGTCGTCCAGGCCGGCATCTATCGAGAGGGCATGACGGCCGGACGAGGCTTCATTGGTCTCGCCGCGTTGATCTTCGGCAACTGGTTCCCGTTCGGTGTCGCTGCCGGCGCCTCTGTGTTCGGCTATGCCGACGCGCTGAGCCTGCGCCAGGGCGAGGCGGTCCACGCGCTCTTGCTCGTCGCAGCCATCGCACTCGTGCTGATGGCCGTGTGGTCGGTCAGGAAGGGCAAGGCAACAGGGGCGATCATCCAGGGTGTTGCTGCGGCATTCTTCCTCGGGTGGTATCTGATGACGGATACCGTACCGACCCAGGTGGTTGCCGCACTGCCGTACCTGGTCACCCTGCTGGTCCTGTCGTTGGCAACCCAGCGTCTGCGGATGCCCGCAGCCGACGGCCTGAGATACCGCAAGGGCGAAGCGGTGTAGAGAGCTACCAGCTACCAGCTAGGAGAGAACTCCGACCCTCACCGCGGGCCGGGGTTCTCCCACGTGGGAGGCCGGTGCGACGTCTGTCTCAGGCTTCGGGATCGGGATGCTGCGGGGTTCGCAGAACGACTCGTGCCACGCTCACGCCGTTCGACACAGAGACGCGACGAGTGTATGGGTTGGTAGCTGGAGGCCCTGGAGTCTGGCGTCTGGCTCAGCCGCTGCTTCCGAAGAACCGCACCGACTGCAGCGCCAGTTCGTTGAACGGCGGGCGGTCGCCGGCGGGTTCGGCTGGGTAGGTGCTCTTCACTTCGATCAGCAGTTCGGTCGTCCCGAGGCTCGCGATCGGTACGCGCTGGGCGTCGTTGGTGTTCGTGAGGCGTCCGGAGATGTCGATCGTCAGATCGTCAGTCGTGATCAGATATCCCTGAATCTTGTAGTTCTTCCTGAACCGCTCGTCGTCGAACAGGTTCTGCAACTCGATCTCGGTGATGCGGACCGGCTCTGCGAATGTGAAGGTCAGGGAAGCATCGACGCCGCGAGCCCCATCGTCATTCCAGTCGGTGTCCTCATCGCCGTCGATGAGGTGCTCCGGTTCGTGACCGGTCAGGAAGGAACTGGCCTCGACTGAACTCGGGAAGAGTTCAACTGTGGCGACCGGGATGGTGGTGGATGTCGACGATGTCGTGGACGACTCAGCGGAGCCGTTGTCGCTGCGGAAGACGTTGAAGATGAGGGCCGCGAGGGCGACGAGGAGTACAACGGCTACGAGGACACCGAGGGCACGACCACCGGGTGACGTGCGCAGCGTCGGGGCCGGGGCCACAGGGAGTGGATCCTGGCTGAGTCGGGCACCACATTGCTCACAATGCCGGTTGTAGTCCGGGTTCTGTGCTCCACACGAGGGGCAGGTCGTGGCGGGGATTGACGGAACCACGGGTTCCGTCGGGGGGACGATGTCGGTGCTGTCGGTCGTCTCACGGGGCGGTGCCGGCTGGCGGCGCGGCTTCTCCGGCTCCGGAGGTGCCTCCCCGAGTTCGAAGGGTTCGAACAAGTCGTCGAAATCGGGTTTGTCCTGGTCCATCCGTTCACAATCTCTCAGCGGTCTGTGTCCGGTATTGTGGCACGAATGCCGTGTATTGCCGTTGTTCGTGTTGCTGAGCCATGGTCCGTGGGAAACATCATCGGGGCCCTCTTCCTTGTCGCGGTGATCGCGGCCGCCGTCTACTGGTGGTTGAGGCGTCGATAGGCGGTCGTCCGGCTCCCGGTTTCGTGTCACACACGATCCCTACGATGCTCGGCATGGCTTCCTACGAGTGCACCCAGTGTTCCTATCAGACGAGTCGATGGATGGGCTTCTGCCCCCAATGCCGAGGCTCGGCGACGGTCGTCGAATCCGGCGCGAGAGCGTCCGAGGCACCGATGCCGGTCGGCGACGTCTCTTCCGAGCCGGTTCGGCGACTGAAGACCGGAATCGGCGAATTCGACCGGGTCCTTGGTGGCGGTCTTATCCCAGGCTCTGTTGCACTCCTCGGAGGTGCACCCGGCGTTGGCAAGTCCACGCTCGTACTCGAGATCGGGGCTGCGATCTCAGGTTCAGGTGCGGGCGTCCTCATCGCCACCGGCGAGGAGTCGCGTAGCCAGGTCGGGTTGCGAGCCCGGCGCGTCGGTGCCGCGGTGGACGGCCTTCTTGTGTCCACTGAATCGGACGTTGAGCGTCTCGCCGCGCTCATCCGATCCGGGTCGTGGCCGGTCGTTGTCGTCGACTCCATCCAGACCGTGACGGGAGCTTCTGGTGGTACCAGCGGGTCGACGGCGCTCGTCCGAGAGGTAGCGGCTCAGCTGATCTCGGCGGCCAAAGAGAGCGGTGTCGTAGTGCTCCTCATCGGTCACGTGACCAAGGATGGGGCGATCGCCGGACCGAAGAGCCTTGAGCACATGGTTGACGTTGTGCTGTCGCTCGATGGCGACGCTCACCGCAACCTTCGCTTCCTTCGGGGAACCAAGAACCGATTCGGATCCGTGCACGAGGTCGGGGTATTCGAGATGACCGATCGCGGTCTCGACCCGCTGGCTGATCCGAGCGCAGTCCTCGCCGGAAGCCGCTCCAGTTCGGTCGCGGGCAGCGTGCTGTTTCCGGCGCTTGATGGACGTCGCTCCCTCCTCGTGGAGATCCAGGCGCTCGCTGTTGAGACGTCGGCTGCGCAGCCACGCCGGAGCGTGAAGGGGTTGGCCGTGTCACGGGTCCATCAGGTCATCGCTTCGATCGAACGTCACTGCGGGATCAAGATGGGCAATCGCGAGGTCTACGTGTCGGTGATGGGCGGTATCTCGACAACCGAACCCGCGGCGGACCTTCCGATGGCTCTGGCAATCGGGTCGGCGGTGTCGGGTATTCCGATGGGATCGATCGCCGCATGGGGGGAAGTCGCCCTCACGGGCGAGGTTCGTTCGGTCGACCAGTCGGGCCGACGCCGATCCGAGAGTCGGCGTCTTGGGGTCGATCATGTGCTCGAAGCCGGCGACGGTCGCGGGATCGCGGACATCTTCAGCGAGGTGGGCATCGGTCGGGCCACGTCGTCGGGCGGGAGCCGCCTTCGCGCGGTCCGGGATGCAGGGAGTTCCGATGCGTGATCGTCCTCACCTCGTCGATTGATGGACTAGCCTGCGGCTTTGATGACACCGAATTCACCGCCATCACTCGATGTACTGCGCCGGTTCGCTCCGGGAACAACCCTCCGCGACGGAGCCGAACTGATCTTCCGGCACGGCACCGGTGTGCTGATGGTGCTGGCCTCAAGCAGCGAGATCGACGACCTCTGCACGGGTGGCTTCCGTTTCGTCGACGTTCCGGTCACGGCCCAGCGCATCGCCGAACTCGCGAAGATGGACGGTGGGATCGTGATCGACGATACGACGAACACCATCACTCGGGCCAATGTCCACTTCATCCCCGACCCACGCATCCCCACGGATGAGACCGGGACTCGCTTCCGGACTGCAGATCGACTGGCGTCGCAGACCGGTCTGCCGGTCCTCGCAGTCAGTGAGGAAGGCCGAGATCTCGCGGTCGTGTTTGTTGGTGACGAACGATTCGTGCTGAAGTCCCCAACCGCCCTGTTCGGTGAAGCGAACCGGCGACTCCAATCGCTGGAACGCCTCCGCGGCCGCCTCGACGATGCTGTTGAACGCTTGTCACTGTACGAAATCGATGACATCGTCACGATGAGAGACGCTGTGAAGGTGATCCAGCGCGCAGCGCTCGTCCTCAGACACGCCGACGAACTCGAGTTGATCGCCGTCGAACTCGGCGATGAGGCCCCGCTGGTGCAACTCCAGGCCACCGATGTTGCCGAGGGGGTTCCCGAACTCATCGATCTTGTGAACGCCGACTATCAGCCCCGCAAACCGAGACGCGGGTCTTCGGTGCTGCCGAAACTGGCTGAGATGTCGACGAAGGATCTCTATCACACCGCACACGTTGGGGAAGTGCTCGGTCTCATGCCGCTGGACTCCGAGGTGAGTCCGCGCGGCGTTCGGGCCCTCGCCGCTGTGCCGAGGATCCCCGACTCGGTCCGGAATCGCATTCAGAAGCGCTTCGGAACGTATCAGCGTCTTCGCTCCACGTCGGTCGAGGAACTCGACCAGATTGACGGTGTGGGTCCGAAGCGTGCTTCGAGGATCCGGGCGTACCTCGATCAGGGCAACGGGAACTTCGCTCCCCACCTCGAGGACTGACCGCCGCCCGCCGGTACCGCGTGAGCGACCGGTACACTTTCAGTTCCGCGACCCCACGGTGACACTTGGCGACGAAGAAACCAGCTGCGACGAAGAAGACTCCCGCGAAGAAGGCTCCTGCGAAGAAGTCGGCTCCTGCGAAGAAGACCACAGCCACAAAGAAGGCTCCGGTCAAGAAGGCTCCGGCGAAGAAGCCTGCGACGGCGAAGAAGCCTGCGGCGAAGACGACTCCCGCGAAGAAGGCTCCGGCGAAGAGGTCGGCTCCCGCGAAGAAGACCACAGCCAAGAAGAAGCCTGCGGCGAAGAAGCCTGCGGCGAAGAAGCCTGCGGCGAAGAAGCCTGCGGCGAAGAAGCCTGCGGCGAAGAAGACCACAGCCAAGAAGAAGCCTGCGGCGAAGAAGGCTCCTGCGAAGGAGTCGGCAACGACGCGACCATCGGCGAAGCAAGCTGCAGCGTCTACGCCACCGGCGAAGAAGTCGACCGCAAAGGCTGATCCGTTCAAAGTCGGCGACAAGGTCGTGTACCCACATCACGGTGCCGCGACCATCGTCCGCAAGGAGAAGCACGAGTTCAAGGGCGAGAAGCAGAACTTCTACGTCCTCGAGATCGCAACCGATCAGCTCATCGTGCGCGTGCCGGCTGCGTCGTCGATCGAACGTGGCGTGCGCCCGGTGATCTCCAAGTCGAAGGCCAGGCAAGTCTTCCAGACGCTTCGTAGCGAGCCGCAAGAAGCCGGGTCCAACTGGAGCCGGTGGTACAAGGTCCTGACCGAGAAGATCAACAGTGGTGACATCTTCCAGGTTGCCGAAGTGATCCGGGATCTTGACTACGCCCAGAAGATCAAGGGGATCTCGCCGGCGCTCAAGCGGATGCTCGCAAAGGCTCGGTTGATCATCATCAGCGAACTTCAGTTCTCGCTCGCGGTATCCGAGGAGGAAGCAACCAAGCGCCTCGAACGGGCCCTCCCAAAGGTCGAGACAGACGAAGACGCCTAGCGGCCTCTTTGCTTCGGATAGCATCCGGGACATGGACGAACGCACCCGGATCTGGGGAATCCTGCTGGCGGCCGGTCGCGGAACGCGATTCGGTAGGGAGAAACACGACCTGGAGCTCGGTGGCGTCCCGCTCTGGCAGCATTCCCACCGTGCCCTGCTCGATGGTGGGGTTGACACGCTCGTGGTGGTGGGAGATCTCGACGGTTGGGTTTCCGGCGGCGATCGACGCCAGGACTCCGTTGCGGCTGGCCTATCCCAGATTCCGGATCACGATGGATTCGTGCTCATTCACGATGCCGCGCGGCCGTTGCTGTCGGCGGATCTCGTAGAGAGCGTCATCACGAGACTGCGGATCGGAGACGTCGACGGTGTCATTCCCGCGGTCGCGGTGAAAGATACGATCAAACGTGTGGCCGGCGAGTGGATCGTCGAGACCGTGGACCGGAGCGAATTGGTCGCGGTTCAGACACCGCAAGGCTTCAACTTGCGGGTCCTGCGAGCGGCACACGAGGCTGCTGGCTTCGACGCTACCGACGACGCGGCGATGGTGGAGGCGAACGGTGGCTCGGTGGTCTTCGTCGAAGGCGACCCGGCAAACATCAAAGTGACCTATCCGGAGGATCTCCCGGTGGCCGAGGCGCTACGATCTCGTGACTATGAGTGATTCAAGAGTGAAGGTCGGGTGGGGGTTCGATGCGCACCGGTTCGGCGGCGTCGGGCCAATACGGCTCGCAGGCGTCGAGGTCGACAGCACGCGGGGCATTGAGGCAACCAGCGATGGCGATGTGGTCGCTCACGCACTCTCTGACGCCCTGCTGGGTTCGATGGCGCTCGGCGATCTCGGCCAGCACTTCCCGTCATCCAACCCGGAGATGCAGGGCATCGATTCGATGCAGATCCTCTCGGCCGTTGCGCGCCGGGTTGAGGATCGGGCCCATCTCATCAACAACGTCGACGTGACGGTGGTCTCCCAGTCAGTGAGGATCGACCCATATCGTGAGGCGATGCGTGATCGCCTCGCAGCCACGCTCCGCATCGATCGTTCCTCGGTGTCGATCAAAGCAACGACCACCGACTCCATGGGATCGATCGGCGCCGACGAAGGAATCGCCGTCGCCGCCGTCGTCACCGTCTACCGCTGAACGTCTCCGCCATCAGCCCCGGATCGTCGGTGAAGATACCGCCGACGCCTGCGTCGGCGAGCGCCACCGCATGGGCCGGTTCATTCACCGTCCAGACGAGCACGGCAAGGTCATCCGCCGCCTCGACGATCCGGGAGGCGTCCGGTAGCGTGCGTTCCAGCGACAGGTTCACCGACACATGCCCGTCAGCCCGGGCCCGCTCGATCACGTCAAACGGGTCGAATGCGGTCGCCGCGAGTTGACCGGTCGGGATCATCGGGGCGAGGCTCTTGAACGCGGCAAGCATCGCCGGGTCGAACGAAGAGACGAGAACTCGGTCGGTCGTTTGGTGGCGTGCGACCCAGTCCACGACCGATGCGGCGAAACCGACCGAAGGGTCGTAGTCGGCCTCTCTTGGGTCGTTCTTGATCTCGATGTTGAGCAGAGCGGTCGGCCCGAGCACCTCCCAGGCTTCGTCGAGGGTCGGGACCCAGGGCGTCGTTGCTTTGATCTCGGCGAGGTCGAGTTCGACGAACGGGGGTGCGTCGGGTGTCGAGCGGTCTTCGTGATGGATCACGATGGCGCCGTCCCGACTCGGCCGCACATCGAGTTCGACGCCATCGGCGCCAAGTTCAACGGCAAGGGCGTACGCCTCGACGGTGTTTGCCTGCACGTGGGCCGAAGCCCCACGATGTCCATAGATCAGAAAGTCACCCATCCCCAGGACTCTAGGCGCTGCGAACCCTGGGTTCGCAGCGTTGACAGCCTGGTCGGCGGTAGCATCGGTTGCGATGAGGATCTACAACACGCTCGGGCGGGAATTTGTCGAATTGGAGCCGCGCGACCCCGGCAAGATCGGCATGTACGTATGCGGAGCGACCGTTCAATCTGAACCGCACCTCGGTCACGGCCGTTCCGCCGTGGTGTTCGACGTGATCCGCCGCTACCTCGAGTGGCTCGGATACGACGTGACCTATGTTCGGAACGTGACCGACGTCGACGACAAGATTATCGACGCCGCTCGTGCCGAGGGGATTGAGACCGAGGCCGTCGTCGATCGCGCCTACACCGCGTTCGACGAAGCCCATCGGCGGCTCGGTGTCAAGGCTCCGACCATCGAGCCATGGGCGACGCACCACATCCCCGAGATGGTTGACCTCATCGGGACGCTCATCGATTCCGGTCACGCCTACGACGTCGATGGCGATGTGTACTTCGCCGTCCGATCGGATCCGGAGTACGGCAAGCTCTCACGACACGATCCCGACGATCTCCGATCCGGGGCCCGTGTCGACACCGACGAACGGAAGCACGACCCGCTCGACTTCGCCCTCTGGAAGGCGGCCAAGCCGGGCGAGCCATCGTGGGAAGCGCCCTGGGGCGCCGGCCGGCCCGGCTGGCACATCGAGTGCTCGGCCATGGCCCGCAAGTATCTCGGCGACGGATTCGACATCCACGCCGGCGGCCACGACCTGATCTTCCCGCATCACGAGAACGAGATTGCTCAATCCGAGATGGCGACCGGGGTCCCCTTCGCCCGATACTGGCTCCACAACGGGATGATGAACCTCGATGGCGAGAAGATGTCGAAGTCGACGGGTCACGTCGTCGACCTGCTCGAGGCGCTCGATACGTACCGACCGACCGCCGTTCGCCTCGTCTACCTCCGAACGCACTACCGCAAGCCGCTGGACTTCTCCCTGGATGCGCTCGTCGACGCCGAAGCGTCGCTCGATCGTCTCTGGGGCTTCCGCCGCCGCACCCCCGGCCCGGTTGAGGACGCGCCCGATCCAGCAGGCCTTGAGCGCTTCCGGAGCGTGATGGAGACAGACTTTGACGTCGCAGGCGCCCTGGGCGTTCTCTTCGACGTCGTACGCGAGGGGAACCGCCGGTTGGACGCCGGAGAGGATGCTGCGCCGCTCACTGCTGCATACGACGAGTTTGTTGGGATTCTCGGCCTCGCAGAACCGGCAGACGACACCATCCAGGTCGACCCACGCCTAGCGGTGCTCGCCGAACGGTTCGGTGCCGAGGGGCTTGGCATCGCCGGCTTGCTCGCGATGAGGGACCGAGCGCGTTCCGAGCTCGACTGGGCGACGTCGGACACCATCCGTGACGAACTTGCACAACTCGGGATCGTGGTGGAGGACACAGCTGATGGCTCGCGCTGGCATCGGGGATAGGGTTGAAGGCTTCCATGCCGTCGCTGCCGCCATCGGGGCGGGTCGCGTCTCATCGGTGCGCATCGAGCAGCGCCGCCTCAACCGCGACGACTACAAGGTCCTTGCCAACGACGCAGAGAACGCCGGCGCCCGCGTCGAGCTCGTCGATGACGTTCGCGACGAAGCGCTCACCTCGGCTCCTCAGGGTGTCGTGGCGGTGTGTCGGCCGAAGCCGACGGTGTCGATCGAGGATGCGGTTGCGGCCACCGAACCGCCGGCGTTGCTCGTGTTCGATCATCTCGACGACCAGCGCAATCTGGGCGCTGCCATCCGCAGCGCGGTCGCAGCCGGCATTCGGTCGGTCATTGTCCCGAAGCGACGGTCGGCTCCGATCGGCGCGGCGGCGTTCAAGGCAGCGGCCGGGACGCTCGAGGAGGTCTCGCTGGTTGAGGTCTCGTCGATTCCCGAGGCGCTGCGTCGTCTCGAGCAACTCGGTGTGTGGCGCGTCGGTCTCGACGGCGCTGGGGAGCGGTCCTTGTTCGGCTTCGACCTTCTGGCGGAGCCCGTCGCCATCGTGGTGGGCGCCGAAGGCTCGGGCTTGCATCGACTCACGGCCGAGCGGTGCGATGCGATCGTCCGGATTCCACACGCTGGTCCGGCCGAGAGCCTCAACGCTTCGGTCGCCACCGCGCTTGCCGTGTTCGAGGTCTCCAGAGCCCGCGGATGGGTATCCTGACGCCATCGCCGGGTTAGCTCAGTTGGCAGAGCATCTCTCTTGTAAAGAGAAGGTCATCGGTTCGAATCCGATACCCGGCTCCAGCCGCCTCCCGTTGGGCCCGTCTCTGCGAGCCCACCTTTCCTCGACCGACCTCCCATCTACCGACGATGGGCCCTACCGATGCCGCAGGATGTGGGAGAACATCGACGATGAACCGAAGACCCAGGAGGGTTTGTGGACTACGTCGTGAATCTACATGTGGACGTTGGCTCGGATGGCGTGAGTGCGGTCGCAACCATGGACTGCCCGTCCGGCTCGTTCAAAGGTGAGGGCACAGCGAAGATCGGCCCGTCGGAGGCGAAGCAGCACATTGCCGGCGACCTGGCAACCGCACGCGCCCTGCGGGCGATCGAGTGTGACCTCATGGAACATGTCCATGAGAGGATCGACCGCTGCACCGACACGCCGTAGCAGCAGAACGCTCACGATCGGCCCGACAGCAAGAATTCAACGGACGGCGCGAGAGACCTGACCGCGAAATCCCCGGTTCTATCCCACCCCGTGGATACGCTTCGCGCATGGTGTCCGAGCGGGACCGGAAGGTCCTGGACTTTGAGGGCTCGTGGTGGCTGTTTCCTGGACCAAAGGATCGCGCCATTCGCGAATACCTGGAGATGAGCGCGACCAGCTACTACAAAGCGGTCCGCCGACTCATCGATGACGACAACGCGCTCGAGTACGCCCCGATGACCGTGCTCCGATTGCGGACGATGCGCAACGAACGCCTCGAGCAGATTGCCCGCAGGACCGGAACCACGCAGTGAGCGATCCCACCGAAGCGAAGCGGGTCCGCAGCGAATTCCATCAGTTGGTTCGCAGCGTCGGTGTGTTCTCATGGTCGACGATTGGGATTCTGATCCTGGTCGTCTTCGGCGCCTACGTCCTCATCGAGGGCCGCGTCATCTTCGCTCCGCTGTTCATCGCCCTCATCGTCGTGTTCGTTCTGAATCCATTCGTCACCGCGCTGCAAAGCCGCGGGGTGCACCGACTGATCGGAGCGGCGATCGGATTCCTCGGATTCCTCGCGTTCCTCTTTGCCCTGGGACTCCTTGTGATTCCGAGTATCGCCGATCAAGCCAGCGGCTTCGCCAACGAGTTCCCCGACCTCTACGACCGGCTTGCCGATCAGATCATCAGCACCGGTGAGCGGTTCGGTCTCGATGCCTCGATTTGGTCGTACGACGAGATACTCGAATACCTGAACGACCCGGAGAACCAGGACACCATCCTTTCAATCGTGTTCGGTCGCATCGGCACGCTGACCAGTGGCGTGTTCGAGTTCATCCTCGTGTTCCTCCTCGGACCGGTCGTCGCGTTCTACCTGCTCATTGATCTCCCCAACGTGCAGCAGCGAGTTCTGGAACTCGTCCCGGCGAGCAACCGAGCGGAGTTCGCCTACGTCGGACGGCGGCTCAACTCGGCGGTCGGCGGATTCCTGAGGGGCCAACTCCTCGTCGCGATCATCGTCGGTGTGATGCTGAGCCTCGGGTATTGGCTCATCGACCTCCCGTTCTGGCTGCTGATCGGGCTCGTTGGTGGCGTGCTGAACATCGTTCCTTTCCTCGGCCCGTGGGTTGGCGGAATCCTCGGCGTCATCGTTGCACTCACGACCGCTGACCTATCGACGGCGGTCTGGGCGGCGCTCATCGCCATCATCGTGCAGCAGATCGACAACAACTTCGTTAGCCCGAGCGTCCTCCGGGCGACGGTCCGACTCCATCCGGCCATCACGCTGCTCGTCCTCGTACTCGCAGGCGCCGTCGCCGGGTTCTGGGGCATCGTGATCGCGGTCCCGCTCACTGCAGCGCTGAAGATCATCTTCGGATACTGGTGGCGGACCCGCATGCTCGATCAGAATCCTCGAGACGCCGCCGAATCGATGTTCATCGAACCACCGCAACGCAAATTCTGGACCCGCGAGATGGATGCCATCAAGGTCCCTGCCGACAGCCCCGAGGCGGTTCCTGACGATGTCTCTGATGATCCAGTCGTCGACGGTCCCGATGCGGGTCCCGATCCAGCCCCCGATGGCCAGTAGAGCGTGCCTCGTCGACCCGGCCTGAAGTACCGACCGTCATGATCGATGTCCTCGTCGGAACCATTCTGATTCTCTTGATGATCCGCGGCTGGATGAAGGGTCTGGTGCGAGAGGCGATCGACGTTGGGACCCTCGTCGTCGGCGCCGTGATCGCGTTCCGTCTCGCTCCTACCGCCGGGCGGATGCTCACCTCAGTCTTCGGCGTGTCGCCGGAGGCGGCCCGCTTGATTGGTGGCACACTTCTGTTCATCGCCATCTGGGTTGGTGCCTCGATCGCGGGGATGCTCCTCCACAAGTCGATCAAGATCCTTCCCGGCCTTTCCACACTCAACCGATTGGGAGGGGCGGCGCTCGGTGCTGTCTACACGGCGGTGCTGGTGGTGATCGGCCTCACCCTGATGTCCGCGGCTCCGCTGCCGCCTGCCGCTGCCGACGAAGTGGACCGGTCTGCCGTTGCCGCGTACGTCACCGAACCGGTAGGCCCGGCGCAGCAGGTCTTCGGCATGATGTCGGGCGATCGTGCGCTCCAGTCGATGGCGTGGATCCGGGAAACGGTCGATGCCTGGGTGGTCGATCCGGCGATCACAACCGTCACCATCCCGATCATTGAGGGTGGCGCCGGCATCTATGCATCGGCCGACGCGGCACGCAACCTCTTCGGCGCGATCAACGCCAATCGGGCCGATGCCGGCCTTCCCCCGCTCGAGTGGTCAGATTCAATCGCCATCGTCGCCACCTCCCGTGCGTTCACGGCCTACCGAACCGGCTCGTTCGTGTCACCGGTCTCAATCCAGGATGACCTGATCGCTGCCGATGTGGCATTCGACGAGGCACACGAGAGCCTCGTGCTCGCTTCGACGATCGAGGGGCTTGTCGCGGTCGTCGACCCCGGCGACGCTTCCACGTCTGCCGGGGTCGGCGTAGTCGAAGGGCCCTATGGCCTCATTGCTGTCGTCGTGACCACCGCCTAGACGTCATGCGTCGTCGGCTTCACTGTCATCGGTGCTGTCGGTATCCGGAGCTTCATCAGCGACCGTATCCGCGGCGCCTTCGACTTCGGCAACTGCTGTGTCTCCGGTTTTGGTTGCCGGCGTGTCCGCTGGCTCAACCCCTGCCGGTTCAGCCGCGGCGACCGCTGCTGCGGCGGGAGCGACTTCGGCTGCCGGAGCGGTGCCGACCGCGGGCTCCGGGTACTGCGTGGCTGCGTCCGTGACGGCCTGCTTCTCCTGGCGTTTGCCAAGGACGACGGCCGCGATGATCGCCGCAACACCGACGACAAGTACGACGCCGAGGATGACCCAGAGCCACCACAGGCTGCTGCCGCCTCCGAACTCGGACTGGGCGATGAAGGTCTTGGTTCCGCCGAGGATCGGGAGCGACCACTTGAGGCGGCCGTCGGACAGCACCTCGTCGGCGTTGTGCTCAGTCACCGTTCCCGGCATGCCGAGAATGAAGTTGGCGGACAAGACATCGTCCGTGATCTCCGACGGGTCGAACGGGATGTCGCCGAGATCTTCGGTGCTCTGGGAGGCCGTTGCGGACAGTGCGGCCGACTCGTCGTCCATAACGAAGGAGAACTCTGTGAACATGCCCTCTTCGGAGGTGTCGCCGATGAGGTCGGCCATGACTTCGGAGATATCCTCGAAGTCCTGCGTAGCGCCCGTGTAGACCATGTCCCCCTCGGTGCGCTCGGTGACCGTGCCGCCTTCCATGCCGAGGTCAAATTCTCCGAACACGTCGTCGGCTGTTCCACCGGAGGACTCGATGAGCTCGCGGAACTCTTCGTCGAGCCCGAACTCGAACGCGATCGTCCCACTTCGGTCCTCTTCGATGTCGACGAGTACGTTCATCTCCGCGCGGCACGCGACGGTCAGCAATGCGATGCCTGCGACGAGCAGGACGAGTTTCTTCATGTTTGCCCCCGGGGTAGTGGGTTGTGCGATCGATGCTATACCTCAATCGTCACCACGGATGCATATCCTGAGCGGTATGGTCCCCGAAGCCCAACGGCTCCATGCCTCGTTCGTTGCCGCACTCCCCGCGTATCTCACGGAGCGGTACTCCAGTCACGGCTATCCGCTCGATCGCCGCTCCATCGAGTCGATTGATCGAGCAACGGACGTGCTTGCCTCAGAACTCGGTCACGAACTTGCATTGCCGTTCCATGAGCAGCGCAGGAGTCCGCTCGAGATCGTCCGGCAAGTCCTCACGGTCCCGAACGATGCACTGGCCGAGAGGGGAACACCTCCATTGGCGACAACTGCGTCGATGTTCGCGGACGACCCCTACGGTCTCGCACCAGGTTCATCGAGCGATCTCGGTGCAACGGCGCATGAGGCGCACCTCCTGTGGGGTGCCGCGAAGGCGGCGGCATTCACCGGCGCAGTTCCTACGGTGCCGTCGCCACCGGTGGTGGCCGTGATGGCCGGGAGCCGCTCCGACCGGGAGGAACTGGTCGCTCTGATCGAGGCAGCGGGGTTGCAGTGCGTGGCAGTGAGGAATCCTGGAGCCGTTGCAGATGCGATCGACTCGGGCTCGGTCGTGTTTGCCCTCGTCGATCTGGATCACCGCTCCGCACGTGATGCGCTCGTCCAACTCACTGCCTCCCGCATCGCGACCATCACCTATGGCGATTCGATCGACGATCTGATCGAGACCGGCCTCCGCGCCCAGGGCGTGCGCGACGTCGTAAGTCGTCAGCGTCTCATGGCCAATCCGGTTGCCTTCATCCCGGTGATCGCCTAGCTGCCACGCAGATGCCCGATGTCCGACGGGTCCGCGATCAACTCTTCGGGTTCGGATCAATCATGACACCCTGGTGCGGGGCAACCTCGACGCGGCCATCAGCGACCCGTGCCGCGTTGCCATCGGTCGAGATGAGCAGCCGGGCGGCCGCGGACACGGGGACGGATCGAGGTTCGTCGGCGAAGTTGATCGCGATCATGGTTCGCTCCTCATCCATGGAGCGCATGTAGATGAGCACATCCGGGCTTTCCCGGTCGATCAATGCGAGGGCGCCGGTTTGCAGCGATGGCCGTTCTCTGCGGAGTTCGAGTAGGCGCCGGACCAGGTTGAGCTGAGAGTTCGGTGCGGAACGCTGGGTCTCCACGTTGCGACTCGTGGCATCGTCGCCGAACGGCAACCACGGCGTCACCCCCGGCTTGGTGAAGCCGTGGCCGGGCTTGGAAGACCACGGCATCGGCGTGCGACAGCCGTCACGGCCCAATCCCGGAACCCGGATTCCCCAAGGGTCCTGCTGAAGGTCTTCGGGAATGGTCGTCTCCCGCATCGCCAGTTCATCGCCGTAGTAGAGCGTTGGCTGACCACGCAGGGTGAGGAGCAGCATCGCCGCCGCAGCGGCGTTCTCGGGGCCATACCGGGTGGCCAGGCGTTGCTCGTCGTGGTTGCCGAGCACATAGTTGGGCCACCCGTGGTCCGGCACAGCGGATTCGACGGATTCGATTCGGCGACGGACCGTTGATGCATCCCATCCTGCCCAGAGGAGGGAGAAGTTGAACGGCATATGGAGTTCGTCCCCATCCCCGTAGTACCGCGCCCACTCGTCCCAGTCGAAGATGTGGATCTCGCCGACGGCGAAGCGGTCCCCTTCATATTCGTCGAAGACCCTCCGGAGGTCGCGAAATGTCTGATGGATGTCGCTGTGGCCCTTGTCATGAACGTGATTCCACTCGTCGTACTCGCCCATCGACTTGAACTCGCTCTCGCCGTCCTGGAGGGGAGCGGGCGGGTTGTTCAGTAGGTCTGGATCCTTCATCACGTAGTGCGCAACATCGATGCGGAAGCCGTCGACGCCACGATCGAGCCAGAACCGCACCGTTTCGTGCATGGCTGCAACGACCTCGGGGTTGCGCCAGTTGAGGTCCGGCTGCTCGGTGAGAAACGAATGGAGGTAGCTCTGGCGCGTCGCGGCGTCGTAGGTCCATGCCGATCCTCCGAACACCGACAGCCAGTTGTTGGGCGGCGAACCGTCCGGTTTCGGATCCTGCCATACATACCAATCGCGCTTCGGGTTGGTGCGTGAAGATCTCGCCTCAATGAACCAGGGGTGTTGGTCCGACGTGTGGTTCGGGACCCAGTCGACGATCACCTTGAGACCACGATCGTGCGCCCCGGCGAGCAGTCGATCGAAGTCTTCGAGTGTCCCGAAGAGGGGGTTCACGTCGGTGTAGTCGGAGACGTCGTACCCGAAGTCGGCCATCGGCGACGGGTAGAACGGCGAGATCCAGATTGCATCGACGCCGAGCGTGTCCGAGAGATAGCCGAGCCGCTCGGTGATTCCTTTGAGGTCTCCGACCCCATTCCCGGTGGTGTCCTGGAACGAGCGCGGATAGATCTGGTAGACGACCGCGGTCTTCCACCACTCGGGCGATCCATCTGGGTTCTTCATCGCACGAACGCTAGCTGAGCGACCGGTGAGTGCCGGCCGGAGCCGGTCAGCCGGCGTAGCGGGCCTCAATGGCCGCAGACAGATACTCCGCAAGGCCGTCGCCCGACGCGTTGATGTTGGTTCGGAAGCGCTCGTCTGCGACGTACATCGCTCCGAGACCGGCGTGGATCTCGGGGGTGCAGTTGTAGAACCACCTCGTGATGGACGCTCGATGGGCGTCGACGAGGGCCGCCGCCTCGGGTGAGTCTTCCGGAGTGCCGGCCGACATCAGTGCGAGCAGCGCCTCGTAGATCTCGTTCGTCTCCGCTTGTTGTTGCCTCCAGTCGGCGGGTGTGTAGGCCGAGGTGCGACGGACCGACTCCCTATAGGCGTTGGAGTCGCCCCATCGTTCGTGGGCCTCGTCTGCGAACTCGGCTGGATCGAAGTCTCCGAACGCGTCGAGCTTCTCTTCCGGGGTCATGCGGATTCCTTTCGTTTCGGCTTCGATTGCAGCGTCGAGGCCGGCCGCGATCCGGCGCAGCTTCTCGAGTTGATCGTCGATCCGGTGGCGAGCCGTGGCGAGCGCCTCGACCGAGTCCGACGGCTCGTCGAGGATACGGGCGATCTCATCGAGTCCGAGATCGAGTTCCCGGTACGCGAGGATCTGCTGCAGACGGCTGATGTCGCGGTCCGTGTAGCCGCGGTATCCGTTCGGTCGCCGCTCGGTTGGTGTCAGCAATCCGATGTCGTCGTAGTGGTGCAGCGTCCGAACCGTGATCCCGGCGAGGCGAGCGACGTCGCCGATCGTGGTCGTGTCCATGGCGCCAACATAGACCATGACGTTACGTGAGGGTCAAGCACGTTGTCGTGGCGGAAGGGGTCTCTCGCGTGCGTTGCGGAGCATCGAGTTCCGACCGACAGCCCGCCGTCCCTCGTAGGTGGTAGCTGGCAGCTGGTAGGTCGTGGCTGTCTACGACCGGAAGAGTCTCCGCAGGATGAACAGGGTCAGAAGGGCGGAGGCGCCGATGATGGCGGCGACCCGTGCGTCGACGGCGATATCGGGCCGACCTTCGACCGATCCGGCGAGCAGGAGGCCGATCTTCGAGTCCTTGGTGTTGACGGTCGACGCGATGACGAGACCAGCAAATCCATTGTCGATGATCGCCTCTTCGGCGACGACGACAACGGCTCCGGACTGATTCACGGTTGCCTGCTCCGAATCAACGAAGAACGCACCGCCTTGTGTGATCTCGGCCGAGCCGGATGCGATCGTCTGTGCGCCGCCCTGACGGATCGACACGGTGTCGGCGTCGATATGGCCCGCGCCGCCCTGGCTGATGTTCACCACCTGGGCATTCACTTCTTCCTGGAAAGGCTCGGTCGGAATCTGCTCTTCAGCCATGGGTCAAACCTCCGGTCGTTCGAGCGAATCCTATCGAAGCGCCCGCGCCTGTGGACCGGGACCTGTGATGAGCGGCACAAGAATCTTGCACATGCGCCGAACAGCGTGCGTAGTGTCGATGCGGTAGCCCTTCTTGGGGGGAAGTGCCTCCTGACCCAACAGGGACCCCGGCAGAGCCGTGACGTTTGGCGACGGTCACGGCTCTGCCGCGTCACGGGCACGGCGTGGGACACACACCGAACCGTCCCACCGCATCTGGCCGGGCCGCCGACGTCGGAATCGCTCATTCGTGCTGCCCGAGTAGGCTCGGGGGCACCGCAGGAAGGGGTCATCGTTCAGCGCATCATCGTCGTAGCAAATCGACTCCCCGTTTCGTGGGACGGTGATCAATGGTCGATCAGCCCGGGCGGGCTGGTCCGGGCTTTGAGACCAGTCCTCCAGAACGCAGACGGGGCATGGGTCGGGTGGCCGGGTATCCCGGACTTCAATCCCGAACCGTTCGAGTACGACGGCATCGATCAGCGCCCCGTCGCTCTCAGCGAAGAGGAAGTTGAGAGCTTCTACTACGGGTTCTGCAACGGAACGCTCTGGCCTCTCTACCACGACGCAATCGTCGCTCCCGAGTACCACCGACACACATGGCGGCCATACGTCGCCGTGAACCGGAGATATGCCGAGGCGACGGCCGAGGTTCTCAACGACGGCGACATCGCCTGGGTCCAGGACTATCAACTGCAACTCGTGCCGGAGATGCTTCGCACGATGGTCCCAGGAGCCACGATCGGCTTCTACCTGCACATCCCGTTCCCCCCGATCGAGGTCTTCTCGCGGCTCCCGTGGCGGCGGCAGATCATCGAGGGGCTGCTCGGTTCGGATGTCATTGCATTCCAGACCCGCCAAAGCGCCGCGAATTTCGCGAGAGCCGCTCGGCGCCTCGCCGGGGCCGAATCGATGGGGCGTCGGGACCTGAGGTGGAACGGCAGGCCGGTCCACCTGCAACCTGCACCGATCGCGATCGACACAGCTGAGTTCGAGCAGATGGCGCAATCGGCGCCGGTCCGTCAGCGGGCCGCCGAGATCCGCTCGGAACTCGGTGATCCTGATCACGTCATCCTCGGACTCGACAGGCTCGACTACACCAAGGGGATCGATCTCCGTTTGAAGGCCTTCTCCGCTCTGCTCGACAATTCGCCGAGGGACCGTCACAGCTATGCGTTCGTCCAGGTGGCGGTTCCCAGTCGTGAGCAGGTACCGGCGTATCAGCAGCTCCGGTCCGATATCGAGCAGATTGTCGGACGGATCAACGGCGAGTACGGCGAGCCGGGTTGGGCTCCCGTCTCCTACCTGTATCGCACCGTGCCGTTCGAAGAACTCATCGCCTACTACGTGGCGGCTGATGTGATGTTGGTGACACCGCTGCGCGATGGCATGAATCTCGTTGCGAAGGAGTATGTCGCCTGCCGATTCGAGGATGACGGGGTGCTCGTGTTGAGCGAGTTCGCCGGTGCCGCAGAGCAACTCCGTGCGGCCCTCATCGTGAACCCCTATGACGTCGACAGCGTGGCCCAGACCCTTGCATACGCGGCGTCGATGCCCGAGAGTGAGCAACGACGGCGGATGCGGCGGCTCCGCTCAACGATCCGCAAGGCGGACGTGTTCGAGTGGGCCGCGGAGTGCCTCGCCACGCTGGAGCTTCGGTGATCGACGGTGCGCTTGAGGTTGCGCTTCGGAGCGCCGCTGGTCGCTCAACGCTCCTCGTAGCCTCAGACTACGACGGCGTCCTGTCTCCCATTGTCGACGATCCGTCTGCGGCGGTATCGCATCCTCCGGCCGTTGAGGCCATGGCTCGGATCTCCGAGTGCGGGAGCGTTCATGCAGTGATCATCTCCGGTCGGTCTCGAGACGTGCTCGAATTGCTCTCGGGTGCTCCGCCGTCGGTCACGCTCGTCGGAAATCATGGAGCGCTGGCTGTTGACGCCGACACAGCCGCCACCGCCAAGGCAGTGGCCGTCGCGCTCTCAGACCTGGGCCGTTCATTCGCCGGAGCCGTCGTCGAACCGAAGCCGCTCGGCGCCGCCTTCCACTACCGGCATGTCGAATCGCCAGAAGCGGCCGCCGCCGCGGCGAGAGCGATCGGCGAAGGTCATGGCGCGCAGATCATCGAGGGCAAGATGGTCGTGGAGGTCGTGGTCGGTCACGGCGACAAGGGCTCGGCGATCGAACGCATGAGGGAGCAGTGGTCGGCCGATGCCGTGGTGTTCTTCGGAGATGACGTGACCGATGAGAGCGTGTTCATCACTCTCGGTCCGGACGATGTCGGGGTCAAGGTTGGACCGGGTGCAACGGCAGCCCGCTATCGAGTGGCCGACCCCGAGGAGGTCGCTGGGGCACTGGAGATGCTGCTCGGGGAGTTGCGGTCCCTCAGTCGATGAACGACGGTGCCTGACCCAGCGTGCGCCTCATCCCGGCGAGCGGGACCCGAACCCAATCCGCGCGGGTGACCAACTCCCAATGCAGCTCACGCAGTGCCCTGGACAAGGCAAACGCGTCGAGCAGGTGGTCGATTGCCTGCGTGGAGTCGGGGAGCAACGGCGAGTCCTCCATCTCGTCGAGGTAGCTGCGAACGAATTCGGAGCCGACCTGCCTCGACCACCATGCCGCCCACAGTCGCTGACGGGGCGTGGCGTCGAGCGCGGAAGAGAGCGCCACGTAGTCGAATGACCGGACCATTTGTGCGACGTCTCGCAGCGGTGACCCGCGGAGTCTTCGCTCGCTCAATGACCGCGTGTGGTCTCCTGAGAAGTCTTCGATGATGAAGTCGTCGTCGACGATGTGGACCTCGTCGAGTCGGAAGTCACCGTGCAGTCGGATCCTCGATCCCTTGATGGGCTCCGTCCGGATGGCACCGAGTTGAGCAAGGCACTCGCGTTCGGCATCGACGAGTTCGCTCACGGCATCCGCTATCTGGCCGTCGACCCGACCTTGGAGTCGACGAATGTCGCGCAATCCCCGGCGGAACTCGGCTCGGAGTGACTGATACAGCGATTGCTGGTAGTGCTGTGTGAACGGCTCGGGACTCAGGTCGGGGTCTTCGCTAAACGATCCGAGTGCCTGATGCATGTGCGCCGTCGTTGCCCCGAGCCGTGTTGCCATGTCGAGTGCCTCGCGGTACTCGGGCGCAGCACCCGGAGCTGGGTCTGCTCGCTTGAACACGCCGCCTGGCTCGCTCGGGGGTACCGCGTCGGCAACGGTCTCGAGCCACACTCGGACGCCCTTGCTCAGCACGCTCCACGCCGTGGAGTCCTCGGCAAACGATTGCTGGAGTACGCCGAGCGTGAACGTGCCGCCGAGTTGGTACTCGAGCGCCCCGTACGTGTCTGCGACGTTGTCGAAAGCTGTTCGCTCGGTGAGGAAGCGGCGGAGCTCGAGGTCGGGGTTCACCCCCGGCTCGATGCGTCGGAACAGCTTGATGGCGTAGCCGCGGCCGAAGTCGATATAGGTCTCGCCCCGACTGCTTGTCGACATCGTTGAGTCGGCCGGCGCGTCGGGTTCCACCTCGAACGTGCTGAATCCGGCCGTGCATGTCAACGACCCGGCGCGGCCGAGGAAGGTCTCGCCAGCAACGATCGAATCAAACAGCATGGTCCTGAATCGAGCGTCTGCCAGGGCGTCGTAGACGATGCCGTCGGCGCCGTCCCGCCGCACGTGGGCGAGCACCGCGCTATCGGCAATGTCGAGATCGCTCTCGAACGAGATCGCGATCGGGACCACGTACCAGTCATCCGACGGAACGGTCCCGTCGATACTGATGATGGCGATCCACATTGTCGTCGCCTGCTCGCCGGGAGTGATCGGGACCAGGTCGACAACAGATACCTGGGATTGCCGCGGTGGACGGCCCTGGTACCAGGGCTGCGCAGCGACGAATCGGCCGAGCGGTGCCGTGAGCGGCCCGTTGCTCGCGAAAACACCCTCAAGCGGACCATCGATCTCAATGAGATCTCGGCCGCTTGCAGTCTCGCTCTCGTGGCGGTCGAATGAGAGCCAGTAGAAACCATATGGGCCGAGGGAGAGCGGATACGGACCGGATCCGATCGTCGGGAAGTCCGTTCGTCCGAGCATCTCCGTTGGCCGGTGACCGGCGAACCGGCTGAGGTCGAGTTCCACGAATTGGGAGTGTCGGCTCAGGTTGCCGACCACGAGGATCGTCTCATCCTCACCCTCACGAAGGTAGGCGAGCACCTGTTCGTTCTCCGGCGAGAGGAACTCGATATCGCCTCGGCCGAAGACCGGGTGGCGTTGTCTTCTGCGGATCATGCTCCTGACCCAGGACAGCAGCGAGTTGGGATTGGCCTGCTGCGCCTCAACGTTCACCGTCTCGTAGTGGAACTGCGGGTCGACGACGACCGGCAGGTAGAGCGACTGCGGGTTGGCGATCGAGAAGCCCGCATTGCGGTCATTGCTCCATTGCATCGGTGTCCGCACGCCGTCGCGGTCGGCGAGGAAGATGTTGTCTCCCATGCCGATCTCATCGCCGTAGTAGACGACGGGTGTCCCGGGGAGCGAAAGCAGGAGGCTGTAGAGGAGTTCGATCCTGCGGCGATCGTTTTCGAGCAGCGGAGCGAGGCGCCGACGGATCCCGAGGTTGAGGCGCGCCCGGCGGTCGGGTGCGTAGGTGCGCCACATGAGATCCCGCTCTTCTTCCGACACCATCTCGAGCGTGAGTTCGTCGTGGTTGCGCAGGAAGATCGCCCATTGGGCATCCTCCGGGATGGGTGGCGTCTGCTCGAGGATGTCGATGATCGGCAGACGGTTCTCGCGCTGGAGCGCGAGATACAGGCGCGGCATGAGCGGGAAGTGGAATGCCATGTGGCACTCGTCGCCGTCCCCGAAGTACGCCACGGAATCCTCCGGCCACTGGTTTGCCTCGGCGAGCAGCATGCGGTTCTCGTAGTTCTCGTCCATGAACGACCGCAGGCGCTTCAGCTCATCGTGGGTCTCCGGAAGGTTCTCACCATTCGTCCCTTCGCGTTCGAAGAGATACGGGATGGCATCGAGGCGCAGTCCGTCGACGCCGAGATCGAGCCAGAACCGCAACATGTCGGTGACGGCCTCGCGGACGAGCGGGTTGTCGAAATTGAGGTCCGGCTGGTGGGAGAAGAACCGGTGCCAGTAGTACGCGTCGGCGACCGGGTCCCACGCCCAGTTTGACGTTTCGGTGTCTTGGAAGATGACGCGGACGTCGTTGAATCGGTCCGGCGTGTCGCTCCACACGTAGAAGTCGCGTTCGGGACTGCCGGCTTCTGCACGGCGTGCTCGCTGGAACCAGGGGTGCTGGTCGGAGGTGTGGTTGATGACAAGTTCGGTGATGACTCGCATGTTGCGAGCGTGCGCCGCCTCCAGGAATTCCTTGAAGTCATCGAGGGTTCCGTAGCTGGGGTGAACGTCGTAGTACTCGGCGATGTCGTATCCGTCGTCGCGCAGCGGCGACGGATAGAACGGCAAGAGCCAGATAGTGTCGATGCCGAGGCGACTCAGGTAGTCGAGTCGGGAGGTGAGGCCCTGGAAGTCGCCAATGCCATCGTCGTTCGAGTCGGCGAAGGCGCGGACGTGTACTTCGTAGATGACGGCGTCTTTGTACCAGAGCGGTGGGCGCAGAACCCGTGGATCAACTGCCATACGATTCCGCAGCCTAGGTGTCCTTCTCATGGACGTTGTTGACGTTTGATTAGTTGAGGGCCGTCGAATGAGGACGCGCGTCGCCGGGTGTGCGAATGGATCGTCGATGGCGGAACAGCCGGTGTGGCACGGATCGGCGGACCCCCGTTCCTACTATCCCTGGGCGCAATGGTCTTCTCATCCGTCACATTTCTGTTCTTCTTCCTGCCGATCGTGCTCGGCATCTACTTTCTGTTGCGCCCGCGGTGGCGGAATCTGTGGCTCCTCTTCGCATCGGTGTTCTTCTACACCTGGGGGATGGGCGCCCTCGTCGCGATCCTGTTCATCTCGGTGGCGGTCGACTTCGCGATGGGTTTCGTGGTCTCGTCCGGCGTCGCAACCGGGAACCGCACACAGGTTCGTCTCGGCGTCGCTGCATCCGTTGGCGTCAACCTGGCGTTGCTTGGCTACTTCAAGTACGCCAACTTCTTCGTCGAGCAGTTCAATGCGTTGGGCCAGGTGTTCGGGTTCGAGCAGATTGCCTGGACGTCGATCATCCTCCCGATCGGAATCTCCTTCTATACGTTCCAGTCGATGTCGTACACCCTCGACCTCTCACGGGGTCGTGCCGAACGGATTCGTAATCCGATCGACTTCGCTGTCTATGTGACGATGTTCCCGCAACTCGTTGCCGGGCCGATCGTGCGCTTCCACGAGATCTCGGCCCAGCTGACCAGTCGCATCACCTCGCTCGACCGTTTCGCGCTCGGCGCGACCCGGTTTGCCCACGGTCTGGCGAAGAAGGTGCTGATCGGCGACACCGTCGCTCCGATCGCCAACGCTGCATTTGCCGCCGACCCGCTCACACTGAGCCCCGGAGCTGCCTGGTTGGGGATCGCCGCTTTCACCATCCAGATCTATTTCGACTTCAGCGGCTACACGGACATGGCGATCGGTATGGGGATGATGCTCGGCTTCGACTTCCCGGAGAACTTCCGCCGACCGTATTCGGCACTCTCGATGACCGACTTCTGGCGCCGATGGCACATCACGCTGTCGAACTGGTTTCGCGACTACCTCTACATCCCCCTCGGCGGGTCGCGCGGCACCAAGGCGCGAACGATGGTCAACCTCTGGATCGTGTTCCTCCTCGTTGGTCTCTGGCACGGAGCTGCGTGGACGTTCATCCTGTGGGGTGCGTACAACGGTCTGTTGCTGGTGATCGAGCGAGCGACGGGTCAGCGACCGGTCGGCGACCACGCCTCCTGGGCGCCGCTCCGGAGAGCCGTCGTGTTGCTCGCCGTCATGCTGGGCTGGGTTCTGTTCCGCAGTCCAACGGTCACCGGCGCGGTGGACTACGTCGGGGCGATGCTCACGACCGGCGGTGTCACCCCCGAGTCTCTCTCCGCGGCGCTCGATGCCAAGGCCATGCTTGCGATGGGTATCGGTATCGCGTCGGTTCTGATCCCCGGCACCGTGGTGGGCGGTCTCATTCTGACCAAGTGGCGGGGCATCGACGGCAGGATGGCGCGGCTGGCGGAGATGGCGGTCGTGTTCCCCCTTGCCCTGATCGCCGTGGCCAGCGGGACGTTCAGCCCCTTCTTGTACTATCAATTCTGAGGTGACCGTGAGACGACCTGAGGCATGGATACTTGCGGTGATCTTCGTGGCGTTGATCACGATTCCGTTGGTTGTCTTCGCTGTCGGTCTGCGGCCAGTACCAAATCAGAATCGGCCGCCGACGCCGCTCCCAGAGTTCAGCGCATCCGGTGTGCTCGACGGCGAACTGACACCGCAACTCGACGCGTATCTCGAGGACGCACTCTTCGTCACCCCGGGGGCTGTGGCGGCGAATGCCCTCACCGACATCGCCCTGGGCGATTCGCCGTCCGACAAGGTGACGTTGGGGACCAACAACTGGCTCTACTACACGTTCTCGTTGAGCCGTCCATGTCTCTCCGACGAGGACGTGGCCGATTTCGCGGATACCGTCGCCAGGGCCGAACGGGCGGTCGCCGCCACCGGACGCACGCTCGTCGTCGCCGTTGCGCCCGACAAAGCGACGATCATTCCCGAGTTCCTGCCGTCCATCGACACCTGCGTCGACGAGGTCGCCGATGCTCTCGAGGCGCTCGAGGAACCGCACGCCTTGATCACGGTGTGGGACGACATGCGCAAGGCGCGGGCCGATGAGCGTCCCATCTACTTCCGCCTCGACACTCACTGGACCAACGCCGGCGCCGGCGTGATGGGGGAAGCGATCGTCGATGCGCTCGTAAGCGGCGGGTGGAACGAGGAAGCGATCCGAGAACTCGGTGTCGTCGAGCACGAGGGCGACCTCACGGTCATCCTCGGACTCCCGGCGACGGAGCCAACCGAGGAGCTCGAGGTTGTCCTCCCCGAGACCGAGCTGACGAAAGAGATCCGAACCCTCGAGACACCGACCGGTGAGGAGGTCACGAGCGTGGTGGCCGTGGACTTCAGTATTGATGGCGAGGCGGTCGTCCCGGGGCATGCACTCGTGATGCACGACTCGTTTGGCTGGGCCCTCACCCCAATGATCGCCCCGTACTTCGAGACGGCATCGATCATCGCCGAGACCAATCCCGAACCCGGCTACATGTGGCCGGATCTCGCCGCCGCCGAAACCGTCGTTCACGTCTCGGTCCAGCGTGAGTTGCACGAGACCATCCTTGAGCGCGATCTCGGGGCCACCTTCGTCGCCGCCTACGCGGACAGCTTCGACCGAGTCGACGGCGGTGCGCTCACCCCTGGAGCGACGGCCTCCGTCGACGGACGATCCGGGTTCGATCACTACGTCGTCGTTGAACTCGAGGCCGGATCGGACAGCGCAGAGGTGAGTCTTGGGGCGCGAACGGTGGTCCTCGTGCCGGACTCGCCGAGGACGGCGTTCACGATCGACGGTCCGGCAACGCTGACCACATCCGAAGCCGTCGGGTACTCCTTTGTGTCGATTCAACGCTGACTGGCTTCAGAACCGGTCCGAGCGTGCCGATCCATGGAATACTCCTATCTGTCTTGAGGGAAGGGAGACGAAGTGAACGGAATCCTGGTGCGTCCCGGTCGGAGCGCGGTCCGGTTGGTGATTATGGCGACCGCGGTTGTCATGCTCCTCCTCATGGGAAGCGCTGCAGATGCCGCACAGCTCCCACCAGGTGGTTCGTTCGTCGACGACAACGATTCGGTTCACGAGGGTTCGATCGAGGCAATTGCGGCCGAGGGAATCACGAACGGGTGCAATCCGCCGCGCAACGATCGGTTCTGTCCGGAGTCACCGCTGACCCGGGCACAGATGGCGTCGTTCCTCGTCCGCGCGCTCGATCTTCCTCCCGGTCCGGCAGCTTTCACCGACACGAGCGAGTCCGTTCACCGCTCGGACATTGACGCGTTGGCTGCGGCCGGCATCACCGCCGGCTGCAACCCGCCCGCCAACGACCGCTTCTGCCCGAGAGACCTGGTGACCAGAGAGCAGATGGCGTCGTTCCTCGCTCGGGCGCTGAACCTTCCGAGCGCGACCGCCTTCTTCACTGATCTCGACGCCGGTGATCCCGTTCACCGGGCCGACATCTCGGCCCTGGCCGCCGTCGGCATCACGATGGGCTGCAACCCGCCGGAGAACGACCGGTTCTGTCCGACAGCCACGGTGACTCGCGAGCAGATGGCATCTTTCGTGACCCGGGCGCTCGGTCTCGATCCGGTCACACCGCCCGACGCTCCGTTCCATCTCATCTCCAGCTTCACGACGCACCACAACTGTTGCGAGGGCCGAGTGCGGTACGTTCAGGAGGTCGCCAACAAGATCGACGGCATCGTGATGCTCCCCGGTGACGTGCTCTCAATCCTCCAGGTGCTGCGCAACGATGTGGACAGCGGCAATTGCCAGACGTCCACCACGCTGTTCAACGCCGTTTGGTATGGCGGACTCGATGAGGTCGAGCACCGGCCCCACGCCGCCAACTACTCCCGGTACCCGGACGCAATCGAGGCGACGCTGATCCCCGGACGGGTCGATCTCAAGTTCAGCAACGATACCGCGCACCCGCTCGAGATTCGCTCCCACTACACGGGCACCTCGGTCACGGTGGAGTTGTGGGGTGACAACGACGGCCGGAGCGTCGTCGGGGATTTCACTTCAGCGGCTGGCACAGTCCTCGACGTCGTCAGTGAAGGCGGCTCCGATGCCAGGATCGTGGACACCGAGACCATCCAGGATGGCCGGACCTACACCGTAACCCGAACCATCACGGACGGTTCGGGGTCGGAATCCGAGACCTGGGCCTGGACCTACATTTACTAGGCCGTCACCAGCGTCGACTACGCGCAGGAGAACCCGTAGCCCTGCTGAACGCCGTCGATCGGCCCTGCCGGGTTGATCGCCTCACCGCTTGCTTCGACGAGAAAGTAGGGGAACGCCACGGTCGTCCACGGGAACGGAGTGGCCTGGATGGCACTGCCGCCAGCAGCGGTTGCATCGCCGATGGGATCAAGCATCTCGAGGCCGAACGGCAATTCGATGTGCTCGACGAGTGGCCCGCCGGGTTCAGCGTTGTCTGAGGCGTCGAGCACGTAGCGCCACCCGACGAGGCCAGCCTGGCCGCCCACGGGATCCACCGTCCTGATCGCGGCAATGAGCGATCCCCAGCGCACGTACCTCATGTTCGGATCGGGGAGGAAGTAGGGGCAGCGCCCGGCCTCGCTCGATGAAGGCGTGCCGAAGAGACGGGTCAGTTGTGTGACGGCCTCTGTCTCCGGGGTCAGCAGTTCGACCCCGGCGAGGTCCATCTCCGGGTTCACGACGATTCGCGTGGACGTGTCGAGGTCCAATGCTCGGGTGAGGAAGGAGGCCATTTGTTCGCGGGTGACGGGGTTCTTGGGGCAGTAGCGGGTGTTGTCCGGTGGGTTGCAGCCTTTGGTGATGCCGGCGGCGGCGAGCGCCCCGATGTCGGCGGCGTGGACCGAGCCGTCGATGTCGGTGAACGTTGAAGTGGCGGGTGGGAGATCCAACGCTCGGGTGAGGAACGACGCCATCTGTTCGCGGGTGACCGTTGACGTGGGGCAGTAGCGGTCATTCGTGGGTGGGTTGCAGCCTCTGGTGATGCCGGCGGTGGCGAGGGCTGCGATGTCGGTGGCGTGGATGGAGTCTGCGGTGTCGGTGAAGCTGGCGGTGCCTTGGGGGAGGTCGAGGGCCCGGACGAGGAATGACGCCATCTGTTCGCGGGTGACCGTCGATTTCGGGCAGTAGCGGTCGTTCGTGGGCGGGTTACAGCCCTTCGTGATCCCCTCAGCCGCAATCGCCTCAATCGCCCGCAGGTGGATCGAGTCGTCATCGTCGGTGAAGAAGCCGGAACTGTTCGCCGTACCTGCGATCCCTACGACGACCAGCACCAGCAACGATATGACGATCCGGACACGCATTGGCTCTCCTTATCCGACGACGATCACGAATGCCGAGGTGACACTCACTGAAGTTGGCAACGGTAGCTCAAGGCTGCCGGGAGACCCCACGATCTCGAAGCCGTAGCGGCTCGCATCCGGCGTGATCTCGTTGGGCCACGCCGGCTCATTGGGATCGAAGTCGTCGAACGGGTCGAGGATGACCGTCGATGTGGCGTCGACTTCCACCACGAGATAGCGCAGGGTGCTCGAACCGGCAGGTGGCATGGTGAACCTGACCTCTTGTCCAACGCGGGTGTACGTCACCGGGGTCTGGGCGAAGTCGTCGGCGAGGGTCGCAGCAAGATGCCCCGCCGTCCCCGTTCCGATGAAGTCACGCAGGGCGTTGCGCTCGACGACTTCGAGGACGACCTGGTCGCTGGACTCCACGAACGGTCGGGCATCGTCGGTGATCGGGTGCGAGAAGTTCGGGACGAACGTGACGTCTTCGAAGATCGGCCCCAGCTTGTTGCGGAAGAACAGGCCGTACGAGTCATGGATGACCGCAGTCGGGACCGGAGAGAGCCCCGGGTTGGACGGGCTGTCGTAGCTGACGAGCGGCCGGCCGGCGATCGAGGCGCTCTCCACGGTGACCGTCGGCGTCACGCCCGGGAGCGTCGGCACGGGGTCTCCGTACGTGATCACCCACGGAACACCGATGAGGTCGGCGAGGTCTCCCTGACGGGCGGCGGGTGTCGGCACGATGTCCATCCCGCTCCACACGCCGGGCGCCGCCAACGCGGCGATCTGCTCGGAACCGACGAGGGCGCCTTCCCCGTTCCAATGGGTGTCGTGTTTGAAGTGCAACTGCCGGCTGTCGGCGTCGAACACATCCCAGAGTTCGACTCGGGCCGGGTCGGCGGCCGTGGCGAACGCAGCACGCAGTCGATCGGAGTTCTGCTCGGCGCACGATCCGCTCCAATCGCCGGCCGGGACCGTTCCGCTGTAGATGGCAGCCTTGTTGGGAGCGATGGAGTAGACGAACGTGCGACCGGACGCCTCCACAACGGCCTTCGCCTTGGCGGCCTCGACGACGGCACGGCCAAAGACGCTGGTGGGATGGCACACCTGGTCGACGGTCTCGCTGAAGTACAGCCAGTTCTCGGTCCCGATGACGACCAGCGGGTCTGGACTTACGTCAGGCAGCGGCGGGGGTGGCGCAATCGGGGTGAGGTCCAATGCTCGGGTGAGGAAGGAGGCCATTTGTTCGCGGGTGACGGGGTTCTTGGGGCAGTAGCGGGTGTTGTCCGGTGGGTTGCAGCCTTTGGTGATGCCGGCGGCGGCGAGCGCCCCGATGTCGGCGGCGTGGACCGAGCCGTCGATGTCGGTGAACGTTGAAGTGGCGGGTGGGAGATCCAACGCTCGGGTGAGGAACGACGCCATCTGTTCGCGGGTGACCGTTGACGTGGGGCAGTAGCGGTCATTCGTGGGTGGGTTGCAGCCTCTGGTGATGCCGGCGGTGGCGAGGGCTGCGATGTCGGTGGCGTGGATGGAGTCTGCGGTGTCGGTGAAGCTGGCGGTGCCTTGGGGGAGGTCGAGGGCCCGGACGAGGAATGACGCCATCTGTTCGCGGGTGACCGTCGATTTCGGGCAGTAGCGGTCGTTCGTGGGCGGGTTACAGCCCTTCGTGATCCCCTCAGCCGCAATCGCCTCAATCGCCGGTTCATGAATCGACCCGTTGTCGTCCGTGAAGGTGCCACCCGGATCGAGGTTGGCGCTCGCGAGGGGAGCCACGGCAAGGATCCCGAGCAGGAGGGATGCAGCGAGCATGCTTTGTGCCAGGCGACGACCTCTCAAGACATCCCTCCATATCGTGCGATGCGGGGAGGGTAGACCCAAGTGGTCGATTCCATGTCCGATCAGGGCGCTGGATCGGGACCCATTTCTATACTTGTTGGGTGTTCCTCACCAAAGGCCCGCGGATATTCGCGATCGTGCTGAACTTCCGTCACCCGGGAGACACGATTCGCTGTATCGCTTCGCTGCGCCGCAGCGCCGAGCGAGCCGTCTTCCCGGTCGTGGTCAACAACGAGTCGGGTGGAGACGACGCAGACCGGCTCAAGCACGCGCTCGGCCCTACTGTCCCGGTCCTCGAGACGTCCACGAACCTCGGGTACGCGGCAGGCAACAACGTCGGAATCCGGCATGCGCTCGAGCGGGATGCCGACTACATCTGGATCTTGAACCCGGACACCGAGGTCGAACCGGCCACGCTCCAACTGATGATGGCGACGATGGAGACCCGTCCCGATGCCGGAACCGTCGGATCGCTGAACCTCGTCGGTGGCTCAACGCCATCCGTCATCCAATTCGCCGGCGGCCACATCGACTGGGAAGCGGGCGCGGTCACCACGAGCATCGGCCAGGGTCAGCCGCTCACGAGCCGTCCGGAGCGTGAACCGTACGACGTGGACTACGTGGCCGGGACGAGCATGTTGGTGCGACGCGTTGTCTTCGACGAGGTAGGACTGCTCCCCGAGCAGTACTTCCTCTACTTCGAGGAGACCGATCTTCAGGTCCAAGCAGCGCGCGAGGGTTGGAAGAGCGTGATGAATCCGCTGGCCCGGGTGCATCACTATCAGCGCTCCAAAGGTCACCTGCCGGCTCCGTTCTATGTCTACTACTACGTGAGGGGCAGGATGCTCTTCGGCAAAGCGTTCACGAGCCTCAGCGATGATCGCTTGGAAGCAGGACTTGACAGCTTCGTGGAGGGGTGGCGCACCAGGGTCACGAACCGGGCGCCGGACTGGCTTGACACGTACAACGTTCTCGTCGCCTGGGCGATCGCTGATGGCAAGGCCGGTAGGACCGGATCCCGCCCCGACGTCGACGCGCTCAGTGGACCGGGTGGTTGAGATGTCTGCGCCAGACCGCGGGTACGAACCGGAGCGGGCCGAGGTCGAGAAGGCCGGTCTGGAGGATCAGGTTTTTGGCCTCAGGCGCGAACTCGCTGCCGAGCGGAAGCGTCTCGGCGAGGTCGAACAGGCGCTCGTTCGTCAACGGCGGATCGTCGCGAATGAGCGGAAGCGGTACGAGGCAGCCCTCGCGTCCGCGAGGACCGCAGGCAACCCGAATCCCGCAGCGAACCCGAAGGACCTTGCGAGGGCGGAGAAGCGAGTTGTTCGCCTCGAACGCAAGCTCGCGTCCGTCTACGCATCGCGCACTTGGCGGGCAGGGCGTTTCGCCTGGCATCTCTACCATGCTCGACGTGTGCTGTCGCGTAGATCACGGCAGGCAGCGATCGAGACCGAACCGTCGATCGACCCGTCCGCTGACTCCGCCGAGTCTGACGCCGTGGCGCAGCGGGAGATCGTCGACACGGTCGACTACGTGCTGGTCGAGAACCACATCGTCCGTGAGAAGTACGAGCAGGCGCTCGCCCGGGCTGGATTCGCTCCTTCGGACGACGGCCGCAATGTGGCGATTGCTGTGCACACCACCGACATGGCGGAGGGCCGGGGCGATGTGTTCACCGCCGTTGGCCTGGGTCGTCAACTGGAGACGCTGGGCTACCGCGTCGTCTATCTGCCGCGGGATCGTTGGTACGACGTGCCGGAGCACACCGACCTCTACGTCGCCATGCTTGAGACGGTGGACCCTCTCCGCCTCCCGGCACGTCTGACCAAGATCGCTTGGATCCGTAACCAGACCGAAGCCTGGATCGACCAGCCCTGGCTGCAGATCTACGACCTGGTGCTGTGCTCGTCCAGACCGTCGAAGGAAGCGGTCGAGGGCGTCTACTCCGGCCCGACCGGTCTGCTGCCACTCGGCGTTGACACGGAGCTGTTCGCCAGAGCCGGCCGACCGGAAGACCGGTTCGGCGTCGTCTCGACCGTGAATCAATGGGGGAGGGAGCGCGAGGTTCACATCAACCTCCGTTCCCGGGTCCCCGATTTCCCGCTCGCTTTGTTCGGCCAACATCGGGGAGTTGCCGGCGAGTTGGAGCCGTACTGTCGTGGTCCGGTCTCGTTCTTCGCGTTGCCGTCGCTCTACAACCAGGCTGCGATCGTCCTGGACGACTTCAACCACACCACTGCGGCGTACGGAAACGTGAACTCACGCGTCTACGAGGCTGTGGCCTGCGGGACGGTGGTGATGACCAACCGCCCAACCGGTCTCGAAGACCTCGGACTCGGCGACCTACCCGTGTATTGGACTTCGACCGATCTCTACGACCTCATTCGCCGGGATCTTGCCTCTCCAGAGGCTCTCGAAGCGGCGGAGAGTCGACAGCGCATGGTCATGGCACGCCACGACTACGCCGTCCGCGGCGCGCGAGTTCGACGCGTTCGTCAAGCGCCTGTCGGAGAGCGACTACACCCCGAGGGATTCCGCGCGATCGGTACTCACCTTCTTCCCCGACTACCGGGACAATCCGTATCTCCGGATGATGTGGTCCGACCTGCGCAGTGCGCATGACGACCCCATCGCGGTCGAGAACTCGCTCGATTTCACGGCGCCGCTGCGTGCCGCGGGGACGCACCCCGGTGTGTTCCACATCAACTGGACGGCTCCGATCCTTGGCGGTGGCGCGACTGCCCACGCACGGCTTGTCCGCTATCGCCGCTTCCTCGAAGCACTCGACCAGATGCACGATCTGGGGATGGGGTCGATCTGGACGATCCACAATGTGATCCCTCACGAGTGCGCCGACCCGGTTCTCGAGGCGCAACTCCGCCAGGAATTGGCCGATCGCGTCGACCTCGTTCACATCATGTGCGAGGGCACAGTCGCCGCATGCGCCAGCCGGTTCGAAATCCCGGAGAGCAAGGTACGCGTCCTCGCACATCCGAGCTACATCGATGTGTATCCGAACCTCGTCGACCAACAGGCCGCCCGCTACGAACTCGGACTGGCCGCGGACGACTACGTCTATCTCCACTTCGGTCAGATCCGTCCATACAAGGGCGTCGACCGACTGCTCGACGCGTTCGATCGGCTCTCTCGACAGCGGCCGAGAGTGAAGCTCCTCCTGGTCGGTTCCCCCGGCCGGTTCGAGAGCCTTCCCGAGATCATGCAGCGAGCCCGGGCAAACCCCAACGTCATCAGCAACTTCAACGCGGTCCCCGATGCCGATGTCCAGCTCTATCTCAATGCCGCCGACGTCGCCGTATTCCCCTACCTGTCGGCGCTCAACAGCGGGGCACTGCAGTTGGCGTACTCGTTCGCCAAGCCCGCCATCGCCTCCGAGGTCGGATGCATGGCGGAGCAGGTCGACGAACAGACCGGCATCACGTTCCGGTGGGAAGACGGACGCCAGTCGCTGCTGAACGCAATGCTCGCAGCCCCCGAGCCTCGATCCGGAACACGGAAGGGCCGCCTACGAACGAGCGGCGGCAAATCACTACCTCGAGATCGGCCGCGGCTTCAGCCGTCTGGTCGGAAGAAGCGACGGAGGCGGGTTCGCTCCGTCGGCTGCGGTAGACACGACCGGGTCAAGGCGGACCCTCCGGGTTCCGATGGACTTCGGATGAGCCGAGTACGTCTGATGCTTGCGGTCCTCGCCCTCGTTGCTGCATCATGCGGCGGAGCCACGTCGGCATCGACGTGTACGGAGTACGCCGCCGAGGTCGACAGGCTCGTTGCCTCAGGCGCATCCGCCGATGAGCTCTCCAGCTTCGTGAGCGATACCGAGGAGCACGTTGCCCAGCTGATCTCCAAGGATCCCGACCGCGCGGAGCCGTGCGTCACCGCCGTCCTGGAAGCCATGTTCACCGGCGCGTTCGAAGATCTGGAGTCGATGTTCGACGAGTGACCGTTGCTCTGAGGCCTCGTCCCGGACCGGGCCGGCTCACCGGCAAGCGTTGCTGGGCGAGCAGCCCGACACGGAAGCGCACGGCGGTCATCGCTGGGTCAGAGCGCGAGATCCGGTCCGCTCGGGAGGAACGCGGCGGCTAGAAATCCTCGGGCCAGTCGGCCGGTTCGGTCGCACCGACCAGTGCTCGGCTACCGATCGGATCCCTGAGGATCACAGTGAGCTTCACCACCGTGCCGATCGCGCAGCTCATCTCGATTGCCTCCGGACCTTCGGGCGGCGGCGGAGGATGGTCTGCCCGCCACACGACGAGCTCCACGGAGTTCTCCATTGCTGCCTCGACCACGACGTACTCGTTGCCATGGGCCGTGTGCGAACCGCACCGGTCGGCGGTGATGAGGTGGATCTCCCCGGACGCTGGATCGAACGGGGTCTCCGGATCCAGGGCCCAAGGGCTCATCCCGAAGCCGTCGTCGACCCAGTGGCACGTCCCCCACGACACCGGCTTCCAGGCATCGCCCTCGCGATCGAATACGGCCGAGGAGTAGTTCCCGCTCCCATCGTGGCCGAGGACCACGAGCACGTCGGTTGTGCGCTCGAAGATTCCGTAGTCGTAGGTCGAGGTGAAGGGGGCGCCCTCCTCCTCAACGGCGGTGAGCGCTGCGAGCGCTTGTCTGGCGTCCGCATCCAGGGGACGCGTGTCGGGGATGGGTTCACCGCCGGGAACACGCGCGGATCCGCATGCCTTCCCCGGGGTGAAGCGCTCAATCGTCTTGACAATGGCGACGGCATCGGCCGTCGAACCGAGGATCGATCGATCGAACTCGGTCCCCTCGTCCAGAGCGACGACGTGCATAGCGCCGATCCCTTCCGGGTAGCCCAGGACCGGGTGAAAGAACGTGTCGGCCGCGCCTTCGTTCTTCAGTGTCTCGAACATCTCGTTGATCGTGATCGGGACGCCGTATGGTGGTTCGACGCGCTGGGCCGTTCTGATGTCGTAGAGCTCGATCGCTCTTCCCCCGCTCACGACCACGACGAGCTCCTGGCGACCGCGCGGGTTCCCGGCATCGCTGATCCCGATCTCCATGGTGTAGTCGGCGAAGCCGAGTTCTGACCATCGGAATCGGTGGTAGGCGAGGTCGGCGGTGGGCTCGATGTCTCTGTGATTCCAGGTGTTGAGATGCCCACATACGACGGAATCGACCGCGAGCGCTTGGCTCGCGGCGGCAAGGAACGCCTCGGCCGCCTCATTCGCTTGAACGATCGGCGCCGTCCGGTACTTGTCGGCGTAGGCCGCGAGGTCCGAGATCCCCGCTGTGACGCCCTGCGACTCAAGACCTCCGATGAGTTGGTCGGTGAGGTCGGCGATGTGAAGGCCGATCTCCGCACCGGTGGAGCGCTCGTCTGACCAGCCGTCGAGGGTCTGGATGAAGACGTCGCAGGCATGGTCGATCGTGCCGTCCTCGTAGAGCGGGGTCACGGTGACCTCGGGCACATCCGTGAGGTCGTGCAGAGGCGACGGGGGAGGAGCGAAGACGTTCTGTCCGATCTCCTCGCACAGTGCCCCCAGCTCCGGCACGAGGACACCGCCGACGTAGTGGACCGCCTCCAGGTCCGTGCTCGTTGGAGTGCCGAACGCGAGGTTCTCCCAGGCCTCCCCGACGCCGGGTGGCAGGTGACGGTCGCCGTGCACGAGATACTCAAACACCGGCACGGCGGCCTTGTTCATGATGAGGGTGTACGCCTCGATGTCGGTCTCTTCCGTCAACGCTGCCGTGGCGTCGATGAAGTCCCGACACACCGACGGTGCTGGTTCGGCGGGTGCGGCCCTGCCGAGCGTGTCGCCGGTCCCTGGTTGCGCGCACGCTGCAACCACGAGACCAATGACCGCCACCGTTCGGAGCCCTCGCATGCCTCTCAGGCTATCGAGTGATTCGAGATCGCATGCCTACCTCAACGTGACGGCCGGTGCAGTGGGTGAGATGCGAACGTGGAGAGGGAACACATCGTGAGGAACCGCTGGGACTGTGGCGCCCTCGGCAAGAATCGAACTTGCGACACCCGGTTTAGGAAACCGGTGCTCTATCCCCTGAGCTACGAGGGCATGAGTGGAGCATATTCCCGACCCATGTGGACATGACAGCGTGTGTGGGACGGGTGACCTCACACGGTGGTCAGGCGGTTGGCCCAACGCTGCGCGTCGAGTGCTTCGGTGAAATCTCCCTGCAGGCGGGATGTCCTCCGGCGACCGGTCTGTCCAATCGGCTAGGTTCTCGGCTGCGAATTCCGATGGGACGAATGGGCGACCGCATGGACCGTGCCGAGACGATTGTCCGTACCGAGAACCTGACCAAGACCTACGACGATGTGGACGTGGTCGGGAATCTGGATCTGGTTGTGCCGCGTCATTCGATCTTCGGCTTCCTCGGACCGAACGGGGCCGGCAAGACCACCACGATGAAGATGCTCCTCGGTCTGATCCGCCCGTCCGCAGGATCGGGTTCCATCTTCGGCCTCGACATCGAGCGTGACAGCGCGGACATTCGCTCCCGGGTCGGGTACCTGCCCCAGGACCCGAAGTTCTACGAACACATGACGGCACGCGAAACGCTCCGGTTCGGCGCCGGGTTCTTCTTCTCCGGTCCGAAGACCCGGATTGAGGATCGCGTCTCCGAGATGCTGGAGTTGGTCGGTCTGCGTGACAAGGGTGACCGGCCGGTCAAGACGTTCTCCGGAGGGGAGGTGCAGCGGCTCGGTATCGCTCAGGCGCAGATCCATGCACCCGAGTTGCTGATCCTCGACGAACCGGCCGCTGCGCTCGATCCACTGGGTAGGCGGGATGTCCTCTCGATCCTGGAGCAGTTTCGCGCGACGTCGACCGTGTTCTACTCGACGCACATCCTCGACGATGTCCAGCGTGTGAGCGACACGGTATGCATCCTCAATCACGGCGAGATCGCTACACAGGGTCCCATTGGCACGATCCTCGATCGCGAGACTGAGGTGTCATACTCGGTGGAGGTTCAGGGAGACGTCGAACGGGCGAGAGCTGCGCTCCTCGCTCAACCATGGATCGATGGTGTGACGGTCAATGGGAGCGGCGACTCGGCCGCCCTGACGATCGCGGTCTCAGACACCGACGCCGCGGACGCCCAGATTCAGCGAGTTCTTCTCGCCGACGACTCGCTCGTGGTGAGGGAGTTCAGGCGGAACAGGGCCAGCCTCGAAGACGTGTTCGTGGACCTCGTCCAGGAGGAGCGCGGCGATGTCTGATGCGGGCGTGACCGGTCTGGAACGGGTGAGTCAGAGCGGATGGCGGATGGGCCTCTCCAACCTGATGGGCCCAGCCTTCGGCGCCTGGTGGCGGACGAGCCAGTGGTGGGTGCAGGCCCTGCTCTGGACACTGGTGATCAACGGATCGCTTGCGGTCGTGATCTGGGGCGACGCTCCCGATGGAGTCGACCTCTTCGCCCTTTACGGGATCATGACGATGTTCGCGGCGATCGCCGTCGCCATCATCATGCAGGAGGAGATCGTCGGGGAGAAGCGCAGCGGAACGGCTGCGTGGGTCTTGTCGAAGCCGGTGTCGCGGTCAGCGTTCCTGACGGCGAAACTCATACCGAATGCGGTTGGCGTGGTCGCCACGATGATCGCCATCCCATCGGCCGTACTGCTCGTTCACGTCATGCTGGCCGGGATCGACGTCTCGATCCCTCGCTTCGCGGTCGGGGCGTCGGTTGCTGCGCTGAATCTCCTGTTCTATCTCACGCTCACGCTCATGCTCGGGACCCTCTTTGACTCGGCGGGACCCGTCATTGCGATTCCGCTCGCTTTGGCGTTCGGCCAGCAGTTGCTGGGGAGCCTGCCCGACCTGTTGGCGTTGCTGCCGTGGTCCCTGGTCGTGCCGATCGACGGGAACGAAACGAGCGTTGTTGGCGCGATCATCTCGGGTACCCCGGTGCCGTCGTACGGCGCCATCGTCACGACCACCATCGCGTGCGTCATCTTCACCATCGTGGCCTACTGGAAGTGGAACCGGACCGAGCTCTAGCGCCGGTGCTCTGCCGCGGGCACGGGTCGATCCGTTTGTGGCTCCTCGGTCAATCCTCAGCAGTGTCGACCGAATCCTGACCGAATGCCGATCCCCCGGGACAGGACGATTGCGATCGCTGGCCAAGGAATCTCGACGTTTCGGCAACATGGCGCGTCGTCACGGCGTAGATTGACGCCACGTGTCCATCGCGCCAAGAGGAGTCGCCATGTCGTTCGAAACGATCCCCGAGAAGATTCTCAAGACCGGGACGCGGCGTGCACCGGACGATGCATACGCTGTTCGGCACGATGACCAATGGGTACCGACCAGCTGGTCCGCGTACGCCGACCAGGTAAGGGCCGCTGCCCGTTCCCTGATCGCTCTCGGCGTTGGACCCGGAGCCGCGGTCTCGATCCTCGGCACCAACACACCCGAATGGGTCATCTTCGACGTGGCCGCCATGGCGATCGGTTCCACGCCGGCAGGCATCTATCCGACGAGCTCACCCGAAGAGTGCGCGTACGTCCTCAATCACTCTCAGTCGCCCGTGGTGCTGGTACAGAACGACGGGCAGCTCGAGAAGATCCTTGCGGTTCGCGACGGCATCCCGAGCCTGAGCCATATCGTGCTCATGCCGGGGACCTCGTCCGATGCCGATGGCGTGATGACGTGGGACGAGTTCATCGGCGTGGGTGCCGATGTCGGGACGAGCGCGGTCGACGACCGGCTCGCGGCGCTGGGCCCGCAAGACGGCGCGGTCCTCATCTACACCTCGGGCACAACCGGTCCGCCCAAGGCCGTCGTCCTTCCCCATGAAGCGCTTGTGTTCCTCGTTGAGGCGGTGCAAGGGTTTGTCGATCTCGGTCCGACCGATTCCGCCGTGTCGTATCTGCCGCTGTCCCACATCGCGGAGCAGATCGTTTCGATCCTCGCTCCGGCGGTCATGGGAATCAAGATCTATTTCGAGCCGGACATCTTCCGGCTCGCGGACACGCTCAAAGAGGTTCGGCCTACTGCATTCTTCGCCGTCCCGCGGGTGTGGGAGAAGTTCTATGCGGCGGTCTCGGAGAAGCTGGGCGAAGCAACCGGGGTGAAGGCGGCGATAGCGAGTCGGGCGCTCTCGGTGGGGCGTCAGCACACGGAGGCGCTCAATCGTGGGGAGCAACCTGGAGGCTTGCTGGCCGCGCAGTACAGCCTCTTCGACAAGCTCGTCTACTCCAAGGCCAAGGAGGCCATGGGCCTCGATCGGTGCCGATTCATGTTCTCATCGGCGGCGCCGCTGTCACCGACCATCGCCGAGTTCTTCGGTGGCCTCGGCATGCAGCTGCTGCAGCTCTACGGCCAGTCGGAGTGCACCGGCGTCTGCTCCTTCAACACACCGAGCGAGAATCGGGTCGGATCGGTCGGCCCAGCGGTTCCGGGCGTCGAGCTCCAGATCGCAGAGGATGGCGAGATCCTTGTCCGTGGTCCCAACCTGTTCCTCGGGTATCTCAACAACCCAGAGGCCACGGCGGAAGCCCTCACCGAAGACGGTTGGCTGAAGTCGGGCGACATCGGTGAAATCGACGACGACGGGTACCTGTTCATCACCGACCGCAAGAAGGACATCATCATCACCGCCGGCGGGGAGAATGTGACTCCGTCGTTGATCGAGACCGCGCTCCAGACGAATCCGCTGATCGGGACCGTAGTTGTGATCGGCGACCAGCGGCCGTTCCTGACCGCCCTGATCTCGGTCGACCCCGAAGCTGTTACCGGCATGACCGACGATGAGGTGCAGGATTCAGTGCAGTCCGCCGTGGACGAAGTGAACGCGACAAACGCTCGCGTTCGTCAGTTGAAGAAGTTCGTCATCCTCGACGAGCCGCTCTCGATCGAGCACGGGGAGTTGACCCCGACCATGAAGGTGAAGCGCAAGGTCGTGCGCGAACACTTCACCGACCAGATCGAGGCGATGTACAGCTGAGGCCTACCATCGCGCGATGAGCACCATTGCACCTTTCGGTTCATGGGCGTCACCGGTTGGCGCCGCAGACACGGTCGCCGGCATCGTTCGGTTCTCGGACATCCAGTACGACGACGGTTCGCTGTACTGGCTCGAGATTCGCCCATCGGAAGGCGGCCGCACGGCGCTCGTGCAGCGAGCAGCCGACGGTGACATCGGCGATGTGCTGCCCGACACGGTGAGCGTCCGCACGATGGCCCACGAGTATGGCGGCGGGGCGTACCGGCGCGATGGCGGAGTTCTTGTCTACACGAACTACGAGGATCAGCGGCTGTACCGGGTGGACGCGAGCGGAGGAGCAGTGCCGCTGACGGCCGAACCGGAGAGGTCCCGTTCCGTGCGGTTTGCGGACGTTGCGCGGATGCCGGACGGGACGCTGATTGCTGTTCGTGAGACGCACCGCCTCGAGGGAGAAGCGGTCAACGAATTGGTTGTCATCGGCGACGACGACACATGCACCGTTGTTGCGACCGGGAGCGACTTCTACTCGTCGCCGAGGGTCTCGCCCGATGGAACACGATTGGCCTGGATCGAATGGGACCACCCCAACATGCCGTGGGACGGGACTCGCCTCGTCGTCGTCGACGCGGCCGACCCGACCAAGCAAAGGGTGATCGCCGGCGGGATCAACGAGTCGATCGTTCAGCCCGAGTGGGACGCCGAAGGGAGCCTCGTCTTCGCCTCGGATCGCACTGGATGGTGGAACCTCTACCGTTTCGACGGCGAGAACACGACCCCGATCGTGGCGATGGATGCCGAATTCACGGGTCCCGCCTGGGTGTTCGGTTCCTCGTGGTACGGGTTCCTCTCCGACGGCAAGATCGCTGCGGTCATCACCGAGAACGGGACGCAGCGCCTCGGAATCATCGGTCGCGACGGCACAATGGCACAAGCCGATCTCGACTATTCAAGCTATGGGTACCACCTCATCACCGACGGCGATCACCGAGTCTGGTTCATCGGGGCGCACCCGCACCGACCGACGGCGCTCGTTGAGTTCGACACCGACGCTGAGACGTACTCGATTGTTCGATCGAACCCGTCGAGCGTCGACGCCGGGTACGCGACCGATCCGCGGCTCATCTCGTTCCCCACAACAGGCGGTGATGTCGCTCACGCCGTCTACTACCCGCCCGCGAATCCCGAATCCGAAGGCCCGGCGGGGGAGCGTCCGCCGCTGCTTGTCCACATCCACGGCGGGCCGACCTCGAGCGTTGCTCCGGTCTTCAGCATGGAGACCATATTCTGGACCTCCCGTGGGTTCGGCGTCGTCGATGTCAACTATCGCGGCTCGACCGGCTTCGGACGGGCGTACCGCGAGAAGCTCGAAGGTGAGTGGGGGGTCGTCGATGTCGACGACGCAGTTGCAGCAGCCGAGTACCTGGCGTTGATCGGCGAGGTCGACGGCGACCGTCTCGCCATCAGCGGCGGGAGTGCGGGCGGCTACACAACCCTTGCGGCGCTGGCGTTCCGGGATTGTTTCGCCGCCGGCGCGTCCTACTACGGCATCGCCGACATCGAGATGCTGATGGGCGACAGCCACAAGTTCGAATCCCGCTACGAGACACGACTGATCGGCAGCGACCCCGTGGTGTGGCGTGAGCGATCACCGCTGAACTCGGTCGAGGGGATCGACGTGCCGGTGGCGTTGTTCCAGGGACTCGAAGACGAGGTCGTTCCTCCAAACCAAGCAGTCGTGATCGCCGAGGCGCTCGCGAGCCGCGGCATTCCCCACCTTCACGTTGAATACGAAGGCGAGGGGCACGGTTTCCGTCGAGCCGAGAACGTCATCCACAGCCTCGAGACCGAGCTGGCGTTCTACGGAGTCGTGTTCGGGTTCACACCCGCCGGAGACATCCCGGTGCTCGACCTGGGCGACGGGCCGGGGGAAGGCCGTAGCGATGGCTGACGGTCGTGCGATCCAGGATGCCTATCCAGAGGACGTATCGCACTGTTTCGGTTGTGGACGGCTCAACGAGGTCGGTCACCAGATCAAGACCCGCCCGGTTGATGGTGGTACAGAGACCGAGTTCACACCGGAGTCCTTTCACGTCGCCGTTCCCGGGTATGCGTACGGCGGCATTGTGGCTTCGATCATTGACTGTCACTCGACCGGTTCGGCCGCGATCTTCGCGATGCAGCGCGACGGCGAGGAGATTGGCGTCGATCCGTCACCGCGGTTCGTCACTGCCCATCTCGAGGTGGATTATGTGCTGCCGACGCCGCTCGGGACGATGCACCTCTCTGGTCGGCTCGTCGAACTCGCCGGCCGCAAGGCACTCGTTGCGACCGAACTCTCGGTAGACGGAGTCGTGACGGCGAAGGGCTCTGCGGTCCTCGTCGAGATCCCGGTAGACCGCTGGGAATCGCCCGGCTGAAGCCCCGGGATTCTCTCGTTCAGATCGGTGCCGCTATCTGGGCCTATCGATAGCCTTCGATGAGGTCCACGGGGGGTGTTCCTCCGAGGGCCGGCAACCCCCACAGGTTGGAAGGCACGTGTCTGTCCGTCCCTCCCGTGAAGGGTCTCACAATTCAGACTGTTCATCGGGCGCGACCGCATCCCCCTCCTTCTTCCCGCGGTTCCTTCCGATGGGCTGCGGACGACCGATCGGCCCCAACCGACGGTTGCCCAAGTCGACCGCTTCGTGCCGTGTCCCCCCTTCGGCACGAAGCGGTCATCTTTGTCTGCAACCCAGGGTTCTCTACCGCGTATATGCCGCTGTAGTGGCGCCGACAGCCCGCGGAATGGGAGGTGGTGTTGGCGCCGATCAATCTGTGGGCTGACGGCGCCAAATAGAACGCGGAGAACCCTGGGTTCGCGGCGTTGTCGGGGCCCTGTCGTCGGCCTGCGCTAGCCTCGGGGCATGGACCAGACCATCCACGCGCTCAAAGGCGTGGAACTCGCGACCATCGATGAGGGGGCCGGTGACGCGGTCATCCTGATCCATGGATTCCCCGAACTCGCCTACTCATGGCGTCATCAAGTGCCCGCCCTCGCCGAGGCCGGGTTCCGGGCGATCGCGTATGACCAGCGCGGATACGGCGGATCATCGAAGCCCGAGACCATCGAATCGTACGCCGTGACCACGCTCGTCGCGGACGCCATCGGCCTCCTCGATCTCCTCGAAATCGAGAGCGCGGCGTTCGTCGGTCATGACTGGGGCAGCATCGTCGCCTGGACGGCGGCGGTCCTCCACCCGGATCGCGTCGACAAGGTCGTGAGCCTCAACGTGCCGTATCGCGGCTGGTGTGCCGGCTTCCCGTCGACCGACATCATCCGCGAGCACCTCGCCGACCGCTTCGGGTACGTGCTCGGTTTCCAGGAAGTCGGGACTACGGAGGCGGCCTTCGAGCGTGATCCCAATGCATGGTTGCGAGCCATCTACATGGGGATCGCGGCGGATCCGACGTTCATGAGCGACGCCGATTTCGCGGTGTACCGCGATGCGTTCCAGAGCGGCGGGCTATTCGGGCCACTCGGGCCGTATCGCAACATCGATGCCAACGCGGCAGCGACCAAGCATCTGGCCAACGCTCCGATCACCCAACCGACCCTGATGATCACGGCCGACCGAGATCCGATTCTCCCACCAACCCTTTCGGAGGGGATGAACCGGTGGGTCCCCAACCTCAAGGTCGTGCCAATCACCGGGAGCGGCCACTGGACACAGCAGGAGCAACCCGAGCAGGTCAACGATGCAATGATCCGGTTCCTGCGTAGAGAATCGAGGCTGGGGTGAAACGGGTCCGAGATTGGCTGTTCACCGTGCCCACCGTGGCTGCGTTCGGTCTCACCCTCGGCGTATTCCATTTGATTGGTTTGTGTGCGTTGCCGTTTGGGCAACGACCGTTCGAGAAGGCGATGGCCGGGCTGCAGCGGACGCTCGTCGCCGTGTTCCGCATCTCCGGGATCCGCGTGGTGACCGAGGGCAAGGACGGCTTCGCATCCGAGGGCGGCTTCATCTTCGTGTCGAACCATCAGTCGATGTATGACGTGCCGATCTTCGGAGGCTTGCTGCCGCGCAACTACCCGAAGTACGTTGCGAAGAAGGAACTCGCCAAAGGCCTCCCGAGCGTCTCGCTCAACCTGCGCTACGGCGGCAATGCCCTCATCGATCGAGAACACCGAGACCAGGCGATGGATGCCATTACCGATATGGCGTCCGAGGCCGAACGTCGTGATGTGTCGGTGGTGATCTTCCCCGAGGGCACGAGATCGCGGGCCGGTGAACTCGGCGAGTTCAGGGTCGGGGGCCTCGCGGCCATCATGGAGGCCGCACCGAACCTCCCGATCATCCCGACTGCCATCGAGGGTTCGTGGCGGGTCTTCCAGCGAAACATGTTCCCAATCCCATACGGCACCAAGGTCCGGGTACGGTTTGGCGAGCCGATGTTCCGGCTACCGGGCGAGTCCCCGGTTGAGACTCTCGACCGCTGCCAGGCTTGGATTTCTCAGACGCTCCAGGAGTGGAGGTCCCACGACCGCGCCGCCTGATACGCTGCGTTCATGGAAGAAGAACGCATTGGCCTGTTCATTGACTACGAGAACCTCGCGATCGGCGCACGAGAGGACCTTGGCATCGAATTCGATTTCAAGCCCGTCGCCGACGCCCTCGCAGAACGCGGTCGTGTCGTGGTCCGACGCGCCTACGCCGACTGGACGTACTTCGAGAAGGATCGTCGGATGCTGACGGACAACCAGATCGAGCTGATCGAGATCCCGCAGCGCAAAGGTGCGGTGCGCAAGAACGCCGCAGACATCAAGATGGCGGTCGACGCCGTGGAACTTGCCTTCGAGCGTGACTACGTCACGATGTTTGTGCTCTGTACCGGCGACTCGGACTTCACCCCGCTCGTGCACAAGCTGCGCGAGCGCAACCGGCGCGTCATCGGTGTCGGTCTGAAGGACTCGACCTCGAAGCTGCTCCCTGCGGCATGCGATGAGTTCCTGTTCTACGAGAATCTCTCGGGCGTCGATATCCCGGACCGGAAGCCGAAGAAGGAGCACAAGAAGACCGAGCAGGCTGCGCCGAAGACCACAGAGTCACCCGATGTGCTCATCGTCCCCACGCTCGCCGGACTCATACGAGCCGGCAACGGCGACGTGCGGGCATCGAGTCTCAAGCGTGCGCTGCTGCGCAAGGACCCGACGTTCACCGAGACCGACTATGGATTTCGCGCCTTTGGAGAACTCATGCGGCACCTCGCCGATCAGGGCGTCGTCGAACTCGACTACGACGACTCACAGGGCGATCCTGCGGTTCGGTTCTCGAAGTCCGGCAGGGGAGAGGAAGCCAGCTTCGGCATACTCCACGACGCGGTGGCGGCCCTTGGCAAGGGCGGCGTTCCCGTCGCTCTCTCCGGGCTGAAGAACGAGATGCGCAAACGCGACGGTGCGTTCTCGGAGAAGAAGCTCGGATACTCGGGATTCCTCCAGTTCGTGAAGGCGGCGGCTGCTGGTGGCTACGTTGATCTTCTCTGGGACGACGACACCGACGACTACGTGGTGTCGGCCCCGTAGGAGCGGTGCCCTAGAACTCGACGTTGCGCGGCGTGCGTGGGAACGGGATGACGTCCCGGATGTTCTGCATACCCGTCGTGAACTGGACAACCCGTTCGAGCCCGAGTCCGAATCCCGAGTGCGGCGCGCTGCCGAAGCGACGCAGGTCGAGATACCACCAGTAGTGCTCCTCGTCCATGCCCTTGAGGCGCATGCTGTCGGCGAGCACATCGAGGCGCTCTTCGCGCTGGCTCCCGCCGACGATCTCCCCGATTCCGGAGACGAGGACGTCCATGGCGGCGACGGTCTTGCCGTCGTCGTTTCTACGCATGTAGAACGCCTTGAAGTCGAAGGGGAAGTCGGTGACGATCACGGGCCTCTTGAATACCTTCTCGGTGAGATACCGCTCGTGCTCGGACTGCAGATCGTCTCCCCAACTCGACGGGAACTCGAACGACTCGTCCGCCTTCGCCAGGAGATCGACGGCCTCGCTGTATGTGATTCGTTCGAAGCTGCTGTCGGCGACTGTCGTCAGTGTGTCGAGCAGCGTGTCGTCGACCCACTGGTTGAAGAACTCGAGGTCGGTCAGGTTGTGGTCGAGCACATACCGGACGAGGTACTTGACGTAGTCCTCCGCGAGATCGCTGTTGTCGTTGATGTCAGCGAACGCGACCTCGGGCTCGATCATCCAGAACTCGGCAAGGTGTCGTCGGGTGTTGGAGTTCTCTGCGCGGAACGTCGGGCCGAACGTGTACACACGGTCGACGGCGAGGGCGTAGGTCTCTGCGCTGAGTTGGCCGCTCACCGTGAGGAAAGCCGACTGTCCGAAGAAGTCCTGCGAGTAGTCGACGGCTCCGTCGTCGGTGCGTGGAGGGGACGCCGGGTCGAGTGTCGTGACCCGGAACATCTCGCCGACTCCCTCAGCGTCACTCGCTGTGATCAGCGGCGTGTGCAGATAGAGGAAGTCGCGGTCTTGGAAGAACTGGTGTGTCGCGTATGACAGGGCACTACGGACGCGGGCCACTGCGCCGATCGTGTTGGTCCGCGGTCGCAGGTGAGCGATCTCGCGCAGATGCTCGAACGAGATCCGCTTCTTCTGCAGGGGATAGGTCTCGGGGTCGGCCAGTCCGAACACTTTGACCTCGGTCGCCTTGATCTCGACGCGTTGACCCTTGCCCGGCGACTCGGTGAGGACGCCGGTGAACCGGGCCGAACTGCCGATCGAGAGGCTGAGTACGTCGGACTCGTAGTTGGGGAGGTCGTTGTCGGCGATGATCTGGAGTCCGGTCATCGTTGAACCGTCGGTGAGCTCGATGAACGAGAATCCGCCCTTCGAGTCGCGGCGGGTCCTGATCCATCCCGCCACGGTGACGGTGGCTCCGAAATCCTCACGGTTGAGAACGTGCTTGACGAGTTCGCGTTTCATCTACTGCTCCTTGACGAGTCGAGACGATAGCCCCAGATTGTCCGTGGGGCGGTCGTCGGGGGAGTGAAGTCGTCCGCCTGGCTTCGAAGCTGAACGGACGACGCGGCGTCCTGGGCGGAGGCTGTGCGTCGACGCCGTCTTCGGATTCCTTTTGCTTCAAGGGTTCCCGTGAATTACACTGATGTAACACACGGAGGGTATTCATGGCGGTAGCAGTACGAGAGTCGACGATCACCGACGTTGATCGCGTGATGGAGGCGACGCTTGAGGTCTACGCCCGTCGCTGCGATCTCGCTACCGAGATGCCGCTGGCGGAACTCCTTGCCGTTCCCTCAGATCTGGGCACGGTCCGTGCAGTGGTCGGTGGTGCAGACCGCACCGTCGAGATCGTTCTCGACTCGGACGTCGACGCCGGCGCCCTCGCGTCGGCTACCTGGGCGCTGACGGCAAAGGGATTCTCGACGGTCGTCCTCGTATCACTCGACCGTCTTGGAGAAGCACACGAAGGGCTCCGGGGGACCCCGTGTCGGCTCCAAGGATGGTGGTCGATTGAGGAAGCGGTCGTGTTCGGGGCGTTCGAGACGCCTTGATGGGATCGCTCCGCAGTCGGCGGAACCCCTAACCTCTCATCATGCCGGTTCCTCTCTACACCCAGACCGTGATTGCCCTGGTGTGGGACTTCGACCGAACCCTCATCCCCGGGAACATGCAGGATCCGATCTTTGAGGCCTACGACGTCGATCCCGCAGTCTTCTGGGCCGAAGTGGATGGTCTCGTCGAGTACTACCGCCGCCAAGGCATCCGTATCCAACGCGACATCGCCTACCTCGGCCATCTCCTGACGTACGTACGCGAAGGCATCTTCAAGGATCTGACGAACGAACGCCTCTTCGAGTTGGGTGCCGACCTCGTGGCCGCGCCTGGGATGCCCGAATTCCTCGAGGAGACACGGCAGCGCGTTGCCGACATCCCGGAGTTCGCCTCCGAGGGGATCTCGGTCGAGCACTACGTCGTGTCGACCGGGATTCTTCCGATGATCGAGGGCAGTGTCTTCGCTGGCCACGTGGATGACATCTGGGCCAACACGCTCATCGAGACACCGGCATCTGCCGGCTACCTCGACCAGCTTCCGGTGGCGTCTGCGCCCGCGCCCGTCACCCACCTCGGATACACGATCGACAACACCGCAAAGACTCGGGCGCTGTTCGAGATCAACAAGGGCATCAACCGCAACTCCGATGTAGATGTCAACGCTCGAATCGGCGAGGAGGAGCGACGGGTTCCGCTTCGCCACATGATCTACATCGCCGATGGTCCGTCCGATGTGCCGTGCTTCTCAATCCTCAACCACAATGGCGGCAAGACGCTCGGCGTGTACACCCTCGAACCGGTCGACAACCACCGCCGGGTCAAGCAGCTCCAGGAGCAGGGACGGATTCAAGGGATGGCCGAGGCCGACTTCCGTCCCGGCAAGGCGGCCTACCTCTGGCTGATGGACAGCATTGAGCAGATCGGATATGAGATCATCGAGGCCCGCCGTCAGGCGTTCGCCGCGATCCCGAAGGCGCCTGGCCACGCGTAGGGTCCAGCCGCCGCCCGGACGGTCGGCTAGGCCTCGATGCGGGTAGCGCCGTTGGACTCCAGAACTCGCTGGAGTTGGTCCTTCTTGACGAGACCCGAGGCTCGCCAGCGTTGCGTTGGCCGCGCCATCGCCCGCTTCTTGGTTCCCTGGGCCTTCTTCTGCGCCTTCTTCGACATCTTGTCGGGAGGGCGGGCGATCACGACCGTGGTGGGAGTCGAACGGATCTTGTAGGTCTCGATAGCGCCGGGGACGCGCCCGATGTCAGCTTTGACGACGTGCGCCGTCTCGCCGTATTCCCGGGCGAGTTCGTTGACGATTCCGTCCATCACCTGGCACGGCGCGCAGCCGACCTGGAAGAAGTTGATCAGAACCGGGCGTCCCGATGCAACCATCGGCTGCAGTTCGTTGAGACGGTGGATCTTGCGAGCTTTGGTCTTGCGCTTGAACATGAGGTCCTCTCCGATGCCCGCGCTTCGGCGGACGGGGTTCGGGAAGTAAACCCCAACCGCGAGGTAATCGATCCCGCTTTCGCCTCTCGGATCACGACACCGACCAGAATGGCCGCGGCGACCAGAATGGTCGCACCACGACACGGGAGCGAACGATGGCGAAGATCCACGGAGGGCGGGCAATCGCCAAGGCGCTGCGAGCGGAAGGCGTCGACACCGTCTTCGTCCTGACCGGTGGACACATTCTTCCAACCATCGATGGCTGTGTCGACGAAGGGATCCGCGTCGTCGACGTCCGACACGAACAGGCTGCCGCCCACGCCGCCGACGCATATGCCCGGTTGACCGGACGGCTCGGCGTGGTTCTCGCAACCGCCGGCCCCGGAGTCACGGACACCATCACCGGAATCGCGAACGCATGGTTCGCCAACAGTCCGGTGCTGCTGATCGGCGGGCGCCATCTCACCACCGAGGATCTGCGAGGGGGATTGCAGGAGATGGACCACCCCCGCATGTTCCATTCGATCACGAAGTGGGCCGGAACCGCCCACGAGACCGCCCGACTGCCGGAGTACATAGCGACTGCCGCGCGCCATGCCTTCTCAGGGCGTGGCGGACCGGCGTTCCTCGACATCCCGTGGGACGTGCAGGCCGGGATGGTCGAGGAAGATGCCATCGGGTGGCCAACGGGATACCGGTCCGATCGGCCGGCCGGATTCGACGACGACACGCTTGCGGATGTCGTCAACCGACTCAATCGCGCCGAGCGACCGGTGGTGTTCGCTGGCACGGGGTATCGCTGGAGCCACTTCGGTGATCCGATCGGAGCACTCAACGGACTCGTCGACGCTCTCAAGGCACCGGTGTATCTCAACAGTCTCGCTCGCGGGTCGCTCCGCTGGGATCATCCGCTGCTGGGGAATCGCACCCGTTCTGACGCGCTCGGTTCAGCCGACGTGGTGTTGGCCCTCGGAGTCGACTGGGACTTTCGGACGGGCTTTGGGAAGAAAGTCGCTCCTGACGCCTTCGTGATTCAGGTTGATGCTGAGCCGTCAAGAGTCGGTTGGAACCGCCCCGCTTCGATCGGCGTCATTGCGGATCCGGGTGCGGTTGCCGCCCAACTCGCCGACCGTGTCGGCGGCACCGATCGGACGGCCTGGGTCGAGCAGATTGCCGGGATCGAGCGAACGAAGCAGGCGGTTGCCGATGAACTCGCCGCCATCGATGGAGGCCCGGTCCACGCCGAGCGATTCGCTCGCGAGGTTGCCGAGTTCTTCGGCGACGACACGATCGTCGCCGCCGATGGAGGCGACATCGTCTCGACCACGGCCAAGTGGCTGCGGACGAGCCGGCCGGGCGGGCTGCTCGACCCGGGACCCTTCGGGTGCCTCGGCGTCGGTGCTCCGTTTGCCCTGGCAGCGAAGGCCGTGGAGCCGGACACACGCGTCGGCATCGTCTACGGCGATGGCTCCTTCGGATTCAACGGGATGGAGTTCGACTCGCTGGTTCGTCACGACCTGCCGGTTGTCGGCGTCGTCGGGAACGATGGCGCCTGGAACAACATCAAGTCGATCCACCGGATGCTGTATCCCGACCGCCTTGTTGCGTCAGATCTGGGAATCCGCCGCTACGACCTGATGGTCGAAGGCCTCGGCGGCTACGGCGAGTTCGTCGAAGAAGCAGCACAGCTCCGCCCCGCTCTTGAGCGGGCGGAGGAGAGCGGTGTCCCGGCGCTGGTGAACGTACACATTGCCGAGCAGATGAGAATCAGCAGCGCGTACGGGGGGTGAGAGCGGCGAGCCGCGAGCTGCCGGCTACCAGCAAGAGCATCCAGGAGTGTCCGCGCCACGGTGACCTCAGGTTCGGACTGGCGGCTGGTAGCTGGTAGCTGGTGGCAGTTCCGGCGATCGGCGTCTGAGGGGGCGCCGCTCAGAGCGCAATCAGCGCGATCGCCCCAAACGCTATGCAGTAAATCCCGAAGGGAGCCAGGCCGGCCTTGGCGATCACGCGGAGGAGGAACGCGATCGCCCAGTAGCCGGTGAAGGCCGAGACGACCATGCCCACGACGGTCGCCGAGGTGATCCCCGATCCATCCGAGATCGCGCGAGCGACGGAGAGCAGGCCTGCTCCGGCGATGACGGGTATGCCGAGAAGGAACGCGAAGCGGGCCGCCTCGACCCGGGCCATTCCCCTCACGAGACCTGCCGAGATCGTCATCCCAGAGCGGGAGACACCCGGAATCAGAGCGAATGACTGGGCGAGTCCGATGAGTATGGAATCGCTGGGTGTGGCTTCTTCCGTGGTCTTGTCCCCGGGCCGGAGGAGCATCGTCGCGAGCAGGATCAATCCGGTGACGATCAGCATGGCCGCCACCACCATCGGACGCTCGGTCAGTTCGTCGAGTCTGCTCTCGAATGCGAGCCCGAGGATCACGGCAGGGACTGTGCCGATCGTGATGATCGCGATCATCCGCCGACCGGCGCGTTCGAAGTGGGCCATCTTGGCCAAGTCCTTGCGGAAATACACGAGGACGGCGACGAGCGTTCCGAGGTGGAGCATGGCCGATGTGGCGAGGTCTGGTCCGTCTCTTCCGAGAAGCGCAGGGATGAGCACGAGGTGTCCGCTCGAGGAGATGGGGAGGAATTCGGTGAGTCCCTGGATGACTCCCCAAAGGATGGCGTTCAGCATGGCCGTGAGCCTAGGAGCGTGTCACGGCTCAAGGAGCACAACCAGCGTTCCTTCGGCGGCCGCAATCGCGACGGTGGCCGCGGCATCGGGCGGCACGGCGACCAGCCCGGAAGTATCGACCGACATCAGATCATCCGTGCCGGCCGCTACGACGACACCGTCAACCTCGAGAGCGGAGAGGGCGTCGATGAGTCGAATCCGGGAACCTGGTACCGCTCGGTGCGACAGCGGTACCGGTACCGACCACCACCCGTCGGGAATGACGGGCGCGCCGGAGACGGCGGACGGCACGATGGGCTCTCCGGGAGGTAGGTCCCTCGCCGCGACGGGATCGGAGAGGTCAGGGAGGGCCATCGCTCCTTCCGGCAGGTTCCTCCATTCGATCATCGACTCGGCGATCGGAGTCCCCGCCGCGATGCTGCGTGCCGTAAACGGGTAGGGCACCTCTGCTTCGTCTCTCAGATCCCAGAGCAGCGCGGCGAGAACAACCGCTGCAGCGGCCGCCCATCGAAGGTAGGGAGGGCGTGTCAGCCAGAACACGCGTCGAATGTATCGCTGTGGTGAAGGGGATGGAAGAGGTCCGACGAGTGACCCCTCCCCGCGGTCGCCTTACGCAAGCAGGGGGAATGGTGGGGGGCCTGCGTTCGGTTGTCCGCGAAGAGGGATCTCTCCCATTGTTGCGCGTTGTCGACCAATGGGGAAGGAGCTTCGGACCATCGGGCGCATAAACTTCACGATGTGGACATTCTCATACCCCTTGCGATTGCCTATCTCGTTGGCTCGATCGACTTCGGCGTCATCGTCCCGAAGGTCCTCGGCGTCGATATCTACGCCGTCGGCAGCGGGAACCCGGGCACGTCGAATGTCATGCGATCACTCGGCAAGGGGCCAGCGGCACTGGTGTTGCTCGGCGACGGGGCGAAGGGCGCGCTGGCAGCCGGGTTGGGTACGTGGTGGGTCGGCTCCGTCAGTTCGACCGTCACACCGGATACGTTGGCTGTTGCCTGCGCGTTCGCTGCGGTGCTCGGCCATATTGCACCGATCTGGCATCGCTTTCGTGGCGGGAAGGGCGTCGCGACCGCCATCGGAGCTGCCATCTATCTCGCCCCGGTCTTCGGCCTTGTGCTCGCGGTTCTGTGGCTCGTCGTGACTCTTGTCTTCAAAGTCGCCTCGATTGCTTCGCTCGGTGCAATGGCGCTCTACGTGCCCGGTCTTGCGATCTCCGGGTATCGAGGGTGGGCCCTGGTGTGGGCTGCTGCGATCGCGCTGCTTGTGGTGGCCCGGCATGCTGAGAATATCGGGCGACTGGTGGCCGGCTCCGAGAGAACGGTCGCGCGCTGATGCGACCACTCGGAGAGATGCAGGCCGAGGTCCTGGATACCGTGCCGCTGCTTGAACCGGTCACGGTCGGTTTCGGAGAGGCTCCGGGTGCAGTCCTGGCCGGTGATGTCGTCGCACCAGATGATCTGCCCGGCTTTGAGAATTCGGCGATGGATGGCTTTGCGGTGCTCGCCGCAGACATCACCGACCCGCCAACGGAGTTGTTCGTCGTTGACGATGTCGCTGCCGGATCCATGCCGGCGGCCGAGGTCGCTTCCGGTGCGGCCTCCCGGATCATGACCGGTGCTCCGATTCCGGCTGGTGCCGATGCGATCGTGCCGGTTGAGGCGACTGAGATGGCTGATGATGGGCGCGTGCGGATTCTCGCTGCCGCGGCCATCGGAGACCACATCCGACCGACGGGAGGCAGTGTTCGGGCCGGGTCCTTGGTCTTCAACGGAGGACTCCGCCTTCGGGCGCCGCACGTCTCGGTGATGGCGTCGATGGGAGTGCAGCCCGTTGTTCGTCACCGACCGGTTGTGGCCATCATGTCGACCGGCGACGAGTTGGTCTCGCCGTCTACGACGAACTTGCAGCCCGGGGCGATCCGCGACTCGAATCGGACCTTGCTCGAGGGCCTGCTGCACGAACTCGGCGCCGATGTGCGCGACTACGGCATCGTTGGCGATACTCCGGGATCGTTCGAAGCAGCACTCGAGGACGCTACCAGCGGCGCCGACGCCGTGGTGACGAGCGGGGGAGTCTCGATGGGCGCATACGACGTGGTGAAACTCTCGCTCCGAGAGCGCGGAACCGTCGACTTCTGGAAGATTGCGATGCAGCCGGGGAAGCCATTCGGGTTCGGCACCGTCGGAGGAGTCCCGTTCTTCGGCCTGCCAGGAAACCCGGTGTCCGTCTTCGTATCGTTCGAACAATTCATGCGACCGGCCCTCTTGTCCATGATGGGCGCCGAGCGAATCTTCAGAGACCGGATCACCGGGGTTCTCGATGCCGGGATCGACACGAATCCGGACAAGGCCGTCTTCGTCCGGGTCAGCACCCAACGCGATGCAAGCGGCGTGTGGCACGCCAGGCTGTCGGGGGGTCAGTCGTCGAACGTGCTCTCGGCCTTGGCCTTCGCCGATGCACTTGCTGTGATACCTGTCGGCGTGGGTCGCGTCGAGCCCGGGGGTAGCGTCGAACTCGAGATGATCCATTGGCCGGAGATGAGGAGCCGCGAGGAGGCACTCGGTGACCGATGAACTCACCCACATGGACGAGGCAGGGAACGTACGCATGGTCGACGTCGGAGAGAAGCCTCCGACGGCGCGCAGGGCCGTCGCTGAAGCGACGGTCGCAATGGCGCCGTCCACCAGAGAGCGGCTGTTCGCTGACGATCTCCCGAAGGGTGACGCGGTGGCGACCGTCCGCATCGCCGCCATCCAAGGGGCTAAACAGACCTCGTCGCTTGTTCCGTTATGCCATCCGCTGCCGATCGAGTCGGTCTCAGTAGCGGTCGAGCCGACCGCAGATGGTGCCGTGATCACGGTCACGGCGACCGTCACGGCCAAGACGGGTATCGAGATGGAGGCGATGACCGGGGCCGCCGTCGGTGCCGTCGCCCTCTACGACATGATCAAGGGTGTCGACCGGGGGTCCCACATCGGTTCCGTGCGTCTGTTGGAGAAGTCAGGCGGACGGTCGGGGGAGTGGCGTCGTGAGTGAACGGACCGCCGCGGTCGTGACCGTCTCGGATCGCGTATCCGCGGGTACCGCCGAGGACCGATCCGGACCGGCCGCCATCGCCCTGCTCGAGTCCATCGACCTCTCCGTCCTCGAGTACCGCGTGATTCCAGACGGCATCGAGTCGGTTGCCGCCACGCTCTCGGAGATCGCCGGAACCGTCGATCTGATCCTCACCACCGGCGGTACCGGCCTCACCCAACGCGACCTCACACCCGAGGGGACGAAGGCGGTTCTCGAGCGGGAGGCACCGGGGTTGGCTGAGGCGATGCGCTCCGCGACCTTCGGAGAGAACCCGCACGGGATGCTGTCCCGCGGCGTCGCCGGCACGGTCGCGGCCACCCTCATTGTGAATCTGCCGGGCTCGGTTCGAGGCGTCCAGGAGTCGCTCGCGGTGATCCTTCCGGCGCTCGCTCACGGAATCGAGTTGCTAGTACAGGGCACTTCGGACCACAATGCATGACTGGTCGGGCAGCAAGTATGCTTTGAAGCCGCGCGGCGCGAGCCTACGCTCGGCACAGCGGCGGAGTGCAACTGATGGGCATCATCTTTTTTATCCTCATCGCGGGGGCTTGGGCAGCGTTCTTGCTGCCCTCGTTCTTCGATCATCGGCGTGAGAATCCACGGGCAACAACCCGCGCTTTCGCGCGTTCGAAAGAGAAGCTCGCGAACGTCACGACGTCCCAGGTGGGGAGTCCTGCGTACGCGCAGCAGCACGCCGAGAAGCGCCGACAGCGGATCTTCATCATTCTCGTCTTCACCGCGCTGACGGCCCTTGTGATTGCCGTCGTGCAATCGAGCACGGTGTGGCTCGCGATCACGATCACGCTCGATCTGATCGTCGGTGCCTACGTGGCAATGATCCTGACCGCCAAGCAACCGAAGGTCGTCCGTCGGGCTCCGGTCGTACCGATTCAGACCGCGGTGCCGTCAGCGCCGACGACGGCCGCCGACCTTGATGTCGAAGAGGCGTCGCCGACCGTTCGCGTGATCGCCGGCTGAGCCGGTGGACGACTCCCGACCCGACCTCACCGCAGTCGAAGCCGCAGTGCGCTCCGACCTCGACGAGAAGAACGCCGCACGCGAGCTTGCGCTCAAGAACTGCAGGCTCATCATTCGCACGTCGGCGAATGCGATTCGCTCCCTCCACCGCGGAGAGCAAGAGCGGGCCGACGAACTGCTCGCTGAGGCACGGGCGCTGATCGCCGAAGCCGAAGCGCCGCTTGTGGATCACCAGGACATCTACCACGCCGGATTCTTCTATGACGCGGTCAAGGAGTACGCCGAAGGAGTGCTCACATCAGCGCTTCTCGCGGGTGATCCGCTCCCGTTGCCATCGGTGATCGGCGTCCACTCCGTCCCCTACCTGAAGGGGTTGGGAGAGGCCGTCGGTGAGCAGCGGCGACGCATGCTCGACTATCTGCGAGCGGGAAGAATCGACGACGCTGAAGCCACGTTCGTCTCGATGGATACGGTGCTCGACCTGCTCACTTCGCTGGACTATCCCGACGGGATGACCGCCGGGCTGCGTCGGACGACGGACGTGGCCCGGTCGCTGATCGAGCGCAGCCGCTCCGATCTCACGACGGCCGTTGTCCAGGAACGCCTCCGGTCCGAACTCGGCGGCGCGTAGCGCAGTCGTCGGGATGCCGACAATGCCGGACCTTGGGTACCGGTGCACGCGACCTCCTGATACACTCCCGATCCGTCCGGGGGTGTAGCTCAGTTCGGCAGAGCACTACGTTCGCAACGTAGGGGTCAGGGGTTCAAATCCCCTCACCTCCACCAGGCAGAAGCCCAAGCGACGCTTGGGCTTCTTCGGTTGGGATGCTCGATCGAAAGGACGTGAACCGCATGGGCTCGACTTCGCGACCGAACCTGCTGTTCATCATGACCGATGACCATGCAGCGCATGCGATCTCGGCCTACGGCAGCCGGGTCAACGAGACACCGAACCTCGATCGCATTGCCGAGAACGGAATGCGCATGGACGCGGCGTTCTGCACCAATGCAATCTGTACACCAAGCCGCGCATCGATCCTTACCGGCACGTACAACCACGTGAACGATGTCACGACGCTCGACACGCCGCTCGACAACAGCCTCTGGACGTTCCCGCAGGCTCTTCGCGACGCCGGCTACGCCACCGGGCTCATTGGGAAGTGGCACCTGGGACACGGCCCGAACCACGACCCCGTCGGGTTCGACTTCTGGAGGGTGCTGCCCGGGCAGGGTCACTATCACAATCCCGTGATGATCGAAGCGGGCGGGCGGATCGTCGAGCGAGGTGGATATGTCACCGACCTCATCACCGACGACTCGATCTCGTTCATCGACGACCACGTCGACCAGCCGTTCGCTCTCTTCTGCCACCACAAGGCGCCGCACCGCACGTGGGAGCCGGCAGCTCGGCACTTCACCATGTACGACGATGTCGACATCCCAGAGCCGTTCACGTTCCGCGACGACCTCGAGGGCCGACCGGAGGTCATCAAGGCGATGCGGATGCACATGATGGATCTGGACCCGGTCACCGACCTCAACGCCGTCGTACCCGACGGGCTGACTGAGGACGAGGAGATTGCGTGGCGCTACCAGCGGTACATGCGGCGCTACCTCGGCGTGATCGCTGCCGTTGACGAGAGCGTCGGGCGTCTCCTCGATCATCTCGACGAACGCGGGGTGCTCGACAACACCATCGTCGTCTACACCTCCGACCAGGGCTTCTTCCTCGGCGACCACGGGTGGTTCGACAAGCGACTCATGTATGAGGAGTCGCTCCGCATGCCGCTCCTCATCCAGTACCCGAACCGTGTTTCCCCCGGGTCGACGAGTGTCGACATCGTCGTGAATGTCGACTTCGGTCCCACGCTCCTGGATCTGATGGGCGTCGAGATCCCCGACCACGTTCAGGGCCGGTCGTTCGCGCCGGTCCTCGAAGGCGACACGCCCGACGACTGGCCCGAGTCGATGTACTACCGCTACTGGATGCATCGAGATTCGGCGCACAACTGCCCGGCCCACTACGGCGTGCGGACAAAGGCGCACAAGCTCATCTGCTACTACAACGACCCGCTCGGCCAACTCGGCGCCCACGGTCCGTCCGATCCAATCGAGTGGGAGTTGTATGACCTGGCTGCCGATCCGTTCGAGGTGAACAACGTCATCGACGACCCGGCGTACCGCGAGATCCGAGCAGATCTCGAGACCGAACTCGCCAGACTCCAGACGGAACTCGGCGACACTCCATACCCGGGCACCTGACCCGTGCTGTGCACATTCTTCCCCTTCAGGGGGAGGTGTCGCGCTCGGGGCGACGGAGAGGGGGAGGAATGCGACGGGAGTGTCTGTCGTCTCTCTGGCAGCTGGTAGCTGGTTGCTGGTTGCTCGAGAATTCGTACAATCGTCTGCATGGCGCTCTCCGAAGAACCCCTGTCGGACGACAACCTGGCCGAGGTCCTTGCCTTCGTTCGGGCAGCGAACCCAACGGCGCAGCAGACGTGGGGCTGGGACGGCGGCCGGTTCGTCGATTGGCGGTGGGGATCGAACACGAAGGCCGAGTCTGCGAATCCTGGTTGGTTCTCCGAACATGGCCGGGTCTTCCGCTCGAGCGACGAACTCGTGGCGGTGGCGCTTGCCGAGTACGGCGGCGACGACGTCTGCATACTCACCACGACTTCCGATCGCGAAATCGTCGGTTGGGTCATCAAGGCGCTTGACGATCGGCGATCCGACGGCGGCGTCGGGCTCCGGCTCACTGTCTCGGAGTCTGCGACCTGGCTCGTGCCGCTGTTTGAGCAGTTCGGATTCGTCGAGACGCCGCGCACCGCAATCGAGTGGGAGTACCGCCTATCGGACATGCCGGACACGTCGAAGCTCCCGGAAGGCTTCACCGTCGAGATGTTGTCCGACGAGCGTTCGGACGACTACGACGGCATCGCAGCGTGCATCAAGCGGGCATTCGACACTGAACGTGACGTGCGTGCAACGCTTGTGAGCCTGGAAGCGAATCCGATGTTCCGGCCGGAACTCAGCGTCTTCATCCGCAGCCCCGTGGGACGCGTCGCCGCCTACTGCCGTGGCACGGTCGATCCGGTCAACGGTGTGAGCGCCATCGACCCGGTGTGCACCCATCCGGACTTTGGACGGATGGGACTGGGCACGGCCGTCGTTCAAGCCTGCTTCCGTGCCCAGCGCGATCTCGGCGGGCGGTTCTCCTACATCGGATCTGCGCCGGAACCCGCACCGAGTACGAACCTCTACCTCTCACTTGGACCGTCGAGCAGAAACGACTTCTCGACCTGGAGCCGGGCCTAGGGACTACCCGATGGGATCGCCCGCCGGTACTCCACTACCGTCGGGGCGACGGGAGGGCCGGTGCACGTTCAGATCTACACCATGCAGTCGGTCGCCGAAGCTCTGGCGGTTGCCAACCTCGGCGTTGACCATGTCGGGGTTACGCCCGCCGCTCTGGGTCTCCCCGGCGAGATCAGCCCAGAACTCGCCAAGGACATTGTCGATGCGGTGAAGGGGCTGGTGACGTCGGTGGCGTTGAGCGTCGACTCCGACCCGGGCGTGATCGAGGACATGGTGCGAATGGTCCGACCTGACATCCTTCACCTCTGCGGGGCGCCCGGTGCGCTCGGCCCCGCCGCCGTCGCCAGCCTGCGACGTGCCCTGCCCGACGTTGGTTTGATGCAGGCAATAGCCGTGACCGGTCCGGAGGCGGTCGACGTCGCCCGGTTGTACGCCCCCATCTCCGATTTCCTGATTCTCGACTCGGTCGATCCCGAGATCCCCGGCGTCGGTGCCGCAGGTATCGTGCACGACTGGGAGGTGAGCGCCGCCATCGTCGACGCCGTCGACGTTCCGGTGATTCTCGCCGGCGGACTCGGCCCTGACAATGTGGCCGACGCAATTGGAGCTGTCCGCCCGTGGGGTGTGGATTCGCTGACCCGCACCAACCAGCCGGCGGCTGGGGGAGGCTTCCGCAAGGACCGCGACCTCGTCGCAGCGTTCCTCGCAGTCGCCCAAGCCGGAGGTCTCCCGTGAGCGTTCTCGTCATTGGTGACGCCAATGTCGACATCGAGATACGTCTTCCGTCGACCGACCGTGCCGCGACGCATGGCAATCCGGAGCCCAGGCTCTTCGGCGGAGGATCCGCGGCGAACACGGCAGCCGCTCTCGCGCGCCTCGGCGTCGCATGCGGGTTCGCCGGGAGCGTCGGTGACGACTCGTTCGGTCGCTTCGCCGTGGCCGATCTCGAAGCGTCGGGCGTCGACACGAGCGTGGTCTCCATCACCGACGACGCTCCGACCGTTGCGGTGATCGCGGTGGTGCAATCGGACGGCGACCGACTCATCTATGTATGGCCCGCGACCGGCGGAGCGCACAGCGCGTTCTCCCCGGTTGACGCCGTCGCTGCCGTGTCAGGGAGCGAATGGCTCCATATCTCCGGCATCTGCCTCCGCGTCTCCCCGGCCCGTCAGGCTCTGCTTGATGCGATGGAGGCCGCACGGAATTCCGGAATCCCGGTTTCGTTCGACCTGAACCTGCGGCTCGAGAACTGGGGATGGGACGACGGATTCCGCGAGGTTGTCGCGGCGGCCGTTGAACGCTCCGACGTCGTGCTCGGGGCCGCTGCCGACGAGGTGGGAGCCCTCACGGGGATCGATGACCCCGTCGCCGCGGCGGTGGATCTTGCGGGCGAGGATCGGCTCGTGGTCGCCCGTCTCGGGCCAGACGGGGCGGTCGCCGGCTCCACGAGCAACCGGTTCGTCTCTCCCGGTTTCTCCGTAGCGATGGTCGATAGCGTCGGGGCCGGGGATGCGTTCAACGCCGGTTTCATCGCTGCTCGACTGCGAGGTTCGACGATCGAAGACTCCCTGCGGTGGGGAAATGCCGTCGCCGCCCTCACGATCACGAGACCCGGGGCTCGATCGACACCGACGACAGAGGATGTCGAAGAGTTCCTGACGCGAGAGCTGGGCTACGAACGAGCCTGACGATGGGAAGGACGGGCCGCGCTACATTCACATCCATGACCCACGCCTACACCAACGCCACGATCTGGACGGCCGCCGGCGATCCCATCGAGCGAGGTACCTTGCTCGTTGCCGGGGGGAGAGTCGTCGCTGTCGGCACGGACATCGACACTGGCGGCGCCGATGTCGTCGATTGCACCGGGAAGTATCTCGTACCCGGCTTCATCGATGCCCATGTGCATACCGGAGTGTGGGGCGAGGGCGCACGGGACGATACCGACGGCAACGAGATGTCCGAGGCGATCACTCCGTACGCCAGGACCCTCGATGCCATCTACCCCGAAGACATCGGGTTCGAGGATGCGAGACGCGGGGGCGTTACCACGCTTGGCATCACCCACGGATCGGCAAATCCGATTGGCGGGCAGTTGACCGTCGTGAAGGCTCGGGGTCTCGTTGCGGACGAGATGGTCATTCGGGAACCGGGCGGGTTGAAGATGGCGCTCGGTGAGAACCCGAAGCGCGTCGGCGAGATGAAGAATCGCGGTCCGACGACCCGGATGGGTTCTGCGTACCTCGCCCGCAAGGCTTTCGTCGAGGCTATCGAGTATCGCAAAGACTGGGAGCACTACGAAGCTCTGCTTGCGGTCGAGGATGCGAAACCAGAGGGGGAGCGGACGCCGCTGCGTGCACCGAGCCGTGACCTCAGCAAGGAGGCCCTGTTGCTCGTCCTCGATGGCGAGATCCCCGTACGGAACCACGCCCACCGCATGGACGACATTCGAACAGCGATCCGTCTCTCCGAGGAGTTTGGGTACCGTCTGGTGCTCGACCATGCCACGGAGGGCTGGAGGATCCCGGACGAGATCGCATCACGCGGAATCCCGGTTGCGATGGGACCCTTCTACACCTCGGCGTCCAAGCGGGAGGTCAACCGCCGGACCCCGGCCGCCGTCGGGATCCTCGTCGAGCACGGCATCACCGTCGCCGTTATGACCGATTCGCCCGTGAACACGGTGGACACGCTCCGGGATCTCGTCATCGTCGCGATCCGGGAGGGCCTGCCGGAGGACCGCGCGCTTGAGACCGTGACGATCAATCCCGCCACCATCCTCGAAGTCGACGACCGGGTCGGCAGCCTCGAGGTGGGCAAGGACGCCGACTTCCTGGTCTTTGGCGGTGACCCATGGGATGGTCGCAACAAGGTCGAAGCGACCTACATCGAGGGGGATCGCGTCTTCGAGGCCAACGGGCCGTATCTGCCGGCGTGATACCTCCGGCGGTGAGGGCTCGCGCTCTCGCAATTGTCTCCTCGGGTGATCGTGCGATGGGTTCTCGCACATGCGGATTGGCGCAGGACTGATGCCATCGCCGCTTGCAGGACTCGTCGGAACACACCACCGCGACAACGGCGCCAACCATCGACGACGCGACCCGAGAGGAGCCCATGGAGGGCTTGCAGCCGGGCCGGTTGCCTGCTCCTTCCCACAGTTCGAGTTCGCGGGAGAGGTGCCGACCGGCGGTTGAAGTCCGGAACCGGATCCGCTACCACCGCCACCGGCGATATCTCTTGAGTCCCGAGACCGTTGGAATCCTCCGCCGTCCCGTGCACCTGCGGCCCGTCGTCTACGCTCCCTGACATGACGACCAAGAATGACCCCCTCGCCCGGTTGTACGACCGGTTCGACCTGCTCTTCCTCGTCACGGTCGGAACCGCTGGGCTCCTCCTCCTCGTCGACCTCCGCGAGGAGGGATGGACCGAGATCCTGTCCGTGACTGTCACCCTGCTCACTGCGTTGATGCTGTTCCTGGCCGTGGCCGCGGCGGGCGTCGGGCAACGTGGACGCCGGATCGCCCTCATCATCGGTGGCGTTGGCGTTCTCACGGGTGCGGCAGCAATTCTGTCGTCGTCAAGCGACGGCAGCTTCGTCGGCCTGGCCTGGTTGGCGCTCCTGATTGCCGCGCCCGTCGTCGCGCTGCGGCGATTGATGGAGCACAGCAGCGTGACCTACGAGACGATCCTTGGCGCTTTGAGCGTCTACCTGCTGTTGGCGATCGCAGCGACCTACCTGTTCGTCTTCATCGACAGGCTCACGTCGGCGTCGGGCGGGTTCTTCGGGGATCCGCAGCCGACAACGGTGTTCACGTATTTCAGCTTTGTGACGGTCACGTCGCTCGGATACGGGGACTTCTACCCGGTCGGTGTCGGTGGCAGGGCCGCAGCCGCTTGGGAGGCCGTGATCGGTCAGGTCTATCTCGTGGTGGTCGTCGCCCGTCTCGTGTCGCTGTATTCCGGCGGCCGCCTCTTTCCCGGCCGCGACGAGCGGCCGTCTGCCGACTAAGTTGCGGGTCATGGAACCCAAAGTCCTCTCCCTCGTCCTGGCAGGTGGTGAAGGCAAGCGGCTGTGGCCCCTCACACGGGACCGGTCGAAACCGGCCGTTCCGTTCGGTGGGGTGTATCGCCTCATCGACTTCGTCCTTTCAAATCTCGTCAACGGCGGCTACCGGAAGATCGCCGTCCTAACCCAGTACAAGAGCCACAGCCTCGACCGGCACTTGGCGCTCGGGTGGTCGATGAGCGGGATGCTCGGCAACTACGTGACCCCGGTTCCGGCGCAGATGCGCCGGGGACCCCACTGGTTCTCCGGCTCGGCGGACGCCATCTACCAGAACTTCAACATCCTCACCGATGAGCGGCCGGACCACGTGATCGTCTTCGGCGCCGATCACATCTATCGGATGGATCCACGCCATATGGTCAACCAGCACGTCGAATCCGGAGCGGCAGCGACTGTCGCCGGAATTCGCGTGCCGATCGACCAGGCCTCCGACTTCGGCATCATCGAAGCGGACGCAAACGGCAAGATCGTCTCGTTCATCGAGAAGCCGGAGCACCCGAAGTCGATCCCCGGTGAACCGGGATGGGCATTCGCTTCGATGGGCAACTATGTCTTCGAGACCAGAGCTCTGCGGAAGACCATCACGGTGGATGCGGAGAATGACGAGTCCAAGCACGACATGGGTGGGAGCATCATTCCCGCCTTCGTGGAGCAGGGCACCGCGCATGTCTACGACTTCAACGAGAACAAGGTACCGGGTCAGACCGAACGAGAGCACGGCTACTGGCGTGATGTGGGGACCCTCGACGCGTACTTCCAGGCGAACATGGACACGATCAAGGTTGACCCGATTTTCTCGTACTACAACCGCAAGTGGCCGATCCTGACACACCGCCCGCCGCTCCCACCCGCCAAGTTCGTGTTCGACCTCGATGATCGGCGCGGGGCGGCCTACGAGTCCATCGTCGGCGCAGGAGTGGTCATCTCCGGCGGGACAACTCGTCGATCGATCATCTCCTCCGATGTACGGGTGCACTCGTACGCCAGCATCGAGGATTCGCTGATTCTGCATGGTGTTGTCGTCGGACGCGGCGCCACCATCCGCCGTGCCATCATCGACAAGAACGTCGTGATCCCCGACGGATTCGAGATCGGCGTGGATGAAGCAGCAGACCGTGAACGCTTCACCGTCACGGAGTCGGGACTCGTTGTGATCGGCAAGGGCGACAAGATCAAGTAGCGCGGAGGCTCGCGTTTGACGCCCAGAGCGGTAGCCTCCCGGCCGTGGAACGGTTTCAGACTCCCCGCCTGCTGCTCGGACTTGTCGTCGTCTTGGCGCTGATCGGGGCCGCATGCAGCCCGGAGGCGGACCCAACGACGACGTCGTCCACCGCATCCACGACGACGGTGGCGGGCGACGATTCCACGAGCACCACCGGCGCCACGTCGACGACCGATGTCACGATCTCGGTGCCGGGCACGGCGTCCGAGTCCATCGATCCGGCAGTCGTCGAGGAGATGCGTACCGAGTTGGCCCTCCTGATGGTCGAGTCGGAGCAGGTCCGCGGTCTCCCGTTCATCGCTACTCCGACCGTTGTGATCCTTGATGAGGCCGAGTTCTCGCAGCGGGTATCGGAGGTTGTGGCCGAGGATCTCGATCAAGAGGAACTCGCCATCGACAGCAACTTCTTCGCGATGCTCGGCATGCTCGAACCCGGGACCGACCTGTACCAGTTGCTGATCGACCTCTACGCCGAGCAGGTTGCCGGCTTCTACGACGGCGATGCCGAAGAGATGGTGGTTCCCGCCGCACCCGACGGCTTCACCCCGCTTCAGAAGATCACGGTTCTGCACGAACTCATCCATGCCCTCACCGATCAGCACTTCGATTTCAACGACGAGTTTGATGTGCTCATAGACAGCGGCAATGGCGATGACCTCTCGGCGTTCCAGGCGCTCATCGAAGGCGATGCCACCAAATCGCAGTTCGTCTACATGGAAGGGATGAGTCCCGCCGAGGCGGTCCAGGCTGCGACTGAGGCGTTGAGCTATGACTCGTCGGTGCTCGACTCGGTACCCGGATGGATTCAGGCGGATCTGACGTTTCCGTACGACCAGGGTCTCGTCTTCGTCGAAGCCGTCTCCGCGACGGGCGGACTGGCGGCGGTCGATAGTGCCTACCAGAACCCTCCCCAAACGACCGAGCAGATCCTGGACCCTGCACGGTATGCGCGAAATGAACCGCCTCGTGACCTCGCGCCGCTGACCGTGGAGTTGGACGGGTGGGAGATGTATGACGAGGCCACGTTCGGCGAGTGGGGCCTGCGTCTCGTCCTCGCCGGTGCCGTCTCTCCAGGTGAGGTGACGCAGGCCGCCGCTGGCTGGGGCAACGACACCTACCGGGTGTTCACTCGGGGCGACGATGTCGCGATGGTGATGTCCTACGTTGGCGATTCCGAGCGGGATGCCGAGGAACTCGCGAACGCGCTGATCGCCCATATCCGCGATGACATGGATGCCGGACCGGCGGAGGAGTCCGCCGGTGGTTTGCTCTACCGCCAGGGCAGCGTCTACTCGTTTGTCGACCGGATCGACGACGGCATCTACTGGATCGTCTCCACCGACAAAGCTGCAGGCGAAGCGATGAGACAGCAACTCGGGATCTGAGCGAAGACCCCATCGGGCGCCAATGAGCGGCATGGAGAGCTACCGGCTGGGAGTCCCCGCTCAGCCCACTATCTCGGAGTCGGCGTAGGCCCTAGCGTGCCCCTCATGACGCGCGAAGGCCACCGGGACCGGATCGGGAGATCGAAACGGAGGACGGCTGGGTGCGCTCAGCCGCGGCCGGCGTTCGGCTTGCGGCCGTGGTTCGCCTTGCTGCGGCGGGCGCGGAGCTTGCGTCGCTTTGCCTTTGCCATAGTGGGCGGGATCGTACCAGGCGGTCGGCCGTACCGGTCGGGACGCCTGGCGGTTGTCACCTCGGGGCCATGGCACTCACCCCAAGTCTTGGTTGCGACCACCTTCCACGCCCGGCTGGTTGGATTGCGCGGCGACGCGACCGGCGGTCTATTGCTGCGCACCCGCTCGGTGTATGTGCCGGCAGGGATGGGCCCACTGCGCATCGTTCACGTCGATCGTCATGGTGGCGTTGTGCACCAGGACATTCTCACAGCGGGCCGGAGCGCTACCGCACGGAGCGATTGGATCCTCGAGTTGCCCATTCGGGACCGCGGGCCTGATACCGGCGCAACGCTCACCGTTCTGCCATCCTCCGTGCCATGAGCGGCCGCCTTGTTGTCTGTGCCACACCGATCGGGAATCTGGACGACGCCTCGCCGCGCCTCACCGAGACCCTCAGGGATGCCTCCGTCGTCTTTGCCGAGGACACGCGACGAACCGGCAAGCTCCTCGAGCGCCTTGGCGTCAAGGCCGAGATGCGGTCGTTCTTCCAGGGGAATGAGCAGCAGCGATCGATCGAGATCAGAACGTTGCTTGAAGCAGGGGAGACCATCGCCCTCGTCAGCGACGCCGGCATGCCGGTGGTTTCCGATCCCGGGGTCGCGGCCGTGCGGGCGGCCCGTTCGGTCGGTGCGGTTGTGTCCGTGGTCCCCGGTCCGAGCGCGGTGACGTCGGCGATCGCGGTCGCCGGACTCGGAGGCGATCGGTTCGTGTTCGAGGGATTCCTCCCACGCAGCGGCGAGGATCGGGAACGGAGAATCGAGACCGTCGCCTGCGACGAGCGTCCGGTGGTGCTCTTCTCGGCACCGAGCCGCGTCGTGAAGGACCTTGGCGAACTGGCAGCACATGCCGGTCCCGAACGGATCGTGGTCATTGCCAGGGAGATCACGAAGCTCCACGAAGAGATCTGGACGGGAACGCTCGCGGAGGCCGTCGAGCACTGGACGGTCGATGTCGAGCCAAGGGGCGAGTTCACCCTGGTGCTCGACGGCAAGGCGGAAGAGCCGCCGGACCTTACTGCAGCTTTGGCGCTGGTGGAGGATCGGATGTCTGCGGGGGAGCGGCTCTCGAGTGCCGCGAGGGATGTCGCGACCGAGACCGGCGTCTCTCGCCGCGCCCTCTACGAAGCGGCGCTGGAATCTCGTGCCGCTAGTCGGCGGTCAGCGAGCGGCGGCATTCCGCACATACGCCACGACTCTTGAACGCCGAGATCCCCTCGGCAGAACCGCAGAACACGCACGTCGCCTCGAGCTTGCGGATCACGATCGCATCGTTCTCGACGCCGATCTCGAGTTCGTCCCCCTCGTGGATATTGAAGAGACGGCGCGTCTCGGCCGGAACCACGATTCGACCAAGGTCGTCGATTTTTCGAACCATCACGGTATCCAACGGTGAACCTCCATCAACAGTCGGAGCCGATCATCCGTACCTGGCAGATTGTACCGGTCGGTCGAGCACCGGTAGTCGCTCGCTCCGCGCGCCACATTGAACCACGCCGCTACCATCGCATCACCGTGATCGACACCCCTCAACCCAAGAACGTTCTCGTAGCCGTCGCCTGGCCGTACGCCAGTGGCTCGCGCCATCTCGGCCACCTCGGCGGCGCCTACCTCCCTCCCGACGTGTTCGCTCGCTACCAGCGGGCCATCGGCAATCGAGTTCTGATGGTTTCGGGCAGCGATGTTCATGGGACCCCGATCACGGTTCGTGCCGACGAAGAGGGCGTCAGCCCGGGCGAGATCGTTGATCGCTACCACAGTGAGATCGAGCAGAACTGGAAGGACCTCGGCTTCACCTACGACCTGTACACCACGACGGGGACCGACACGCACCGTGAAGTCGCCCAGGATTTCTTCATGCGGCTCCTCGAGAACGGCTATCTCTACCGTAAGACGACCGAGCAGTTCTTCGACGAGGAAGTCGGACGATTCCTCCCCGATCGCTATGTCGAAGGAACCTGTCCGCACTGTGGATACGGCGATGCACGCGGCGACCAATGCGACAACTGCGGCAGGACGCTCGACCCGATCGACCTTGTGGACCCCCGATCCAAGCTGTCTACGACCGTGCCGGTGCTGCGTGAGACCGAGCACTACTACTGGAAGCTGTCCGAGTTCCAGGAACCCCTGCTCGAGTGGCTGCGTTCCCGGGAAGGCTGGCGGCCGCACGTCGTCAACTTCGCTATCGGAATGGTCGACGACGGACTCCACGACCGGGCGTTCACCCGGGACCTCGAGTGGGGGATCCCGCTCCCGGTCGATGATCTGGGCGACGGCAAGTCGATCTACGTCTGGTGGGAGGCCGTCATGGGGTATCTCTCCGCGGCCAAGGAGTGGGCGCGGCTGCGAGGTGAGCCCAACGCCTGGAGGGACTGGTGGGAGAACCCGGACGCCGAGAGCTACTACTTCATCGGCAAGGACAACATCCCGTTCCACGCCGTGTACTGGCCGGCGTTGTTGATGGGGTACGGCGGCCTCGAACTGCCAACCGATGTTCCGGCCAACCAGTTCATCACGTTCCGCGGTGAGAAGGGTTCGGCGAGTCGGGGGGTCGGCCGGTCGATCTCGTGGTATATCGACCACTTCGAGCCGGACGCACTCCGGTACGCCCTCGCCATCAGCTTCCCGGAGACCAACGACACCGACATGTCCGATGACGACATGATTCGTCGCATCAATGACGAATTGGTTGCGACGTGGGGGAACCTTGTCAACCGCGTCGTCGCCATGACGGGTCGCTACTTCGATGGAGTGCTCCAGGAAGCGATCGACCTCGACGATGAGGACCGCGGCCTCCTCGCCTCCGTCGACGCAACCCTCGCCGAAGTCGGCAGCCTCATCTCGGATGTGCGGCTTCGGGGTGGTCTGCAGCGTGCGATGATCGGGGCCCAGACGGTGAACGTCTATCTCAACGACCGTGAGCCGTGGAAGACGGCCAAGACCGATCTCGTTCGGACGGGAACAACGCTCACTGTTGCCATCGAGGCCATTGCGGGGATTGCGGTCGCGTTGTACCCGTATCTGCCGTTCACGACGGTTCGGCTCCTCGAGGCGTTCTCAGTCGGGATGGGTGAACACGGTCCGGCATGGGAGCGTCCACTGATCGCGGCTGGAACGAAGCTCGGCGAGTTGGGGCCGCTCTACACCAAGATGGAGCCTTTTGACGAGGACGAGTGAGGGACCGATGGTTGCCTGGGTCGACAGTCACTGTCACATGTTCATGCTCGATGATCCTCTTGCGGCGGTCGACCGCGCCGTTGCGGAGGGCGTCGAGTGGATGCTCGTCCCGGGCGTCGACCTCGAGACCAGCCTGGCGGCACGACACATCGCCGCGAGTCGGCCCGACCGGGTGCTCTGGGCCGCAGGACTCCATCCCCACGACGCCGATCAATGGGACGGCCAACGGCTGAGGATTGCCGCTCTGGCCCTCGAGGCGACGGCGATTGGCGAGGTCGGATTGGATTACTATCGCAACCTCTCGCCGAAGGAGGACCAGCAGCGGGCGTTCCGGGATCAAGTCCAACTCGCTGCCGATCTTGACAAACCGGTGATCGTGCACACGCGCGACTCATTCGCCGACATCTACGAGATCGTCGGGGAGGCGGAACTCGGAGAGCAGGTCGTCCTGCACTGTTGGACCGGCGGTCCCCGCTGGACCAAGCGATTCCGCGCTCTTGGGGCGACGTTCTCATTTGCTGGTCCTGTCACGTATACGACCGGTGACACGGTGCGTCTCGGGGCAGCCGAGGCTCCTCCTGAGCGCACGCTGGTCGAGACCGATACCCCGTATCTCGCACCGGAGCCGCACCGCGGCGAACCCAACCGGCCAGAGTGGGCGGAGCTCAACGGCGCGATGCTCGCGGAGATTTGGGGAATGCCGGAAGTCGACGTCGCACGCATCACCGCTGAGAACGCGACCCGCGTCTTCGGCTCACCGCGTGCCTGAACCCGTGCCGCAGGGGAGGGCAGCCGTTCGGAGTCTGCTCGCCGAGTACGGTCTTCGACCGAATCAGGCTTACGGCCAGAACTTCCTCGTCGATCCGAACGTCATTCAACGCATCGTCCGACTCGCCGAGGTCGGATCGGACTCTCGCGTCGCAGAGATCGGCGGAGGGACAGGAACGCTGACCGCCGGCCTCGCTGCCACGGGCGCCCGCGTTGTCGTGTACGAGATCGATGCCGGACTCGTGCGGGTTCTCCAACACACCGTGGGCGACCTCGGAAACGTCGAGATTCGGCACACCGACGCCAGCAGCGTCGACCTGGGCTTTGACCTCGGTCCGGGACCGTGGTCGTTCGTGTCGAACCTGCCATACAACGTCGGGACGGGGATCGTCCTCGACGCGCTCCGCTCTGCCGAGAACGTTGGCCACTTCGTGATGCTGGTGCAGCGCGAGGTCGCCGACCGGCTTCTCGCCGGCCCGGGATCACGCACCTACGGCATCCCGTCGATCGTCACCTCGCTCCACGCGAGCGGCTCGATCGCCTTCACCGTGGCGCCGACCGTCTTCTATCCGACGCCATCGGTATCGTCGGCGGTCGTCGAGTTGGTACGACATCCGGCACCGGCCGCCGCGGAGCGCGCTGTTGAGATTGCGGCCGAGGCGTTCGGGCAGCGGAGGAAGATGGTGCGGCGGAGTCTCGTCGGCGTGATTCCCGATCCGACAGCGACTCTCGAACGCTGCGGTATCGACCCGACCTTGCGGGCCGAAGACCTCTCGCCCGAAGCGTACGTGGCGATCGCGGAGGAGGTCGACCGATGAGAGCACGGGCGTTCGCCAAGGTGAATCTCAGCCTCCGCGTTCGATCGATCGACACCGACGGCCTTCATCCACTGCGCGGGCTGTTTCAAACCGTCGACTGGTACGACCGGATCATCGTCGAGGATGCCGAGGAAGACTCGATCGAGGTGCCGGGCGGTGGTGCGCCTGCTGATGAGACGAACCTCGCATGGCGGGCCGTTGCCGATGCCCGTCGAGTTGGACAGCGTCACCAGCCGACACGCGTCGTCGTTGCGAAGCAGATTCCGTCGCCGGCCGGCCTTGGGGGAGGCAGCGCCGATGCAGCAGCAGCCCTCAACCTCGCAGCCCGGCGCTTCTCGGTCTCGTTCGACGAGGTGCGCAGGCTCGCTGTCGACCTCGGCGCGGATGTTCCATTTGCGGTCGTCGGTGGCACCGCCATCGTCACCGGAAGGGGTGAGCTTGTGGCGCCGCAACCGGACGCCACAGGATTCGCTCTAGCGATCGTCGTTCCGCCGATTGCACTCGCCACGGCCGACGTGTTCCGGGCGTGGGACGACCTTGGTGGGCCGGAGGGGCCGACGATCAGCGGCGCCGACCTTCCGCCGGCGCTGCGGGACTACGCCCCCCTGGTCAACGATCTCTACCCGGCAGCGGTGTCCGTCGCCCCGGCGATCGACGAGTGGCGGGCCGAACTGGCGCACCGGTGGGGCATCCCGGTCGTGATGACCGGCAGCGGATCCGCCCTGTTCGCCTACCTCCCGTCCCTCGGCGAAGCCGAGGGCGCCGTCGCTGCAGCCCCACAAGGCGCAGCCGCCACCCGAGCCGTACGCCCCATCAATCGCGGCTGGGAACACGTCGAGTAGTCCGGCTTTCGGATCTCAGCCACTCAGCGACCCCTCTCCGACTGGCGGCCGGCGGTCGACGACTGGACACTCGACAACTCTCGCACCCCGTCTAACCTCATGATCCACCCTTTGGGGGGTGGTGTAACTGGTAGCACAGGTGGTTTTGGTCCATCCAGTACGGGTTCGAGCCCTGTCCCCCCAGCCATCTTCGTGGAGGTTCCATGAGTCTTGCCGTGATCGTGCTCGCCGCAGGGAAGGGCACGAGGATGAAGTCAGACCGGCCGAAGGTGCTCCACCGCGCCTGCGGCCGCAGTCTGGTCGGGTGGGCACTCTCAGGGGCCGAACCCCTCGGCGCCGACGAGACCGTCGTCGTCGTCGGTTACGGCGCTGACGAGGTCGTCGCCTCGCTGCCGGCCCACGCTATCGGGGTTGTTCAGGAACCACAGCTCGGCACGGGCGACGCCGCACGGATCGGTTTCGGCGCGTGCGATGGCGACGTCGACACGGTTCTCGTCATCCTCGGCGACATGCCGTTGCTGCGAACGGCCACGCTTACCTCAGTGCTCGAGACCCACCGCAGCGATGGGGCCGCCGCCACGATGCTCACTTCCGACTTCGCTGATCCGACGGGCTACGGGCGGGTCCAGCGGACCGACGGGCAGATCGTCGGGATCGTCGAAGAACGCGACGCAGACGCAGCCCAGCGGGCAATCACCGAGGTGAATATCTCGGTATACGCCTTCGACGCTGCCGTTCTCGGCGATGCGCTGGGCCGTCTCCGGAGCGACAACGACCAAGGCGAGTACTACCTCACCGACGTGATCGGAATCCTCTCCTCCGATGCTCAGAAGATCTCGAGCGTTGCCGCAGAGGAGGCGGAGTGCCTCGGCGTGAATTCCCATGCCGAACTCGCCGCCGCATCCAAGGCCCTGCGGGGCCGGATCAACGGGCAGTTGATGGATGCCGGGGTCGCGATGATCGATCCGGAACGTGTCTACATCGACGCCGATGTAGAGGTCGCCGCAGGCGCAACGATTCACCCCGACGTCTACCTCCAGGGAACGACATCAGTTGAGGTCGGAGCCGAAGTGGGGCCGAGCGTCCACGCCACCGACGCTCACATCGCCGCCGCTGCGGTCGTGCGATTCGCCGTCATCGAGAATGCGAAGGTCGGACCACTGGCAGCGGTCGGTCCCTTCACCTATCTGCGGCCCGGCACAGAGCTAGCCGTCGACACGAAGGCCGGTGCCTTCGTCGAAGTGAAGAATTCGCAGGTCGGTCCCCGATCGAAGATCCCGCATCTCAGCTATATCGGAGATACGACGATCGGTGAGGACTCGAACGTCGGGGCTGCGACGATCACCGCCAACTACAACGGCTTTGAGAAGAACCGGACGACGATCGGCGACCGGGTCAAGATTGGCTCGGACACGATTCTCGTCGCCCCGGTGACGGTTGGGGACGGCGCCTACACCGGCGCTGGCTCGGTGATCAGCCACGACGTCCCCTCTGGAGCGCTTGCCATTGAGCGTTCGCCCCAAGAGGAGATCGCTGGCTACGCTGAGCGAAGGAAGCATCGGGCGTCTCAGGACGGGGAGTAATGGAGCTTCGGAGCCAGAAACGGTTGATGGTGTTCTCGGGTTCCGCCAATGAACCCCTGGCCGAAGAAGTGGCGCACATCCTGGGTGTCGAACTCGGCGGTGTCGAGCGGTCGGTGTTCGCCAACGGCGAGATCTACATCCACTACACCGAGAGTGTTCGCGGGGCGGACGCCTTTGTGATCCAGAGCCACACGCAACCACTCAACTTCAACATCATGGAGCAGTTGATCATGATCGACGCCCTCAAGCGGGCTTCGGCGAAGCGGATCACTGCAGTCATGCCGTTCTACGGGTATGCGAGGCAGGACAAGAAGGGGCGCCCGCGTGAGCCGATCTCTGCACGCCTGATGGGCGACCTATTCGTGGCCGCCGGAGCGGACCGGATCGTCAGCCTCGACCTCCACACCGGTCAGATCCAGGGGTTCGTCGACAAACCCTTCGACCACCTGACCGCGCTTCATCTGTTCTCGACCTACCTCCGCAAGACCACCGAAGGCCGCACCACGATGGTCTCCCCGGACTCTGGCCGGGTCAAGCTCGCCTCCCGCTACGCGGCGCACCTCGGGGCCCGTGTTGCTTTTGTGCACAAGCGCCGTGCCGCAGATGTCCGAAACGAGACATCGACGCTCTGGGTCGTCGGTGACGTGAAAGACCGCAACGCAATCATCGTCGACGACATGATCGATACGGCCGGCACGGTCGTTGGTGCGGCAGAACTCCTGAAGCAGCGAGGTGCCCTGTCGGTCCGTGTGGTGTCGACCCACGGCGTCTTGTCGCCGCCGGCACTCGATCGGATCATGGCGGCGCCGATCGACGAGCTCATCATCACGAACTCGCTTCCGCTGCCCGACGAGGCGCGGACGCTCGATAAGATCACGGTGCTCTCGGTCGGCCCGATCCTCGCCGGCGCCGTCAACGCGATCTTCTCCGATGCCTCGGTGAGCGACATCTTCCAGGGGGAGAACATCTGATCTGCCGGTCAGATGAAGACCAATGGACACACACGTCTTCTCGATCGAGACCGGGTACCGCCGGGGCTTCGCCGACCTGACCGCCGAAGTGGCCCGATTCGTCGCCGGTCGGGGTGATGGGCTGCTGAACGTCTTCGTGCCACATGCGACCGCGGGGATCGCCATCATCGAGACCGGTGCCGGGAGCGACATCGACCTCATGAACGCCCTCGACGACATGCTTCCCCGCCATGACAGCCGATACCGCCACAAGCACGGATCTCCCGGCCACGGAGCCGATCACGTCATGCCGGGGATCGTCGCTCCCTCGGTTGTCGTGCCGGTCATCGATGGCCGTCCGTCGCTCGGAACGTGGCAGTCGATCGTTCTCGTGGACCCCAACGAAGACAACGCCGTCCGGCAGATCCGTCTGTCATTCATACCGGGATAGACCGGCGACCGGCGCCCGGCGACTGGCGACGGGCGACCCGCCCGGGTGGGTCGCCGGCGAGTGCCCACGCTCCACAACCGGGCGCCGGCCCGACCCCCATGTGCTTTGTGCTTCCTTGCGCCCTACACTTGTGGGACTTCGGCAGCATTCTTCGAGGAGCCCAGCCATGCAACAGGAGACCTTGCGCGCTCTCAAGCGCACCGTATCGGGAAGCCGTCCGGCGCGTCGGATGCGCCGTGATGGTCAGATTCCGGCCGTCGTCTACGGCGTCGGGATCGAGACCGAGGAGATCGCCGTCGACGCCCGCGCGCTGCACGCCGTGATCAACACCGATGCCGGTCTGAACGCCCTCATCACCGTGGAGATCGAAGGCGGAAGCGAGACGCTTGCCGTCGCCCGTGAGGTCCAACGTGACCCGGTACGCGGCGACATCGTCCACCTTGACTTCATCAAGGTCTCGCTCGATATTGCAATCGACGCTGAGGTGGGTCTCGAATTCGTCGGAACGCCCCTCGGGGTGAAGGAGGAAGGCGGGTTCGTCGAGACGATCGAGAACGCCGTCATGCTCTCCGCTCTCCCGACTGCCATCCCGACGTCGATTACGGTCGACATCAGCGAACTCGGCATCGGTGACACGCTCAAGGTCGAGGACCTTCCGGTACTTGACGGCGTGACGTACTTGACCGAGTCCGACCGGCCACTCGTGACCGTGCTGCTTCCGTCCATCGTCGAAGAAGAAGAGGAGATCGACGAACTCCTCGAGGGCGAAGAGGGCGAAGAGGGCGAAGAGGGCGAAGAGGGCGCTGGCGGCGACGCCGAGTCCGACGAGGGCTAGTTCCACTTCGTGGACACCAAACTCATTGTCGGTCTCCGGAACCCGGGGTCTCGCTACGACGGTACGCGTCACAACGTCGGCGCAGAAGTCGTTGTCGCGTCCGCGTCGGATCTCACCTTCAAGAAGGCACGTCTGGGGATCAGAGCCGACGTTGCCACTGCACGATTCGGCGAAACCCGGACCGTGCTGGCAATGCCACGCACGTTCATGAACGAGTGCGGCCAGGCCGTGGCGCCGCTCGTTCGATACGAGCACATCGATGGTGACCGCCTCTTGGTCGTGCACGACGACATCGATCTCCCGTTCGCGAAGCTGAAGGTCCAGTTCGGCGGTGGCGCCGGTGGACACAACGGCATCCGGTCGATTGTCGGATCCCTTGGGACGAACGAATTCTGGAGGCTGAAGATCGGCGTTGGCCGGCCGCCGGAGCGGATCGACCCTGCGGCATACGTGCTCGATCGGTTCGCTAAGGTCGAACGGGCTTCGATTGATGACGCCATCATCCGGAGCCTCCGAGTCGTGGAAGTGTTCGCCCTCGCCGGCGGCGCTGCGGCCCGCGAAACCGCGGGAGAGTTGAACAACTGAAAGGTGCGTCGATGGCTTCGTATGTTGCGGCAATAGATCAAGGGACGACCTCATCTCGCTGTGCGTTGGTCGATCGTCGCGGAAAGTTCGTTGCGATGGCCCAACGCGAGCACGAGCAGATCTATCCGCAGCCGGGATGGGTCGAGCACGATGCCGACGAGATCTGGCGCAACGTGGAGTTGGTGACCCGGGAAGCTCTGGACCAACTCGGAGCCACACCCGACGACCTCGTGGCCGTCGGTCTCACGAACCAGCGCGAGACGACGCTGCTGTGGTCGAAGGAGACCGGCAGGCCGCTTGGGAACGCGATCGTCTGGCAAGACGTGCGTACGGCCGACCTCTGCCGACGGCTCGGAGGAGACGAAGGCGCGGATCGATTCCGGGCGCAGACCGGGCTGCCGCTTGCCACCTACTTCGCCGGCCCGAAGATCCGCTGGATGCTCGATCAAGACGAGGACCTGCGGGCGCGAGCCGAGAACAGCGAAGTGGCGTTCGGAACCATGGACTCGTGGGTCGCGTGGAATCTCACGGGTGATCACGTCACCGACGTCACGAATGCCAGCCGCACGCTGCTGATGGATCTCGAGACGCTGTCATGGGATGACAGCTTGCTTGATGCGATCGGGGTCCCGGCGTCGATGCTTCCGCGCATCGTCCCGTCGTCCGGACTCATCGCCGGCTCACGGGATCCGCTCCCGGGCGTGCCGTTCACGGCGATCCTGGGAGATCAACACGCCGCCTTGTTCGGACAAGCCTGCTTCGCACCGGGCTCGGCGAAGAACACCTATGGAACCGGCTGCTTCCTACTGCTCAACACCGGCGAACAGCTCGTGCGATCCGACAATGGCCTGCTCACCACGGTTGCGTACCAACTGGCAGGGGAACCGGCGAAGTACGCACTCGAGGGTTCCGTCGCGATCGCCGGTGCTGGCGTCCAGTGGCTGCGAGACAACCTGAAGATGATCGATTCTGCCGAACAGATCAGCGAACTCGCCGCCGAGGTGGACGACAACGGCGGCGTCTACTTCGTTCCCGCATTCTCCGGACTCTTCGCCCCCTGGTGGAGAGATGACGCCCGCGGAGTGATCGCCGGTCTGACGCGCTATGCCACCCGGGGTCACCTGGCTCGTGCCGTGCTCGAGTCGACCGCCTTCCAGAGTCGGGATGTCTTCGACGCGATGGAGGCGGACGCCGGGATCGAACTCAGCGAGCTGAAGGTCGATGGCGGAATGGTCGCCAACGACATCCTCATGCAGTTCCAGGCCGACCTGCTCGACGTCGACGTCGTGCGGCCGAAGATCAGCGAGACCACGGTGCTTGGGGCCGCGTATGCTGCCGGTCTCGCCGTCGGGTTCTGGGAGAGCCTCGACGAGATCGCCACACACTGGGCGGAGGATCGAACCTTCACTCCCTCGATGGATCCGGATGAACGAACCCGGCGATATCGCGATTGGGGGAAGGCGGTCGAGCGTTCGATGGGTTGGGTCGAGTAGCCGAGTGCACAGAACGCTTACCATCTGACCGTGTTGTCGATTCCCAACCTGCTCGCGATTGCCAGGCTGATTCTCACGCCTGTGGCCATGGGCCTCATTCTTGCGGGCCAGGACAGCCAGGGGATGCGGGTGGCGGCGACGATCGTGTTCGTGATCGCGGCCCTGACCGACTTCGCCGACGGCTATCTTGCTCGTCGCTGGCAACTCACGAGCACCCTCGGAGCCTTCCTCGATACGGTTGCCGACAAGATCCTCGTGACGGGTGCGCTCATTGCCCTCGTCGAGGTCGGCACGGTCTCCACGTGGGTGGCCTTCATCATCATCGCCAGAGAGATCGCGATCATGGGACTGCGGAGCGTCGCCGCACTCGACTCGTCGACCGTGCCGCCGAGCATGTGGGGCAAGTCCAAAGCAGCGCTCCAATTCACAGCCATCGCTCTGGCGATCCTGCGATTGGACATCGTCATCGGACCGTGGCGACTCGACCAGTGGTTCATGGCCGCAGCCGTCATTGTCACGGTCGTTTCGGCCGGGGACTACTTCTCCCGCTTCCGTTCGGTCTTCAGCACGTCACGCGCAAAGGACTAGCCGGTGTCGACGGCGGACCTGGACGATCCGGTCACTTCCCGGGCCTCGACCTCGGGATTCAAAGGCGTGCCCGTCTTCGTCACCGGCGGGTCCGGGTTCGTGGGAGGCGCCGTCGTCGAGCACTTGCTGGAGTCCGGAGCCAGTGTGCGGGCGCTTGCCCGGTCCATTGAATCGTCGGAGGTGCTCGCGGCGAAGGGAGCGGTCCCGGTCCGCGGTGACCTCCTGGATCGAAGGGCGCTGGTCGAGGGTATGTCCGAGTGCGTCACGGTCTTCCACGTCGCAGGCGTCAACACCATGTGCCCTTCGGACCCAGGGCTGATGTACTGCACCAATGTGGACGCGGTCCGGACCGTGGTTGACGCGGCGGCCGAGGCGGGAGTCCGCCGGGTGGTCTTGACGTCGTCGGCAGCCGCGATCGGCGAAGCCGAAGGGACGGTGGCCTCAGAATCGACGCCACACAGCGGGGGCTTTCTCTCTCACTATGCCCGATCGAAGTACCTGGGGGAGCGAGCGTTCTTCGAGGAGTCGTCGCGGGTCGGCGTCGAAGCGGTCGCCGTCAATCCTTCGTCGGTTCAGGGCCCAGGTCGCGCTGGGGGTTCGACATTCCTGCTCCGACTGGCCCTCAATGCGAAGCGGGTCGTGGCGATCGACACCACCCTCTCGATCGTCGACGTGGATGACTGCGCCGCCGGCCATCTGTTGGCTGCGGAGCACGGCGCGGACGGCGCCCGGTATCTGATCAGCGGAGCGAGCATCGCGGTCTCCGAGGCGATCGCGACGCTCGCCGAGATCACCGGCCGGTCGATCGAGTCGATCCTGCTCCCTCGGGGAGTCGCCGTGGCGGCCTATCCGCTGGTCGCCGCAGCCGGTCTGTTCGGCGGAGAGCGCCCGATCTGTGTCGAGATGCTCCGGACGTTGCTTCACGGCCACCGGTTCGAAGTGTCTCGATCGATTGACGACCTTGGGATGATCTACACCCCGATTGGCGAAACCCTCAGCCGAACCGTCGAGTGGCTCGCGAGCGAGGGATTCATCGAGCGCTGATGCGTTGGCCGGTCCGATCGGTACGCTCTCTCTTCGTGGTCGCCCCGCTTACCTCCGTGCTCGAACGCTTCGGCCGTGACCAGGTTCCGCCGATCCCCGGCAGGTACGTCGTTGGTACCGCGCTCAGGGCCGTGGTGCTCGCCGGCATCGCTGAGCAGACGGGCCGTAGCATCCTCGCTGTCGTCCCCGGCGAACGGGAGGCGGAGGACCTCGCCGAGGATCTTGCGCTCTTCACCTCCGACGGATTCCACCTCCCCGCGTGGGAGACACTTCCGTTCGAGCACGTGTCCCCGAGCATCTCGACCATGGCGGATCGGATCGTTGCGCGTCATGCGCTTGCTCAGCGTGGTTCTGCGATCGTTGTCGCTTCGGTCCGTGCCGCGACCCAACGGCTGAGTCCAACACCCGTCGACCCGGTTCGGCTCACCAGTGGTGAGGATGTTCCGTTCGATGATCTGGTCGCTCGTCTCGCGGACCTGGGATACCGGCGCACTGAACGGGTCGAGGGGCGCGGCGAGTTCGCGGTTCGCGGCGGGATCATCGATGTGTACCCGACGCAGGCTTCGCTCCCAGTGCGGATCGACTTCTGGGGCGACACGATCGAGGAGATTCGTCCGTTCGTGATTTCGACGCAGCGATCGGACGGTTCGCTCGACAGCATTGAGGTGTTCCCGGCAGGCGAGGTGCTGATCTCGGACGAGATGCGCCGTCGCGCTGGCGACCTGATTGTGGACGCTCCCTGGGGTGCATCGACGTGGGAACGAATCGCCGAAGGGATCCGATTCCCCGGGATGGAGTCCTGGCTACCGTGGCTCGCCCCGCCGAAGACCATGCTCGACCAGACCGACGCCATCGTCGTGTTGTTCGATCCGGAGCGGGCCAAGGATCGGTGCCGCGACCTCATTGGCGAGGAATCGGATCTTGCCGGTGTTCTCTCCGGGACGTGGGGGAAGGGGGCGCCGAATGCAGGAGAGCACCCGCCGCTCTATCTGCCGCTCGAACCCGGAGAGGGAAGCGACGTGCTCGAGGCTCCACCGCTCGCTGCATCTCCGGGCGACGACGGGTTCGAGATGCGCGGTTTCGGAGCCATCGCTGGTGATCCGGAGTCCGTCGCATCCACGCTGACCGGATGGACCGGGCGCGGTGTCGACGTGGTTGTCGCCATGGACGGCATGAGCGCAGCCAAGCGTGTTGCCGGACTGCTCGCCGAGTCGGGAGCCGGACTGCCGGTTGTCGACACGCTCGACACTGTCTCGTCCGCGGTGCTGCCGACGGGGATCCACAACGGCTTCGTGTTCCCCGCCCTTCGTGTGGCGGTCGTTGGGGAACGAGAGGTCGCTGGACGCCGCCGCTCACACCGCACCGTTCGTCGGGGGAGAGGCGAACGACAGGACGAGGCATACCGGGACCTGAACCCGGGCGACTACGTCGTCCACCACCACCACGGCCTGGGTCGGTTCGAGGGCCTCGTGCACCGTGACATGGCCGGTGCCGCTCGCGACTACCTGCTCGTCGAGTACGCGGCCGGCGACAAGCTCTACGTGCCAACCGATCAACTCGCCGCCGTCCGCCGATACACCGGCGGGGAGACGCCGCGTCTGTCCAGGATGGGAGGTACGGACTGGTCACAGACCCGCAGCAAGGTCAGGAAAGCGGTGGCGGTCGTCGCCGAAGCGGTCGTGAACCTCCACCGGATCAGGGCCGGTGTCGCTGGTCATGGCTTCGAGACCGACACGCCGTGGCAGCAGGAGTTCGAGTCGTCATTCCCATACGAGGAGACGCCGGATCAGCTGACGGCGATCTCCGACGTGAAGACCGACATGGAGGCCGAAGCTCCGATGGACCGCCTCATCTTCGGCGATGTCGGTTTCGGAAAGACCGAGGTCGCCCTCCGCGCCATGTTCAAGGCCGTCCAGGGTGGCAAGCAGACAGCCCTCCTGGTTCCGACGACCCTCCTCGCTCAACAGCACTTCGCAACGATGGAAGAGCGATTCGCTCCGTTCCCGATTCGGGTCGAGATGCTGAGCCGCTTCCTCACCTCGGCCCAGCAGCGCAAGGTGATCGCCGGGCTTGCTGACGGGTCCGTCGATATCGTGGTCGGCACCCATCGGCTGCTGTCGGAGGACGTCGACTTCCGCGACCTCGGCCTGCTCGTGATCGACGAAGAGCAGCGGTTCGGCGTTGCTGCCAAGGATCGCCTGAAAGAGATCCGGGCCTCCGTCGACGCTCTCACGCTCACTGCCACACCGATCCCGAGAACACTCGAGATGGCGCTGACCGGGATTCGCGAGGTCAGCCAGATCCGAACAGCCCCCGAGGACCGCCATCCGATCCTCACCTACGTCGGTCCCTACGACGACCAGGCGGTCTCGGCCGCGATCCGTCGCGAGATGCTGCGAGAGGGCCAGGTCTTCTACGTCCACAATCGCGTTCAATCGATCGACCATGCGGTCGCCCGGCTTCGCGATCTCGTCCCGGACGCCCGGTACGCCATCGCCCACGGGCAGATGAGCGAGGGACAACTCGAACAGGTCATGTACGACTTCTGGAATGGCGACTACGACGTGCTGGTCGCCACGACCATCATCGAATCCGGGCTTGATCTCCCGCAGGTGAACACGTTGATCGTCGAGCGAGCCGACCGACTGGGCTTGGCACAGCTCTACCAGTTGCGGGGAAGGGTTGGGAGGTCGAACCAGCGGGCATACGCCTATCTCTTCCATCCCCCTGAGGAGCGGATCGGGGAGAGTGCCTTCCGTCGGCTCGAGGCCATCGGCGAGTTCTCCGACCTGGGATCGGGATTCGAGCTTGCGATGCGAGACCTGGAGATCCGTGGTGCCGGCAGCATTCTTTCTGAGACCCAGTCGGGTCACATCGCGGCGGTTGGATTCGACCTGTACACCGAACTGGTGGCCGAAGCGGTCCAGGAGCTCAGGGGTGAGCCGATCGAACGCAAGGTCGAACACGACATCCGGATCGACCTTCCGGTCGAGGCGCGGCTCCCCGACGAATACGTCCCCGATGCCGACGGGCGTCTTGAGGGGTATCGCCGCCTGGCGGCGGCCACGACGAACAGCGAGGTCGACGACGTGATCCTCGAGTGGGAGGATCGCTACGGCCTCCTGCCGCCTGAGGCCGAGGAACTGATCGCCGTGGCGCGACTGCGAGTGGAGGCGATCCGTGTCGGGCTCGATGAGATCGTGCAGGCTCGAGGGGAGGTCCGCATGTCGAAGGTCGACCTCCGGGCGTCGCAGGAGGTCCGCCTCGAGCGGGTCGCGCGCGGTGCCGTGCTGCGCGGATCGACGCTGTTCATCCCTGCACCGCGCAAGGACGTGGCGAAGGCGCTGCTCGAGTTCTTGACGACGATGTGGCCGGCTGAGTAGCTGCTTCTTCGCACGATCGAGGGGGGTGCGTCCGTCGCAACGGCATCGATGTTGCACTCTTGAAACTCGGCGAGACGATGGTGTGGAAGTCGGCCTCCGGGATCACAGTCGCTTTCCGGTCGGAGCACTGACCTTGCGGTGCTGCACCACGGGAGCGGGAGTTGTCACATGGGTCGACGGTACGGGATCAGCGCTGCGTATGAGCGCGTTCCATAGTCCCGATGTGGGCGGTCACAATCCAGCTCGTTGAATCGCCTTGTCGCCTTCCGACCCTTGAAGCTGGGCTCTTGGTTCAGTGTCCTCAGGCCGAGGCTTTGGCGCTCCACGGAGAGCCAAAGAGGTGCGATCTGAGATTCGTCGGGTTCGGGCAGATACTGTCCCGGTCGACGATGGATCCCTCCACATCCACCCGAGCATCGGCCCGCAACGGGCGCAACCCTCCAATCCGACATCATGCGCCCAAACAGACGGGATTGACAAAGGGAGACGGTCGAACCCGCGCCCATGCCAGCGGGTCCTCGGCGCGGATGAGAGTCGGCCACGATGACTGCCCGCTGTCAGCCGCCGCTGCTGGAACTCACGAGGTAGGTGAAGACGAGAAGGACGACAATGGTCACGACGATTGGCACAGTGCCGAGGGCGATGCCCGTGATTGCCATCCACCGGCCCTTCTGTACTCGCTCCTGTCTCCGTACCTGAGTTCGGATCTGGTGCAGACCAACGAATCCGACGGGTATCGCTACGAGTCCTGTGAGCGCGACCACGGTGGGCAGGAATCCTTGGGTTCCGGGGATAGCGATGGCCAGAACTCCACTGGCTCCGAGTACGAGTGCAGCGATCGACATGCCGTTGTGGCCAGGACTCTTGGGAACGACCGGCGTCGGGGAGGGCGGCGGTGTCACTCGGCTGGGCCAAGGGCGACCGCACTGCGGACACGATGGTGCTTCCGAGGGCACTTCTCGTCCGCAATCGAGGCAAACCACGAGTGCCATGCTCGGATCATCCCCTCTCGACGTGGCAGGACCATACAACACGGAGTGAGTCTCCTCCTTGATGGTCGGTGAATTGCGAGTGGGTCCCATGCTCCAAGAACGATGGGCCCGGACCGTCGAAGGCCGGGGCCGCGTTGGTTTCTGGGTTCCGTGTGGTCTTTGGTGCATGGGGGACGTTTTGTGTCATAGGCGCCTGATACGTTGTCGGCATGTTGTGGTCTACCTGGTCGTTTGATGAGATGGACGCGGAGTTCCGTGCGCATGAGGCGCAGATCGCGGTGTTGCGCAAGAAGCAGGCGGTGATCGTCAACGAGTTCGAGAAGGCGGGTGTGGCGGCGGGGGCGGGGTGTCGCTCAACGGTCGAGTATGTGTCGGGCCGATTTGATGTGTCACGGTCGGTGGCGTCTGACCTGGTGTTCGCGGCAGGCCGATTTGGGCGGCATCGCTGGATCGAGCGATCGTTGATTGCCGGCGAGGTCGGGTTTGATCGGGCGGTGGCGATGCTGCGCCTGGTTGATGCGGGTGCGGATCGCTCGACGGTCGAAGCGTCTTCGGCGCTTGACCTCGCGGGTGTTGGCCGGTTGGCGGCGGCGCAGCGGCGGGTGTCGCGTCGTGATGAGCGGTCGGTGTTTGTGGATCGGTTTGTGTCGATCCAGCCGACGTTGGATGAGTCATCGTGGCGTCTGTCGGGTCTGCTCCCCACTCTCGACGGTCAGGTCGTCGAGCGGGCGTTGGTGTCGCGGGGCGACGAGATGAGGCTGGTGGCGGGTGGCGGGATGGGCACGAGGGGGCAGCGTCAGGCTGATGGTCTGGTTGCGATGGCGATGGATTCGCTCGACGGCACCAGTGACGGCCAGGCGTCTCGGTCTGGTTCGTCGGTGTCGGTTCTTGTGGATCTCGATGCCGCTGACGGGTCGGGCGGTGAACACGGTGCTTGTCTGGAGTATGGGCCGCGGGTGGGTCCGGCGGTCCTTGACGAGTTGTTGTGTACCGGGTCGGTGCGGATTGTTGGAGTGTCGGGGGGTCGGCCGGTGGTGTCTTCGGCGGCGTCTCGGGCGATCCCTGCTGCGATACGCCGGTTTGTGGCGCATCGCGATGGCGGGTGTGTGGCTGATGGCTGCACGAGCCGGTATCGGCTCCAACCGCATCACATCAGACGGTATGCGGACGGCGGGACCCATGACCCGGACAATGTTGAGACCTACTGCTGGTTCCATCACCACGTCGCGATCCACCAGTTGGGGTTCCGCATCGACCCGGACTCGCCGCCACAACGCCGGCGACTCATCCGATCCGCCACCAACACCGACCCACCCCACCCACACTGACCGGGCAAGCGTGTCGGGAATCGGCGCCGCGACCACTCGTCTAACCTCGCCGGATGGCGCTGTACGGGAGTATCGAGGGCGGCGGGACGAAGTTTGTGTGCGCCGTGGGGAGCACGCCCGACAACCTCCGCGCCGAGGTCCGGTTTCCGACGACCACACCGGAAGAGACACTTGGTCGGGCCATCGAGTTCTTCACGGGGCGGGGACCGCTCGACGCCATCGGAGTCGCAATGTTCGGGCCACTTGTGCTCGACAAGGAGTCGCCCGACTACGGTCGCGTCGGGCCCACACCGAAGCCTGACTGGACGGGCGCCGACATCGTCGGCCCGCTCCGGTCCGCTTTCAACATCCCCGTCGGACTCGACACCGATGTGAACGGAGCCGCTCTCGGCGAGGGCCGCTGGGGAGCCGGGGCCGGCCTCGACCACATTGTCTACATCACCGTCGGGACCGGTATCGGCGGGGGAGTGGTGAACAAAGGTGAACCGCTGCACGGACTGGTCCACCCCGAGATCGGCCACCTCAGGGTTCCCCAGCATCCCGAGGACACCTTCGCGGGATCGTGCCCATTCCATGGGGACTGTCTCGAAGGCCTCGCCTCTGGACCAGCAATCGCCGAACGGTGGGGCGCACCCGCCGAGGACCTGGGAGCGGACACCGCCCGCGCTGTTGAGATGGCGGCCTACCCGCTCGGCTTTGCGTTGGCGGACCTCGTGCTCACGCTGTCTCCGGAGCGGATCATCCTTGGTGGCGGGGTTGCGCAACTCCCCGGCTTGCTCGAGGCGACGCGACGAACGATGCTCGATGCGCTGGGTGGCTACGTCGACTCTCCCGAACTCGAGCGCGGCGCGTGTCACTACGTCGTCGCGCCGAAGCTCGGGAGCGCTTCCGGGATTGCCGGTGCGCTCGTTCTCGCCGAGCGGGCCGCGTACCTCCTGCAGTGATGATCTCGCGGTCGCCGTAGACTGCACCTACCCGAGCCGGTGGTAGATATGCGCGTTTCCAAGAAGACCCTGCTCCTCGCCGCGGCAGCCGCTGTGCTTGCCGCCGCCTGTTCCGACCCCACCGTCGTCGCAACAGTGGATGAGACCAGCATCGACGAAGCTGAGGTGACGGTTCTGCGGCACAGCTATGCCGAGGGCACGGGCTACAACGCTGAGGCGTTCCGCGTCGATCTCACCAACCTGATCTACGTCGAGGCCCAGAAGAACGCGGCAGCGAGGGACTTCGGTCTCACCAATCTCGACGATTCGGCCGTGATATCGGCGAAGATTCAGAATCCGGCGCCGGATGAAGTCGCGATATTCGAGAGTGTCGCAGCAGATCCTGACCGCACGGACGCGACGACAGAAGCGGTTGCCGAACAGTTGGTGATTCGCGACGCGGTTGCCGCCGAACTGGCAGACGACGAGGCGTTCCTCACCGATATCTTCGAGAACCAACCCGAGTTGGTGTCCGAGGTCTGTGCCCGCCACATCCTTGTCGCCACACCGGAAGAGGCGGAAGCCGTCAAAGTCCGCCTCGACGCCGGCGAGGACTTCGCAACGATTGCGGCCGAAGTCTCCCTCGATCCGGGCAGCGTTGGCGGTCAACTCCCGTGCCCGACCCCAGCCGCCAACTACGTCCAGGAGTTCTCGCACATGTCGGCGACCCTCCCAATCGGTGAAGTGTCGGCTCCCGTTCCAACCGAGTTCGGATGGCACATCATCGTCGTTGACGAACGAACCGCACCGGAGACGGTCGACGCCCTGATCGCCGATCCGATGGCCTACCTCCACATCTCGGCAGTGAGGGAGCTCTGGATTCCGTGGGTCAACGAGGCGATCCGCACCGCCGATGTCGAAATTGCCTCCCAGGTCGGGACCTGGGCGGGCGAGTCCTTCGGCATACTGCCGCCGCCGGCGGGATGACGGGCCACATCACGGTCCTTGGGCTCGGTCCTGCCGGGCTCGATCGACTCCGACCACGTGAACTCGAACTGTTGACCGACCCTGCGGTCGATGTGATTGTTCGCACGGTGGAGCATCCCGCTGCCTCGGAACTCGCTGAGCTTCGGTCCGTCACTACGAGCGATGACCTCTACGAAGCCGCCGAAGACTTCGACGGGGTCTACGACGCCATCGTGGAGCGGGTCGTCGAGGCGTCACGATCGGGATCCGTCGTCTATGCCGTTCCCGGTAACGCCATGGTCGGCGAGCGTGCCGTCACCCGCCTGATGGCTGCAGCCGAAGCAGAGGGCATTCCGTGCGTCCTGATTCCCGGCGAGTCGTTCATCGACGCGGCCTGTGCAATGGTCGGAATCGATCCGATCGCCGATGGACTCCAGATCCTCGACGCCAGGAACCTGCCAGATCCGCTGCCGCTCCATCTTCCATCGTTCATCACCCAGATCGACTCCCCGTTTGTCGCAGGAGAGGTTGCACTGGCCCTCGGCCGCACGCTGCCGGACTCAGCCGACGTCGTGCTGCTCGATCGCATCGGTGACGAAGACGGGGTCGCGATTGAGACGATCATCGCGGATCTGCCGCGAGTCGCCACCGGGCCGCGGTCGACACTGTTCGTGCCGGCGGCAGAGGTTGGTTGGCTCGGGCTGATCTCCACCAATCGCGTGCTGCGAGCCGAATGTCCGTGGGACGCCAAACAGACCCACCACACGCTCGTGAGCCACCTCATAGAGGAGACCTACGAGACGGTCGACGCGATCGGGGCGCTGTCGGTCGACGCACCCTCGGGTGAGGACGATCTCGGCGCGTACGCGGTCCTGGAGGAAGAGCTTGGCGACCTGCTGCTCCAAATCGTGTTCCACGCCACGCTTGCGGCCGAGGCCGGGGCGTTCGACGTCGACGAGGTGGCCGAGGGGATCCGACGCAAGATCGTGCATCGCCACCCGCACGTGTTCGGAGACGTTGTTGCAGACGAGGTCGGCGTGGTTCTCGCCAACTGGGAAGAGCTCAAGAACGCGGAGAAGCAGCGTGAGTCGCTGATGGACGATGTCCCGACTGCATTGCCGGGAATCGCTCGAGCCGACAAGATTCAGCGACGGGTCGCGTCGGTTGGGTTCGACTGGCCGAGTGACGAACCCGTCTTTGCGAAGGTCGAGGAGGAACTGGGAGAACTCCGCGAGGTGCGCACCGACCGAGACCGGGCCACCGGGGAACTCGGCGATCTCTTGTTTGCCGTGGTCAACCTCGCCCGCCATCTCGACGTCGATCCGGAGATCGCCCTTGCCCGCGCCAACGACACGTTCGCGGAGCGATTCCGGGTGGTCGAACAGCTTGCCGTGGAAGAGAACGTCCGTCTTCGCGACTGCGATCTCGCCGAACTCGATCGTCTGTGGGAGATCGCAAAGACCGTAGTATCCACGAACCAAACCGGATCGTCGTTTACGCTCACCCCCGAAAGGAACAACCAATGACTCTTATTGAGACCATCACCGCGCGCGAAGTTCTTGACTCCCGCGGAACCCCGACCGTTGAGGCCGAAGTCACCCTGTCGGGTGGCGCATCCGGTTGGGCGATCGTCCCCTCCGGAGCATCGACCGGCGCTGCCGAAGCCGTCGAACTGCGTGACGGCGGAGACCGCTACGACGGAAAGGGCGTGCTGACGGCCGTCGCCAACGTCAACGAGAAGATCGCTCCTGCCCTCTATGGCATCGACGCAACACGCCAGGAACACATCGATCGCATCATGATCGACCTCGATGGCACCCCCAACAAGGCCAACCTCGGTGCCAATGCCATCCTTGCGGTCTCGCTCGCTGTCTCTCGCGCCGCCGCCGAGGCTGTCGACCTGCCGCTCTACCGCTATCTCGGCGGGACCGATGGTCGTGTCCTCCCGACGCCGTGCTTCAACGTGCTCAATGGTGGTGCCCACGCCGCGAACTCAGTCGATGTCCAGGAATTCATGCTCGTCCCCGGTGGGCTTCCGTCGTACAGCGAAGCCCTGCGAGCCGGCGTCGAGACGTACCACGCCCTCAAGAAGGTTCTCGCTGGGCGCGGGCTCCCCACGAACGTCGGTGACGAAGGCGGGTTCGCTCCCGACCTTCCGAACGACGACGCGGTGCTCGACATCATCATCGAGGCGATCGAACTCGCCGGCTACCGGCCGGGCGAAGAGATCGCCATCGCCCTCGACGTTGCCGCAAGCGAGCTCTACGAAGACGGTCTTTACCAGCTCTCCGGAGCGAAACTCACGTCTGAGGAGCTGGTGGATCACCTTGTCGGTCTCGTCGACCGCTACCCGATCGTTTCGATCGAGGACGGGCTCGATGAAGGGGACTGGGCCGGTTGGAAGCTGCTGACCGAGCGCCTCGGGCACCGAACCCAATTGGTTGGGGATGACCTCCTCGTCACGAACGAGGAGTTCCTTGTCAAGGCAATCGAGATGGATGTCGCCAACGCGATCCTCATCAAGGTCAACCAGATCGGCTCCCTCTCCGAGACGCTTCACACAATGAGCACCGCCGCCGTCAATCAGTACGCGCGGATGGTGAGCCACCGCTCCGGTGATACCGAAGACGCGTACATCGCTCACCTCGCCGTCGCCACCAACGCGGGACAGATCAAGACTGGTGCACCGGCTCGTGGTGAGCGAACGGCGAAGTACAACGAACTGCTTCGCATCGAAGCTGACCTCGGTGACGATGCCCGGTATGCCGGATGGGCAACCTTCAAGGTGGGTTGATGACCGAAACGCTCGAGCGTCGCGAAGACAAGGCCCTGCCCAGGAAACAGCGATGGGGCTGGGTCCTGGCTGTGGTGCTGCTCGGAGCGCTCGCCCTGACGGTGTCCGGGATTCTGCCGTTCCGGCAGTTGATCACCCAGCAGCGACAGATCGAACGATCCCAAGAGCAGCTCTCAGCCCTGACAAGCGAGAATCGGGCGTTGGCCGAGGATATCGAGATGCTCGGCACCGATGCCGAGATCGAGCGGGTCGCTCGCGACCAGTTCGGTCTGGTCCGCCCCGGCGAGACTGCCTATGTCGTCGTGGTTCCGGAAGCGCCGATTGTGGCCGAAGCGCCACCCGATCCGGTCGTGCGTTCCGATCAGCGTCCGTGGTGGCGCCGACTATGGGACTTCGCAACCGGGAGCGACGTCGGCTCGGATGGATGACCGCAGTGTCGTCGCGGCACAGATCGGGAGACCACCCCGTTCTGTCGTCGACGTAGTCGCCCGTTGTCACCTCGGCCTGCCGGTGGTGATCGCGGTGCCGCCGCTGCTCGATGACGGTACGCCGTTTCCAACGACCTATTGGCTGACCTGTCCGCTGGCGGCCAGACGGATCGGACGGATCGAAGCCGCAGGAGGGGTCCGAACCGCTGAACTCATGCTCGCGGAGGATCCGGCACTGCTCGCAGCCCACGACGCTGCAATGAACCGGTATCGCGAGGAACGCGATGCCTTGATTCCCGAAGGATACGAGGGGCATCGCCCGTCCGGCGGCGTCGGCGGAACCCGAACGGGCGTCAAGTGCCTGCACGCCCACTACGCCTACACGGCGGCCGGGAACGAGAACCCCATTGGGGCATGGACGGCCGGGCAGATCGAACCACTCGACTGCACCGTGGAGTGCATCGTGGCGGACGCCGAGGTTTCGCTTCGGAACCCAGGGTGGACCGAGCCGCGCTGACTCTCGAGGACCCCCTCGTCTCGAGGGAGCCCACCGCGTCGGATCGAACTTCCAGAGTCCCCTCCGCTGCGCTCCGGCCGAGCGGCCGGTGTTCCCGCTTCCCCCACGCCGTGGGAGAGGCGAAGACTGGCGACTGGCGACTGCTAGTCCTCTTCCATGGCGGCGACGACTTGGTCGGCCATGTGTGAGGGCATCTCCTGATAGTGGTCGTGCTCGGTCTTGAAGCGGCCCCATCCCTGAGTGAGGGAGCGGAGGTCGATGGCGTAGTTCATGATCTCGGACGTCGGCACGAGTGCGGTGATCAACTGCATCCCGCCGGGCGCTGCCTCCGTACCCTGGAGTTGCCCTCTGCGGGACGAAAGGTCACCCATCACGTCGCCCTGGTAGTCGGCGGGGACGGTCACCTGTACCCGGGAGATCGGCTCAAGGAGTACGGGACCGGCCTGCTCCATGGCGGCTTTGAAACCGAGACGGCCCGCCATCTTGAAGCTCATCTCCGACGAGTCGACCGAGTGATATTTCCCGTCGTACACCGCGACCTGCACGTCGACGACAGGGAATCCACGAACGCCGGCATCGGCCATGGTCTCAGCCACGCCCTTCTCGACGGCGGGGATGAACTGACGGGGAATCGATCCACCCTTGATCTCGTCGACAAAAGCGAAGCCTTCGCCGCGGGGGAGCGGTGAGACCCGGAGGAAGCACACGCCGTACTGGCCGTGGCCGCCGGTCTGCTTCTTGTACTTGCCCTCGGCCTGCGAGGTGCGCGAGATCGTTTCGCGATAGGGGACCTTGGGCTTCTCGGTGTCGACCGCAACGCCGAACTTCCGCTCGAGACGTTCGAGCGTGATCGTCAGGTGCATCTCACCCATACCCCAGAGCAGCGTCTGTTTCGTCTCGCTGTCCCGGGTCAGGCGAAGAGCCTGGTCCTCAGCGAGAATTCGCCGGAGCGCATTGGCGAGTTTGTCTTCGTCGGCCTGGGTCCTTGCCGTCACAGCGGTAGCGAGGACCGGCTCAGGCTGGTCAACCGGTGGCAGAGTGACCGGCTTGTTCCGTGGAGCGAGCGTGTCGCCGGTCGCCGTGTCGGAGAGCTTCGCCACGGCCACGATGTCACCGGCCGGCGCGGACGGAACGAGTTCTGTCTCCTTGCCGATCATGGTGGCGATCTTGGCGAGCTTCTCGTCGGATCCGGTACGGCTATTGGTGAGCGAGTTGTCCGGCTTGAGTTCCCCCGAACGGATTCGCATGAGCGAGATCTGCCCAACGTACGGGTCGGCGATCGTCTTGAAGACGAAGGCGAGCGGGTCGCCGGTGGGGTCCGACATGACCTCGACGGATTGATCGCCCGCTTTCACGACCATCGGGGGTCGATCGGTCGGTGCGGGTCCGAGCTCGGTGATGAAATCGGCGAGGCGGTCGACGGCGATCGGCCCGGTTGCCGAACCACACACGACGGGGAACACGCTGGCCTCCGCGACACCGCGCGCCATCGTGTGCTCGAGCTCGTCAACGGATGGCTCCTCTCCCTCGAGGTAGCGTTCGAGCATGTCGTCGTCCGCGACGACGATGCCCTCGACAAGGTTGTCGTGGACCTCGTGTTCCCGGTCCGACATCGACTCGGGAATCACGACTTCCTCGGCCTGGCCGGAGTCGTAGATGTAGGCCTTGTTGCGGAAGAGGTCTGCGACGCCGTGGAAGGCGGTCTGGTCGCCGATGGGCAACTCGATGGGGGCAATACCCGCTCCGAACCGGTCCCTGAGTTGGGCGAGGGTTCGGTCAAACGAGGCGCGTTCCTTGTCGAGCTTGTTGATGAAGATCATGCGAGGGACACGAAGATCCTCGGCGACTCCCCATGCGTACTCCGTCTGCACCTCGACGCCCTCAACCGCGGAGACCACGAAGATGGCGAGGTCGGCGACCCGCATCGCGGCGTGGACGTCCCCGACGAAGTCCGCGTATCCGGGGGCGTCGATCAGGTTGATCTTGAAGCCCTTCCACTCGAACGGCGCAAGCGCCAACGACAGGGATATGCCCCTGGCGTGCTCTTCGGGGTCGAAGTCGGTCACGGTGGTGCCATCTTCAACCGAACCGAGGCGCGGAATCGTACCCGCGCGGAAGAGGAGGGCCTCAGCGAGAGTGGTCTTGCCGGCACCGGAGTGTCCGACGAGCGCCACGTTGCGGATCTTTTCCGGCGGGAACACCTTCACTGCGTGAGCCTCCATGTTGTCGAATGGCGGTCAGATGCTACCCAAACTTCAGAGCCAAGCATCTGGGGCTGCTGCCGCGTGCGGCTACGATCGCACTCAGCCCGGGTGGCGAAACTGGTAGACGCGGCGGTCTTAAACACCGCTGTCCTCTCGGGGGCGTGGGGGTTCGAGTCCCTCCCCGGGCACGAATCAGGTGGCAGCCTGCTCCAAGCCGAACACGGCCGCCTTGTCGCGGGCGAACTCCTCGTCGCTGATCGAGCCCGCATCGTGGTCCGCGATGAGCTGGCTGAGCCGGCGCAACGCCTTCCGACCCACCGCCTTGTCCTCGGCTCCGGTTCGGGCGACCGGTCGGGGAGGGCGGAACATCACGTACAACAGCAACCCGGCGTACCCGAGCAGGAGCACGATCGCCGACCAGATGCTCTTCCCGCCGATCGAGAGGTCAGGGCGTCCAGCCACGATGTGGAATAGCGCAACGATCCAGAGGACGAAGAGGGGTGCGATGACCAGAACAACGAGCGCGAGGCCGGCTTCCACGCTCATGTCGGCGAATAGCCGAGCAGCTTGTCCTTCTCCCTCTGAAATTCATCGTCGGTGAGGACGCCGCGGTCGCGCAGGTCGGCAAGTCGATCCAACTGATCCGCAACATCCGCTGCGCCTGCGGGAGCGGCGGGCGTCGCTGGGATGGGAGCCGGTCGTGGATGCGGCGGCGCTGCGACCGGGGGAGCACCGGGATCAGCGGCGTCGGTGTCACGCATGATGAAGTAGATCAGCATCGCAATGAGGGGGAGCAGGACGATGGCGAGTGCCCAGAGTGCCTTGGCGACACCGGACAAATCTGGCCGCTGAAACAGATCGACCAGGGTGAAGACCCACAACATGATCAGCGGAACGAAGATCAGCAATATGACGAACAGTTCCCAGAAGGTCACGGGTCCTCCACTTCGAGTGCGTTTCCATCGTACTTCTCAGTGTTCAACCTGCGCCGATTCCTGCCGATAGGTACAACAATGGATCGGAGAACATGAGCCCACTTGGCCTCCGAGCGCGAATGCGCGGGAGATCGAAGTCGACTGCCGAGGAGCCATCTCGGCTGCCGGAGCGGCCAATTGGTCGCTATGTCCTCGCGCTCGTTCTCATCGCCGTCCTCGCCGTGCTCTCGACCTTCACTACGTCGCGTGCGCTGAGGGCTCAAGAGCAGGATGCAACCGTGCTCGAGTACGGACTCCGGCAGGGATACCTGGCGACCCGGGTTGCCGACCTTTCGGGTCAGGTGGCTGACGGTGTCTCCGAGCCGCTCAGGACCGAGATGACCGCCGCTCAGAACGAACTGGTCCAGATCCACGAGGCATTCCTGAACGGCAACGAGGTGCTCGGCATCCCGGCGATGAAAGGCACGGCCGTTGCCGGCCTTCTCGATGAGGCCGCGGTAGAGCTCGAGGGACTGATGGTCTCGACCGAGCGAGCGCAGGCCGCGATGGACAGCCGGGGGTCCGTCCCACGCGTCATGGTCGAGTCGATCCAAGAATCTGCGGAGGCGTACGGGCTGGTCATGCAGCGGGTGGTGTCGTCGTACCTCCGGATCTCGGGTGAGCAGGTCATAGCGCTCGAACAGACCGAGTACTTCCTGCTCGCCGCCACATTGGTTCTCCTCGTGCTCGAAGGGCTCTTCCTGTTCCGGCCTGCCGTGCGCAACCTGAAGCAGTCGTGGACTGAGAACACTGAGGCGCATCGCTTCGAACGGGAACTGGATCAGCAGCGGCTCAGTTACCTGGCTCGGTACGACGCCCTCACCGGACTGATCAATCGGACGCTGTTCTCGGATCGACTCGAAGGGGCGGTCTCCCGTGCGAGGCGCGATGGCTCGGTCGTTGCCCTCATGTTCCTCGACCTCGACGGGTTCAAGGACGTCAACGATCGACTCGGGCACGCGGTCGGAGATGCACTCCTTCGGCAGGTCGCAGAACGGCTCGTCTCCTGCGTTCGCGAATCCGACACGGTTGCCCGTCTCGGCGGGGATGAGTTCACCGTGATTCTCGAAGGTGGACAGCGCGTCGAGGACGCCGGACGGGTCGCGACGAAGATCCTCAGAACCGTCGCCGAGCCCTACCGAGTCGGGGGCGAGGACATCGTGATCACGACATCGATGGGCATTGCGGCGTTCCCGCTCGACGGTGACACCGCTGAGGAGCTGCTCAAGGGCGCCGACATCGCGATGTATAGCGCGAAGAACGCCGGCCGCAACACCTACGAGTTCTACACGAGCGAGTTGCGGGAGCGGACGAGCCAGCGGCATCTCCTCCTGGAAGGTCTCCGCAAAGCCATCGACGACGACGAGAGCCTGTTCCTCGAGTACCAGCCCAAGGTCGACACCGCCGATCACACCATCCTTGGCGTCGAGGCGCTCGTTCGGTGGAACCATCCGGATTTCGGCCGGATCGAGCCCTCCGAGTTCATCGGTCTCGCCGAGGAGACCGACCTGATCGTTCCCCTCGGCCAATGGGTCCTCGACGAGGCATGCATGCAGATGCGTGCATGGCTCGATGGGGGACTTCCGCCGATGCGGATGTCGGTCAACCTTTCGTCGCGGCAGTTCCGTGCAGGCAATCTGGTTGAGACCGTCGTTGCCTCGCTCGCGGCTGCCCGTCTGAATCCGCGGTTCCTCGATGTGGAGCTCACCGAGGGAACACTGCTCAGCGATCTCGAAGAGACCCGTCGGGCCCTCGAGCGACTGCGCGAGATCGGGGTCACTGTGAGCGTCGACGACTTCGGCACCGGTTACTCCTCCCTGGGCTATCTCACCAAGCTCCCGATCGACACACTCAAGATTGACCGCTCGTTCATCGCCGACGGCTTGACCAATCGGGACGGCATTGCGGTGTCCTCGGCCATCATCGGTCTCGCCCGCAATCTCCGCCTCGACGTGATCGCCGAAGGTGTTGATGACGACGAGCAGCTCCGTTTCCTTGCCGAACTGGGATGTACAAGGGTGCAGGGCTTCCTCGTGTCCCGTCCGATTTCCGGGACCGAGATCCCGAAGTTCATCGCCCGGTACGTCGACGCCCCCAGGTCGGTAGTGCCCTCGACGTAGGGAACTGTGTCGGGGACGTCCCTAGCGTTGCAGCATGATCCTTGTCCGTGACCTCGCGATCGACGCCGGCGCACGACGTCTCCTCTCGGACGTCTCCTTCTCCGTGCAGGCAGGCGACAAGATCGGATTCGTTGGTCCGAACGGTGCAGGGAAGACGACGCTGCTTCGGACCCTGGCCGCGATCACCGAGCCCGCGGAGGGATCGATCGTGCGGAGTGGCAGCGTCGGGTATCTCTCCCAAGAAGCCGCGCTTGCCGACCTCGACGATCCGGGAGTCACTGCGCTCGAACGCGTGCTGATGGCCCGCGATATCGGCACGATCGAGCGGAAGATGGAGGTCACCCGGAGCCAGATGGAGGATGCCCGCGGTCCCGAGCGGGATCGCCTCATTCACCGGTTCAGCCGCCTCGATGACGAGTTCACCGCCAGGGGCGGATACATCGCAAAGGCCGAAGCCAAGCGCTTCGCTTCCGCCGTCGGGATCGGTGCGGATGAGCTCGGACAGTCGGTGGCCACGATGTCGGGTGGACAGCGCAGGCGGGTCGAATTGGCCCGGATCCTATTCGCTGAGACTTCGACCTTGCTGCTTGACGAGCCGACGAACCACCTCGACCTGGACGCCAAGGCCTGGTTGATCGGGTTCCTCGCCGAGTACCAGGGTGGTCTGCTCATCGTTTCGCACGACCTCCCGCTGCTCGACGAGTCGATTACCTCGGTGCTCGCCGTCGAAGGAGGCAAGATCGAACCGTTCCGCGGCAACTACAGCTATTACCTCGAGGAGCGCGAGCGGCGCAAGAAGCAGCGATTGCGTGAGCGGCGCCACCAGGAAGAGAAGATCGCCCGTCTCGAAGAGGGGATTCGGCGATTCAAGGGATCATCGGAGTCCATGGCCCGTCGAGCGAGAACCTGGGAGACCAGGGTCGAGCGGCTCCAGGGCGACCTGGTTGAGGTCGAACGTGGGCGCAGGGGTGTGGCGCTCCGGTTTCCTCAGCCCGTTGCTTCCGGGCGCACTCCGATCAGGGCGGAGGGCCTGGCGAAGGCGTTCGGTCACAACGTCGTCTTCGTCGATGTCGATGTCGACATCGATCGCGGCGAGCGTCTGATCATCATGGGCCTCAACGGGGCAGGGAAGACCACCCTCCTCAAGATCCTTGCCGGCGAGGAAGACGCGGATCTTGGGACTGTCGAGGCCGGGTATCGCGCCGAGCTCGGGTACTACGCGCAAGAGCACGAGGACATCACGCCAGACGTGACCGTGCTCAACCTCATGCGGGGAACGAGCCGCCTTCCGGACCGTGATCTCAGAAAGGCCCTCGGGCACTTCCTGCTCGCCGACAAGGTTGATCAGGAAGCCGGCACGCTGTCGGGCGGTGAGAAGACGAAACTGGCGCTTGCGCGTCTCGTTGTCGCCGGGCACAACGTGCTCCTGCTCGACGAGCCGACGAACAACCTTGATCCGCAGGCGAAGGCGGCGCTGCTCGATGCGCTCAAGCAATACGAGGGCACGCTCGTACTCGTGAGCCACGACACCGATTTCGTGGCCGAACTCGAACCGGATCGGGTCATCCTGATGCCGGACGGGGAGCCGGCATTCTTCGACGAGTCCCTCCTCGACCTCGTAGCGCTCGCCTAGCCGGTGGTCGGAGTCCAGCCCTGCGGACCCGGTTCCGAGCGATCCCCGATGATCAGCTTGGTGGTCGAGCCTTCAACGGCGAGGACATCGTCCTCAGGCCACACCCCGGCAGCGACTGCCGTTGCGAAACGCACCTGGTTCGTCGAACCCCACGCTACGTAGTCAACCATGGCGGCAGGGTCTGCGAATGCTCCCGAGGAGTACAGACCGATCTCTCCTGATGCGGCGCGTAGCGGAGGCAGGAGGTCAAAAGCCGTGACGACAAGCTCCGGATCTGCCACCGGATCCACGCTGACAACAATCGATGTGCCGGCCGCGAGAATCGTCGACGGCAGTTCGAGGTAGTACGGGTGGACGGCGACCCAATGACCGGTGAGATCCCCGGCGTCGGGGCCGAGGTTGCCAACCGCGATCGATCCTGTGTCACCGAACACGACGTCCCCGATGACGAACCGCGCATCTCCGGTGACCACGGTTGTCGAGGTCGTGGTCTCTTCGCCGTCCTCTGTCGAAGCCGGCGCCGTCGTTGCCGTCGACGAAGGTGGTGTCGACTCGAGGATCGGCCCGTCGTCAGGGTCGGCGTCCGCCGTCCCACCCGAGCATGCCGCGAGCACGAAAGCGATGATAAGAGCGGTTCGTTTCACCCGGTCAGCCTATCGCTCTCCTGGCAAATGGACCGCTCGTTGGTCGGGTGTGAACAGCGTTCGGCTGAGCCCGAGCGCCACGGCGCTTGTGGCTACCGCGACCGAACCGAGCACCAGATACATGACGACGACCTGGACCCGAACGGCCTCGATCGGGTCGACACCGGCCAGGATCAGACCGGTCATCGCGCCCGGCAGAAACACGATGCCGACGGCCTTCGTCGTCTCGATCTGCGGGATGAGCGCCGTTCGGAGCGACGACCGCAGATACGGACGGAACGCCTCGCTTGCGGGGAACCCGAGGGCCAGCCGCACCTCGACGAGCGGGCGCTTCTCTTTGAACTCGGCGACGATCCGCGTCGCCACCAGCACCGTTGCGGTCATCGAGTTGCCGATCATCATCCCAGCGAGCGGCACGAGCGTCCGAGGTTCGAGGGGGATGATCCGGAGGCCGAAGAGCAGCCCGAGGATGACCAGGGACGTGACACCGAACGCGGCAAGCGAGAGTGTCCGGACGCGAGGTACTTCGGGGGCACGGCGCGCAACGACATCCGCCGCGAATGGCAGCATCAACAAGACCCAGGCCACCGACCACCAGAGGGACTGCCCCGGTTGCAGGAGGAACGCCAGCACCACGCCGACGATGAGGAGTTGTACAAGCGCCCGGAGTGAGGCCCACAGGAGCTGTCGACCCAGGCCGAGTCGCTGTCCCATCGAGAGGGCGACCGCGACGAGGACGAGCGAAGAGGCAAGTGCCAGGCCGAGGAACGAAATGTCCGTCGTCATCGCCTGAAGTATTGACGATATTCTGAGCCTGCGAGAATCGAGTCCGCATTTGCCACCGAAAGGGCCTCCGTGACCGACCGTATTGAAGCACCACACGCGATCTCCGACCCACCCGCCGGATACCCGACGGCATGGATCCAGGACGCCGTGATGAGCGATGGCGAGACGATCCGCGTCCGTCCGATCGCCCCCGGTGATCGCGATGCCCTGCAGCAGATGGTCCGCGGACTCTCGCGTCAGAGCACCTACAACCGCTTCTTCCGCGTCAAGCGGGATCTCGAACCGGAAGAACTCGACCGCTTCACGCGCATCGACTACCACGATCACATGGCTTTCGTGGCCGTCCGGGAGGGCAGTCTGATCGCCGTCGGTCGGTACAACATCACACCGGACGATTCAACGACGGCAGAGGCGGCGTTCGCAGTCGCCGACGAGCACCAGCAGAAGGGCTTGGGAACGCTGCTGTTGTATCGGCTCACGGCGTATGCCAGGACCTGCGGCATTGAGCACTTCCGCTCACACTTGCTCGCCGACAATCACGTGATGATGCGGGTGTTCCGCGCCTCGGGGTACGGTGTCGAGCGACACGATGAGGAGGGGGTCTTCACGATTACCTTCCCCACCGAGGAGACCGAAGAGACCACTGCGGTCCGTGACGAATGGGAGAAGCGCGCCGCTGCGAAGTCGATGCTGCCGCTGATGGCGCCGCAGTCGGTCGCGGTGATCGGGGCGAGCCGGGATCCGGAGACGATCGGGGGACGGCTGTTCAGCAACCTCGTCGGTGGCAACTTCAGTGGACCGGTCTACCCGGTGAATCCGAAGTCGCCGGTCGTTCGATCGGTCGCCGCCTATCCCACGATCCTTGACGTGCCGGGAAACGTGGATCTGGCGTTCATCGTCGTGCCGTCGCAGTTCGTTCTCGCGACGGTGGAACAGTGCATCGAGAAGGGGGTCAAGGCCCTCGTCGTCATCTCCGCAGGCTTCGCCGAGATCGGTGGAGCGGGCATCGAGCTCGAAGCTGAGCTGGTCGAGATGGTTCGTTCTGCTGGGATCCGGATGGTCGGTCCGAACTGTATGGGTCTGCTCAACACCGATCCGGCCGTCAGCCTTGACGGCCAGTTCGGACCGCTCATGCCGGCGCGCGGCAACGTGGCATTCTCCTCGCAGTCGGGTGCGCTGGCACTCGCGATCCTCGATTCGGTTGCACGGCACAACATCGGAATCTCGACGTTTGTCTCCGTCGGCAACCTTGCCGACGTCTCGGGTGACGATCTGCTCCTGTACTGGGAGGACGATCCGGCGACGGATGTGATCCTGCTCTACATGGAGTCGTTCGGGAACCCGAGAAGGTTCGCGAGGCTCGCACGTCGGATCGCACGGAAGAAGCCGATCGTCGCCGTCAAATCGGGCCGGACGAAATCCGGTGCTCGAGCGGCAAGCAGCCACACCGGCTCGCTCGCAAGTCTCGATGTCGCCGTCGACGCGCTGTTCCAGCAGACCGGTGTGATCCGTGTCGACACGCTTGAGGAGCTCTTCGACGTGACGAACCTCCTGTCGAACGAACCGATTCCGCAGGGTCGTCGTGTCGGCATCGTCACCAACGCCGGTGGGCCCGCGATTCTGGCGGTCGACGCATTGGAGTCTCGGGGACTGGAGGTCCCGGTGCTCTCCGATGAACTGCAGTCCGAGCTGAGAGCGAAGCTGTCGCCCGAGGCCGCGATCCGCAATCCGGTTGACATGATTGCGGCGGCCGGAGCGAAGGAGTACGGCGAAGTGCTCGGAGCGATGCTTGATGCAGACGAACTCGACGCGGTGATCGCCATTCACATCCCTGCCTCCGCGATCGACGTGGTTGAGATTCAGAGCACGATTCGGTCGGTTGGTGAGGCACACGAGGGAGACAAGACGTTCCTTGCAGTGTTCATGCAGTCGGGGAAGATCTCTGACGACGCCCCGAAGGTCACGTCGAGCGTTCCCGAGTTTGCGTTCCCCGAACGGGCAGCACGCGCCCTCTACGACGCGGTCCGCTATGGCGAGTGGCTCCGCCGGCCGGAAGGCGAGATTCCCGTCTTCGACGACATCGACCGGGACTCCGCCCGAGCCGCGCTTGAACGGGCGCTCAACGGCCTCGAAGACGATGGAGGATGGCTCGATCCTGACACGGTGCATATCATCCTGGAGTCCTACGGACTCCACGTCCCGGCATCGGGCGTTGTAGCAACCGAAGACGAAGCGGTTGCCCGAGCGGCTGCAATCGGTCAACCGGTGGTCCTGAAGGTGGTGTCGCGCTCGGCGCTCCACAAGTCGGACGTCGGAGGCGTGGTCCTCGATGTCGAAGGAGAAGGGCCGGTCCGGGTCGCCTTCCGGCAAGTCACGGCATCCGTCCCCGATCCCGAAGGAGTCCTGATCCAGGAGTTCGTCCCCGGTGGGCACGAGGTGCTGATCGGGATGGTGGAGGACCCCAATTTCGGACCGCTCGTCGTGTTCGGTCTCGGCGGCATCTTCGTTGAACTCATCGGCGATGTTGCGTTCCGGATCAGTCCACTGACCGATCTCGACGCAGACGACATGATCCAATCGGTGAAGTCGGCACGTCTCCTCGAGGGCTATCGCGGTGCCGAACCGGGGGATGTCGATGCGGTCAAGACCGCTCTGCTGCGCGTCTCCGCCATGATCGAGGACCTGCCGGAAGTGGTCGAGATGGATCTGAACCCGGTCAAGGTCGGCACACCGGGGGCCGGTGTCCGCGTCGTCGATGCCCGTATCAAGGCGAAGGCATCGTCAGGTGTGGTGAGCGCGAGCCGGACCGATTTCCCGACAGCGCTCTAGCCGAGGTGCAACAATGGCGCCCGACGTCGAAGAGAGGAACCAACGTTGCAGGTCGTAGACCTCATGACGACCGATGTGATCACCGTGTCGACCGAGACGGGGATCCGTGACGCGGCGCGTCTGATGTTCCGCAACCGCGTGAGCGGTCTCCCCGTCACCTCGCCCGACGGGGCGTTGATCGGGATCATCACCGAGGCGGATTTCCTCCGCCTCGAGGTGGAGCGCCAGGAAGGGGCAACCGACCTTGGTGAGACCGTCGGTGAGGTCATGTCGGCGGGTGTGGTCACGACCGGACCCGAGACCGAGGTGTACGACGCAGCGAAGATGATGACCTTCCAGGACATCAAGAGGCTCCCGGTCGTCGACGATGACTCTCGACTGCTGGGCATCATCTCTCGGGCCGACATCGTTTCGGTGTTCACCCGACCGGATGACGTCATCGAGGACGAGATCCGGGAGGACCTGATCCGCCGTGTCCTGTTCATCGATCCGGACGAACTCGACGTCACGGTCTCGAACGGTGTCGTGACGTTCGTCGGTGAGATCGGCACGCGCAACGAGGCGCGTTTGCTTGCAGAACTCGCTTCACGGCTCGATGGTGTGCTGCACGTCGAGAGCAAGCTGGCGTGGCGCCTCGACGACGGCATCGTGTGAGCAGCCACCGGCCCGATCAATCTCGCGGTGCCGGGTAGCATTCCGTCTTGATGATCCCCGACCGAATTCTCGATCTTCGATCCGCGCTCGCCACCGCACCGAATGGGCTCCGCTTCGGCGTGTTCCCGCTCGACGCCGACCCCCTCGCATTCGTGCGCGCCGGATCCGATCAGTTCGAAGGAGCGTTCTACTTCGCCTCGCCGGACGGCTCAGCTACCGGCGGACTGGGCATTGCGGCGAAGGCAACCGCATCAGGCGGCGATCGGTTCTCATCGATTCGTGCGGCCGTGAGCGCTTGGGAACTGCCCGAACCCTTCCGAGCGTTTGCCGGATTCGCCTTCTCAGCGGACGGCCCACGGTCCGCGCCCTGGAGTTCGTTCGGCGGCGCCGATGCCGTCCTTCCTCTCGCGACGGTGCTCCGCCGGGGAACGGAGCGGCTGCTGCTGGTCGCGCTGCCGCCCGGCGTCGATGCGGACCTGGTAGCGGAGCGCCTCGGCTCGCTCCAGACTCCGAGCCAGCCGATGTACCCCAACCTCGGTGACCACACCCTCGAGTCGTGCCCGCCCGTTTCCGAGTGGACCGCGGCAGTCGGAAAGGCCGTCGATGCGATCCATCGTGGGGACCTGAGGAAGGTCGTGCTCACCCGCTCGGTCGTGGTTAGATCTGATGGTGCGCCCGATGGTTTCGATCTGGTCAGCCATCTGGAGCGGTCCTACCGGCAGTGCTTCAGTTTCGGGTGGCGGGTCAACGGGGCGACCTTCGTCGGTGCGAGCCCTGAGCTCCTCGTGAGGCTTGAGGGGGGAGTGGTGACCTCGAATCCGCTCGCCGGGTCTGCGCGTCGGGGTGAGGGCGAGGCCGAAGACCGCCTTCTTGCCGATGAGCTCATGAACTCGGAGAAGGATCGGATCGAGCACCGGTTCGTTGTCGACGATGTCGCCGCCCGTCTCGAACTGCTCACGGACGAACTGGCGGTGCCCGCCGGTCCCTCGTTGAAGCGGATGGCGACCGTCCAACATCTCTCTACTGAGATCTCGGGAACGGCTACCGACGGTTCCCACATTCTCGACCTCGTTGGGGCGCTCCACCCGACGCCCGCCGTCGGCGGAACGTCGCGTGCGGCGGCACGGGACTTCATCGAGCGGGTCGAGTCCTACGACCGTGGCTGGTACTCCGGCGGCGTTGGCTGGCTCGACGGTGCAGGACAGGGCGAGTTCGCAATCAGCCTCCGATGCGGTCTGATCGAAGGCACAAGGGCCCACCTCTTCGCTGGCGCAGGGATCGTCGAGGATTCGGACCCCGTCGCAGAACTCCTCGAGACTCGCCTGAAGCTCCGTCCCATGCTCGAACTCCTCGCCGCAACGTAGGCCTTCCTGCTCTTCCTCCCCCTGTCCGATTCCGTCCCCTCAGGGGAAGGAATCGGATGGTCTACGCCAGGGCGACCTTCGCTGCTTCTCTGAGGCGGGTGTGGACGGCGACGTTTGCGGCGCGGTCGGTCATGATCTCGACGAGCAGCGGTCCGTCATCTTCGGCGACGGCCGCCCGCAGGTCGGCTTCGGTCGCGACGGCGCGACTCCTCATGCCGAAGGCCTCCGCGATCCTGACGAGCGAGTGTCCGTGGGGGGTGCCGAAGAGGGTCTCGAATCGATCCGGTGGGAGCTGTGCGGCTTGGGGGAGGAAGTGGAAGATGCCGCCGCCGTCGTTGTTGACGACGACGACGGTGACCCGCAACTCAAACCGGGCGATCTCACCGAGGGCGGTGGCATCGTGGAGGGTCGAGACGTCGCCGGCGAGCACCACGACACGGCGCCCGTCCGATGCCGCGGTGCCGGCAGCGGAGGACAGCAGGCCGTCGATCCCGTTCGCTCCACGGTTCGCCAATACTGCGACATCACCTCTGGTCCTGCCTGAGAACGCGTCGAGGTCCCGGATCGGCATGGAAGAGGCGGCGTAGACGGTGGCGCCGCTTGGAGCTGCTCCCCAGACCGTCCTGGCGATTGCCGGCTCGACGGGGAACGGCTCGTCGGCCAGCACGTCCGCGATGTGCATACCAACCCGTCGGTCGGCATCGGCCCAGATCGGGAGCCAATCGTCGGGGGTTGGAGCGACTCGCCCCGCCAGGTCGGCGAAGGTCACGGCCGGATCGGCACGGTAGGCGTGGGTGGCGGTGCCGAGCGGATCGCGCCATCCGGCGTCATCGATCACGATCTGGTCCGCCTGCGATTCCTGCATCCACCCCCAGAGAGGCCGTGAGGTCGGGACGGGACCAATCCGAACGATGACGTCGGGCGGATGCGAGTTGAAGAACCCGGAATCGGCGAGCAGGTGCCCGTGGGAGATTGTCGACGGAGCAGGGAAGCGGGCCTGGATGTCGGCGACGACCGGGATCCGCGCCTCGCCGGAGAGCATCGCTGCGGCAGCAGCGAAGCCCGGTCGCTGGTGTCCGCCGACGATGATGAGACTCCGCCTCGCTGAGAGACGCTCGGCCAGGTCAGCGAGATCCTCCGGCGGAAGCTGTACTTCCCCCCGACGGAATCCGATATCCGTTGGTGGTGCCGGGTCGGTCGGTGTTGCCAGAGGCTCTCGAAATGCGAAGTTGAGGTGAGCCGGCCCGTGCGGAGCGTCGAGCGCCGCGGCCCACGTCCGAAGGGCCAGCGCCGGGGCGGCGTCCGCCGTCACCTGATCCGGGACACCGACATCGTGGAAAAACCGAACGGCTGATCCATAGATGGCAATCTGGTCGATGGTCTGCGGTGCGCCGTTGCCGCGGAGTTCGGGCGGGCGGTCTGCGGTCAGGACCAGCAGCGGTACCCGGGCGAGTCCAGCCTCGGCGATGGCCGGCAGGTAGTTGGCGGCGGCGGTCCCTGACGTGCAGATCAGTGCAGCCGGGACGCCGCTCTGTTTGGCGATCCCCAGGCCGAAGAATCCTGCCGACCGTTCGTCGTGCACCACGTGGTTGGCGATGCGGTTCTCCGCGGCGAATGCGAGGGCCAACGGTGTGCTTCGAGATCCGGGGGAGATGACCGTGTGGCGAAGGCCGAGATCGGCGAACGCTCCTGCGAGGCGTGTGGTGAGGGCTGTTGTCGGGTCCACGCCAGCGAGGTTACCGCTGGGGGTGCCGGTGCGACTGCCATACTGCGTCAATGCATCGAGGTTCAGCACGCTGGTGGGCTGCGGTCGTCGTCTTGCCGGCGTTCGTCATGTTCGGCGTATTCCTACCGCTCGTGTGGTTCTCCTCGCGATATCCGGACCCGATCGCCGTGCACTGGGGAGTCACCGGACCGCCGAACGGCGAGATGCCGTTCCTCGCGTACGTGGTGCTCCTCGCCGGAGGGATGCTGCTGACGTGGGCAGCGCTCGCAGCCGGAGCACGCCGATCGATGCCGTCTGCGCCGCTGACCGCCGTGACCTATTTCATCATGGGCCTCCTTGCCGCGGTGAACGCCCAGATCGTCGTCGCCAATCTGGACGCGGCGTCCTGGCCGGCAGCTGCTCCGATGTCGGTGGTCTATGTCATCGCCGTGGTCGCCATCGGCGTGGCGGCCGCAGCGGCGGGGTGGTTCCTCGCTGGAGGATCCTCCGGTGTCACCGTCGATGAACCGCTTGCCCCTGTCGCTCCTTCCGCTGCGCCGTGGTCCGGGTCGGCCTTCAACGGTTGGGTCACCCTGATTGGTGCGTTGCCGATCCTTGGTGTGCTCTTCTTCGATCCCATCTGGCTCATCTTGTTCGTGGCGATCGCGATCGTCGGAGTAGCGTTCTCCTCGGTGACGGTCGACGTGGACGAGTCGGGCGTGACGGTGCGAATCGGACCGTTCGGCTGGCCGTCGCACCACATCCCCGTTGACGAGATCGCCGGTGCTTCGGCGGTAGCGGTCAAGCCGATGTCCTACGGTGGGTGGGGCTATCGAGTCCGATCGGGTGTGCGTGCGATCATCGTCCGGAGCGGACCGGCCATCCGAATCGAGCGACCGGACGGGCCCGACCTCCTCGTTACGGTCGACGACGCCCCCGCCGGGGCCGCGGCGATTGGCATCGCGGTGCGCCGCTAGAGCAGAACGCCGACGGCGAGGAGGGCAGCAAACACGAGTTGGAGCCGCGCCGTCGCCTTCAGCACTGCGATGAGGGGCGGGCCGGCGGTCTCGGTGAAGATCGTTCGCGTCGGCGGGACGGCAAGGGGGAGTGAGACGAAGGTGAGGAGCGCCCACGCTGGGAGCACTCCGGTCGCGACAGCTCCGACGACCGTCGCGTACGCACCGGCGACCATCGCTGCGTACATCCAGCGTGTCGGATTCCGCCCAAGGATGACCGCCAGCGTGCGCTTCCCGGCCTCGCGGTCCGTGTCGCGGTCCCTGACGTTGTTGGCAACCAAGATGGCGGCGGCGAGGAGGCCCATGGCAACCGCGCTCCACCAGGCATCGGCAGGAGCCGTCCGATCGTAGACGTAGCGCGTGCCGACGGTTGCTACGAGGCCGAAGAAGACGAAGACGAAGACCTCGCCGAGTCCGTAGTAGCCGTACGGGACCGGGCCGTTGGTGTAGCCGAGTGCGGCGATGATCGAGATCACGCCGATCGCCAGGATCACCCAACCGGCCGCCCAGATCAGAGAGAGGCCGGCGAGCGCCGCGAGCCCGAACATCACCACGATGCCTCGCTTCATCTGATCGGGCGTCAGCAGTCCTGCAGCGACCGCACGGGTGGGACCGATGCGTGTCTCGGTGTCGGCACCCTTCTGGGCGTCGGCCAAGTCGTTGGCGAAGTTCACACCGATCTGGATGGCGATGGCGGCGAACAGCGTGACCCCAAACAGGCCCCAGGCGAAGACTCCGTCCGCTCCGGCCAGCGCGCTCCCGACCACCACCGCCGCAGCCCCGGCAGGCAGCGTGGCAGGCCGAGCCGCCAGAACCCACGCATTCATAGAAACACCCCCCGGCGTCGTGCCGGTAGCTGGCAGCTGGTAGCCGGCAGCTCTTCTAGAAGTGCCACGGGAAGTCGTGGTAGTCCTGATCGCGCTTCTCGAGGAACGCGTCGCGGCCTTCTCGTGCCTCGTCGGTGCCGTAGGCGAGTCGGGTCGCTTCGCCTGCAAAGAGTTGCTGGCCGACCATGCCATCGTCCTGGAGATTGAAGGCGTACTTCAGCATTCGCTGCGCCGTGGGACTCTTCGAGACGATCTCGCGCGCCCATTCGAGGGCGACGGTTTCGAGGTCGGCGTGGTCGATGACGGCATTGACCATGCCCATGTCGTAGGCCTCCTGGGCGGAATAGGAACGGCCGAGGAAGAAGATCTCCCTCGCTCGTTTCTGCCCAACCTGGCGGGCCAGCAGTGCCGAGCCGTATCCGCCATCAAACGATGCAACGTCGGCATCCGTCTGCTTGAACACGGCGTGCTCGCGTGATGCGAGCGTGAGGTCACAAACGACGTGGAGGCTGTGGCCGCCGCCGACAGCCCAGCCTGGGACGACCGCGATCACAATCTTCGGCATGAAACGAATCAAGCGCTGGACTTCGAGGATGTGCAGGCGGCCGAGTCGGGCGCGGTCGACTTCGCTGCTGCCCTCATACTGGTATCCGTCCGCCCCTCGGATGCGCTGGTCACCGCCGGAGCAGAAGGCCCACCCGCCATCCTTCGGCGAGGGCCCGTTGCCGGTGAGGAGTACCGCCCCTACGTCGGAAGTCATCCGCGCATCATCGAGCGCCGAGTACAACTCGTCGACGGTGTGCGGCCGGAAGGCGTTGCGCACATCGGGACGATTGAAGGCGACTCTCACCGCGCCAAACGAGCGAGCGCGGTGGTAGGTGATGTCGGTGAAGTCGAACCCTTCAACCGGGTCCCAGGCAGCTGGATCGAAGATCTGAGATGTCACGACCCGATACTGTAGTGATTGCCATGACCGTCACCCTGCCGAACGAATGGCTGAGGACCTACGCCGAGGCGGATTCCGAAGCCCCGGCCGTCGTTTTCGCCGATACGACGCTCTCCTATGGAGAGCTTGATCGCCGCGCTGAGCGCCATGCCGTTCGCCTGGCCGCCGCGGGTGTTGGCCCGGGCATCCTGGTTCCCGTCGAGGTAGCCCTCAACCCGGAGAGCATCGTCGAACTGATGGGCGTGGATCGTGCCGGGGGCGTGGCAGTTCCGGCGGGCGAGATGTCGATCGGGGCGAATCAGGCCGTGGACGACGACGTCTCCATCATCGTGCCGACGTCGGGTAGCTCCGGGACTCCCAGGGGGGTGCTCCTGACGAAACAGAATATCGCCGCCGCTATCGATGCTTCGCAGCGACGCCTGGGGAACGGTCCTGCGGATCGATGGCTGCTGACCCTTCCGTTGTCCCACGTGGGCGGGCTGTCCGTGGTGTGGCGCAGCCTTGCGGCCGGCGGATCGATCCATCTGCTCTCGAGGTTCGAGGCCGACACAGCGATTGCCGCCCTGCGAGAACGCGCCGTGACGATGGCGAGTCTGGTTCCGACCATGCTGCATCGCATCCTCGAACGAGATCCTGGGCCGTACGGCGGTCTCGCGTCGGTCCTCCTCGGCGGTGCACCGGCGAGTGCCGAACTCGTCCAGCGCGCGATATTCGCCGGGCTCCCGGTACTTCAGACCTACGGCATGACCGAGGCGTGTTCGCAGGTGGCGACCGTCGAACCGGGGACGGCGATCGAGTCCCTCGGCACCGTCGGACCGCCGTTGTCCGCGGTCATCCTCTCGATTGACGACGGCGAGATTCTTGTTGACGGACCGACGGTCTCGCCGGGGTATCTCGGCGAGCCTCCGAGGTACGGCCCGCACCACAGCGGCGATATCGGGTATCTCGATGACCATGGGCGCCTCGTCGTCACCGGTCGCACGGATGATGTCATCATCACCGGGGGCGAGAACGTCCACCCGTCGACGATCGAAGCCGTCATCGCGTCGCTCCCGATGGCGGGACAGGCGGTGGTGGTCGGCGCCGAGGATGACGAGTGGGGCCACATCGTGGTGGCGGTCGTCGAAGCCGAATCAGACCAACTCCCCGAGATTGAGCGGATCGTTCGCCTGCGCGTCGCGCGACACGAAGTACCGCGCTCGTGGGTGGCGGTGCGGGAGTTGCCATTGCTCGCGAACGGGAAGCCTGATCGTGCCGCCTCGTTGGTGATTGCGGAGACCGCGGTGCGCCGCCCCGGTTGACCTAGCTGAAGTTGACGGTCTCTTCGACGATGTCGACGAAGTGGTCCGGGTGCGCGACGAACAGGCGGCTACCGAGGTCGAGAGCGAGCGACCGCAGTTCTGCGCGCTGCGCCATCGAGCGCCGGGCGAGGTCCGCGAAGTCGGCATCACCGGGGAAGCTGCAACACGCGCCGATGAGCACGGTGTGGTCATGCTCGAGTCCGAGGTGGTCACCGAGGTCCGTGTACGGCGCCACGAACCGGTTCGGAGCCTTGATGGCCTGGAGTTGGTAGCGGAGGTATTTGACGCCCCGTCTCCAACCGTGGAACGCCTCAGCCGTCGGCTCAGCGAGAACAGTGGCGTAGTCGGTGCGACCTCGGCGATAGGTCTTCTTGAGTCCGATCCGGATCGAGGAGACCGGCGGTCCGCTCCACGCGAGACGGTTCCATCGTCCGGCCGTCGATTCGAGGAGTCGGACAGTCTCCATTCGAACGCCGTTCTCGAGTGCGTCGATCGCGTCGGCATGGGCCCCCTCCAGCACCGCCACCACGGTCGGCGCAGCGTCCTCCGAGGCCGCCGTGTCAATGAGCACCCGGGCGTCGCGTGCCGGCGCGATGAGTCGGGCGGCGTCGCGCAGAGATCCGTTCTCAATCCGGTAGGTGTCGGTACCGATCGAGACGCGGGCGAGTCGCACAAACGCACGCAGCCACTTGATGCCGGTACGCGTCGCATGGATCGTCTCATCGAGATCAATCGGAGTGCGAAGCCCCGAGATGAGATCGTCGAGGTCGCCGATTGCTCGCGATGCGAGATCCCTCACGGCGACGACACGGGTGTGATCTGAGCGAAGTCGTCGTCGGCGAGATCATCGATCGACCCTGTGGTGATCGGGTCGTAGCCGGAGAGCATGGCCTCCTGGAGGCCCGGGTCCGGTGCCAGCAGATCGAGGATGCGTGTTCCGTTGATCGACCCGTCTCCGCCTCCGATCCGATACTGCGCCGGTGCGCTCTCGACGTCGCGGATGCGGCGGACGCCGCTCGACGGATAGCCCTCCTGGCTCATCACGGCCACGGCATACGACCATTCCGATGGATCTCCGTCGCCGAAGAGCCTCCGCGGGATCCGGACGGTCACTCGCCCCTTGTCGGAGAAGACGAGCACCGCGAACGTTGGCTCGGTCTCGGTGGTCGTTCCATCGGCATCTGCCACGTACAGCGCCGGGTACCACCCCTCGACGGTGAGCGCCCGGTCCCACCCCGACCCGGCCTGCCACGAGGCGTTGCGTCCTGGGAGGAACCGCCGTGCCCCGTTGGCCGTCTCAGGGTCGGTGTCGATGTACACGTCGAACGTCTGAATCGAGAGCCCGTTCGGGCTGTCCCAAGAGTTCACCACCGGTGCCACGACGTCGAAACCGAACACGAGGGTGTCGCCGGACTCGCCGACGGTGAAGCCGGTCAGGTCGTATGACCCCGGGGGGAACACCGGGTCGGTCGGGTACGTGTAGGTTCCAGGGCCGTGATCGTCACCCTCGGGATCGGTTGCCTCAAATGCTGTGGCAACGTCGGAGATGTCTGGGATGACCATGACTCCTGGACCGGTCAATGGCGCGGTGGCCGACTCCGGGCCGCCGGCACGATCGACGAGACGGAACATCACCGGATCGCCGACCTCGACGGGGCCGAGGGATTCGAGGGGAATCGAGAACTCGATACGGGTCCCGTCGAATCCCGCAGTGATGATCTCGGGCTCGGGCATCATCCCGGCGTCGACGAGGCCATCGCCGGTGCCGAGCGGAGGGAGCGGAACCGGCCCGCGGACGGTCGTTGGCTCGACGCCGCGCCACGTCAAGAGGTGGGTGGCCTCGAAGCCGAGGACGTTGGCGCTCACGGTCATCCCGCGGCTCGGTTCGAGACCCGGGAGGCCGACGTAGAGATCGAACCCGGCCGCATCGTCTCCGAGCACCTCGGCGGCGTAGTCGACCCGGACCTGGAGTCGGTTCTCCCCGTACAGCCACCGGTATTCGGCGAACGGCGCACCATCGAAGGTGTAGACGCCGGCCGTGTCCCATTCGGCGTTATCGACGTCGGCATCGATTTCGACCAGACCGGTCGTGTCCGACGAGCGGTCCGGCGGGATCACCGGGTCGGGGACGATCGGTGTTCGGACGAAGGCTGGTCGGTCGAGACCGAGCGCGTCGTAGACCTGGCCCAGCAGTTCGCGATATGCCTGATCGAAGTAGCGGTCGTCACCCGAATCCTGATCGACGCCGTACCACCAGAACCAGTCCGACCCCTCGGCGAAGAGCACGGTCTCGTATGCCCGAGCCAGTTGTTGCTCGGTGACTACTCCGGACGACACGGCGTCGGCGTAGGCGCGCCGGGTCGCCGATAGGGCATTCCAGGCGATCGCCTCTTCCCGTTCTCCGATCCAGGTCGCGAAGTTCGGTTGGAACCAGGAAGCCGGGAAGACATCTGGGAGTGGTTCAACCGCGTCCCCGAAGTGCGTCAGAAGTTCGGTTGGGGTGACGGTGCGGACGAGATCGGATTCGCTGAGGTTCTGATAGAGGGCGTTGAGGAAGTCCTTGCCGTCGTTCTCGTAGTGCTCCCAGGCGTTCTCACCGTCGACCACGATGGTCACAACTTTCGGTCCCGCAGCGTCGAGTTCCTCGAGTTGGTCGTTCGCCCGGTCGAGGCGCGCCATGAAGTCGTCGGCGGCCGCTCCGCCGGGCATGCCGGAGTATTCGAAACCGATGAGGTCCGAGATCGTGACATCCCGGAAGAACACCGGGAGGGTCGGATTCCTGGCGTGTTGGGCCGCATAGGGGCGGTAGAGGACGTCGGCGTCGATCACCGTGCCGTTCGAGTCCCGCTCGAACGTTCCGGATCCGAGCGTCTCACCGAGAACGTGCTCTCCGGTCGCGATCCATTCGACGCCTTCACCTGCCCAGATCGAGGTGACCTCTTGTGCGACCGCACCCTCGCCGGGCCACATACCGGTTGGCCGACGGCTGAGCAGGCGCTCCGCGACATCCAGGCCACGCGTCACTTGCTCGCGGGCGTCGATCGGTTCACGGAAGCGCTCGGTCGGCATGGTGGCCGTCGGATCTCCTTCGAGGGCGAGGTTGGTGTCGGAGATGAGCGGCAGGATGGGATGGGCGAGCGGAGTCGTGGTGACCTCGATCTGGCCTTCCGCCCACAGTCTCTCGTGAACGTTGAGCGTCGCCGCAACCGCGTCGAGATGAGCATCCAGGACCGGACCCTTGTCCGCGTCGACGAAGTCGCGTCCCTGCGCCACCAGAGTGCTGAGCTCCGGTTCCGCGAGCAGGTCGGGATCCGTCCAAGCGAGGTTGAAGAGGACCTGCAAGTCGAGGAAGTCCTGGGTCGAGAACGCAGTGCCTTCGCCGCGCTGGTCTGCGAGTTCCTGGTAGCGGGGGAAGCGGGCAACGATCAACGGATTGACGTCGAAGAACCGGGCGAGAAGGAAGTCCTTCTGGTCGTCGGTCAGTTCGCCTGCGGGGACTTCCGTGTGCACCCAGTAGGTGTCCCGTGTCCCGTTGAGGATCTCTTCGAGTTGCAGGAGCAGGACCGGCGTCAGGTTGAAGGCGACGCGAAGATCCGGATACTGCTCGACGAGCGCTGCCATGTCCCAGTAGTCCTTGGCGGCATGGAGTCGGACCCACGGCCGGGTGACGACACCATTCTCGTCCTTCGGGTACAGCGGCTGATGCTGGTGCCACATCAGGACGAGGAACAGACTCTCGTCATCGAGGAGAGGGCGCGCCGCAACCGTGCTGGTGGTCGTCGTATCCTCGATCGGCTCCGCGGCCGTGGAGGTGGTGGTCGTCTCCCCGGCCTCCGGTGTGCACGCCGCGGCGAGGAGGGCGACGGCCAGCGCAGCGGCCCATCTCCTCATCCGTCCAGGCCCAAGTTCTTGAGATAGGCATCGGGGGACGGTTCGCGCCTGAGGAACGCTCGCAGGTGCTCGATGGCGTCACGCGAGTAGCCGCGCGAGAGCACCTCGTCACGGTAGCGAGCGCCGACCGCGGGACTGAGAATGCCCTCGTCCGCGAAAACGGAGAACATGTCATCTCCGTAGACCTTCGCCCACTGATAGCCGTAGTAGCCGGCATCGTATCCGCCCATGAGATGTCCGAAGGACGCCGCAAAGGAGGTGCCCTCGTGATATGGGATGAGTGTCAGGGCGAACGCGTCCCGGGTGGCTTGATCGAGATCGATGTCCTCGGCTCCAGTGTGGATTGCGAGGTCGAACTTGCCGAGGAAGACCTGGCGGAGCGTGGTGAGTCCGATGTTCTGATCACGGCCGGCGACGAGGCGCTCGACGAGATCCGTCGGGATGACCTCGCCCGTCTCATAGTGACGGGCGAACCGCTGGAGGACTTCCGGCTGCCACATCCAGTGCTCCATGATCTGCGATGGAGCCTCGACGAAGTCCCATTCGGTGTCGTATCCCGCAAATCGGGGGTGGTCGATCGTGGTCAGACAGAAGTGGAGGACGTGCCCGAATTCGTGGAAGAGCGTCAGCGCTTCGTCGTGTTTCAGCAGCGAGGGCGAATCCGGCCCCGGCTTCGTGAAGTTCGCGACGACCGCAGCGACCGGGGCGCGGTACCGCCCGTCGGCCTCCCGCATACCCCCGGTGATCGAGAAACACGCCGCGTGGCCGAACTTGCCGTCGCGTGGGAAGAGATCGGCGTAGAAGTAGGCGATCGGCTGGTCGCCGCCCTGATTCCGGATCTCGAACAGTTTCACGTCTTCGTGCCACGCGTTTGTGTCTGCGATCTCGCGATACTCGAGTCCGAACACCTCACCGGTGATGTCGAACATGCCGTCGATGACGGTCTCGAGTGGGAAGAACTCGGCGACCTCGTTCTGATCGATCCCGAAGTCCTGCTTCTGCTGCATCGTGTGGTAGTACATCCAATCCCACGAGAGGATCGGACCGCCGTCGAGATCGTCGCTCGCCACATCACGGAGGGTCTCCAACTCTTGCGATGCCCGGGCCGTCAGTCCCGGAACGATCGACGCGTAGAGGGCCTCGACGGCGTCGGGGTTCGCCATCTTGACTTCCATGGCGTACTCGGCCCACGTGCGATAGCCGAGGAGCGAAGCGATCTCGTTCCGGATCGCCACGGCTTCGGCGAGCAGCGGCGTGTTGGCCGCCGCCGCCCGATTCCAGAACTTGAACTGCATCTGTCGCCGCAGATCCCTGCGCTCCGCCTCCTCGATGAACGGGATGTAGTCCGGGTAGGCCATCGAGACCCGATACGTCCCCTCGGATTCGCCCGGGGCGAGTCGCTCGATGTATGCCTCCGGCAGACCTGCCAGATCTTCGCTGGTCATCTCGATGCCGTCATCCCACTCGTCGAGGTTGCTGTTGAACGCCACCTGCACTTCGATGAGGCGCTGGCGCAGTTCGCGCAACCGGGTCCGATCGGCCTCGGCGAGATCGTGGCCCGCTCTTCTGAGATCCCGCAGCCAGAAAGCGAGGTTGCGCGCTTCGAGGCCATCGAGATGTGCGGCATCGTCGGTGGCGGCATACGCTCGAACGGCGGACGCCAGATCTGACCGCATCACGAGATCGGCCCCCCACTTCGACGAGCGCTCACCCGCGGCGACGCCGGCAGACCGCACATCGGCATCAGGGTGAACCCGCGCCATGAACGAACCGTTCCCCGAGGCGTCCGAGATGAGAACGGCGATTGCGTCGAGTGGCGCCATCGTGTTGGCGTAGGTGCGCGGACCTTCGGCGCCGACGACGCCGTCGATGAGCGACTCTGATGCTGCAATCGCCTTCTCGGTGACTTCGGAGACGGACGCTGCAGTGACGGTGGTGTAGTCGTGAAGCATGCACTGCAGGCTACCGGCGGCGGTGAGTTTGGGTCCTACCCGGCGGCCGGCGAGAGGTCGAAGAGCAGCGGTCGATGCGCAGGACCCAGATCTGGTCCGACGGTTCGTGTCGGCACCGTGACGTCACCGCGGTACACGGCGTGGTCGAGCGGCAGTCCGGTGTAGTCACCGATGAGGGGCCAATCCGACGACGGCCAGGTTGCGGCGTAGCCGAACCCATTCTCCGAGTTCACCAGGCCGTTCGCGATCACATCGAAGGCGTGGGACCACCGCGAGGCTTCGAAATTGCCGGTGACGACGACGGTTCCTGCGACGTTCGCGATCGCTGCGTTGACCGCCGTGAATCGGGCGAGTCGTGACTGCGCCTCGAGCGGGGAACCGGGACTCTCCACCGCGAGACCGATGACCGTCGCGTCCGTCGGTCCAAGGCTGATGTCGATGGTGACATCCGATCCGGGCACTGGGGGCATCGGTGTGGCTACCGCGTCGCCGCGCACCAGGACGAGTGCCTGCCCGAATGCGTCGCTTCCGACGGGGGCGGGCACAATCCGGTACGGGACGTTCTCGGTTTCGATTGCCCCGGCCCAGTCGCCGGTCGTTCGATACAGCAGGGCCAGATCGGCCTCGACGCTATCGAGCCACGCGATGATGGAGGCGCGGGAGTCACCAGAACCACTGGTATCGAGACTGACCACGCGGATCCGATCGCTGGATGCGGCACCGGCCTGGGTCGACAACCACATCGGTGCAAGGAGCACGCCGTTGACGATGGCCGCAGCCAGGAACACGGCCGACAAGCCGCGGCGGAACGCCAGTCCGTAGACGATGGCGGTGACGCTGAGGGCGACCATAAGGGGGAAGCGCCAATCGGCGATGCGGTCCCAGCCCCACCACGTCGCTCCGAAGAACCCGAGAACCGTTGCGAGCGTTCCCGCCGTTCCGACGGTGAACAGGACGGCGGCAGCCAGCTTTCTTCCGGGTCCGGTGTCGACGGTGCCGCGGTTGCTCATTCCCCTGTGAGGGCGTAGAAGAAGCCGTCTCGTGATCCGACATAGATCCGTCCGTTCCAGATCGCGGGCGTCGATTCGATGCACTGACCGGATCCGACGGTCTTGTCCCACAAGCGGAGGGGTGAGCGAGGATTGGTGAGATCATATGCGCGAAACCCGGCCGATCCGGTGAGGCAGTCGACGCCGACCACCAGCATGTCGTCGGCGATGACCGGCGATGACCAGGCGTTGCCGCCGATGAAATCCTCCCAGACGGTCTCGCCGGTCGCCGTGTCGATTGCGAGGAGGTCACCGGCGTCCGTCGCAACGAACAGCAGTCGGGCGTCGGCATGCAGCGCAGGCGTCGCCCAGGCGCCGGCATCCTGTCCACGCGCCGCGGAGAGATAGACCGACCACACCACCGGGTCATCGGGGTTGTTGGGGTCCAGCTTCGCGAGATCTCCGACCTCGCGGACGCGCCGGGCCGCGGTGTTGTTCTTCTTCGCCGTGTCGGCATGCGAGACGACGTAGAGGAAGCCTTCGCTGTCGATGCTGATCGTGGAGTCGGTGTCGTCCCCGTTCCAGAAGTCGAAGAAGATCTCGCCGTTGCCGGCCTCGATGTCGGTGAGGTCGATGCCGACGACCCGGCCTGCCGAGGTCGAGAAGTACGCCCGCTGTTCGAAGACCGCGGTCGAGTTCTCGACCGAGTGCTGGCGGCCGAAGATCTCCGTGAGCTCTTCGGTCCACGCCGGGATCTGATACACCACCTGGGGATCGACGGTCACTTTGCCGTCCGCGTCGTAGCCACGGTTGAGCTTGACGGCGAACCACCACGAGTTCTCTCCGCCTTGGTACATCATGTCGTCGACGATCACCGGGTTCGAGTCCCAGTCGTCGTTCCAGATTCCGTCCACCGAATTGGCGTGGAGTGACCAGACCTCGTATGGCTCATCGGCGTCGAGGGCGATGATCCGGAAGCGCGGGTCTCGCGAACCGGTGTAGAGCAGTGGATACCCATCGGGGTCGAGGGTGACGGATCCCTTGATGATGTCGCCCATGTCGAAGTCGGGGCGTGTCCGCTCCCCGGTGTCTGCGTTGAGGAAATGGATCTGCTTGTCATATGCGCCGAAGATGACTTCGGTGATGCCGTCAGGCCGTTCCCATACGACGGGTTGCCCGGTCCACCCACTCCCGCACCAGACCTTGTTCTCTTGGCCGACGGGAGACTGTCCGCACATCGCGTCGTCCGGGAACTTCCATGCGGTATCCGGTGATTGCCTGGACACCGGACCCGAACCGAAGAAGGTCCGTGTCGGGTTGCCGCGGAACATGGTGAGACCCACGACTTCACCCCAGGGCTCCCCGACGCTCTCGGGTGGGACCACGCCGGGCAGGCGAGAAGGGACCGTCGTCGCGGTCGTCGACGACGCCGTCGCGTCGCTGGGGTCCGTCGAATCTGTCGGCGCCGTGGTGTCGGTGCCGGCCACTGTCGTTGTGTCTCCAACGGTTGTTGTGGTCGTGCCGTTCGGGTCGGCCGGAACAATGTCGGCACCCGCAACACAGGCGGTGGCGACCATGGCCAGGGCGACGGCGGTGGTGATCAAACGACGCATCGGATGGGAGTGTAGGAACGGCCCCGTTTTCTGCTCGGCACTTCGGAGACGTATCCTCGACGCATGCGCCAGTTGATCTCACTCCCTCCGCGCCTCAGTCCGCTCGTCGGGGCGTTCGATCGGATCATGACCGCCGACCCATTCCTCATGGCGGCGGCGATCGCCTACAACTCGATCTTTGCGCTTGTTCCACTTGCGTTCGCGGTCGTCGGCACGATCTCGGTATTTGGGTCTGGTGCCGAGGGGCTGGAACAGATCGAACAGACGGTCATCACCGAGTTTCCGCCGCAAGTGGCCGAGTTCATCCTCCCGATCATCGAGGATGCAGAAGCAGCGCTCGGGGGCATGGGACCGGCACTGGTGGTGGTGTCGCTCCTCATTGCTCTCTGGTCGGGATCCCGCGCCATCTATGCGGTGCAGAAGGCGCTGCGATTGATTGAGGCGACGCCAGAAGACCGTCCATATTTCGTCAAGCGTGGCCTCGGGATCCTGTTCACCCTCGGCGCGGGCGCGGCCCTGATCCTCAGCTACGTGGTGGTGATTTTCGGTGATTGGGTGGCGTCGACGCTCGAGACGCACGGGCTGAGCGTTGGCTGGACCGGGTGGATCACGTTGGGTGTCCTTCTCGCGTGGGTGGTTCTCGTGCTGGCAGCGATTTACCGGTGGGGGACACCGGAGCCCATCCGACTGTCGTTTGCCTCAGCAGTCACTGCCGCGTTGACGCTGGGCCTGACGACGTGGTTGGCTGCGATTCTCATTCCGACCTTCGGTGGTAGCTCGCTCGATGCGCTCGGAGCGATTGGAGTCGTCCTCGTCTGGTCGTATGCCATCGGCTTGATTGTCATCTCGGTGCCGGCATTGGTCCCTTCGATCGTGGATGTTGTCCGCGGAACCAACTCATGAACACCGCTCAACCCGACGGGGACATTCGGAGCGGCATCGGCTTGTTGGTGAAGACCCTGCGGTCGTATCCCAGATACGGCGTCATCGCGATCGCCGGAGCGCTCGTCTGGATGGTCGGGGTCGTGCTGCTGCCGGTCGTTGTCTCGATGGTGATCGACGATGCCATCCTCGCCCGGGACCGCAACCGACTGTGGCCGCTCATCGCCGCGCTGATCGGCGTCGGCATCGTCCAAGCCATTGGCATGGGATTCCGCAGGTACTTCGGATTCCGTCTCGCGTACCGCGCAGAAGCCGACCTCCGCGGGCGCATGTTCGCCCACATCCAGCGGCTCGCGTTCTCATTCCACGACATCACACCGACCGGGCAGCTGATGTCCCGGGCATCGTCCGATCTCTCTCAGATCCGCTTGATCCTCATGATGCTGCCAATCGTGGTCGCGAATATTGCGATGTTCCTTGTGGTGATGGTCGTGTTGATCATGATCGATCCCGTTCTCGGTCTCGTCGCCTCGCTCACCTTCCCGGCACTGGTGCTCAACGCCAACGCGCTCGCACGGCGCATCATTCGCCTCTCGTTCAGCGTCCAGCAGAAACTCGCCGATCTCGCCGAGGTGGTTGAGGAGAGCGTGGCCGGGATCGAGGTCGTGAAGGCCTACGGGCAGGAGCGGCGTGAGGAACTCCGCCTGAAGAACGCCGCCGTCGCGATTTACGAGGACACCATCCAGATCGCCCGGTATCGGTCGACGTACGCACCGCTCTTCGAACTCATTCCGTCGCTCGGGACCGTCGCGGTTCTGTGGCTTGGTGGGTTCCGCGTCATCGATGGGGCGCTGACCGAGGGGGAGTTCGTGGCCTTCACCCAGTATCTGGCGGTCTTGGTACTCCCGCTGATGATCACCGGCTGGTTCTTCGCCAATCTACCGAGGGCAGCGGCGTCGGCGTCGCGGATCGATGAGTTGCTGTCGACTGATCCGGTCATCGAGGACCCTGTTAAGCCGATACCGCTTCCTGACGGGCCGGGCGAGATTCGTTTCGATGGGGTCCAGTTCGCCTACCCGGGCGGCGAGCCGGTCCTTGAGAACATGGAACTCATCATCCCTGGAGGAACGGCGGTCGCCCTCGTCGGGACAACGGGGTCGGGCAAGACGACGGTGGCCAACCTCGTGCCGCGGTTCTATGACGTATCCACCGGGTCGGTCTCGATCGACGGAGTCGACGTTCGCGATCTGCGCTTGGACGATCTGCGATCCGAAGTGGCCATCGTCTTCCAGGAGAGCTTCCTGTTCTCGGCGACGATCGCCGAGAACATCCTCGTCGGTGATCCTCGAGCGGATGAACGCGGTGTCCGGGCCGCCGCCCGACTCGCGCAGGCACACGACTTCATCTGTGCCATGCCGGACGGCTACGGAACCGTTGTCGGTGAACGCGGCCACACCCTGTCCGGCGGCCAGCGTCAGCGTGTCGCTCTCGCCAGGAGCGTTCTGCGGGATCCCCGAATTCTGATCTTGGACGACGCGACCTCGTCGGTCGACGCCGTCGTTGAGTCCGAGATCCAAGAGGCGCTCCGCCACGTGATGGCGGGCAGGACAACACTGATCATCGCTCACCGGACGTCGACGCTCGCGCTCGCCGACCTCGTGGTGTTCCTCGAGGACGGAGCGATCGCGGGCGTTGGCACCCACGCTGAGTTGCTCGCCACGATCCCTCGGTATGGAGCGGTCCTGGCCCACGATGGCGATCGTGCGCCCGGTGGTGTCCGATGAGATACATGCAGCACGGCTCCGACTACGAAGTACAGGATCGCAGCGGTCTGCTCCGTCGCGCCGGCCGGATCGGCCGACCACTGCTGTGGCCAGCGGTCGGCGCATTCACCGCAGCGGCACTCGGCACGGCCGCCCGTCTCGCTGGTCCGCTCGCGGTCGGAGCCGGAATCGACCGCGGCGTTGCTGAGGGGGACAAGCAGATTGTGACGACCGCCGCGCTGGTGTTCATCGTTCTGCTCGTCGTGCAGTACGTGTTCGTGAAGATCTCGCGCTACGGCATCGCATGGGTCGGGGAGAAGTACTTGCTGAATCTCAGGAGCGTGGTGTTCCGTCACCTGATCCGATCCGACACGGCGTTCTTCTCCCGATCGAAGAGCGGTGTTCTGGTGAGTCGAATGACCTCGGATATCGAGTCACTCCAGGAATTTGCAGGTGACGGCGCGGTGATGGCCGTCTCGAACGGCCTTACCGTGATCGGAGTGGCCATTGCCATGGTGCTGGTCGACTGGCAGATGGCGGTGTCGACGTTCGCGGTGATCGCCGTGCTCATCGGTGTCTCGGTTATCTTCCAACGCCAGGCGGCCAAGGCCTACGAGCAGGTCCGCGAGCGAATCGGGCGCGTCCTCGCCGGCCTTCAGGAGGGAATCGCCGGCGTCCGTGTCGTCCAGGCCTTCTCTCAGGAGCAAGTCCAGGCGACGTCGTTCGGCCGGGTCAACGAATCGCACTATCGAGCGCACATGAGTGCCGCGAAAGCGATCTCGTGGTATTTCCCGGCCGTCGGGTTCCTCCGTGTCGTAGCGATTGCCGCGGTGCTCGTCATCGGCGGGCTCCGGGTCATCGACGGTTCACTCACGTTCGGCACCCTCGTCGTGTTCCTCCTCTACCTCGACTGGTTCTTCCAGCCGATCGTCAACCTCGCGAACGTCTACAACCTGCTGCAGGCGGCCATTGCCGCGCTCGGCAAACTCTTCAACTTGCTCGATGTGAAGGCCCACGTGGTTGAGCGCCCCGGTGCCTACGACCTCGCCGATCCTGTGGCCGGTGAGATCACGCTGAGCGGCGTGACCTTCGGCTACGACGACGAGACCATGGTGATCCAGGACGTCGACCTCGAGATTCCGGCAGGTCAGCGGCTTGCCGTCGTGGGCGAGACCGGCGCGGGCAAGAGCACGATCGCCAAACTCGTCCTGCGCTACTACGACCCTCAGCAGGGTTCGGTCTCGATCGACGGTGCGGATCTCACCGACGTCACCATCGATTCCCGCACGGATGCCATCGCACTGATCCCGCAGGACGGTTTCCTCTTCAACGGGACCCTGAGAAGCAACCTCGCCTATGGCGCACCCGACGCATCCGACGAGGACGTGTGGAACGTGTTGCGGGCAATGGGTATCGACGACTGGGTGCGCGATCTCCCGGACGGGCTCGAGACGCAGGTCCGGGAGCGCGGAGGACGATTCTCGGCAGGGGAGCGTCAACTCGTGGCGCTCGGACGGGCATTCCTTGACGACCCCTCGGTGATCGTTCTCGACGAAGCGACCTCGAACCTCGACCCGGAGACCGAACTCGAAGTCGAAGGCGCACTCCGGGTGCTGCTTGCCGGGAGAACAGCAATCGTGATCGCCCATCGCCTCCGATCGGCTGAACGCGCCGATCGAGTGATCATGATCGGCGATGGGCGGATCATCGCCGATGGGACCCATGCAGACTTGATCGAATCCAGCGATGAGTACCGTCTCCTCGTCGAAGTCTGGGAGAGGGGTATGTCGTGAACGGTGACTATCTGGCCGAGTTCGAAGAGCAAGACGGCTATCTGAACTTCGCTTCGATCGGCCCGCCGGCACGGTCGGCTCGAGCGGCCGCCGCGGACCTCCTTGCACAAGCGGCAGCCGGGAGCCGACCCACTCCGGAACTCGTCGGTCCGGCATACGAACGTGCCCGTGCTGCGATCGCGGCGGGTCTCGGCGTACGGGACGGTCTCGCAACGTCGGTTCCGTCGACCAGCGCCGGGATGATGCAGATCGCTTTCGGTCTGGTTGGCGCCGGTGGCAACGTCGTGGTCCCGTCGCACGAGTTTCCGGCCAACCGGTATCCCTGGTTGCGCGCCGAGGCCGTTGGCGGCCCGATCGTCCGTGCGGTCGAGATTCCTGATGGGCGTGTCACTGCAGAAGCCCTGGCTCCGGCGATCGACGACGAGACCCGACTTGTCGCGGTGAGCCTCGTCGACTACATGACGGGATTCCGCGTCGATGTCGATCAGATCGTTGAAGCAGCGGGCGATGCACTCGTCATGGTTGACGGGATCCAGGGCCTCGGCGCTGTGGAGGCCGGCCTCGGATCGGCCGACGTATTCGTCGCCGGAGGCCAGAAGTGGCTCCGCGCCGGGTTCTCTGCCGGTGTCATGGGGGTCTCTGAGCGAACCATCGATCGGCTGGCACCAACGCTCACTGGCTGGTGGGGGGTCGAGGAGAACTTCGCGTTCGAGGTGCAACCGCCTCACCCACCGCTCGCAACCGCCGACCGATATCTCGAGGGTTCGCCGAATCTCCCCGGCGCCGTTGCTGCTGCCGCTGCGCTGCAGGTGATCGACCTGGGTGGCATCCGGGAGATCGAGTCGGCGGTTCTTGCGCGTTCGGCTGCGGTCCTCGACGGTGTCCGGAGCCTGGGCGCCGACGTCATCGCACCCTGGCGCTCCGACCGGGAACGAGCCGGGATCGTCACGTTCCGTCTCCCGGGAAGAGACGCTCTCTCGACCGTCGCCGCCCTCGGAGCGGAGGGATTGGTGGTGTCCGAACGCAACGGGTGGATTCGCGTCGCACCGCACGCCACCACGCCGATTCGAGTGATCGAAGCATTCGGCGATGCACTGACGCGTCAAGTACGGAAGGCTTGACCGGCGACCACCGAACCACCACCCGATCGCCAGAGGTCGTCGACGTCCCAGCTGGTCGATTCGAGGATCTCAACCGTCGCCTGATTGAGCCGGCATCCACCGGCCACCTTGCCCCAGATGGGTGCCGCCCGGTCCTGCCACCGCGCCGTGCGGGAGTTCGGGGAGCGAACGTGCTCGAGAAACCGGAGAACGCCGCCGCTCCGTACGACCCGGTGTACTTCGTCGAGGGCCGCGACCGGGTCGGGGATCGTGCAGAGGGCGAATGTCATGATCGCCCCATCGAACGCACCATCGACGAACGGGAGCTCCGTGGCGTTGCCGCGATAGAGGAAGAGGCGAGTGTCTGACCTGGCAGCCCTCGAGCGCATCCTGCGCAGCATGTTGCCGTCCGGTTCCACGGCGTGGATCTCGTCCGCCGTCTCGGGGTAGAGCGGTACGTTGAGACCGGTACCCGCTGCGAGTTCGACGATCCGGCCGGTGAGGCCTTCCATCAACCTGCGGCGCTGGTCTCGGACGCCCATCCACTCCGTTGGTGCAAGGACCGCGTCGTAGACGGCTGCCAGCAGGGGATGGTTCATGCCACCAGCCTATTGCGGGGGCGGGCGGTCCCCGTCGGTCATTCGCTTGGCCTGCACCGCAGGCATCCCCGCCGGAGTACGATTCCTCTGTCCAGACAACAAGGAGGGGCAATGGGTTTCGGAGACATGGTCGACAAGGCCAAAGATCTCGTCGGCGGCAACAAGGAAGCGGTCAAGGGCGGCATCGACAAGGCAGCCGACGCAGCCGACAAGGCAACCGGGGGCAAGGCGTCGGACCAGATCGACTCGGGCGCCGAGAAGGCCAAGGACATCGTCGACGATCAGACCTGATCGTTTCGTCGTTGCTCACGGAGCACCGATCCTTGGGTCGGTGCTCCGTCGCGTCTCTAGGATCGTCCCATGAGTGATCCACGGTCCGAACGAACCACCGTGAGGCGCATCCCGGAGAAGGCCCGCTACGACCGAGCGACGGCCAACACTATCTTGGACGAGGCCATGTTCTGTCACGTGGGGTTCATCCAAGATGATGCCCCGTTCGTGATCCCGACGATCCACGCCCGGGTCGGTGACGTGCTCTACTTCCACGGGTTGCCGGCGAGCAGGATGATGCGGCTGATGAAACAGGGAGCACAGGTGACGGTCACCGCAACGATTCTCGACGGCATCGTCGCCGCGCGGTCCGCGTTCCACCATTCGATGCACTACCGGTCGGTGATGGTCATGGGCCCGGCGCGCCTCGTCGACGATCCCGAAGAGCGGGCCGTCGCCTTTGAGGCGATAACGGAGGCCGTTCTGCCGGGCCGCTGGTCCGAAGCACGGCACCCGTCGACGAAGGAGGACAAGGGCACGCTGCTGGCCGCCGTCCCGATTGTTGAGTTCTCAGCCAAGGTGAGCGAGAAGGACGTCGGCGACGAACCCGAGGACTACGCCCTCCCCATCTGGGCCGGGGTCATCCCCCTGACCCTCACCCCCGGAACCCCCGAACCCGACCCAAGAAACCTCGACGGCGTAGAAGTGCCTGACTCGGTGCGGCAGTTCGTCGACGAGTCGTAGCTTCGACTGGCGACTGGCGACTACGCCGATCCGTTGTACGAATCCCGCCATTCCAGCCAGCGTTGGACGGGCGCCAAATCCATGTCGGGGCCGGTGACGCCAAGGGTGAACTCGGTGACGCCAAGGGAGGCGAACTCGTCGGCTTGGTCCAGGTTCCCCGGCTTGATCCCGATCGAGCGGGCGATGGTACCGGGGTCACGGTCGACCTTCGCACACCAGTCATCGAGCACCTTGGACTTGTGGGCGACCGTCTCGGCGTCGCCGAAGGTGTGCCAGATATCGGCGTGCTCGGCGACGATACGGAGGGTGACCTTCTCGCCGCCACCGCCGATGAGGATCGGGATGTGGCGCGTTGGCGGAGGATCGAGACGCTCGAGGCGGCTGACGATCCGGGGCATGGCCGCGTCGAGGTCGTCGAGACGGCTGCGGGCGGTCCCGAACTCATACCCGTACTCGACGTAGTCCTTCTCGAACCATCCCGATCCGATCCCGAGAATGAGGCGCCCATCGGAAATGTGATCGACGGTCCTCGCCATGTCGGCGAGCAGTTCGGGGTTGCGATAGGAGTTGCACGTGACGAGGGCGCCGAACTCGACGCGCTCGGTCTGCTCGGCCCATGCAGCGAGCATGGTCCAGCATTCGAAGTGCTTGCCGGCGACAGGATCCGGATCGCCGTCGTAGAGCGGGTAGAAGTGGTCCCAGTTGTAGAGAACGTCGACGCCCATGTCCTCGGCCCGGGTGACGGCCTCCCGAATGCCGGCGTAGTCGATGTGCTGTGGGTGAAGGTGAACGGCGATGCGTACCGGCTTCATGGGTCGTCCTCTCGACTCGGTGGTATCGAGTCATCGTATCGGAGGTCGAGGTGCTTCCCGCACCGTCGGTAGGCTTTCCGCCATGGAGATCACCACCCGCCCGATCACGAAAGACGAGACGGTCCAGTTCCGCCAAGCCATCATGTTGGGCTTCGGCGAGGACCTCGACGACGATGAGTTCCCCCCGGAGTGGTTCGATGATCTCATCCCCCTCGACCGCACCTCGGCGGTGTTCGATGGCGACCAGATCGTCGGAACGCTCGCTGGTTTCCCGTTTGAAATCACTGTTCCGGGCGGGGCTCAAGTCCTGATGGCGGGTACCACGATCGTCGCCGTTGCTGCGACCCATCGCAGGCGCGGCGCACTCAGTGCCATGATGACCGATCATCTCGAAGACGGACTCGAGCGGGGCGAGCCACTCGTCGGGTTGTGGGCCTCCGAGAGCCTGATCTACGGACGGTTTGGGTTTGGTGTCGCAACCGAGCAGGACGAGATTGAGATCGACCAGACTCGGATCAGCGTCGAGGGGGAAGCAGGGTCGGTGCGACTCGTGACGGCCGAGGAAGCAGCAGAGATCTTCCCTGCGATCTACGAAGAGGAGCGCCTGAGACGCCCGGGGATGCTCTCGCGCACTTCGGACTGGTGGAAGCACCTCTTCGTCGATCCCGCAGGTCGACGGCGGGGATTCTCGTCGCTGCGTCTCTTGCTCCACGAGACCGACGGTCGTCCAGACGGCTACGCGTTCTACCGGCAGAAGCCTGATTGGGAGTCGGGGTTCCCGGAGGGCAAGTTGGCCATCCGCGAGATCATCGCCGTATCGCCGACCGCGCACACCGGTCTGTGGCGGTTCCTGACGTCGGTCGACCTGTTCGTCAACATCAGCCACTGGAATCTGCCAGTCGACGACCCGCTGGCATGGAAGGTCCCGGATCATCGCCGCATCAAGCGGAAACGGTGGGACGCGCTCTATCTGCGCATCCTCGACGTGGTGCAGGCGCTCGAGGCGCGCACCTACGGTGCGGACGGCAGCGTCGCGTTCACCGTTGACGACCCGTTCCTTCCCGATGTCGGGGGTTCGTTCGAACTCACGGTGGTTGACGGCGCTGGAACCTGTCAACGGACCGTTGCCAGTGCAGCGGATCTCAACATGGACACCACCGATCTCGCCAGTCTCTATCTCGGTGGTCACAGCGCCGTCGCCATGGCGCGGGCCGGTCGAATCCAGGGTGAGGCAGATTCGGTCGAGTTGCTCGGGAGGATGTTCCGCGGGGATGTGGCCCCTTGGTGCGAAGAGGTCTTCTAGGCCGGATGGGGGGGGAGGGAACGTATCGGTCTTCGGCGGCGTTAGTCCCATGGAGGATGGCCCGTCGGGGCGGATTCGGTCTTCCCCACTCCCACTCGTTCCGACCCCGGCGGGACCCTCCGCCCAATTCCCGGTCGTTTCGTTGCTGAGGCGTCGTACAATGACACTATCTCGATAGTGCAAATCCGGGGAGCGCAGCATCATGACCACGGTTGACATCGATCTCGGGGCGTACCAGCTCGGTTGGTCCGACGAAGAGGACTACGTCTACAAGCCAGAGAAGGGCCTCAACGAGAAGGTCATTCGCGACATGTCGCGGATGAAGAAGGAACCGGAGTGGATGCTTGAGTTCCGCCTCAAGGCCTACCAGCGATTCCTTCGCAAGCCGATGCCGGATTGGGTGGGGGGCGGCGCGCTCGATGAGATCGACTTCGACAACATCTACTACTACATCAAGCCGATGGAGGGTCAGGCGAAGGACTGGGACATGGTCCCGGATTCCATCAAGGAGACCTACGAGAAGCTCGGCATCCCCGAAGCCGAGCGGAAGTACCTCGCCGGCGTCACCGCCCAGTACGAGTCCGAGGTCGTCTATCACCGCAACCGCGACGACTTGGCCGAGATGGGCGTTCTCTTCACCGACATGGACACCGCCGTGCGGGAGTACCCGGAGATCGTTCGTGAGTACTTCGGCACAATCATCCCGCCGAACGACAACAAGTTCGCCGCACTCAACTCCGCCGTCTGGTCTGGCGGATCGTTCATCTACGTGCCGCCCGGCGTGCACCTCGAAGAGCCGCTGCAGGCCTACTTCCGGATCAACGCGGAGAACATGGGGCAGTTCGAGCGGACACTGATCATCGTCGACGAAGGTGCCTTTGTTCACTACGTCGAAGGATGCTCCGCTCCGGTCTACAGCTCCGACTCGCTGCACTCCGCCGTCGTGGAGATCGTCGTCAAAGAAGGCGGGCGCGCCCGCTACTCGACGATCCAGAACTGGTCGAACAACGTGTTCAACCTCGTCACCAAGCGTGCCGTGGCCTACAAGAATGCGACGATGGAGTGGATCGACGGGAACCTCGGGTCCAAGTTCACGGCCAAGTATCCGGCCGTGTGGCTCATGGACGAGGGCGCACACGGCGAGGTTCTGTCCGTTGCCTTCGCCGGAGCGAATCAGCACCTCGACGCCGGAGCCAAGATCGTTCATGCGGCACCGAACACCACATCCCTGATCACCTCGAAGTCGATCTCCAACCAGGGTGGTCGCGCCGGGTACCGGGGACTCGTCCGGGTGGAACCGGGTGCCGAGAACGCCAGGTCGTTCGTCCGGTGTGATGCCCTGATCCTCGACGAGGACTCGCGGTCCGACACGTATCCCTACATGGAGATCGAGGAGTCGAACGTCGACATCGGTCACGAAGCGACGGTGTCCAAGGTGGGGGAGGATCAGTTGTTCTACCTCATGACGCGCGGACTCACCGAAGAAGAGGCGACGGCGATGGTGGTCGCCGGATTCATCGAGCCGATCGTCAAGGAACTCCCGATGGAGTATGCCGTTGAACTGAATCGCCTGATCGAATTGCAGATGGAAGGCTCCGTCGGCTAGCCGCCGATCTCGCCAGGTCGCGGCGTGTGCGGCCGGTCTACCCTTACTGACCAATGCGCATTGTCGTTGCGGAATGCACCGTGAACTACGCCGGCCGCCTCTCGGCCCACTTGCCGCGTGCGACGCGGCTGATCCTCATCAAGGCCGACGGTTCGCTCCTCATCCACGCGGAAGCCGGGGCCTACAAGCCGCTCAATTGGATGAACGCACCGAACCACCTTGTCGAAGAGAGCGGCCGCTGGTTCGTGACGAACGGCAAGCAAGAGGAACTGACGATCGACCTGCATGAGATTCACCTGGACACCGTCGTCGAGATGGGGGAGGACCCCGGTCTCCAGAAGGACGGGGTAGAGCTCGAATTGCAGCGACTGCTCGCTGAACAGCCGGAGGCGATCGAGGACGGCCTCTCGCTCATCCGCCGGGAGTATCCGACGCCGATCGGCCCCGTTGATCTGCTGTGTCGGGATGCCTCCGGAGTGACGGTCGCCGTCGAGGTGAAACGGCGGGGGGAGATCGACGGCGTCGAGCAACTCACCCGATACCTCGAATTCCTCAACCGCGATGAGCGTCTGGCGCCGGTGCGCGGCGTCTTCGTCGCCCAAGCCGTCAAGCCGCAAGCCAGAACGCTCGCCACCGACCGGGACATTGGGTGGGCGGAAGTGGACTACGAGCTTCTGCGGGGCGCCGACACGGACGTGCTGCGGCTGTTCTGAGTCGGCGGTAGCTGTGTGGCCGAGACGGCGGCCCGACCTCATCATCGCGGTATCGACCCCCCAGAGGCCCCCTGCACCTTCGCAGAGCGAATGCGCGTCCCCCACCCTTCGAGCGGGGGGACGGCTAGAGGAGGCTGCGGAGGTCGTAGATGGCGCTGGGGTGGCGGAGTTTGCCGAGGGCTCGGTTCTCGATCTGACGGACGCGCTCCCGGGTGATACCGAGTTCAGCGCCGACGTCCGACAGCGTGCGGGGCGGGTTGCCGCCGATGCCGTATCGCATCACGAGGACCTTGCACTCTCGCTCATCGAGCGCGCCGAGGGCCTTCGAAACCTCTTCACACCGAGCCACTTCAGCTACGACTGTGAACGGGTCGGGCGTGCGGTCGTCTTCGACGAAATCCCCGAGTTGGGCATCGCCTTCCTCCCCGACCGGGCGGTCGAGCGAGATGGTGTCGCCCGGCGTTGAGCGGGCGATCTCGATCCGCCCTTCGTCGAGACCGCTGACCTCAGCGATCTCGGCGATCGTTGGTGCCCGTCGATACTGCTCCTGCAGTGTCAGTTCGGTCTCTTGGACTGTGCGCACTACGTCGACCATGTGCACTGGGAGTCGGATCGTTCTGCCCTGATTCCCGAGTCCGCGGGTGATCGACTGACGGATCCACCAGGTTGCATACGTCGAGAACTTGAAGCCCTTGCGCCAATCGAACTTCTCGACGGCGCGGATCAGGCCGAGGTTGCCCTCCTGGATCAAGTCGAGCAGATCGAGACCGCGACCGGTGTAGCGCTTGGCGATGGAGACGACGAGACGCAGATTCGAGCGGATGAAGACCGCCTTCGCCTCATCTGCGGCCTCGACGCTGCGGTAGAGCGACGCTCGTTCGGCCGCCGCTATCGAATCGCCCGAATCGAGGAGCTGCTGGGCTTTTCTGCCTGCCTCGATCGAGCGCGCGAGCCGAACCTCGTCCTCGGCCTCGAGGAGTCCGTGGTCGGAGACTTGACCGAGATAGCGCCCAACGGCGTCCGCGGCTGCAGAGTCGTTTCGCCGTCCCGCCATAGTCTCCGCCCCCCTTCACCGTTCGGTGATGTCTACTCGAAGCTATCACGCATGCGCGCCATGAGCAATGGATCATTACGCTTTCCCCTCACACACCCCATCATGACCCGTCTCACGCGCATCGCGCCTCTCGCTCTGGGGATCATCTCCATCGTCGCCGTCGGCTGTACCAGCCCGGCTCCTCTTGACGCGTCCGCTCTGCGGCCTCCCGAGGTCGGGCCGCCGACGATCGTGGTGGTAGTCCTCGCCGGCGACGACCTGAGCACCATCGCGGCTGAGATCGATGTCGATGGTGCTGCGGTGATCGTGACCGACGAGGGCGAGTCGGCATTCGTCTGGCCCCAGGATGCGACCGCCGTTGCGGCATCTGCACCCGGATTCGAGACGCAGCGGATCGACCTCGAAGAACCGCCCCGCGACGACCGCATTGAACTCCGGCTCGAACCGATCGTGTTGTCCGGACGAGTCTCGACACACCGGGGAGTTGCGCTTCCCGGCGTCAACGTCCGGTTGGGTAGTGGCCAGGACACCACGAACGACGACGGGCGGTTCGAGATCGTCCGAGCGGAACCGGGCGATCTCCAGCTCTCGAGAGCCGCATGGGCCGACTCGATCGTGTCGTGGGATGGTGTTCAGACGGAGGTCGACACAACGATGGAGCCAATCGAGGTTCACGGCATCCGAGTCGGTGCCGCGGCAGGCGATCCGGCACATTGGAGAGAGCTGCTCACCCTGGCCGACACCTCAGGTGTGAATGCCTTCGTGGTGGATATCAAGGACGAGTACGGCACCGTGTTCCACGACACCGAGGTGGAACGGGCCCACGAAGCTTCCGCGGTGACGCTCCAGTACGTGCTTCCGGACGTCGTTGCCGACATGGACGAGCACGGCCTCTACAAGATCGCCCGTGTGGTCGCGTTCCAGGACACACCGATGGCGACGATCGAACCCGACCATGCCGTGTTGGCCATGGGCGGTGACCTCTGGAGGACCCGTAACGGTGATGCGTGGATGGACCCCACGGACCCCGTCTCGTACGAGTATCCCGTCGCCCTTGCCGAAGAAGCATGCGCGGCCGGATTCGACGAGATCCAGTTCGACTTTGCGTCGTTCCCATTCGGAGGGGATGTCTCGACCGCGGTGTTCGATGACGAGTACACCGAAGAGGTCCGGGTCGGATCGATCTTGGCCTTCTTGAAGCGGGCCTACACGGTGCTGAACCCACGGTGCGCCGTCGGAGCCAGCGTGCTCGGCATCATCCTCGAGTCCGGAACCGATGAAGGTGTCGGGCAACGGCCCGGGCTTCTGTCCCGGTCGATCGACGTCCTGAGCCCGATGCTGTACTCGACGAACTACGGATCGGGTTGGAAGGGGTACAGCAACCCGAACGATCACGCGGCAGACATCGTCGACTCGGCACTGGTGAGCGGCAACACCCGCCTCGAGGGATTTGCCTACTACCGGCCATGGATCCAGACCTGGTCGGTCACCGAACTCGAGGCGCGCGGGATTCAACTCCGCGCCGACGACCGGGCGAACGGGTGGATGCTCTGGTCGAACAGTGCCACGTATCCCGAAGGTCTGCTCCCACCACAATGACCCGTGCGGAGGCGCTCGCGGCGTTGACGGCGGAGATCACGTCATGCCGCCGGTGTCCCCGTCTGGTGGAGTGGCGAGAGCAGGTTGCGGTCGAGAAGCGGGCGGCGTTTGCCGACGACGAGTACTGGGGCCGCCCCGTCCCGGGCTTCGGTGATCCCGCGGCCCGGGTCGCTGTGGTGGGCCTCGCACCGGCTGCGCACGGCGCGAATCGAACCGGACGGATGTTCACGGGTGATCGGAGCGGCGACTGGCTCTTTCGCGCGATGTGGCGGGCCGGTTTCGCGAGCCAGGCCGAGTCGACGCGTCGCGATGACGGCCTGGTGGTGACGGGGGCGTGGGTGACGGCACCGGTGCGGTGTGTGCCTCCGGTGAACCGGCCGTCGGTCGACGAGCGTGATACCTGCGCGCCGTGGTTCGATCGCGAACTCGACATCCTCGAACCGGACGTGCTGGTCGCTCTCGGCGAGTTCGCCTACCGGTCGATCTGGCGGCATCTCGGCGATCGCGGCTTCGACCTGCCACGACCACGTCCGAAGTTCGCCCACGGCCTCGAAGTGGCCATCCCCGACGGTCCCGTCGTGCTCACGAGCTTCCACGTGAGCCAGCAGAACACGTTCACCGGCCGTCTCACCGAAGACATGCTGGACAACGTCTTCGCCCGAGCAAGAGCCCTCAACGGTCTGAGTATTCCTCCCACCTAGGGGAAGGAATTGGTCTCGTCTTGCTCGTAGCTCGCAGCGCTACTGCAGGGCGCGTCGGACTTCGGACGCTCGGAGTTTGCGCTCCATCGCTGCGGCGAGGTATGGGTACGGGTCGACCTTGACTCCGTCGACATGGAGTTCGAAGTGGGTGTGGGAAGCAGTGTGTTCGGCATTCCCGGAGTCGCCGACGAAGCCGATCACGTCTCCCGCCTTGACGAAGCTGCCCACCTCGAGGCCGTCGGCGAATGCGGCGTCGGGTCCGCCTTCCCCGTCGTCGGTGCCGGCACTGTCGTTGTTGAGGTGCAAGTAGTGGCTCGTCCATCCGGCGGCGTGGCGGATCATGATGTTCCACCCCGACATGTCATTCCAGTCGAGACGCTCAACGATCCCATCTTCGACGGCCACGACCCACGTGCCTTTGGGGCTCATGATGTCGGTGCCCTCGTGGCTCCGTCCGCCTGATCGGACGGCACCCCACGAGTCGGAGAACGCGACGGTTGCCGTCTCGTGGGGGAATGCCTTGATGACGAAGTCTGTGGATACACCCGACGAGATGGCGTGTCCGGGCGAGGCCGGCAGCACAACCGCTGCCGCCACCACAGCGGCTACGAGTGCTCCGAGCGCGATGCGGTGCATAGCAATGATCATTGGGGCTGCTCCTTCTGCCGGGCGGCCGCGATCCTGACCTGCGGCACCCGTTGTTTGGTAGCTCGATGGTGAAACGGTAGGTGCGAACCCCAGATATCGGGACCAGATAGGGGGCCAGGCCTCGGTAGTCTCACGCCCGCTCTCGAGCTGAGGAAAATCCCTTGTCCAACCTTGATCTGGCCGCTTCGTCGGCTGCAGGCGAACTCGATCCGCAGTGGCGATCTGCTCTGCGTGCGAATGCACTTGAATCGTTCACAGGCGGCGGTATGCCGACCCAAGTCGATGAGATCTGGCGATACGTCGATCTCGGATTCGATCTGAAAGACCTCTCTCCGGCGACCGCCGGGGCATTTGATCTCGGCGACGATCCGCTTCTGGACCAGTTGACCGAACCGATCACCTTCTCCGTGATCGGGAACACCCTGTCGGGGGTCGATCACGTTTCTGACAGTTTCAGCGTCATGTCGTTGCGCCGCGCGGCGGCCGAGCGTTCGGACGCAGTCGCCGAGGTCATCGGTCGAGTCGGCGTGTCGCCACACGACGACATCTTCGCTGCGGCCGCGGGAGCGTTCGGAGGCGAAGGCGTGTTCATCCACGCGGGCCCGTCGGCTGTCGCCCCTTCGGTGATCTCAATCGACGTGCAGCCGGGGGCCACCGGGTCGGTCTCGTTCCCAGCGATTGTCATCGCGGCCGAGGAGCATGCCGACATCTCCGTGGTCGTCCACCTCCGGTCTCACGAAGACTCCGAAGCCGTTGTCATCCCGCAGTTCTCGGCGGTAGTTGGCGCCGGCGCACGTGTCTCGCTGAGCCTCGTGCAGAACCTCGGCTACGGCGACCGCTCGATCGGCTACCTCCGTTCGGTGGTCGGGTCCGACGCTCGCTTCTTGTTCGGGGAGATCGGTCTGGGCGGCAAGTTGGCGCGTCTGCACCTCGACGTTGGGCTCGAAGGCCGGGGTTCTTCGACGAACATCGTCGGCGCCTACTTCGGCGAGCAGCAACAGGTGCTCGACTATCGCTACTTCATTCGTCACATCGGCACGAACACGCGGGCCGACATGTTCCTCAAGGGCGCGGTCGAGGACAACGCGAGATCCGTATTCACCGGCATGATCCGGATCGAGGAGAGCGGTCAGAAGACCGAAGCATTCCAGACGAACCGCAACCTCATCTTGTCGGACGGCGCGTCGGCGCAGTCGGTGCCGAATCTCGAGATTCTCGCCAACGATGTGCGGTGCGGCCACGGGTCCACCGTCGGTCCGCTCGATGCCGAGCAGCGCTACTACCTGATGAGCAGGGGCCTCGCTCCAGAACGCGCCGACCGTCTGCAGGTCCGCGGGTTCTTCGAGGAAGCGTTGGCCAAACTCCCGCATCCTGAGTTGAAGGCCTCGGTGAGTGCATGGATCAACCGCAAGTACGAGACCGCTCAAGCCGAGGGGAGGGTGTGATGCGGACCGAGATCGCACCAATTGCCGATCTTCCGGACGGCCGCGGCGTCGTCGTCGAAGTCGACGGAGAGAGGATCGCGCTGTTCAGGAGCGGCGACACCGTCCACGCCATCGGGGATCGATGCAGCCATGCCGATGCTTCCCTCGCCGAGGGAGATCTCTTCGATGGCGAGGTCGAATGCCCGCGGCACGGATCGCCGTTCGATCTCACCACCGGCAAGCCGGGCGCTCTCCCGGCAACGAGGCCGGTGCCCGTGTTCCCCGTCACCGTCGAAGATGGTGTCGTGTATCTGACCATCGGAGGGGAGTCCTGATGTCGAACGCATTGGAGATCACGAACCTGACTGCCGGACTCGGTGACCTCGAGATTCTCAAGGGAATCAACCTTACGGTTCCATTCGGCGAGGTTCACGCCCTCATGGGTCCGAACGGATCCGGGAAGTCCACGCTCACCCATGTACTGATGGGTCACGACGACTACGGGTCGGCCGGTTCGGCGCTCGTCGGCGGCGTCGAGGTGATGGGCCTTCCGGTGCATGAGCGTGCGCGAGCCGGATTGTTCGAGGCATTCCAGTATCCAACCGAGGTCCGAGGCGTCTCGCTCAACGACCTGGTGGTTGAGATGGTCGACGTTGCCCCGGACTCGGGAGCGGCAGCCGAACGTGCCGTTGACGCTGGTCGTCTGCTCGACATGGACCGCTTCATGGAGCGGTCCATCAATGCCGGTCTCTCCGGCGGCGAGAAGAAGCGTTCCGAGATGTATCAGCTGGCCGTCGCCGCACCGAAGGCGGCAATCCTGGATGAGATCGACTCCGGTCTCGATATCGATGCGGTTCGCGAAGTGGCCCAACTGGTCGAACAACTCCGAAGCCCGACGCTCGGTGTCCTCGTCATCACGCACTACAGCCGCATCTTGCGCTACATGAAGCCGGACAAGGTCCACGTGATGGTCGACGGGCGTATCGTCGAATCCGGCGGGCCCGAGATCGCGGAACGTCTCGAGGACGAGGGATACGCCACGATCCGGTAGAGGCCGGCGTTGCCGGGCGGCGGCGACGCACTTGGACTTCGGCCATGCACGTAGACTCAGTCTGTGAACTGGTTCTCCGACAAGGATGATGCGCGCTCCTACCTGGTCGACCTCACTCGACTCTGGGTCGTCTGGATCGCAGGCCTCATCGCGCTGTTCGCCGTCAAGAGTTGGTATGTGCTGCTCGTTGGCGTGGTCATCATCGGGCTGCTCATCTGGCTCGTCCGGCCCATCCAGGCCCGGGCTGCGGCCATCGACGATCCCGGTGAGGCGGTCGAGGGCAGCGGCGGCCGATTCGGGGGGGCCAGAACGCGAGGCGAGATGGCGCTGCGTGTGCTGCTCTATGGCGAGGCACCGCTGGCCGAGGCGATCAACGAGTACGGGATGTGGTCCGGTCTCATCTGGGTACGACGCGTGGTGATTGGCATCAGCGCCGTGGCGTTCGCTGCTGTGTTCATCGACATCCTCGAGGGACCCCAATGAGCGTTGCCGTGGACCAGGTGGAGGGCATTGCTCGCCTCTCGTCGATCCTCACGGTCGCCCAACGGCTTCTGATCTTCACCGGAGCCGGCATCTCGACCGCGAGCGGGATCCCCGACTATCGCGGACCGAAGGGCGTGTGGAATACCCGTCGGCCGGTCTTCTACCAGGATTTCATGACGAGCCACGAAGCACGCATCGAGTACTGGAATCAGAAGGCGGAGGATCGCGACGCATTCCGATCAGCGCGACCGAACGAGGTCCACGACGCGGTGGTTGCCCTCGAAGCGGCGGGTCGGCTTGAACTCCTCGTGACCCAGAACGTGGACGGCCTCCACCGTATCGCCGGTACCTCGGAGGATGCGCTCGTCGAGATCCACGGCACAAACGGCCGTGTCGAGTGCCAGACGTGTCGCACCCGGATGGACCCATCGGAGCCATTCCGGGTCTTCGCCGAGACCGGCGAACCGCCGGTGTGCCTATGCGGCGGCTATTTGAAGCCGGCGACGATCTCGTTCGGCCAGGAGCTACACCAGGACGACCTTGCGCGCGCCTGCCGGGCCGCCAATCGCGCCGACGCTGCGCTTGCGTTGGGTTCCACGTTGCTCGTCACACCCGCGGCAGACATTCCGCTCGAGGCTGCTCGCGCCGGGGCGTGCTACGCCGTCATCAACCGCGGCCCCACCGAACACGACGACTCCCCGTTCGTGACGCTCCGCATCGACGGCGACGTCGGCACCGTTTTCCCCCAGGCGGTTGCGGCAGCCCTCGGGTAGCCGCGGCGTGAGGGTCCCGTCGGTGGTGGGTGCGCCCCATGGCGGTATCCTGACCGTGAATCCCCGTGTGAAGGAGCGCGCATGCGAATCGAACGAGACTCGATGGGAGAGGTCGCTGTCCCCGACGACGCCTACTACGGCGCATCGACACAGCGAGCCGTCGACAACTTCCCGATCTCCGATCTGCGCTTCGGACGCCGGTTCATCTGGGCGCTTGGCCTGATCAAGGGCTCCGCTGCCGAGATGAACGCCTCCATGGGCATCATCGACGCCGAGCAGGCTGACGCCATCATTGCGGCGGCCGAGGAGTTGATGGACGGGCAGTTCGATGACCAGTTCGTGGTCGACATCTTCCAGACCGGTTCCGGCACGTCGACGAATATGAACGCCAACGAAGTCCTGTCGAACCGCGCAACCGAGATCCTCGGTGGAGAGATCGGATCCAGGCTCGTCCACCCGAACGACCACGTGAACGCCGGGCAGTCATCGAACGATGTGATTCCGACGGCGATGCACGTCGCAGCGGTCGCCGCGATGGAGGACGATCTCCTCCCGGCGTTGCGCAACCTCGCCGGGAGCCTCGAAGCGAAGGCGATCGAGTTCGACGACGTGCTGAAGTCCGGGCGCACCCACCTCCAGGATGCGACGCCGATCCGCCTCGGACAGGAGTTTTCCGGGTACGCAGCCCAGATCACCAAGGGCATTGACCGCATCGACGGTGTGCTCCCCGAGCTTCGTGAGCTTGCGCTCGGCGGAACGGCCGTCGGTACCGGCATCAACGCACCCGAGGGGTTCGCGGCCGGCACGATCGCGATCATGAGCCGCCGCTCCGGGTATGCCTTCACGGAAGCCGCCAACCACTTCGAGGCCCAGGCTGCGAAGGATGCGTACGTGGGCGCGTCCGGTGTGCTCAAAACCGTGGCGACCTCGATGTTCAAGATCGTCAACGATCTCCGGTGGCTGTCGTCCGGTCCGAGGAACGGCATCGGCGAGATCACGCTCCCGTCACTCCAGCCCGGGTCGTCGATCATGCCGGGGAAGATCAACCCGGTGATCCCGGAAGCCGTCATGATGATTGCGTCGCGGGTGTTCGGTAACGACGTCACCATCACGTGGGGCGGCGCCAACGGAAACTTCGAACTCAACGTGATGATGCCCGTGATGGCGCACGCGATGCTCGAGTCGATCGAACTCCTCGCTTCCGGCGCACGGGTGCTCAAGGACATGACCGTCGATGGGGTTGTCGCCAACGAGGAGCGGGCAGCGTTCTTGCTCGACCAGAACGCAATCGTCGCGACGGCGCTCGTGCCGCACATCGGATACGACACCGTCGCCGTGCTCATCAAGAAGGCTTTCTCCGAAGGCCGAGGTGTGCGTGAGGTCGCCCTCGAGATGAAGGTGCTCCCGGAGGACGAACTCGACGCGGCCCTCGACATGCGGCCGATGACCGAGGGCGGCTGATCGGGCACGCCCGCCTTTCACGCCGACCGATGGCGTGGCGGCCCATTGGTCGTGTCTCGGGATCCCTGATGTGGCCTATCGTGTGATCAATGACCAACGAACGGCGTGATCTCACCGAGGGGTTTCTCTTCACGGATCAGTACCAGCTCACGATGTCGCAGCTGTATTGGAAGTACGGCCTGCATGAGCGGACGGCTCAGTTCGACTACTTCTTCCGCCGGTACCCGGACTACGGACGCCACCAGGCCGGGTACGCGGTGTTTGCAGGCCTCGAGTGGCTGTTGGACTGGATCGATGCGACACGGGTCCGTGATGCCGACCTCGACCATCTGCGAGCGCAGCGCGATCGGGCCGGCCGACGAAGATTCGACGAAGGATTCCTGGCGTGGCTCGCCGAGACCGGAGGGTTCGGCTCCGTATCGATCCGCTCGATTCCTGAGGGACGGGTGGTCCACGGGCACGAGCCGATCTCGGTGGTTGAGGGCCCCCTCGGGGTTGCCCAGATCCTGGAGACCTCGTTCTTGAACCACCTCAATTATCAGACCCTGGTCGCCACGAAGGCATCCCGCGTTGCGGAAGCGGCAGCCGGTGGCCCAGTCCTCGAATTCGGCATGCGTCGCGGTCCTGATGTCGGGGCAAACGCCGGGGCGCGGGCCGCCCTCATCGGCGGTGCCGACGCTTCCAGCAATGTCGGGGCGTCGACCGCAATGGGCGTCGACCCACAGGGCACCCATGCCCACTCGATGGTGCAACTGTTCATGGCGCTCGGCGAAGGAGAGATCGGTGCGTTCCGGGCCTACGCCGCAACGTATCCAGACGAGTGCCTGCTGCTCGTCGACACGATCGACACCCTTGAGAGCGGTCTACCCAATGCGATCACCGTCTTCAACGAACTACGCGCCGACGGTCACGAACCGATCGGGATCCGTCTCGACTCCGGTGACCTCGCCCACCTTGCAGTGCGGTCGGCCACGATGCTCGACGACGCCGGCTTCGCCGACACCCGTATCGTGCTGTCGTCGGAACTCGACGAGTTGGCGATGTGGCAGATTCGTGCGCAGATCGTCGACGAGGCTCCCCGATACAGCGTCAACGCCGACGCGGTGCTCGGACGACTCGTCTACGGCGTTGGAACACGGCTGATCACCTCACACGGCCACTCGGCGCTGGGCGGGGTCTACAAACTCGTCGCGATCGCCGAAGCAGGGGAGTGGATCCCCGCCATGAAGATCTCGGACACTCCCGAGAAAATGCCGATCCCGGGAGATAAGCGGGTCTGGCGCATCTACGACGAGCGTGGACTCGCAACCGCCGATGTCGTCTCGACGGGAGACGAGGATCTCTCACCCGGCGGCAGCCTCGAGTTGTACCACCCGCACCGTGAGGGGATCGCCCGGCACCTCAATGGCATCCGCGATGTCGAGGAACTCGTCGTGCCCGTCTACCGGGGCGGAGTGAGGATCGACCCGGCGCCTTCCCTCAAAGAGATGAGGGAGCGGAGACGCCTCGATCTCGAGCGGCTCGATACCGGTGTGCGACGCCTCGTCAATCCGCACGTCTATCACGTGTCACTGACGAAGAAGGTCAAGCAGTTGCAGGGAGCGATGATCTCCAGAGAGCGGCGACCTCGCTAGCGGCCCTCGGCGCGTTCTTTGAGGGCGGTGTTCATCGACTCGAACCCGGCTCGGGTCTTGTTCGCCACCATGCCCCACAGCACCGGGACGAGCGCACCGCTGAATTCCTCGCTCTGCGTGAATTGGACCGTGGAGCCTTCGGTGACGGCGATGTCGAAGTGGTGGTGACCGTCGAACACCCCTTTGAGTCCGAGTTTGCCGAGCCACGAGAAGCGCCGCTCCGGGATGGCTTCGGTGACGGTCGGCACGAACGTCATGGCCTTCCCTCCTGGGTTCTGGAGTCGAACCGAGAGGCGGGCACCTTCCGATGGATGTCCGGTGACCTCGCGGATGAAAGGATTCCATTCGGGGTATGCCGCGAAGTCCGTGAGGATCGCCCAGACCACATCCGGGCTGCTCTTGATCTCGATCGTGGTCGTGAGTTGGCGCATGGCATCTCCTAAAGCGACTTGCTGTAGCGTTAGCGTACATCACCCGAGTTGGTAACGCAACCGAACGTTGCGTTAGGATGGTCGCATGGAACCACAACAGCGCCCCGGCGGGCGAACGGCCCGCGTACGAGCGAACGTTTTGGAAGCAACGCTGAACGAACTCGGAGCGTCGGGGTGGGGGGCCCTCAGCATCGAGCGGATCGCTGAGCGGTCCGGCGTCCACAAGACCACGATCTATCGACGGTGGGGGACCGTAGACCGGCTTGCACTCGAGGCGCTCCTCGACAGGGGGAGCGAGGAGATTCCGGTCCCTGACACAGGAGGTCTTGTCGGTGATCTCCTTGCGCTTGGGCGGTTGATCGCAGCCGCGATCTCTGACCCGGTCGGACGGGCTCTGACAACTGCCATCGTGGTCGAACCCGATAGCCAGACGCTGAGTCGGATTGCGGATGTCTTCTGGTCGGAGCGATTCGGTGCGGCCCGCGTGATCGTCGAACGAGGTATCGAACGGGGGGAGGTTGCGCGTTCGGTGGATGTCGATCAGGTGATCGAGTCGATCGCGAGCCAAATCTGGTTCCGCACCATGGTACGGCGGGAGACGGTCACCGATGCTTGGCTGCGCGGCGTGATTGACGCGGCGGTGCGCTCGACACCCTGAGGACTGTTCGGCCCTTCCGTCTAGACCACCAGGACGGTCTTTCCGCGATTGTGTTCCTGCGCCACCCGGCCGATGGCTTCGGCGGCTTCACTCAGGGGATAGGTTCGCTCGATGATGGGCGTGACGTCGCCGGATTCGATGAGATCCTTCAGATCGAGGAGGCCCTGTCGTGATGTCTTCGCGACGAACGTCACCAGGCGCTGTCCGACGAACGGCGATGTCACAACGGCTCGAAGGATTCGTGGGATCGGTCCGAACCACTCGCCACCCGAACCGCTGCACAGCACGAGCGTCCCCTTTGGGGTGAGCAGCGTGCGATACGTTGACAGGGAATCATCGCCGGCCACCTGAAAGACCATGTCGTACTGTTCGCCGTTCTGCGACAAGTCCCCCCGGGTGTAGTCGATGATGTGGTGTGCCCCGAGTGACTCCACCAATTCGGTACTCCCGGGACTGCACACGCCGGTGACCTCGGCCCCCATCGACACGGCGATCTGCACGGCGAAGGTGCCGACACCGCCCGCTGCGCCGACGATGAGGACCCTCTGGCCGGCGCGGACCTGCCCGAAATCCCGGAGCCCCATCAGGGCCGTGATTCCGGCGACCGGAACCGATGCAGCCTGCTCGAAGGAGGTATTCGTGGGCTTGATGGCGACCGAGTCCCGGGAGGCGGCCACGAACTCCGCGAACGCGTTGGCGCTCTCGCCGTAGACCTCATCACCCGGCTGAAGATTGGGTACGTCGTCGCCGACGGCCTCGACCACGCCGGCGAAGTCCAGACCGGGGATTCCGTTCTTCGGCTTGAGCATGCCCGTGATTCCCATGATGCGAGGATCGCCCCGCATCACGTGCCAGTCCCACGCACCAACCGACGCTGCACGGACGCTCACCAGGACCTCATCATCCTTGATCGTCGGCGTATCGACCTCGGCGTACTCGAGCACGTCGGGTCCGCCGTGGCCGTGCTGGATGATCGCCTTCATGTGATTCCTCCGCTTCGGTGTCGGTTCGACGAACGCGCTGGATGGATCGGACGGGTGCTTCGCCTCATGTCGCAGCGTAGGTTCGGATACCGCCCTTGGCTATCCGATGTCGTGCGTGAGCGTCGCAACGGCGCGCGCCGCCTCGCGGAGACGGCCCGAAGAGAGGTGCTCGCGGTCGACCGCTTCCAGGACGGCATCGACGAGGTCGGGTAGCTGCGGTGTGCCTGCGACGAGGAGCCAGTCGACGCCCGCGATCAAGGCCTCGACCGCGGTCTCCCCGAGCGATCGACCTCGGAGGATCCCCGGCGTATTGAGGTCACTGCTGAGCACGACCCCACCGAATCCCAGTGCGGTCCTGAGGTAGTGGACGGTATCGGCCGATCGTGAGGATGCGTGGTCCGGATCGAATGCTGGAACGAGCGTCGGTCCGAGCATGACCACCTTGACGCCGGCATCGATTACCGCCCTGAACGCCTCGAGGCTCGGCGCCAGATCGCCACGCGTGGCCTCTGCCATGGACGCTGCGTCTCCGGCAGGATCAACGGGCACAACCGGATGGCCGGGGAAGTGCTTCGCCGTAGCTGCAATCCGCCCCGATGATTGGAGGCCGTAGACGAATGCGGTCGAAACCCGGCTGACCGTCGCGGCATCTGATGAGATGGTCCTGGAACTGAGCCATGGATTCGACCCCGTCACGACATCCACAATCGGAGACAGGACGACGTTGACCCCGAGGCTCGAGCACTCGTCGGCCAAGCCGGATGCAGCAGATTTGATGGTCCACGAGTCGGCGACTCGGGCCTCGGCCGGTGACGGCAGCGCCGTCGCGAGGCCGTGGAGCCGCTGGATGCCGCCGAGCTCTTGATCGATGGCGACCAGAGCCTTCCCGCCGGTCCGATGCCGGATCTCGCCCGTGATCTCGGAGAACCACTCCGCGGTCTCGGCAGCCTGTCGGTCCGGCGACATCTCCCTGGCGAGGTACTCGGAGCGAGACTCGCCGAGAAGCACCGAGGTACCGCCGGCCGCGAGGTGCTCCGCAATGTAGGTTGGAAGGGACTCGCTCTCGATCGCAGGAAGAAACACCGCGTGCGCATCGCGGACTAGCTGTTCACGTTCCTGCATGTCTGCCTCCTGTTCAGCGAACGCTCACTCCGGCGCCGACGAGATCGGCGATCGCCCGTGCCCCGTCACCCGGGGAGAGGTTGACCGGCCGAATCCCGTCCCCCAGAACCGTCGTAGCGAATCCCAATCGTGCCGCGTCGAGCGCGGTCTCCTTGACGCAGTAGTCCGTTGCGAGGCCGACTACGACTGCCTCGGTGACTCCGGCGTCGTTCAGCAGTGCAGCGAGGCCGGTCGGCTTCTCACGTCCGGTCTCAGGATCGCGAACCGTGAATCCCGAGTAGCCGTCCTCACCGCCGGTGCCCTTCTTTATTTCGGGGCCCTGGACGACGAGGTTCGGATGGAATTCGGAACCCCACGTTTCGCCGACGCAATGCACCGGCCAGATGCCTCCGTCCTTCGCGAAGTGCGGAGTCGTCTCCGGATGCCAGTCACGCGTGTACGCCACGGTTGCTCCGGCGCCGATGGCCGTTCGAATCTGCTCATTGATGAACGGTATGGCAGTAGCGCCACCAGCGACTGAGAGCGACCCTGCGGGGTCGGCGAAGTCGTTTTGCACGTCGACGACGATGAGCGCGGTGCTCGCTGAGTATTCCATTCCGGCATCGTATCGTGCTGGGCCGGTTGGTTGTTCCAGGTCGGTGCGGCGGGCCACATCGGCCGTGCTGGGAAGAGGTTCCGACACATCTGAGGAGTGTCCGAGGCTCGGTTCTCGAGCCGCCGGCATATCCTTGTCGGATGGCGACCCTTCTGTACCAAGGCCTTGTGGACGACGCTCGCGTGGCGCTTGCCGCGGCTGATCGCGATGGCACGGCGGCGCTGAACGCATTGGTTCTTGGAGGCATGGTGGCGATTGGCTCTTCGGTCACGCTGGTGGGAGCGGGAGGCTTCGCGGGTGTGTTGCTCTGGGCGCTGGTGTGGCTCGCGGTGGTCGGCGCAGTCTGCCTCTGGATCTCGCCGCACCTGAAGGTGGCACGCGATCGCCGCCTCGCACGCGTCGTCGCGCACCGCGCCGCCCTGGAGGCCTCACGGGAGCTAGCCGTCGAGGTGCTTCTTGCCGAGACGGCGTCGGACGACGAGCGCCGAGCAGCGGCAGCATTGCTCGTCGGCGACAACTCGTCGGCTGCGGAGTCGACCAACTAGGCACCTCACGCACGAGGGTTGGCGCCGCTACGCCTTGAACTGGTCGAGCGCGTCGTTGAGCGTGGTCCACGGGAGATCGGCGCACTTGATGCGCACTGGGAATTTCCGAACGCCCTGCAGTGCTTCGAGATCTCCGAGGACGGCACCGGGACGCTCGGGGTCGAGGGGATCTTCGCCCTCGGTGATCCCCATCATGAGCTTGAATGTGCAGGAAAGGGCGCGGGCATCGTCGGTTGTCTTGCCGACGATGGCGTCGGTCATCATCGAGCCGGATGCCTGGGAGATCGAACAGCCCTGGCCCTGGATTGCCGCGTCCACGATCACGCCGTCCTCGATCCGCAGGTCGATCGAGAACTCATCGCCGCACGATGGGTTCAGTCCCTCGGCGTGGACGTGCGGTCCGGACAGTGAACCGCGACGGCGGGGGTTGCGGTAGTGGTCGAGGATGACCTGGCGGTAGAGCTCGTCGAGGGATGCCATGCGGACCAGACGATACCGTCGAGCGCGCGCTGTCTAGGCGGACAGGCCGAACACCGCGCGAGCCTCCGTGAGGCCCTGCACGAGTCGGTCGACGTCGTCGGTGGTGTTGTAGAGATAGAACGAAGCGCGGGCGGTTGCCGGCACCTGCAGGTGACGGGTGAGGGGCTTGGCGCAATGGTGGCCGGCACGGACCTCGATCCCGAACTGGTCGAGGATGGTCGCGATGTCGTGCGCATGGATATCGGCAAGGGAGAAGCTGACGGCTCCGCCCCGGTTTGCCGGGTCAATCGGACCGTAGACCTTGAGATCTGGGATTTCTTCGAGGCGCTTCAGCGCGTATGCGACGATCGCACGCTCGTGGTCCCGCACGGTCTCCATGCCGACGGCCTTGAGGTAGTCGACGGCCGCCCCGAGGCCGATGGCCTGGGCGATCGGAGGTGTGCCGGCTTCGAACTTCTGTGGGATCGGCGCCCAACGGGATTCGTAGAGACCGACGTCGGCGATCATTTCGCCTCCGCCCTCGGTCGGTTCCATCTCCTCGAGGCGCTCGCGCTTACCCCACATGCCTCCGATCCCGGTTGGACCCAGCATCTTGTGCCCGGAGAAGACGAGGAAGTCGGCGTCGATCTCCTGAACGTCGGTGGGAGCGTGAGGGACGAGCTGGGCTCCGTCGACCACGACGAGTGCACCGACCGACCGAGCCGCTTCGACCAGGGCTTTGACGGGGCCGATCGTCCCTGTCACGTTCGACATTCCCGAGAAGGTGACGACCTTGACCCGTTCGTCGATGATGTCGTCGAGGCCGGTGAGATCCACCTCGTACTGCTCGTCGAGCGTCAGATAGACAAGCTCGATGCCGGTGTGGCGGGCAACGAGTTGCCACGGAACGACATTCGCGTGGTGCTCCATCACCGTCAGGACGACGCGGTCACCCTCCTTGAGATGGTTGAGTCCCCATCCGTATGCGATGTGGTTGAGCGCGGTCGTGGCCCCCCGTGAGAAGACAATCTCGTCCGGGGATGCAGCATTGAGAAACGACGCGACCTTGGCACGGGCGCCCTCGTAGGCATCGGTCGCCTCCGCCGACAGCGTGTGCGCTCCGCGATGGACGTTGGCGTTGATCGTTCGGTAGTAGGTATCAACCGCGTCGATGACCTGCACCGGCTTCTGCGTGGTCGCAGCAGAATCGAGGTAGACGAGCGGCCACCCGTTGACCTCGCGATCCAGGATCGGGAAGTCGTCGCGAAGGTGGCGCAGATCGATCAACTCGTCGCGGCCTCGTTTCGGTAGCTGTCGTAGCCGGCGTCCTCGATCTGATCGGCCAGATCGGGTCCGCCCGAAGCGACGATCTTGCCGTCGAGGAACACGTGGACGACGTCCGGAGTGATGTAGTCCAGCATCCGCTGGTAGTGGGTGATGATGACAAATCCGCGCTCGTCGTTGCGGAGGCGACCGACACCGTCGGCAACGACCTTCAGAGCGTCGATGTCGAGACCAGAGTCGGTCTCGTCGAGAACCGCGAGGTCCGGCTCGAGAACCGCCATCTGGAGAACCTCGTTGCGCTTGCGCTCGCCACCCGAGAAGCCCTCATTGAGGTAGCGATCGGCGAAGGCGGGGTCCATGTCGAGTTCGCGCATTGCGTCGACGACCTTGAGTCGCAATTCGAGGATGGTGTAGTCCACGCCGGTCCGGCTCGAAAGGGCAGTCCTCAGGAAGTTGACGACCGATACGCCGGGAATCTCCTCGGGATACTGGAAGCCGAGAAACATCCCGGCGCGGCCGCGCACGTCCGGGGTTGCCTCGGTGATGTCCTCGCCCTTGTACGTGATCGTGCCCTCAGTCACCGTGTAGACGGGGTTGCCGAGGAGGACGTTCGCAAGCGTCGATTTGCCCGATCCGTTGGGGCCCATGACGGCATGCGTCTCACCGGCCTTGACCGTGAGATTGACGCCCTTGAGGATCTCAGTGCCGGCAACGGACGCATGAAGGTTGTCGATGACGAGAAGTTCTGGCATGAGGTCGAGAATAGGGAGATCCGGTCCCGTATCTCCCCGGTTCACACCGTCGGTTCGCGGTAGTTCCGCTCACCCGCCTCGATCGGTGCCGCGATGATGTTTCCCGACGGTGGGAGCGGGCACGAGTACTCCTCGTCGTACGCGCAGTAGGGGTTCACGGCACGGTTGAAGTCGATGGTCGCGGTCCCGTCGTCGTGAAGGTCAACCGCCACGTACCGCCCACCGCCATAGGTGCTCTGGCCGTTCGTTGCGTCACCGAACGGGAGGAACGTGCCCCCGTCACCGTCGTCGAGAACCGTCAGGTCATAGTCATGGCCACCCAGGGCGATTCGGACGTTTCCGACACACCGATATCCGCTCGCCAGACCGCTGGACGAGGGAACCGAGATGGTGGCAACCGAAGGCGCGAACGCGCCGCTGAAAGCGAGTCGCCCTTCGGGTTCGAAGTAGTCGGCACCTTCGTACGCGGATCGGACCTCCTCGGGGATCGGCGACGCATAGTGCTCACAGAGGAACGAATCCCGTTCAATCCTCTCAGCCAGGAGTGTCTCATGGTCGTATGCGGTGGCGTCCATGGTTCTAGGAGCGGAGGATGTCGAACGTCGTTGCGAGCGAGTCCGTGTCAACATCGGCCAGGTCGCGGTACTCCTGCACGTAGTACCGATTCACACCGAGTCCTGCGAGCGTCGCGACCGACGCTTGAGCATCTCCCGGTGTGCCGTGCGGGATGTTGTGGTCCGCGAGGAACGCTTCGTATTCATCGGCGGACTGGTTGCGACGGGCACCGCGTTCCTCAAGCATGGCCCGGTAGGAAGCTTCGTCAGGGGCGACGACCGCAGGACCCGCGAAGCTGACCTTCACCGCGCCCGGCGAACGGTCGGCTTCGATGGCGGCAGCACGCATGACGTCGAGGCGCTGGCCAAGCGTCTCCGCGTCGGTGACGAACATGTTGTACTCGTCGGCGAAGCGTCCGGCGTAGGCCGGCGTCTTCTTCGGACCGCCGCCGCCGACGACGATGGGCAGGTTGATCGGGTGGGGGAGGACCTCGATTGGATCGAGTCGGTAGTACTCGCCCGAGAAACCCTCGTCCGAGCCGAACGCGGCACGAAGATACGACAGCGTCTCGAAGAGTCGATCGAACCGCTCGCCGAGCGGTGGCAGGTTGAGGCCGAAGACATCGTGCTCGGACTGCATCCACCCGGTGCCGACACCGAGCGCAAACCGGCCCCCGGACATCTCATCGAGCGTTGCCGCGGTCTTCGCGATCACCGCCGGGTGGCGGAACGTGAGCGGGGTGACCAGGACGACGAGTTGGATCCGGCCCGTCGCCTCGGCGAGGCCGCCGTACGTGGTCATGGCGTCGGTGGCGGGTGCGGAACGCTCCTGGTCGAGGAAGTGATCGGATCGGGCAAATGCTTCGAGGCCGATGCCCTCAGCCCACTGAGCGAGATCACGCAGGCGGGTGTACGACCCCCCGACCTGAGGCTCGACCATCAATCCGAATTCCACGGTTCCACCTCGCTACTTCAGGTCGTTCATGATCAGTTCGATGTTCTCGACCGGCGTCGATCCCGCGACGCGAACGGCAACGGTCCCGTCGCTGTTGACGAAGACCCAGAACGGGAAGCCGCCTGCTCCGTATGCGGTGTGCACCGTGTTATCGGAGTCGTCCCTGATGACCGGCACGGTCCAACCCTCGCGCTCGAACCACTCGGACGGCGGGAAATTGTCCTGGGTCGAGTTCATGGCCGTCGCGATCGAGTACATGTCGACGCCGTCGACGCCGCCGCCGGCATCGAGCCACTCCTGCACCGCAGGGACCTCGTTCTGGCAGAAGCCGCACCAGTGGGCGAGCAGGACGATGGCCTTGGCCCGTCCGTCGTTCTCGATGCGGACCTCGTTGCCGTCGAAATCCTGTCCGATGACGGTCGGCGCCGTCTCCCCGGTTGCAGTCTCGTCAACCGTTGCGTCGAGCGGCATCGGCGTGAGCTGTCCGCTCACCTGGGGGTCGCCGTACTCGTTGCCGGGCTCTTCATCACCGAAGATGCCGGCGACGACGGCAACGAGCAACAGCACAACGATGACGGCGGCAATGATGCCGATGATCTTGAGCGGTTGTGCGCCGCCCGAACTGGACGATTGATTCTTGGTGGACGCTGCCATGGGTGGACTCCTCTTAGGCGTCGGACAATGATGTCGTATGTGTGGGGCTATTGGAACGGTCGATCCACAGCAGCGCCAGGATGAGCAGGAAGCCGCTCAACGCCATGTACGGGATGGTCACGAATCCGAACTCGGTGAAGTACGCCGCCGTGCACGGGACTCCGGTTGAGCAGGATGACCCGCTGAGGTCTGGGAACGCCTGAATCAGTCGGTGGTAGGCGGCGATGACGGTACCGATCGAGGCGAGTGCTGCCGCATAGATGCGGATCCCGTGGTCCTTGCGCCACGCGGCGATGCCGAGCAACACAACAAGCGGGTACATCGCGATTCGCTGGTACCAGCAGAACGTGCACGGGATCAGGTGGACGATCTCCGAGAGGTACAGACTCCCGAGCGTTGCGGTTGTTGCGACGGCGAACGCCAGCCAGAGTTCGAGGCCTCGGACGGCTCCGAACGTGCGATCCCGGAATTCGGCTCCGCCCGAGCCGACGCGACCTGCGATTGCCACAGCGACGATCCCGATCGTGGCTGCGTTCGCTGCGAACGCGAGGAGTGCGAAGAACAGCCGCATTGCTTGGAAATCCATGGTCGTTGAAGGTACCAGGCGGTGGCCGCTTGAGGGGCTGTTTGGCGGTAGCCTGCGTAGATGGGTCCACTCCTGCTCGTGATCGCTCTGCTTCTGGTGCTCGTCGTGTTCGGCGCCGGGATGCTGATCCAGGAGCACGGGCGCCGTATCGACGACGGCGTCGCCGTGTACGGCGTTGACGATGCCGTGATCTACATCTGGGAGCGGTTGCCGGAAGGCATCGTGCCCTCAATCGACCAGGCCGACATCCGGCGCATCCTCGAGTGGGAGATGCTGTATCTCCAACAACCGGCCAAGCGGAAGGGACCCGCGGTGGTGGGCGGGATCGATGTCGCGGAATTCGTGCAGGAGCACGCCTACACCAGTGGCCACCCGTATGAACCGGAGGCGATCTTCACCGTGCTCGACCTGCAGGCCGACTACTTGCGAGCGATTGGTGCTGTCGGTCCTCCGGCTGATCCCGAGTCCTAGTTCGGACCGTTGCATACAATCCAGCCATGCACCAGATCAGGCTGTTCGCCCTCGCGTTTGCCGTCCTCGTCGTTGCACTGCTCGCCACCGCCTGCGATGGGTCATCGGACGAAACCACGACCACGATCGCCGACTCCTCCGCCGTGGTGTTTGGTCGCGGAACGATTCCGGAGACGGTTCCGGATTCGTTCCCCGTACCCGACCAGGCGAGGATCGGCGCCACCCTCGTCGATGCGAACCGGGGCCTCACTGAGATGATCCTCACATTTCCGGCGGATGTCGGAGCGGTCGTCGACTACTACGAAGAGAACCTGCCGGCGAGGGGCTACGAGGTCACCACCTCCGAAGGGACCGACGCCGATTGGCTGATCGAGTTCAACGGTGATGGCATCGACGGGGTGCTCAGGGTGACGACCGGCGGAAGCGGCATCGCTGCAGCAACGGTGCAACTCACCGAGATCTGAACGGACTATCGTCGGCTCATGGGTCGATTGCGCCGGTTCGAAAACAATCGCTTCGTCGGAACGCGCGACGACATGACCATCTATGACTGTGACGACACGGGTGACTTCATCGCGCTCGAGTCCCGAATGGAAGATCGCGACCTCGTCGGAGCCCAACTGCTCCAGGCGTTCGGTCCGGACACGGTTGCCGAAGCCATGAACCGGGGATTCAGTTCCCGTTGACCGACTTCATCGATTTCCACGTCCACCCTCCGGTCGAGGAGCTGCTCTCAGGGCCGATCGCTCCCTACCTCGAGCAACTCAGCGCCCGAACCGGAACCGATCAAGAGATCCTCACCACCGATGAGGTGGCCTCCCGCTACCGCGAACGCAACGGTAGGGCGGTGTTGCTCGGATGGGACACCGAGACCGTCACCAAGCGCCGTCCATTCTCGAGTGAGGATGTCGCAGCGATGGTGACGGCGCATCCCGACGTCTTCTACGGATTCGGGTCCATCGATCCCGCCCGCGGTGCCCGAGCCGTTGCCGGCGTGCACTCCGCGGCACGGCTTGGCCTTGCTGGCCTCGCCTTTCATCCCGTGGGTCAAGGGTTCGATCCGGCATCTCGCGCGGCGTTCGCCATCTATGAGACTGCGTCCGAGCACGGCCTGGTCTGTCTCTTCCACACCGGATCCTCCCGACTGGGCGCCGGCATGCCGGGCGGATCAGGGCTCCTCCTCTCGCACGGTGATCCACGCTCGGTCGATCAAGTTGCTGCGGCCTTCCCAGACCTCCAGATCGTGATCGCCCATCTCGGTCGGCTCTGGCGGAACGAGGCCGTCGCCGTGTGTGCTCACAAGCCGAACGTGTGGCTGAACCTGGTCGGTGAGGACGCCGCGGCGTTCTCGGCCGATGCCGCTCAACTCGACGAAGACCGGTGCCTCTTCGGCAGCGACTGGTGTTTTGCTTCGCTTGACGAAGCCCTCGCAGGATGGGGACCCGGATCGATCGATGAGGCAACTCGCCAGCGCGTCCTACTCGGCAACGCAACCCGATTGCTCGAATCGGGCACCGCCTGAGCAGCGGTGAGTGGTCCTAGACGCGAGCGAACCACACGGCAGCGGCGATCAGAATGGCCATGCCGGCGATGAGCGATGCGAGGATGAGGAAGCGGGTTTGCACGATGTCGCGATCGTACCGACGTCGAGACAACAATCTTGGACGGGCTAGGCTCGGATAGGGTTGAACTGGAGGAATCGATGCACGACGTCGTCATCATTGGTGGGGGTCCCGGCGGCTACGCGTCGGCGCTCTACGCTCACAACTTCGGGCTTTCGGTCGCGCTCGTCGAGAAGGAACGCGTCGGCGGCACGTGCCTGATCCGCGGGTGTATCCCAGCGAAGGCCTGGCTCGAGACGGCCTCGGTGTATCAGACCGTCGAGCACGCCGGAGACTTCGGAGTGGAGTCCGCGGAACCCTCCCTGGATTGGCAGTCGGCGCTCACCCGCAAGAACCGGATCGTTGACGGCCTCGTGACCGGCCTGTCGGGTCTGCTCAAGACACGCGGTGTCGATGTCTACGACGGCGTCGGTCGGATCGTTGCAGGTGGCGTCGAGGTGACGGCCGCGGACGGATCGAAGACCATGCTCCCTACTCCGACCACGATTGTCGCCACGGGATCCGTCCCGAGATCGATCCCCGGCTACGACATCGACGGAGTGCGGATCGTCACGAGCGACCAAGCCCTCGACTGGCCGCAGCAACCGGGAAGGGTCGCGGTGATCGGGGCCGGTGCCATCGGTGCAGAATTCGCCTCGATGCTGGCGGATGTCGGCAGCGAGGTCCATCTGTTCGAAGCACTCGATCAGATCGTCCCCGGCATGGAGCCCGAAGCCGCCAAAGCACTCGGCAGGAGCTTCCGCAAGAAGGGGATCAAGGTCGCTACCGGCGTGCAGGTCGGAGCCCCGACCGCAACTTCCTCCGGCCTAGCGGTGCCGGCGGGCGGCGAGACGGTCGAAGTTGATGTCGTGCTCGTCGCGGTGGGGCGAGCACCGGTGACCGACGGCATCGGACTGGAGTCAGCCGGCGTCGCGACCGATCGGGGTTTCGTCCCCGTGAACGTCGAGACCATGCAGACGGCAGCGCCAAACATCTACGCCGTCGGCGACATCGTTGCCGGGACACCACAACTGGCGCACGTTGCCTTCGCTGAAGCGATCGCAGCGATCACCCACATCGCCACCGGAGCGAGCGCTGCGGTGGACTACCGCGCCATACCGATGATCGTCTACACACACCCGGAGGCCGCATCGGTTGGCCTCACCGAGGCCGAAGCGATCGCCAAGGGCCACGACGTCAACGTGACGAGCCACGGTATGCGCGGCGTCGGTCGAGCGATCATCCACGGTGAGACCGGTGGAATCGTCAAGATCGTCGCAGAGAAGGATGGGCCGATCCTCGGCGCCACCGTGGTCGACCCCATCGCAGGCGAGATCATCCACGAGTTGATGTATGCCGTCGGGTGGGAAGCCCTCCCCGAGGAAGCCGCAGCGTTCATTCACGCCCACCCAACGATTTCGGAAGGCATTGGCGAGACGTTGCTCGCCGCTGCCGGCCGGCCACTCCATTGATGATATCCACGAGGCTTCGGAGACGAAGGAGCACAATCGCATGTCCGTGACCGTGACGATGCCGCAACTCGGCGAGACCGTGACCGAAGGAACCATCCTGAGTTGGGCGAAGCAGATCGGCGACTCGATCGCCGAAGACGAGGTGCTCGTCGAGATTTCGACCGACAAGGTCGACACCGAGATGCCATCACCCGCATCTGGCGTCATCAGCGAGATTCTGGTCGAAGCCGGTGAAACCGTCACGGTCGGCACGCCGATCGCTGTGATCGGTGGCGCAGGCGAAGCCGCGGCCGACGCTCCGGCCGCGGCCGCTCCGGCAATGGGGCCCACCGGGACATCCGATGGCCCGCCGGTCGCTGTTCCGCCGATGGGACCCACGGGGACCCCGGCCGCCGCTCCACCTCCGGCTCCTGCTCCAGCACCGACTCCGGCTCCGGCTCCGGCTCCGACACCGGCTCCGGCTCCGACACCGGCACCCGCGAGGGCCGCGACGTCGCCTGCCGGCGGATCGACACGCCGCGCGGTGCTCTCTCCGGTGGTGCGCCGCCTCGCTGCAGAACACGATGTCGACCTCGATCAGGTGACCGGTACCGGCGATGGTGGCCGTATCACACGCAAGGATGTCGAACAGTTCATCGCAGCTCCGACCCCTGCTCCGGCCCCTGCTCCGGCCCCAGCGCCGGCCCCAGCGCCGGCCCCAGCGCCGGCCCCAGCGCCCGCACCGGCACCCGCCACCGCTCCGGCGACGGCACCTGCCGCTGCTGCACCGGCGTCGGAACCGCAGCCGACCAAGGTGACGTTCACCGGGGGTGGAGATGGAGAAGCAACCGAACTCCCCCGTCTCCGGCGCACGATTGCCGAACACATGATTCGGGCAAAGCAGACCGCCGCCCACGTCTGGACGTCGGTGGAAGTCGACTACGAACGCGTCGACCAGGTTCGGCTCGCCCATCGAGAGAAGTTCAAGGAAGCCGAAGGGTTCTCGCTGACGTATCTGCCGTTCATCGCCAGGGCAACCATGGACGCGCTTGCGGCCTATCCGGTGGTGAACAGCTCGCTTGATCTCGAAGCCGGTACGCGGATCGACCATCGGGCCGTGCACCTCGGCATCGCTGTCGACCTCTCCCAAGAAGGTCTCTTGGTCGCGACCGTGCCTGATGCGGACGGCCAGACGCTGACCCGGCTCGCACGCAACATCCGGACGATGGCGCTGAAGACGCGTGACGGCAAAGTGACCCCGGACGAGATCTCAGGCAGCACGTTCACGATTACCAATCCGGGCCCGTTCGGCTCGTTCATGAGCGCACCGATCATCAACCTGCCCAACGTGGCGATCCTGTCGACCGACACCGTGGCGAAGCGGCCGGCCGTCGTGTCGCTACCGGACGGAACCGACACGATTGCCGTGCGCCACATCGGATATCTGGGTCTCACCTGGGACCATCGGGCGTTCGATGGTTCCACCGCTGTGCTGTTCCTCGACCGGATACGGAAGAACCTCGAGACATGGGACTGGGACCAGGAGCTCAGATGACCCCATCCGATCCGAGGTTCCGGGTCAGATGGCTCGGTCGGGTTGCGTATGACGAGGCGTCGGATCTCCAGCGAGCGGTGTGGGAGTCGCGTTCGACCGGTCGGATCGACGACGACTACCTGCTCCTCCTCGAGCACCCCCACACGTACACGGTGGGACGCAATGGAGACGGCTCCAACCTGAAGATCGATCCGTCGCAGCTCGACTCGATCGATGCCAGCCTGGTCTTCACCGATCGGGGCGGGGACATCACCTATCACGGACCCGGCCAGCTCGTCGGATACCCGATCGTGGCCGTGCCGAGCCTGGCCCGAGGGTGGGACTCGGTCGGCCACCTCCGCAGGATCGAGACGTTGCTCATCGCCACCCTCGCCGACCTCGGGATCTCGGCGTGGGCTGAGGACGGTTTCACGGGGGTGTGGACGGAGCACGGGAAGATTGCCGCCATCGGCGTACGTGTCTCCTCCGGCGTTGCGATGCACGGCTTCGCCATCAACGTGACACCGGATCTCTCCTACTTTGACATCATCGTTCCCTGTGGGATCGCCGACCGCCCGGTCACGTCGCTCGCCGAGATCCTCGGAACGACACCCCCGATGGAGATGGTCGTCGATGCCTTGATCCCGCACGCGGTTGCTGCGTTCGGCGGCGACCCGGAAGTACAGATCGGCGCGTTCTCCCGCAAGGATCGGACCCGCCCCTACGACATCGACGCCATGGTCGAGGCCGGCGTCTTCTCCTCTACACGGAGCAACGAGACGCCCATCGCGATTCGGGGCCTGCTCCCCGGCGAGCCGCCGAAGCCGGACTGGATGAAGGTCAAGGCTGATCTCTCCACCGAAGGCTTCCGCGATCTCAAGAAGCTGATGCGCGGAATGGAACTGAACACGGTGTGTGAAGAGGCACAGTGTCCGAACATCTACGAATGCTGGGAATCCGGAACCTCGACGCTCATGTTGCTCGGCGACACCTGCACCCGGGCATGCGCATTCTGCGACGTTGCGACCGGCCGGCCGGGAGCCGTCGATGTCGATGAGGCACGGCGGGCAGCGGCCGCCGTCGTACACATGGGTTTGCGTCATGCTGTGCTGACGTCCGTCAACCGGGACGATCTTCCGGATGGCGGGGCGAGCGTCTTCGCCGACACGATCCACGAGATACGCGAGTACCTTCCCGAGTGCGAGGTCGAGGTGCTGATCCCGGACTTCAAGGGGGACACCGCAGCGCTCGGTGCCGTGATGGCGGCCAAACCGGCGGTCCTGAATCACAACACCGAGACCGTGTTGCGCCTCCAGCGAGAGATCCGTACCGCGGCGAGCTACGCACGTTCGCTCGCGCTCCTCGCTCGGTCGAAGTGGATGAACCCCTCCGGTGTTGTCAAATCGGGCCTCATCGTCGGCATGGGGGAGGACGAGGAAGAGGTGCTCGGTGCTCTCGCCGATCTCCGGGCCGTCGGTGTCGACATCGTGACGATCGGCCAGTACCTCCGGCCGACCGCCCGGCACCGCCCGATCAGCCGCTACGTTCATCCGGACGAGTTCCTCCGGTACGTCGAGGAAGGCGATCGCCTCGGACTCCCACACGTCGAAGCCGGCCCCCTCGTGCGATCGTCGTACCGGGCACATGAATCGCTGGAGGCAGCACGATGACCATGGAGCGAATCGAAGCGACCCGCAACGAGATGCGTCGGCGGGGGATCGATGCGCTGCTCGTCTCGGTCGGTTCCGACCTTCCCTATCTCACGAGCTATCGGGCTTTCCCCCTCGAACGAATCACGGCTCTGGTTCTGCCCGTCGACGGCGACCCAGCGCTCTTCGTCCCGAGGCTCGAGGCACCGCGGGTGAACACCACGGTTGAGGTGGTGCCGTGGGACGAGACCGACGACCCCATCGGTCGTATGGCCGGACTGCTCCCCACCCACGGGACGATCGCCGTTGGTGATCAGATGTGGGCGGCATTCCTCATTGCCTTCCAGCGTCACCTTCCGGAGGCATCGTTCGTCGATGCCGAGCCGATCATGGCTTCGCTCAGAGTGATCAAGGAACCGGGGGAGATCGAGGCGTTGCGCGATGCAGCACACGGAGTTGATCGGGTTGCCGACGAGTTGCTCGAGGTTCGCTTCTCGGGCAAGACCGAGCGCGAGATCTCACGAACCGTCACCGACATGACGGTGGCCGCAGGCCACGACTCGGTCTCTTTCGCCATCGTTGCATCCGGGCCCAATGGGGCGTCGCCGCATCACGAGCCATCTGACCGCGTCATACGCGACGGAGATGCGATCGTCGTCGATTTCGGCGGACACGTTCGCGGGTACGGCTCCGATACGACCCGGATGTACTGCGTCGGTACTCCACCCGACGGTTTCAACGAGGCGTATGCCGTCCTCCATGACGCGCAGAGGGCGGCGGTCGCCGCCGTCCGCCCCGGCGTGACCGCCGAGTCGATCGATGCGGTGGCACGCTCGATCATCGACGACGCCGGATACGGCGACGCCTTCATCCACCGCCTCGGACACGGCATCGGCCTCGACGCGCATGAACAGCCCTACCTCGTCGAAGGGAACGCCCAGGTGATTCGTGCGGGCATGGCCTTCTCGATCGAGCCCGGCATCTACCTTCCGAATCGGTGGGGAATGAGAATCGAAGACATCGTCGTTGCCGTCGACGGCGGTGTTGATCGTCTGAACCAGTCATCGCGCGCCCTTCGATTCGTCGACTGATCGAGCCCGGGTCGGGAGTACGCTGGCCCCACCACAGGAGGTTGTATGCAGAAGGCTATTGAACAACAAGCCACCGACGCTCTCCGGATCCTCTCGATCGACGGGGTCCAGCGTGCGAACTCCGGGCATCCGGGTATGCCGATGGGTATGGCGGACATCGCTGCCGTTCTCTGGTCCCGGTTCCTCACCGTCGATCCCGACGATCCCACATGGGACGACCGCGACCGTTTCGTGCTCTCAAACGGGCACGGTTCGATGCTGCTGTACTCGCTGCTCCACCTCTCCGGCTTCGGGCTCACCATCGACGATCTCAAGAACTTCCGGCAACTCGGATCGCCGACCCCCGGACACCCGGAGCACGATCCGGAACGCGGCATCGAGATGACCACCGGACCCCTCGGTCAAGGGTTCGCGACCGGTATTGGGATGGCGATCGCCGAAGCACACCTCCGCTCGGTTCATGGTGCCGACCTCGTCGACCACCGGATCTACGGATTCGTTTCGGACGGCGACCTCATGGAGGGCGTCTCCGCCGAGGCCGCCTCGCTGGCCGGCCATCTTGGTCTTGGCAAGATCACGTATTTGTATGACGACAACGGCATCACGATCGACGGCACCACCGATCTGACCTTCACCGAGGACGTTGGAGCCCGATTTGACGCGTACGGCTGGCACACGGTTGCCGTTGACGGCCACGATCGGGAGGCGATCGCGGCAGCGATCACCGAGGCGAACGCCGACGCGCGCCCCTCACTCGTGCTCTGCCGCACGCACATCGGATTCGGATCGCCGAACAAGCAGGACACGTCCGGTTCCCATGGCTCTCCGCTGGGGGATGACGAGATCGCCCTGGTGCGCACCACGCTCGGGTGGGATCTCCCGCCGTTCGAGGTTCCTGACGAGGTCTATGACTTCTATCGCACCGCGATGGATCGCGGTCGCGCGGCCCACGCTGCCTGGATCGCCCGGAGGGACACCGCGTTCGCTGCGGACCCGGAACGGGCCGACCGGTTCGCCGCCTACTTCGACGCCGACCCGGTCCAGATCGGAGTTCCGTACTACGAGGTCGGATCAAAGGTCGCGACTCGCGTGATCTCGGGTGCCGTGCTGCAAGAGGTTGCGGCGGTGTCTCCGAAGCTCATCGGCGGATCGGGAGATCTGACGCCGTCCAACAACAGTCGGATCGAGGTGTCGGACGATTTCACCGCTGCAGATCCGGCCGGTCGGAACATTCGGTTCGGCATTCGCGAGCATGCCATGGGGTCGATCGCCAACGGGATCACGCTCCACGGCGGAGCACAGGGCTACGGCGCCACCTTCATGACGTTCTCCGACTACATGCGCCCTGCCGTCCGGCTCGGTGCGCTCATGGGGACACCGGCCATTTGGCTGTGGACGCACGACTCCGTGTTCCTCGGCGAGGACGGTCCGACCCACCAGCCGATCGAGCACCTCGCTGCGCTCCGCGCGATCCCCGGCCTCCAGGTGATGCGTCCTGCAGATCCGACCGAGGTCGCGGTTGCCTGGGAACAGGCCATCAACAGCGTCGATCGGCCGACGGCGTTGATCTTGACCCGTCAGGGTCTGCCGGTTCCTGCGGATCCACCCGACCGGGATGACGTCGCTCGGGGCGGGTACGTCCGCCGTGCGGGGACCGACGCCATCTTGATCGCGACCGGTTCCGAGGTGCCGCTGGCCGAAGCGGTCGCCGAGCGCCTCGAGCACCGCGGGATCTCCGCCAGGGTGGTTTCGATGCCGTGTGTCGAGGTCTTCCTCGATCAGGACCACGACTACCAGGCAGATGTCCTCGGCATCGACCTGCCGACGGCCACGATCGAAGCCGGGCTGACCTACGGGTGGGATCGCTTCACGGGACCGGACGGTCTGCGAATCGGAATCGACCGCTTCGGCATGTCGGCACCGGCGGATGTGATCGCCGAAGAGTTGGGTTTGACACCGGAGGCCGTCGAGGCCTCGGTGCTCGACTGGCTTGGAGCCTGATCGGTCCCTATGGACCTCAGTCCGGCACTCATCCTCATCACCTGGGTCTCCGGCATTGCTGCCGGGGGAGCGCTCGTGGCATGGTGGCGCGTTGTCGGTCCGGGATACCTGTGGCTCACCGGAGCCATCGTTGCCGTGATCGGCGGGTTGAGCGCCGTGGCCGGCGCGGGATCGATCGCGTGGCTCGGGGTTGCGTCGGCGGTCGTCGGGTCGATAGCGGCCCGATCCCGTGCAGTCGCGACGATGACGTTCGCGGCCGCCGCCATACTCTTCGCAGCGTCGGTCTGGGAGGCAGACGCGGCGGCAATCGCACTGCTGGGGTCTGGGATTCTCCTCCTCGGAGGCATCACGACCGAGATGCTGCTCGGCCACTGGTTTCTCGTCGACCCGACGCTACCCCGGTGGTCGCTTCACGCGCTCGACGCCATCGCCGCCGTTGGCCTCGCACTTGAGGTCTTCATCGTCGGCGTGTCCGATTCTCTCGTCCTGAGCGGTACCGATGGCGTCTACGGGATCGTCTACCTCGTCATGGCGGCATTCTGCACGCTGCTCATGGCCGGCGTATGGGGATCGCTGCGTGAGCCGCGCTACTCGGGGGTGATGGCGGCGACCGGACTGTCGTACCTGGCGGTGTTGGTGGCATTTGGCGTGGTGACGATCGGGCGTTCCCTCGTCGGCGGAGGTTTGTGAGCCGTGTGCCCACTCCTAACCTCTCGGTGATGCGCATTTATACCCGACGCGGCGATGATGGTACGACCGGCCTCTTCCATGGGGGACGGGTCGCAAAGGACTCGGCAGGACCTGAGGCGTACGGCACGGTCGACGAGGCCGTTTCGGTACTTGGCGTCGCCCGGTCCCAGGCAGAAGAGGAGACGGCTGCGGCCATCCTCGCGGTGCAACGCGACCTGTTCGTGGTCGCCGCCGAACTCGCAACCGACCCGACCAGATGGGATCGGCTCGAGGCCGGCGTCAGCCGGGTTGAGGTCGCCATGATCGAGCGACTCGAGACTCGTATCGACCAGATCGAGGAAGACGTCGGCATGCCAACCGAATTCGTCGTTCCCGGCGGGGACCCTGTTGCTGCGTCGGTCGACGTGGCCCGCACCGTTGTGCGAAGGGCAGAGCGGGCATCGGTCTCGCTGCTCGCCGACCACGGCGAGTCCCTGGTGGTGCCCTACCTGAACCGCCTCGCCGACTACCTGTACATGCTGGCTCGCGCCGTCGAGCGCGAATGGACCCCAACCCGAGGAGAGTCGACATGATCGAAGTCGTACCGTCCGGACCGCTCTTCGACAGCGAGGCGGATCTGCTCGTTGTCCCGGTCTTTGCCGACCTGACCTGGGGTCCCGGGGCAGAAGCGGCGGCCGACCGCCTCGGACCCTGGCTCGACGACTTCCTGGACGCACGCGAATTCACGGGAAAGGTCGGCCAATTCGTGGCGGTGCCGGGCGGCGACCTCCCGTACCGCGAGATTGCGTTCGTCGGTCTCGGCGACGACACCGACGCCGAGGTGCTTCGGCGCGCTTCGGGAACCGTTGGTCGGTTCGCAGCGCCATATCGCAGCGTTGCTACGACGCTCGGTGAGGTCGACATCGATGGCGCGGTCGAGGCCGTCACCGTCGGATACTTGCTCGGTTCCTATCGGTTCGACGAGTACCGAAGCGAACCAAAGGCAACGTCCAATGAGCGCCTCGAACTCGTCGGCGCTCCGGCCGGGGCGGCGGACGCGGTCACCCGGGCCACCGCGGTCGCCCGTGGCGTCTTTCTCGCCCGGGATCTCGTGAATCAGCCAGCGGTCGACAAGGCGCCTGCGGTGCTTGCCGCCCGGGCGCTGACCCTGAGTGATCGGATCGAAGTCGAGATCATCGATGAGGTCGAAGCGGCCGAACGGGGGTATGGCGGACTCCTTGCCGTGGGCGCCGGTGCCACGAACCCGCCGCGCATGGTCATCTTGCGATATGAGCCGGAAGGTGCCGATGCAACGCTCGCCCTCGTAGGCAAGGGGATCGTCTTTGACTCCGGTGGTCTCTCCTTGAAACCGGCGGCGATGATGGAGGCGATGAAGACGGACATGGCGGGTGCCGCCTCTGTCTACGGGGCGATACAGGCCATTGCGGATCTGGAACTGCCGATTCGCGTACTTGGCGTGGCCCCGTTGTCCGAGAACATGACCGGGGGAGCGGCGACCCGCCCGGGTGACGTCTTCACCGCGTATCGTGGCACGACGGTCGAGGTGCTGAACACCGACGCCGAGGGGAGGCTGGTGCTCGCGGATGGACTCGGCATCGCCGTTGAGTACGAGCCGGACCTGATCGTCGATATCGCGACGTTGACCGGCGCGGCGAAGATCGCTCTCGGACCGGCCGTCGGCGCCATATTCGGCAACGGCGACGATGCGATTGCAGCGGTCGAGGCCGCCGCTCGGTTCAGTGGCGAGTCGATGTGGGCCATGCCACTCGAACCGTCGTACCGGTCGGCGCTGAAGTCGCCGATCGCGGACCTCAAGAACATCGGTGATCGGTACGGCGGCGCAATCACCGCCGCCCTGTTCCTCTCGGAGTTCGTCGATGAGGTTCCCTGGGTTCATCTTGATGTTGCGGGTCCCGCCCGCGCAGACAAGGCCGATGCCTACGTCTCGGCGGGAGGCACCGGGTTCGGTGTCCGCACCATGGTTGAGCTCGCCCGGCAGATGGCGACGAAAGCGTAAAGCCTGCGCCCGGTTCTCCCGATACAGAGAGCATTAGCCCTGATGCTCTGTGTGTTCGGGAGGGCCCATGCGCACTGTCCGCAAGATCTCGATCGTTCTCGTCGCCCTCGTGGTGATGACGATCGGTCTGGTCGCTCCGGCGCAGGCGGGGACCGAGGGTTCGTTCCTTTCGAAGATCAACTCTTCACGAGCCTCGGCCGGGCTTCCACCGCTGACCATGAGCTCAGAACTCGTCCCGGATGCGCGGGCCCACAGCGCCGAGATGATGGCTGCAGGGAACATCTACCACTCGAGCAACCTCGCAGGCGTCGCATCGGGATGGGAGTCGCTCGCCGAGAACGTCGGCGCGGGGCCATCCGTCTCCAGTCTCCACACGGCCTTCATGAACTCGGCTGGTCATCGACGCAACATCCTCGGCAACTTCAACTACGCCGGCGTCGGCGTGAAGGAAGCGGATGGTCAGATCTGGGTGACCGTGATCTTCATGCGCAAGGGATCGGCCCCTGCGACGACGACCACCACGACTTCGACGACAACCACCACGGCAGCGCCTGAGCCCACCACGACAACGACGACGGCGCCACCGGCCGAGACGACAGCCACCACAGCGGCGCCGACGCCTCCGGCGACCGAGCCCCCGGCTCAGGCAGTGCCCGCGACGAAGCCGGTACGCGTGACGGGGACGACCGGCCGCGCATCGAGCACGACGAGTGGCGCTGCTGTCGCTGCCTCAAAGGGCAAGGAACCGCCTCACATACAGGCACTCCACCTGCCGCTCGCCGACTAGCTCTGGACCGGGCAGGAGTTGGATCGCTCGATCCTCAGAGATGCGAACCGTGACGAACGAGCGTCGTAGGTCACGAGTTGGTCGATCGTTCGGTCGGGGGATCCCACGAGGTGCTTGATCGCCTCAACGGCCATCAGTGATCCGATCACGCCGGTGACCGCCCCGAGCACTCCTACGTCGCCGCATGTCTCCTCGTGCTCCGGCAGACCTGGGAAGAGGCACCGGTAGCAGGGTCCGACGCGAGGGTCGAACGCGGCCACCATGCCCTCCCACCGGATGGCGGCGCCGTGGACGAACGGAATGCCGAGATCCACCGCTGTGTCGTTGACGGCCAGCCGCGTGCCGAAGTTGTCGGATGCATCGACGAGTAGGTCGTGACCGGTGAGGAGATCCGCGGCGTTGTCCGCGTCGAGCCACGTCGGCATGGACGTGACCTCAACATCGGTGTTGATCTCGCGTACCCGCTCCCTCGCAGCATCCGCCTTGCGGAGACCGAGGTCGTTCTTGTCGAAGAGCACCTGGCGTTGCAGATTCGTCGGATCAACGCGATCTCCGTCGATGATGGCGAGCGCACCGACCCCGGCGGACGCCAGGTACTGAATGGCGGGGGAGCCGAGACCGCCGGTGCCAACAACCGCGACGCGGGCAGTGCGCACCCGTTGCTGGCCGCTTTCGCCGATTCCGTCGAGGCGGATATGCCGGTCGTAGCGGTCTGCCGTAGCGGAGTCGGTCTTGATGAGCGGGAGGCCTTCGGAGCGCCATCGACGGATGCCACCTGCCAATGAGACCACGTTCGAGAAACCGAGATCGGAGAGGACTCCGACGACGGACCGGGACTGCTCGCCGACTCCGCAATACACCAGGATGGGCGACTCCGGATCCGGCACGAGTTGGCCGATCGCCGCGAGGTCGGTGCGGCTGCGCTGCACGGCTCCGGGAATCCGATCAATGAGGTCGTCACCCTCCCGGAGGTCGACGATGGCTGCAAAGGCGGCCACATCGACCTGTGCGGGGGTTTGCTCTCGCTCTGACCTCTCCATGTTTCGGAGGCTAGTTCTGGGCGAGACGGTCGGCGAGCGCGGGGATGACCGTTCCTGCATCACCATCGACGAGGACGGCAGCGCGAGCATCGTGGTCCGTCCGGCCCCGGTTGACGATGACCATCGGTTCGCCGCGATCGACGACCTCGAGCGGGACGAATGCTGCGGGGTAGACGCTGAGCGTGGAGCCGATGACGAGGACGGCGTCGGCGCTCTCGGCCATGTTCCAGGCGCGGATCGTCGCCTCCGGTGGGAGCTGCTCTCCGAAGTACACGACCCGGGTCTTCAGGATGCCTCCGCAATCGAGGCACTCTGGGTCGACGACACCGGCATCCCAGCGTTCTTCGACGGCGGAGAAGCGGGGTTCGGCGCCACATGAAATGCAATGGATGCGGCGGGCGTTTCCGTGCACCTCGACCAGCGAATCCGGTCCGAGTCCTGCCGCCGCATGGAGGCCATCGATGTTCTGGGTGACGACCCCGATCAGGCGTCCCATGTCCCAGAGTCGGGTGACGGCCCGGTGTGCATCATTGGGTTCTGCGTCGAGGTACGGGGAGTGGAAGCGCTTCCCCCAGGTGTCGATGCGGAAGACCGGATCGTTCACGTATCGATCATAGGTGTAGTCGCCGGGGTCGAAGCGCTTCCAGAGTCCTTGGGGCCCTCGATAGTCGGGAATCCCGGATTCGGTCGAGATGCCGGCACCCGTGAACACGAGGATCCGTGTCCGGTCTGAAAGTGTCTCTACGGCCCGTTCGATCATGGACCCAGTGTTCAGTCTCCCGCGACCGTGCGCAAGTCGGCGAGTGCCCTTCGGTGCTCCCGCTTGAGTGAAGGAGGCATCCGTCGAACGTGGCAGTTCGGCAGCGGTGGGACCGAGATGCTTGCGAGCAAGCGGCCATGGCTCCACGAGACGAGGCCCTCGCGGGCAAGGAGTCCGGTGCTGGTCGGGAGGAGGAGGGAGCGGCCGCGTTGTGCGGCGACGGCGAGACGCATCAGGTCGGCGACCGCCCCCGAACCGATCGCCGCCGTCCAGAATCTCCGCACGTAGGGATGCTGGGTCGGGAACCCCTCGGGGTCCTTCTCCCAGAGGGTCGGCGTGATCATGCGGCGTTTGGACGCGGTCGGACGAGAAGCATCGACGGGGAGAACGGCGACGCCCGGATGTGGCGCGGGTACCCCGGAACGGGTGGGAGGACGAGCACTGTTGCGGGGAACGGATCCGGGCGCCGCCGTGACTGGGACTGACATGCCCTATACATATCAACTAACCACAAGAGAGGTCAAGAATCACGGATTAGGTCGCGAAAGATTGCGTTCAGTCTCCGACGGCAGACCCGGTCTGGACGGACCACAGCGAGTGGTAGATGCCCGGGTGATCGACCAACTCGCGGTGGGTGCCGGACTCGACGATCGACCCGGCGCTGATGACGTAGATGCGATCGGCGTGCCGGATCGTCGAGAGGCGGTGCGCGATCACGACGACGGTCCGGTTGTGGGCAACCCGGGCCAGCGACCGCTGAATCGCCGCCTCGGTCTCGTTGTCCACGGCAGACGTCGCCTCATCGAGCAACAGGACGGGGGAGTCGGTGAGCAGGGCCCTGGCGATCGAGAGGCGCTGCCGCTGCCCGCCGGAGAGCTTCTGACCTCGCTCGCCGACGATCGTGCTGTAGCCGTCCGGCATCGACTCGATGAACTCGTTGGCCTCGGCGGTCTCGGCCGCCCGCCTGATCTGGTCTCCGGTGGCGTCCGGCATCCCGTACGCGATGTTCTCGGCGACCGTCCCGTGGAAGAGGAACACATCTTGGGAGACCAGCGCCATCCCGCGACGCAGGCCCGAGCGCTGGAGGCTCCGCACGTCAACACCGTCGAGGGTCACGGTGCCCGAATCCGGATCGTAGAACCGAAGGAGGAGCTTGATGAGCGTCGTCTTGCCCGATCCGGTTGGCCCGACAAACGCCGTGGTCTGTCCTGCAGGAATCTCGATGGAGATGTCGCGGAGCACCGGGTGCCCGTCGGTGTATGAGAAGGTCACCGCGTCGAGGGCGATCGAACCCTTGACCGGTTGGGGTTCGAGCGGACCGTCGTGGAGTCTCGGTGGCGTGTCGAGCACGGCGAAGATCCGCTTCGACGATGCCATCGCACGCTGGTAGAGATCGAACGTCTGCCCGAGGCGCGTCAGCGGCCACAACAGTCGCTGAGTGAGGAACACCATCACCGAGTAGAGCCCAACGCTGAGTCCGCCATCGAGAACCAGGAAGCCGCCCCAGACCAGCGTCGCTGTGAATCCGACGAGGATCGCGATCCTGATGAGCGGAGAGAACGCAGACGACAACCGGATGGCGTCCTTGTTGGCAGTGCGATACCGGTCGCTCTCGAGCGTGATCCGGGCGGTCTCGCGTTCCTCGGCCGTGAATGCCTTGATGGTCGCAACACCGCTGATGTTGTTCGCAAGCTGTGAGTTGATCACGGCCGCCTGATCTCGCACAACCTCGTACCGCGGCTCGATCCGGCGCTGGAATCGGAACGATCCCCAAATGATCACCGGCACCGGGAGGAAGGCCAGCCATGCCACGGACGGCGCGATGATGAAGAACGAGATGCCGATCAGGAGAACCGTCGTGAACAAGGCGATCACCTCATTGGCCCCGATGTCGAGGAATCGCTCGAGTTGGTTCACATCGTCGTTCAGGACGGCCATGAGGTCGCCGGAGCGCCGGTCCTCGAAGTAGCCGACCTCGAGACCCTGTACGTGGGCGTAGGTATCGACTCGCAGGTCGTGTTGCACCGTCTGGGCGAGATTGCGCCATGCGATGCCCTGGAGGTACTCGAAGATGGACTCGAGGGCCCAGACCACGAAGGTGATCGCGGCAAGCAGGACGAGTTGCGCTCGTGGGTCTTCGATCCCGAATGACGCCAGGAAGGAATCCTCCTGGCGGACGACGACGTCAACGGCCATGCCGATCAGGAATGGAGGGGCGATGTCTACGGCCTTGTTGAGGAACGACCAGAGCACCGCGGCTGCAATCCGGCCTCGGTAGGGCCGCGCGTAGTGCCAGAGGCGGGTGAGCGGTGTGTCCTGCATGAGCGGCGAGGCTACCCAGCCGGCTCGATCTACCCGCTGGGCTTCTGACCGACGATCACCCTGATCGATCCACCATCGGTGATGATCGAACCGGGGGCGGGATCGGTGGCGACAACCCGGTTCCATAGACCCGAGTCGCTGATGGCGACGTACTCGATCGTCCACTCGACGTCGACGTCGTTCTCTTCGCGGAACGCGTTGAGCGCGTTGGTGACATCGCCGAGGGGGAGTCCGATGAGGTTCGGCACGCGTGCGGGCTCTCGCTGTCCGGTGGAGACCAATACGTTGACCGTTGCTCCCTGCCGCAGCGCCGTTCCCGATTGCGGCACGATGTCGATGACCCGGTTCGCCGGCTGGGATGAGGCCACCTCGATGCGGTCAAGGCGCAGGCCGGCTCCGTAGACCGCGTCCGCCATCTCGTCGCCGGTCAGCCCATTGAGATCCGGGACGACCGTACGCGGAACGATCCGATAGATGTCCGACCCCACCGGTTCGTCTGGGAAGTCGTCTGCAGGAAGACCGGCGGTCGCGTACTCCATGAACTGCCGCCAGACGGGTGCGGCGACGGTTCCACCAAACGCGCGCTGAACCGACTGCTCCTTGCCCTCCAGATCGTTCCACATGGTGAATCGTTCCATCGGGATTGGGCGGTCTGGGTAACCGACCCACACCGTCGTAGTGAGTTGTGGCACGAAGCCTGCGAACCACACGTCGGTGTGATCGGTCGCCGTTCCCGTCTTCCCTGCCTGAGGCCGGCCGATGTCGGCACGCGCCCCGGTGCCCTGACTGACGACCTTCTCGAGCGTGCTGACCACAACGGCGCCGACCGAGCGGGCAAGCACAGACTCGCTGCTCACCGTGTGCTGGTAGATCACGGTTCCGGTCGCGTCGGTGATCCGCTCGATGAGATACGGCTCTACTCGGTCCCCGTAGTTTGCGATCGTCGAGTAGGCCGCTGCCATCTCGAGGGGGCTCACGGACGCCGCTCCCAGCGTGATCGACGGGTAGGCCTTGAGATACTGGGAGGTGATGCCGAGGCGTCTCGCCGTGTCGACGACCGCTTCCGGGCCGATCGCGTCGATCACCCGTGCGTAGACGGTGTTGGTCGAGTTGTACGTTGCGGACTCGAGCGTCTGGAGGTCGTGAGCGGCGTTCCCTCCAGCGTTCTCCACGGTCCATGTGTTTCCGTCGGCGGAGCATGGATGATCGCACTGGATTACGGCTGGGCTTGACCGGTCCCACAGCGAAGCAAGGGTGACGGGTCGGCCGGATAGATCGCCGCCTTCGAGGGCGGCGGCAAGCGTGAACGGTTTGAACGCCGAACCGGCGTTGCGTGCTCCGGAACTCGCGAGGTCGTATGGACGCTCACCAGCGTCGATATCATCGCCGAAGTCGATGCCGCTCGCGATCACACGGATGGCTCCGGTCTCGTTCTCGATCGTCGCGATCGCACCTGTTGGTCCGTCGTACTCCGGGCGGAACCACGCGCGCAGGATCCGGTTGGCCTCCGTCTGCAGGTCGTAGTCGACCGTGATCTCGATGTGGAGACCGCCGCCGCCCGTACACGTGCTGTCTGCTGCCGGACAGCCGAAGAGGGCCCGTTTCCGTTCGGCGTATGAGCTCCCGAGTCCGTAGCCGTCGTTGTCGAGCAGTTCGCGCCGCACCGCCAGCATCACCTGCGGATCGAGTTCCTCGCGAGTCGAGTGAGGGACGACGCCGAGCGCTGCCGCCTTGGCCGCCGTGCCTTCCGCGGCGGCGGCGTAGCCATTGGCCACCATAAGATCGATCGTTCGGTTCCTGACCGCGAACGAATTCTGCGGATTGTGGCGCGGGTGGTAGATGGTGGGATTCCTGATCGGGGTGACCAGCGTTGCGGCTTCGGCCAGGGTGAGTTCGTCGAGGTCCTTGTCGAAGTACTCCTGGGCGGCAGCCTGAACCCCGTATGCGTTGGAACCGAAATAGACCGAGTTGGCATAGAACTCGAGGATCTGATCCTTCGAATACCGTTCCTCGAGCTCCGCAGCAACTTGTGCCTCGCAGATCTTCCGTTCGAGGGTCGGGTCACTCGTCAGGTAGGTCTGTTTCACGACCTGCTGGGTGATCGTTGAGGCCCCGGTCTCCGCCCCCCGGAGTGCGGAACCGAGGATCGCTTTGAAGTCGACGCCCTCGTGTTCGTAGAAAGCGTTGTCCTCAGCGGAGAGCAGTGCGCCGAGGACGAGGTCCGGTATCTCCTCGAGTGCGACTGGCTGGCTGTTGCGTTCGGAGAGTTTCCCGAGTTCGACGCGGTCTGCCGTCGTTACTCGCGAGAGCCGTGAGACATCGGGGAACGAAAGGTCCATGGCGGCGACGTCACAGAAGTAGCGCTCCTCGACATCCTCAACGGTGCCGAGTGCCGCATTCGATCCGAGGAACCCGAACAGGCCGAACCAGCCGGCTCCGATGACGGTGACGACCGCGAGCATGATCAGCGCCGGCACACGCTTCCGTGTCCGATCCAAACGATGGACCTCGTGGATGTTCGGTTCCATGTTGTAAGAGACGTATCCCGTTCGCCACGCGTTCCCGCAGGTAGCATCGAACCCGCAGGAAAAGCATAGGAACAGACCCCCGATAGACCCTGGACTCTCACGATGAGCGACTCACCCCGCCTCAGCTACGGACCGGACGATCTGCGGTCCTGGAACCCTGAGGAGGCCCTCGGTGCGCCGGGGACCTATCCGTTCACCCGCGGACCGTATCCGTCGATGTACACCGGCCGTCTGTGGACGATGCGCCAGTACGCCGGGTTCGGAGACGCCACGGACACCAACACGCGGTTCCACACCCTGCTCGAAGCCGGTCAGACCGGCCTCTCGGTCGCCTTCGATCTGCCGACGCAGATGGGTCTCGATTCGGATGACGAGATGGCGGCAGGCGAGGTCGGGAAGGTCGGCGTCGCGATCGACTCGATCGAAGACATGCGGCTCCTGTTCGACCGGATTCCGCTCGGTGAGGTCACAACGTCGATGACGATCAATGCCACCGCGCCGATCCTGCTTCTCCTCTACCAACTCGTGGCCGAAGAACAGGGCGTCGACCCTCGCGAGGTGCGCGGCACCATCCAGAACGACATCCTGAAGGAGTACATCGCACGGGGGACCTACATCTATCCGGTGGCACCGTCGATGCGGTTGATCACCGACGTCTTCTCCTACTGCGCCGACGAATTGCCGAAGTGGAACACGATCTCGATCAGCGGCTATCACATCCGAGAGGCAGGATCGACGGCTGCGCAGGAGATTGCATTCACGATCGCGAACGGCCTTGCCTATGTCGAAGCCGCTCAGGAGGCCGGACTCGATGTCGATGTGTTCGCCCCGCGTCTCTCGTTCTTCTGGAACTCACACAACGGCCTTTTTGAAGAAGCAGCGAAGTTCCGCGCCGCGCGGCGACTCTGGGCCAGGCTGATGAAGGACCGCGTCGGCGCCGTCTCTCCCGAATCCTGGCGGATGCGATTCCACACGCAGACCGCGGGTTCCACCCTCACGGCACAACAACCGGAGAACAACATCGTTCGAACGGCCTATCAGGCGCTCGCAGCGGTTCTCGGAGGGACGCAGTCGCTGCATACCAACTCCTACGACGAGGCACTCGGCCTCCCGACCGAAGACGCGGTGATGATCGCGCTCCGTACCCAGCAGATCCTCGGAAATGAAACGGGTGTGCCCGGTGTCGTCGATCCGCTGGCCGGGTCCTACTTCGTTGAGTCACTCACCGACCGGTTGGAGACGGAGGCACTCGAACTGATCACGCGGATCGACACGCTCGGCGGTGCCGCCGCGGCGATCGATGCCGGATTCCAGCAGCGCGAGATCGAGGATGCCGCCTACGAGCATGCCCGTGCCGTCGAGGCGGGAGCCAGCGTGATCGTCGGTGTCAACCGATTCGAGGTCCCGGGCCGTGAAGACCATGACGTGCTGCGGGTCGATCCAACGGTCGAGACCGGGCAGATCGGCAGGCTCGGCGAACTTCGGAGCCGTCGCGACGGGGGTGCGGTCGATGCCGCCCTGGCAACGCTGAGAGATCAAGCGGCGGGCGAGGGCAACCTTCTCTATCCGATGCGGGAGGCACTCAGCTTCGGTGCCACGCTTGGCGAGGTCTCTTCGACGCTCGGTACGGTCTTCGGGCGGTACCGTCAGGCCGGGTGAACGCCAGCGGTTCGGCGGCCGTCCAGCTACTTGATGATCATCAACACGGCGCCCGGTGTCACTGTGTCGCCGGGCTGGACGCGGAGGTCGACGATCTCACCGTCGATGGGTGCCTTGATCTCGTTCTCCATCTTCATCGCCTCGAGCACGCAGACCGGTTCGTCGGCGCGAACAGCCTCGCCTGCGGCGTGGTGGACTTTGACGATCGTTCCCTGCATCGGGGCGACGACCAATCCCTCCTCGGTACCCGCAGCACCCTGTTTGCTGAGCTTGGGCGCCTTGCGGCGAGGGGCCGGCCGCTGACCGGAGCCGGTCGAAGCGATGACCTGTGACCAGTACTTCACCTCGAAGCGGCGTCCACCGACCTCGACCGTGATCTCCCGCTCCTGGAGTTCCTCATCTTCAGGGATCGCCGGAGAGCCCGGGGTCGCGAGATCGCTGAAGTCCATCGTGTCCTCGACGAGCCTCGTGTGAATGTTGCCCGCAGCGAAGTCGGCTCCCTCGAGGATCCGCAGATGGGCGGGGATGGTCGTCTCGACACCCTCGATTGTGAACTCGCGCAGAGCCCGGATCGAGCGTCGAATGGCTTCGTCCCGGTCGCGTCCTCTGACGATGAGCTTCGCGATCAGGTTGTCGTAGTACTGCGAGATGCGGGCGCCTTGGCAGACACCGCTATCGACACGAACCCACGGTCCCGCCGGTTCGCGGTAGGTCGACAGCTTCCCTGGGGTTGGCAGGAAGCCGGCAGACGGGTCCTCGGCATTGATCCGGAACTCGATGACGTGGCCGCGTCGGTCCACCGAGTCGAACGTGAGGCGTTCACCCGCAGCAACACGGAGTTGCTCGGCGACGAGATCGATGCCGGTGTTCTCCTCCGTGATCGTGTGCTCCACCTGGATACGGGTGTTCATCTCGAGGAAGAAGAGATCGCCATTGGTGTCCATCAGGAACTCGACGGTTCCGGCGTTGACGTAGCCGGTGGCCCGCGCCACGGCGAGTGCGGCTTCGCCGAGTTGTGTGCGTTGGGCATCGGTGAATCCTGGAGCCGGTGTCTCTTCGACGAGCTTCTGGTGACGCCGCTGGAGGGAACAGTCCCGTTCTCCTAGGAACACGCCGTTCCCGTGCTGATCGAAGATGATCTGGGCTTCGATGTGCCGAGGCGTGTCCAGGTAACGCTCGACGTAGACCTCGGGATTGGAGAACCACGCCTCCGCTTCGCGTCGTGCGCTGTCAAAGGCCGCTTCGAGATCGCCCGGTTCATGGACCACCTTCAGGCCCTTGCCGCCGCCCCCGTGGGCCGCCTTGATCGCAACCGGGTAGCCGAAACGGTCGGCAAATGCTCGGACCTCATCGACGTTCGTGAGCGGTTCGATCGTGCCGGGAACGGACGCCACGCCTGCGCGATCGGCAGCTACCCGAGATGCGATCTTGTCGCCCATCGTGATGATCGCCTCGGGCGATGGCCCGACCCAGATCAGGCCGGCATCGGCGACGGCCTGGGCGAAGATGGCGTTCTCCGCGAGGAACCCGTACCCGGGATGAACTCCATCGGCTCGGGATTCTTTGGCAACCTCGATGATGCGCGGGATGTTGAGATATGACTCGGCGGACGGAGCGGGACCGATGTTCCAGGCCTCATCGGCGAGGTTGACGTGCAGGGCGTTCCGATCGAGTTCCGAATAGACGGCGATCGTATGGAGGCCGATGTCTTGGGCGGCGCGAATCACGCGTACGGCGATCTCCCCACGATTCGCGATCAGAACTGATTTCACAGCGGTCATCCTAGGAACGTCGACTCGAGAACGGCTGGCCGTCTTCGATCCGACCCCGGGTACGACGTCCGGGTTACGAATGACATGGGTACCGGAACTCCTCGCATAGCCTGACGGTCCTCATGGGTCTCCCCATGCGGTATCCCCGCTTCCTTGTTGTGTTGTTCGCCGCGCTCGGCCTCGCCGCGTCGCCGGCGGTCTCGGCGCGCGCTGCCGACGCACCGGCGGTCCCAGAAGCCCTTCTCCACGTTGACACGTTGACGGAGATTGCGGCGCAGACTGCGGTGGCCTCTGACCTGGCTCGCCTCGGTGGCGTGGTGATTGTTCTCGCCGACGAAGTCAACGTGGGTCACGACGAGGCCCACCGCTTGGTCGATGCCTTTGCGACGATGCTCATCGCCGTTGCAGGCGCAGGCGAGCGGACCGGCGTCCTCGCGATCCCTGAGACCGACCTTCTGATCGACGTGATCCTGCGTGCAGCAGCAACCAACGATCCCGACGCGGCACAGGCGTACGCGAAGGCGGTCTATCTCGGTGAGCGTTCGGCCGAGGCCAGCGACTTCATCGGAGACGCGGAGCGTGCCGTGGTCGATGCCCTCGCGGGAGCAGTTGGGGGAGCCGACGCCGATCCGGTCACCCGGTGGCGTCCACTGGTCGAGGAGTACTTCCCCAGGGACTTGGTTGACCAGGCGCTGGCGATCATCGAATGTGAATCCAACGGCGATCCCGCTGCACGGAACCCGCGGAGCAGCGCAACCGGCCTGTTCCAGTTCCTCAGCCGAACCTGGGAGAACGCGTCCGGACCGGCAGGATTCGAGGGCGCCTCGCCGCTCGACCCCGAGGCAAACGTCGCCGCGGCCGCGTGGCTCGTCGACTACTCGCTCGATGCCGGGCATTCTGCGTGGAAGCACTGGACATGTCGGCCCTGAAACGCGTTCGGTCGCACTGGTCGGGTCTCGCGATCGATGCTTCGGGCTGGTGCGTCTACAGCGGGATGTTTCCGTGCTTCCTCGGAGGCATCGCTTCTCTCTTGTTGCGGAGCATCGCAAGAGCACGGATCAGGCGCGGCCGGGTCTCGCGGGCCTCGATCACGTCGTCGATGTAGCCCCGTTCGGCTGCGACATACGGATTGTTGAAGCGGTCCTCGTATTCGTCGATCAGGCGCTGCCGTTCGACTTCCGGATCGTCGGCTTCGCGCAAGTCCTTGCGGTGGATGATGTTCACGGCCCCGGGCGCGCCCATCACGGCGATCTCCGCCGTGGGCCAGGCGAACACGACGTCGGCCCGGATGGCACGAGCATTCATCACCAAGAACGCTCCGCCGTAGGCCTTGCGCGTGATGACCGTGACCCGAGGGACGGTCGCCTCGGAGAATGCGTAGAGCAGTTTGGCGCCGTGGCGAATGATGCCGTTGTGCTCCTGACCGACGCCAGGAAGGAAGCCAGGAACGTCGACCAGCGTGACGAGCGGGATGTTGAACGCGTCACAGAAGCGCACGAATCGAGCCCCCTTGGAGGAAGCATCGATGTCCAGCGTTCCTGCAAGCGCCGCGGGTTGATTCCCGACGATGCCGACGGTGTAGCCGTCGAGTCTCGCGAAGCCGACGATCATGTTCGGGGCGAAATGCTCGTGGACTTGGTAGAACTCGCCGTCGTCAACGATCGCTTCGACAACATCGACCATGTCGTACGGCTGATTCGGCGAGTCAGGAACAATCGTTGTGAGGAGTTCGTCCATCCGTTCCGCGCGATCGAGCGGTGTGAAGAACGGTGCGACCTCCATGTTGTTTTGCGGGAGGAACGACAGGAGGTAGCGCACTTCATCCATGGCTGAGCGATCGTCGGGAACCACGAAGTGGGTGACCCCTGATCGGGTGGCATGCGCGTGGGCGCCGCCGAGTTCTTCCATCGTGACGTCTTCGCCGGTGACGGTCTTGATGACTTCCGGACCCGTGATGAACAGGTGGGACGTCTCTTCGACCTGGTAGACGAAGTCGGTGATGGCCGGCGAGTAGACGGCGCCGCCAGCGCACGGACCCATGATGACCGAGATCTGCGGGATGACGCCGGAGGCTCGCACGTTGCGCTCAAAGATGCGCCCGTAGCCGTGCAGAGCTGCGACTCCTTCTTGGATCCGTGCTCCACCCGAGTCCTTGATGCCGACGAGGGGAGCGCCGTTGCTCATGGCGAGATCCATGACCTTGCAGATCTTGTCGGCGACGGCGGCTCCGAGGCTGCCGCCGTAGGCGGTGAAGTCCTCGGCGAACAGGAAGACCGTCCGCCCGTCCACCGTGCCGTATCCGGTGATGACCGCGTCCCCAGGCGGCCGGTGGTCCTCGACGCCGAAGCCGGCGGCATGATGCCGGACCAGCATGTCCAGTTCCTGGAAGGAATCCTTGTCGAGGAGGAGTTCGATCCGCTCCCGTGCCGTGAGCTTGCCGAGGTCGTGCTGACGATCGATGGCGCGCTGGTTTGCGGGCGCGAGGGCCTCCTCGCGGAGGCGGCGCAGCTTCTTGATGCGGTCTTCGGTGCTCACAACTCTCCCGGTAGTCTCACATTCGACCATCGAGGTGGACGGTTGGCTACACCATACGCAATTGTCGAACTCCACTCGGCACATTCCACACAGGACGAAGCGCGCTCCCGTCGTGCGCGCGACATCCCGGTTCTGGTCGTCGCCCGTCACCAACCTGCGGGGCGCGGCCGGCTCGGGCGCGACTGGGTCGAGCCTGATCTGGCTTTGTTCTCTTCGATCGCGTTCGAGCCGGCATGGCCGGTCGGTGCCTGGGGTCGTATCCCGCTCGTTGCCGGTTTGGCGGTGAAGGAGGCGATCGATGCATCGTTCGGCATTGACGTTGGGCTGCGGTGGCCGAACGATGTGGTCCTCCCAACAGGGAAGGTTGGTGGCCTTCTCGCCGAGTCGAGCGGCAGCACGGTCGTGGTCGGGTGCGGGATCAACCTGGTGTGGGATGCGCCGGTCCCGGGTGCTGCGGCGCTCCATCATGATCTGGCCGAGGCCGGTCGACCGCTCGACCTCGCCGTCGCCTGGGTCGATCGCTTCTTCGATCGTCTGACTCGGCCTCCCGACGACTGGGGCATCGACGAGTACCGGCGGTCATGTGTGACGATCGGCCGATCGGTTTCGTACGCCGCCGGTACCGGGAGGGCCCGCTCGATTTCAGAGGATGGCGCCCTCGTCATCGAGACGCCCACCGGGCCGGTCAGTGTGACAAGCGGCGAAGTGCGTCTGCATGACCCGGCTACGATTCCGTTCGATCGGGGAGGTTCATGAGCATCGGCAAAGCAGTGGTCACCGGCGGGGCGGGCTTCATCGGATCGAACCTGGTGAGTCGGCTCATCGACGAAGGCACCGAGGTGCTCGTCGTCGATGATCTTTCGAGTGGCACGCTGTCGCGGCTCGCCGAGGTCCGAGCGAGGGGTCGGGTCCACTTCCACCAGATCGACATTCGATCGCCGGAACTCCGGGACGTCTTCATTGGGTTCGCTCCCCAGATCGTCTTCCATCTTGCGGCCCAGATCGATGTGCGCTCTTCGGTCGCAGACCCGATCGGCGACGCGTCGACCAATGTGCTCGGCACGATCAACGTCCTGGTCGCCGCGCGCGACGCCGGGGTCGAGCGGATCGTCTTCTCGTCGTCCGGCGGAGCGACGTTCGGAGATACCTCGATCATCCCGACGCCCGAGTCGGTCGAGCGGAAGCCGGATTCGCCATACGGTGTCGCGAAGAAGGTCGTCGACGACTACTTCGACTACTTCCGTCGTTCCGCTGGTCTCGACTACGTGTCGCTTGGATTTGCCAACGTCTACGGGCCCGGGCAGGACCCCGCGGGCGAGGCGGGTGTGGTCGCGATCTTCAGCAGCGACTTGCTCGGTGGCCGCACCCCGACCATCTACGGCGACGGCATGCAGACCCGCGACTACGTCTTCGTCGAGGATGTCACCGACGCGCTCTGGCGAGCTGCGCTGATGGGCGGCGGGCGGTACTTCAACATCGGCACCGGGATCGAGACCACCGTGGCGAGTCTCTACGAGCGAATGGCGAAGATCGCCGGCTCGTCGGCACGACCAAATCATGCCGCGGCGCGCGCCGGCGAGCAACGACGTTCGTGTCTTGACGCATCTGCGGCACGCGACGCGCTCGGCTGGCAACCGTGGACGAGCCTCGAAGACGGCCTCGTCCAGACGATCGACTGGTTCAGGAACCACCCCTAGCGAGTGTCATCCAGGTGCTTCGGCCGGTCGTCCTTGAGGAGCCGGGAGAGCGCGCGATCTGCCAGGATCCGTCCGCCCGTCTGGCACCCTGCGCAGTAGTTCGTCTCACGGCCGACGTGCACGATGCGTTGCACCGGCGCACCGCACTCCGGGCATGGCCGGCCGTGCTTTCCATGTACGGCCATGTCGGGGTGGAAGGCCGTGATCTTCGTTGGGAAACCGTCACCGACTTCGGAGACGCGGACATCAGTCCAGTGACGCAGCGTTTCGACGGCTGCCGCATGCAGGCGGGCGACCTCGTCCTCGTCGAGATTGGTGCTCATCTGTGTCGGCGAGAGCCGCGCCGCCCAGAGGATCTCATCGGCGAAGGCCCCGCCGACGCCCGAGAACAGATGGGGATCACTTAGCGTCCGCTTGAGCGTGTGGCGCTCCCTCGAGAGCCGTTCGCCAAACTCCTCACTGGTGAGATCGCTGATCTCAACCCCTCCGGGGTCGAGCGCACCGAGTCCGTCAGCGTCGACGAGGTGGATCGATGCACGGCGCTTCGTCCCCGCCTCAGTCAACAGCAACGTCCCTCCGGTGAAGTCAAGTGCCGCCAGACCCGAGCGCTTCGGGATCGGCGCGTCCGAACCGAGCCACGTGAACCGACCGGCAACCATCAGGTGAATCACGATCGAGAGGCCGTCGTCCAGGCTGATCACGATCCGCTTCCCGAGGCGGGTCACCTCGACGACCGGGACATCGACAACACGGTCGATCGGTGGGTCGTACGTCTTGAGCGACGAGAAACTCTGGATCCGGACCCGGAGCAGCGACTCTCCGACGATCCGCGGTCGGAGGGCAGCAAGGTAGGCCTCGATCTCAGGGAGTTCAGGCACGCCGACCTTCCATCTGCGAGCTACCAGCTTCCAGCTCCGAGACCCCGAACGCGTCGCGTCGAACCAGCGCTTCTTGCTGGTAGTTGGAGACCGGTAGCTCGCAGCTCACCGGAAGAGGTCCTCTGCTGGGGGGCGGACGAGGTCGATGGCTCGGCCGTCTCCGATGAGATCAAGTCCGCGGACGACGGCTACCGGGACGGCATCGGCCTTGCCCATAGCCAGGTCGGCGGCTGCAGCGATTTCGTCGACGATGGCGATCTCGGTCACGCTCATCAATCGGTCGGTAGCATCCGGTTGTCCTCGGAGGTCGAGGATCGCGGGCAGACCGGAGACCCCGATGGCGACGTCGACGAGGCCCCGTCGCCACGGACGACCAAACGTGTCGGTGACCACCACCGCGATCTCGGTTCCGGTGGCCCGTTCGAGTCGCATCCGGAGGCGGTGCGCCGAGCGATCCGGGTCGATCGGTAGCAGCACGGCGTACCCGTCGGCGACGTTCGACCGGTCAACGCCGGCATTCGCGCAGATGAACCCATGCTCGGTCTGGGTGATGACCAGGTCGCCTCTGCGTCGTAGGATCGCTCGCGCCTCCCGCTCGGCCAATTCGCGATACCCACGGTCGTCGGCGACGGGCTCGATCCGGCCCTCCGACTTCGATACCACTTTGTGGGTGACCACAACGACATCGCGGTTGTGGAGGGCGATCGCTGACACGGTGAGTCCGTCGAGGATGAGGGCAGCCAGATCGTCGCCGGAGGCGACTTCGGGGATGCCCCGGATCGGGTGGATCTCGATGCTCACGCGAACGCTCCGTGAAACCATTGAGCGAATCGCCCGGCAGCGTCTCCGGCAGCCAGGCGAGTATCTGCGACATGGACATCGACCGGTCCGGCAAGTTGCGCGGCCTCGTCTGCATCTCCCGTGTCGATGACGAGGTCGGTGATGAATCCCTCATAGGCAGCCAGAAGGCCTGCATTCCCGGGTGGATAGCCGAGTGACGCCATGACGCGGTCCGCCGGTCCCTTGAGGGCCTTCCCGTCGAACAGGGGACTGATTGCGACGACCCGCCGGTGGCGGGCGACGGCTTGAGCGATCCCGTCCACCGCGAGGATCGGTCCGATCGAGAGTGGCGGATTGGACGGGGCGATGACGATAAGCGCCGCGGCGTCGATGGCCTCGATTGTGCCCGGTGCGGGTGAAGCGTCGGCTGCGCCGGAGTACTCGATCTCGGTCACGACATCGCGATGCGCCCGCTCGACGAAGTACTCCTGGAAGGACAGCCATGATCCGTCGGCCGTTTGCAGACGGGTATGGACCGGGTCATCGGAGGAGGGGAGTACCGGGGTGTCGACCCCGAGAGCAGCGGCGATCGACGCGGTCGCTTCCGAGAGGGTCCCGCCGGACCGGAGGATGCGGGCACGGTTCAGGCATGTCGCGAGATCCCGGTCGCCGAGCCGGAACGACGTGTCGACGCCGATCGACTGAAGGTGATCCATCACTGCGAACGTATCGTCGCGGATGCCCCACCCTTCGGGTCCTTCAATCCCCGCCAGGGTGTAGATCATCGTGTCGAGGTCGGCCGAGACGGGGACGCCGTACATGTGGTCGTCGTCGCCGACGTTGCCGATCACCTTCATCTGCGGTCCCCTGAGGATGTTCCGGAGGGACCGTGCAGCCCGTGCTCCGCCGACGCCTCCGGCGAGCAGAACCGCGAAAGGATTGGAATATCTCGACTTCAAGCCTTGAATGGCGTCGTTCATGTCATCTCCGGAGGGTGCACCCCCCACTTCAGTCGCGGCCGCGATCCTCGCGCGTAGCGGTACAGATCTCTCAACCACCATCGAAGCGGTTCGGCAGCAAGTGTACGGACCGCGCCGGTTGATCGTGGTCGGCGGGGAGAGCGACGCGCGCCGGATTGCGGTCGAACACGATGTTGGATGGATCGCAAACATCGGCGGCGTCGTGGACGCCTCCGACGACATGAGCCATGTCTGGATCGTGCGCGAGGGTGTGGAGCCCCGGCCGGATGCGCTCGGCGCTCTCGTCGACGCTGCGACCCGCCTCGACGCGTCGGTTGCCGGCTCGAAAGTACTCGACATCGACGATCCCGATCAGCTGCTCTCGGTCGGATTCGCAACCGACGTATTCGACTCGCCGTACACGGGCTTCGATGACGAGGAACGAGATCAGGGGCAGTACGACGTTGTCCGGGACGTAGCAGCCGTCAGCGGGCAATCCGTGTTGCTCCGCCTCGACCTGGCTCGCGGGCTCGGCGGGCCGGACCGCTCGATGGCGCCCTACGCCGCTGCCGTCGACTTCTGCCAGCGGGCGCGCCTCCGCGGTGCTCGCGTCATCGTGGTTCCTTCGTCCGAGGTGCTCGCCCGAGACATGTCGGGAAGCCTCGACCGGTGGCGAGAACGCGGAAGCCGCTTCCGGGCCATGACCAAGGTCTATGGGCCGACCACGCTGCTGTGGTCGCTCCCGATGGCGTTCCTCTCTGGCCTCCTTCAGTCGTTCCTCTCGCTGTTCCTCGGCCGTTGGCGGTTCTTCGACTGGTTGAAGGCGTGGGGCTGGTATCTCCTGAAGCTTCCGAGCACGCTCAGCGCCAGGAGCGCCGCTCGGCGCGGCCGCGTCGTCGGCGACGCCGAACTCTTCCGCTATCAAGTCAGCGGTTCCATCGCGCTCAAGCACGTCTTCGCCGAGTTGTCGGACCGCATCCGGAAGCGGCTCCCCGGCGACGACCGACTCTCGGTCGAAGCCATCGGCAGCGAGATCCGAAGGCCCTCGTTCATCGTCGGCGCCGTCGCCTTCCTCTTCGTGCTCATCGCGACGCGCAGCATCTGGACCGTCGGTCTCCCGGCTGTGGGATTCAGCCTGCCGTTCGTCGAATCGGGCGCCGACGCCGTGTCCGCCTATGCGGGGGGGTGGAATCCAGCCGGCTTGGGATCGGTTGAGCCACTTCGCCCGATCGTCGGAGTCGCCGGTGCGATCCAGACGATCCTCCTGGACAACCGCCGCCTCGCCGAATTCGTGTTCACTGCCGGTTCGTGGCTTCTCGGGGTCTGGGGAACCGTTCGCCTGCTTCGGACGTGGGGGATTGCAGCCGTTGCCGGGACGCTTGCCGGTGTCGTGTACGTCGCCGGTTCTGGAGCCCAGGCGCTTGCCCAGCAGACGGGTGTTGGCATGGTCTTCGCCCTCGGCCTCATCCCATGGGTGATCCGCTTCTCCCTTGCATCCATACCGGACTCGTGGCTCGCTCGTGCCGGCCGCATCGCCGGAGTCGCCGCTCTCGCCGGCGTTGTGGCCGTCCTCGCTCCGCTCGCTCTGCTGATCCCTCCGTTCGTCCTTCTGATCTGGGCCGCACTCAACCTGACGGACCGTGCCGCGTGGCGGGCGTTCGGCATCTCGGCGGCTGCCAGCGTTCTCGCCGTGCCGCTCCTCTTCCCTTGGCTCGGAACGGCCGATCTCGGCCGATTCCTCACCGATGGCACCGCCTTCTGGGCGATTCCCACCGCGACCGCGGCAGTGGCTGGTGTCGCGCTGCTGGCCACGCTGCTGTCTGCCCCGCGGCGGCTCGCTCTGGTTGCCGGTCTCGGCGGGATCGTTGGTGTCGCAGGAACGTTCCTTGCGAGAACCTCCGGATGGGATCTCGGCCGCGAAATCGAGGGCGCAGGTCTTGCGCTCCTGACCCTTGGTCTCGCCCTGGTCGTCGGACCGTCATTCGAAGCGATCACGCGGACTGTGGAAGTCGGTGGGTGGCGCCGCCTGATTGCGATCGTCTCGGTTGCCGCTTCGGTCTTCCTCGTGGCGGTTGCCGCCGTCACGATGATCGGCGGCCGCGCCGGATTCCCGGGCGACGAGTATCGGGATGCGTTCACGTTCTCGGCGGCCCGTCCGGGTGACCCGGCGATGTCCCGCATCCTTGTGGTCGGCGCCCCCGGAGGCCTGCCGGGGGAGAACCGCATGGTCGACGGAGCCGCCTACCGCCTCGTCTCGGCTCCGATACCGGAGATGTGGGAGACCTACCTCCACGATGCTCGGGTCGGCGACGATGCCCTGTCTGAGGGGCTCGAGCAGATCACAGCCGGGGAGACGAAGCGAGCGGGGGAGATCCTTGCCACCTTCGGCGTTCGTTGGATCGTTGTGCTCGACGACGGCGAACTCGACCCGTTCGCCGATGCGTGGCGAACGGCGTTCGTCGGCCAACTGGACCTGGTCCCGCTCGGCGGTGGCCTGGATAACACGACCTTCGAGAACGAGGCGGAACTGCCGGTGCGGGCCGTCACGTCCGATGGGACGCCGTGGAGTCGGGCCGGCACCGGATACACCTCCGAATCGGGAACCCTTCGAAACCTCGAGGTTCGCGACAACGCCAATACCAGGTGGGGCCCGGGGGAGTGGCAGCAAGTCGACTGGGCAAACGGGATCCGCACCGTCGAGCCGACCGTCCAGTTCGATCCGATTGGTTCGCGTCGGAGTCAAGCGATCGGTGCTCTGGTGTGGCTCATCGCTCTCGGTGGTTTTGCCTGGACCGGGAGGAGATTCGGATGAGACGAGCTGTTGTGGTGATCGTCGTCGGGTTGCTCGGAGCGCTCGCGTTCGCCCAGACCGGCCCGATCGATGATCGACCTCCGGACTTCGGAACGGTGCCGCCGGATTTTGGGGCGGCAACCGGAGACCCGAGTGCCTGGTACTGCCCCTGGGTCGAAGCCGGTGCATTGCGGGACTCGGCGTTCGGCCTGGCTGCGGTCGTCGACATCGACTCGACGATCACCCTGGCGAACCCGAACCCGACCGAGGAACCGACCGTGCAGGAGGCACGGTTGCGCGGACCCGGGGCTCGCAGCATCGACGCGGGCGACATCGTGCGCCGCGGCGCATCGCCGGCCGTCGTCGAATTCGACGACGGGCCTGCAGTCGCGACGACATCCATGTGGTCGGATGAGCTGATCACCGGCGACCGCTGCGTGGTCTCCGTCCCCAAGGAGTGGCATCTCGTCGGAGGGATCACGGCCGGCGACTTCAAACTCGAACTACGGCTCTTCAACCCCTTCGCCGAGCCGGCGAAGGTGCGAGTCGAGTCCATCAACGAGTTCGGCAGCTCAACGCTCGCCGGCTTCGAAAACATCGACATCGCCGGCCGATCGTGGGTGACAGAAGACCTCACCCGGGTCGTTGCCTTCAACGACAATGTGAGTTTCGTCGTGACCTCGGAGAGCGGCATCGTCATCCCGAGCCTTGTGCTCAACAATGGAACGGATGAAGCGTCGTGGCCGGGGATCGGCCAAGCGACTACCTGGGATTTTCCGGTGACCAGCGTCCCCGGCTTGGTACCGAGTCTTGTGCTCTCGAACACCGGGAGTGTCGGGGCGACGGTCGCCATCGACCTGTTCACACCGGACGGGCCGATCCTCGACGCCGACGGACGGATCGTCTCACCCCTCGAGCCCGTTCGGATCAATCTGGCTGATCTCGCCGAGCCGCCATTCGCGGTTCGTGTGCGTTCGAATGCACCGATTGCCGCCGTGATCCAGGCCGCGCCCGATGGCATCTTCCCTTCGACTGGAGCCGTCAGCCCGGAAGAAGACGCCGGGAGCACCGAAGTCGGCGCCGATGAGGCCACGGACGACGAGTCGACCACCGAGACCACCGTCGCCGAGGGTGAAGAGGGTGGAGACGGCGAAGGCAGTGAGGAAGGCGAAGAGCTCCAAGGGCCGGTGACCTACGACGGGTTGGCGTCGATGCCGGGCAACCCGGACCCGCTCGAACGATGGCTGGTGCCCGGTCTGGGAACCGTACCGGGAGCCGATACTTCGATCTGGGTGCTGAACCCAACCGGTGATGAGGCAACGGTCACGCTCAGCCCGCTCGGGGTTTCGTCCGGTGGGTCCCAGAAGGTGCTCATCCCGGCGGGGACCTACACCGAAATCCCGATCGCTCCGCTGTCCGAGACCGGCAACTCCGGAATGCTCATCCAATCGAACGTTCCGATATCGGTCGCGGTCACGATCTCCGGCCCACAGGGGGTCGCGTTCATCGGTGGCGTAGGCATCGGATGACACCTCTCGTCAGCGTTGTCGTCGTTCTCGGATTGGCGCTGGTGGTCGTGGTGGCGGTGCGGCTCATCGCCCGGTGGCAGAAACCGCCCCATCCGCCGATTGACCTCGACGGCATCGGCGAGCGCCCGGGGGTGATCGTGTTCACGTCCACCGACTGCACTTCATGCTCCGAGGCGATGCGCGTCGTCGGCGGAGCGAGCTCGTCGATCCGTGAGGTCACCTGGGAACTGGAACCGCACCTGTTCGACCGGTACCACGTCGAGGCCGTGCCGCTGATCGCCGTCCTCGACGCCGGCGGGCGATCCCTGTTTTTCGGAACGGGCGTCCCGAACGGCGCCCGTCTCCGCGCCGCTATCAGGAGAGCGGGTGTCCAATGAAGACCGCCGAGTCCTTGGCCCGGCCCTCCCACTCTCCTAACGTCGCGCGGCCATGACCTGCGTTCGCTGCTCCTCGACACCCACCTCTAGCCTCACCTATGCGTACGAACGCCGGGAGGCTTGGCTCGTCGATTGTGGCAACTCCCAGGAGCCCGGCACGCGATATCCGCTCTGCACGAATCATGCGAACCGCGTGACCGCCCCGGTCGGCTGGGTACTCCACGATCGCCGTTCGCAGCCCACCCTCTTCGCGAGCGAAACGGCATAGGAGAGCGATGTCCATCGACCGCGACGTACTCGAAGCCGTGCGGGAGATGGACGAGCATGAATTGCGGCGCCTCTACATCCTCGCCAAGGCCAGGCTCGAGGGGAGAGGCGTGGACCTGCCGGGTTCAGGGCCGGAGGTCAAGCTCCGCAAGCAGATGGTTCGGTGCGGCAAGGAGAGCTGCACCCGGTGCCCACACGGGCCATACTGGTACGCATACTGGACCGAAGACGGGCGGCGGCGGTCTCGGTATCTCGGCAAACTTGAAGATGTTCCTGAGGCGATGGGCCAGACCTGACGCTACGATGTTCGCTTGGGAGGCACACAATGAACGACGGTCTCAGCTGCAATACGTGCGGTCAGAACTCTGTGATTCAGATCGAACTGACCCTTCCGGACGGATCAGAAGTGGTCTTCTGCTCGTGCCACCGATGCGAGTCGAAGTGGTGGGATCGTGATGGCGTGCGCCTCGACCTCGACGCGCTCATCGATGTTGCACGTCGCGAGTCCTAGACCGACCCTATTCCACCCGGTTCACTAGCCTTCCGTCCGTGAAATCTCCGCCCGCGCCCACCGTCAGGGAGCACGAACCCGGGCCGTCGGTGGCACCGGACACGGGTGCGGTACCGACCTGGTTGATCGTCGTGCTCGTTGGGGCTCCTACGCTGCTCATTCTGCTCATCATGTCGGGCATCCTCGGTGTGATCGGGTCGGGGTCCCTGATTCGGTTCCCGCAGATCCTCGTTGCGAACACCCCAACCGGTGGCGACATGGGGGCGCATGTACTCCTGCCCCAGGTGCTGCGCGACGTGCTGCTCCCGTCCGGTCGGATCTTCGGCTGGTCGAGCACGTGGTACGCCGGATTCCCTGCGCTCTACTTCTACTTCCCGATCCCGGCGCTGATCACGGTCCTCCTCGACGTGTTTCTGCCATACGGCGTCGCCTTCAAACTCGTGACGATCGTTGGCCTGGTCGGACTCCCGATCGCTACCTACGGCTTCGTCCGGTTGCTCGGCTTCTCCCGCCCAGTCTCCGGTCTCGCTTCGCTGACGGGATCCATGTTCGTGCTCATGGAGAGTTTCTCGATCTTCGGCGCCAACATGAAGTCGACGCTCGCCGGGGAGTTCTCGTTCTCCTGGTCGTTTGCGTTGTCGCTGCTCTACCTCGGGGTCGTTGCCAGGGATACGCGCCTCGGGAAGCGATTCACACCACTCGCCGGCACGCTGCTCGCCCTGACGGCGATGACGCACATCGTCACCACGATGATCGTCGTTGCGGTCTCCGCGGTGTTGCTGTTCAAGAGGAACGGACCGCGAACGGTCGTCTCATCCTGGGCCCTCGGGTTCGCGATCAGCGCCTTCTGGGCTCTGCCGCTCGCGGTTCGCGTGCTGACCGGCATGACCACCGACATGGGTTGGGCGCCGGTGAAGAACATCGTTGGCGACACCACTCCGGGATCGCCATTCCCCGGCGAGTTCATCCCCATCCTGGTGCTCGGCGTGATCGGCATGCTGTGGACGATGCTCCGGCGCGACGACGTGGTCGTCCTCGCGTGGCTCACGCTGCTCCCGCTGGTCGGGTACTTCGTGCTCCCCAAGATCGGGATCACGATGCTCTACAACGCTCGGCTTCTGCCCTATTGGTATTTCGGAATATACGTGTTCGCCGGGATTGCGCTCGGCCTCGCGGCGGTCGAGATCGGACGGCGAGTCCCGCTGCGCCGCTCAGCCACGATCGGGCTCTCGCTCGGAGCAGGATTCATCGTGCTGGTCGCAAGCATCCTCTCGATCCATGATGTACCTGGATGGGTCAAATGGAACTTCGAGGGGTACGAGGGCAAAGCTGACTACGCCGAGTACCGCACGCTGATGGAGACCGTCAACACACTTCCTCCAGGAAGGATCATGTGGGAGGCAAACAGCGAGATGAACAAGTACGGGACGCCGATGGCGCTCATGCTGTTCCCCTACTGGAGCGAAGGGCACTCGTCCATGGAAGGGCTGTTCTTCGAATCGTCGCTCACCACCCCGTTCCACTTCTTGAACGCGTCCGAGGTGAGCGAACGGCCGTCGAACCCCGTCCGCGGCCTGGACTACCGGGGTTTCAACATGGAGCGGGGCATCACCCACCTCGCGCTCTACAACGTCGACTACTACGTGAGCTACACCGACGCGGGGGCCGATGCGGCCCGCGTCGCCGGCCTCGCGGAGGTCGGCGTTGCACCGCCGTGGTACATCTTCGCTCTGCCCGCGTCTGACCTCGTCGACATTGCGACAATCGAGCCGGCGGTGTGGGCAGGCGGAGGCGACTTCCTCGATCCCGCCCTCGAGTGGTACGACGATGTCGAGAACCTCGATCACTGGCTGGTCCAGGACGGACCGGAGGAATGGGAGCGGGTCGAAACGGTGGACGAGCGGCTCCTGACCGTCGATCCGTATGACGGCTCAGGGATCGTCACCGATATTGTTGCCGAGGACCATCGCATCTCGTTCACAACCACGGCTGTGGGCGTACCGCACCTCGTCAAGGTTTCGTACTTCCCCAATTGGACGGCCGATGGCGCCGACGGGCCCTATCGGGCGGCACCCTCCCTGATGGTGGTCGTTCCCACCAGCGAACAGGTCGTGCTTGAGTTCAAGAACACAAATGCCGAGAACCTGGGGATGGCCCTTACGTTGACTGCAGCCGTGGGGTTGGGCGTCTACGCGTACCAACGCCGCAAATACCGTGTCGCCCAGGACGCCGCGTGAAGGACTACCTCGCCAGCTTCATGACGAAGCAAGCACTGGGCCAATTCGTCAAGGTGGGCCTCGTGGGTTTGGCGAATACCGTGGTGTCGTTTGCGCTGTTCAACCTCTTCCTGTGGATGGGCTGGTGGTCGGTGCTTGCCGTCAGCGGCGCGTTCGCAATCACGACCTTCATGTCGTATCTCCTCAACCGTGCGTGGACGTTCGAGATCAAGGACGGGAAGGTGTCGGGGCGCGAGACCGCGAACTTCTACCTCGTCAACCTGGCCGCGTGGGCAGGAACCGCGGGGGCGATGTGGATCGCCGAAGCGTTGTTCGGACCACTGTCGAAGATCGCAGCCAACGGGGTGTACCTGGCGACGTCGATCGTGATCCTGCTTCCGAAGTTCGCGTCCTATCGAGACATCGTGTTCGGGAAGGCGATCCGCGAGCGAGAGCACGACGCCGTCGAAGTCTGAAGGACGGACGTTCAGTTCCTCAGACTCTTCCTGACGTTCCACACACCCTTGAGGGTCCGTGGCACGCGTTTGGCGAGGCTGGTCTTTGCTTCGCGTTTCTCCTCGACGACGGCCGGTACCTCGACGATTCGGAACTCGGCTCGTTCCGCACGAACGACCAATTCGGTGTCGAACAGATCCTGCGTTGAGATCACTTCGTTCGCGATCTGTTCGACTACTTCCCGGCGAATCGCCTTCATGCCGTGCGTATCCGAGACGCCGGACGAGAGCATGAAGCGAAGGATCTGATTGAACGTGAAGGTCGCGAACTGTCGCACCGGCCCGCGGCGATCGTCGGCACCCTCGACGCGCTTCGAAGCGAGTACGAGATCGGCCTCCTCTTCGACGTCCAGGACCGCGCGCAGGAAGTCGGCAGAGAAGTAGTCGATGTCGAAATTGACGACCCACTCGCCGTCGGTTGCGAGAAACCCGTCCCGCATGGCGGCCCCGTAGTTGGGCGTCGGGAGTTCAAGCAGCGCCAGCGTCGGATGATCGGGCATCAGCTGTCGTACCGCTGCGGCGGTACCGTCGGTCGAACCGTTCTCGGCGATCAGCACCGTGATGTCCGCAGGGACGTCTGCGATCTCGTCGAAGAGTTCCTCGAGCGCCCCGACGAGGTAGTCGGCTTCGTTGTGAACCGGGATCACGACCGACATGGTCGTTCGGGGGTAAGGGGTCATTCTGACGATGAGTGTAGGAACGGATTGAAGACAGGGACCCGACCTGCGCAGGATCGACCGTACAATCCCGGCATGGACCTCAGCACCATCTTCAAGGCGTACGACGTGCGCGGCCTCTATCCGTCCCAGATCGACGAGGAGGTGGCGGGGAAGGTCGGCTACGCCTTCGCGGTCTTCGCCGGCGCCGAGCGGATCGCTGTCGGCCGCGACTGCCGCTTGTCGTCGCCGGGAATCGCAGCGGCGCTCATGGACGGCATCACCCGGGCAGGCGTTGACGTTGCCGACCTCGGCGAGATCACCACCGATGCGCTCTACTACGTGTCGGGTTCCATGGAACTCCCGGGCGTGGTCGTGACCGCTTCCCACAATCCGCCGCAGTACAACGGCCTCAAATTCTGCCTCGCAGGCGCAGCGCCGGTCGGCGAGGAGACCGGCCTTCGCGAAGTCAAGGATCTCGCCGTCGGTCCTCAGCCTGAGGCTCCGGAGTTCGGGACGGTTGTTTCGGTCGACATCCTGCCGGGGTACGTCGATCACCTCCTCGGCGTCGTCGAACCTGAGGCCTTCGCCGCCTTGACGGTCGTGGCGGACGGTGGCAACGGCATGGCGGGCATCGCTCTCCCATCGGTCTTCGACCGGCTACCTGCGCACCTCGTCGGGCTCTACCTGGAGCCCGACGGAACATTCCCGAATCATCCGGCCGACCCGCTCCGGCCTGAGAACCTCGCAGACCTGCTCTTGCTGATGGAGACCGAGCACCCCGATCTCGGCGTCGCATTCGACGGCGACGCCGATCGTGCCTTCTTCATTGATGACCAGGGCGTCCCGCTCCCCGGCAGTACCACGACGGCGCTCGTGGCCGACTGGTTCCTCAAGGGAGAAGCCGGGGCCTCGATCGTCCACAATCTCATCTGTTCGAAGGCGGTCGCTGAACGGGTCACGGCATCCGGGGGGAATCCGGTACGGACCAAGGTCGGGCACTCGTACATCAAGAAGGTGATGAAGGAGACGGGGGCGGTCTTTGGCGGTGAGCACTCCGGTCACTACTACTTCCGCGACAACTACCGCGCCGACTCCGGCATCCTCGCGCTGCTGGTGCTCATGCAAGTGCTCTCCGAAGCCGACAAGCCGCTCTCTGAACTGCGCGCGGTGTACGAGCCATACGCGAGTTCGGGTGAGATCAACTATGACGTCGCAGATCAGGCCGCGGCAACGGCTGCGGTCGCAGCGGCTTTTGCCGACGCTGAGATCGATGATCTCGACGGATTGACCGTCGATCTCGGTGATCGCTGGTTCAATCTGCGTCCATCAAACACCGAACCGAAGCTTCGGCTGAATGCCGAGGCACCCGACGCCGCCGCCGTCGACGATCTTGTCGCAGCGGTTGCTTCGATCATCGAGGAGGGATCGTGACCGACCACCTGATCGACCAGGAACTGCTGGCCATCATGCAGTGCCCATCGTGTGCCGGAACGCTCGCCGAACGCCCGGAACCGCCGGCGCTCGTGTGCTCCGATTGCGGGCTCCAGTATCCGGTTCGGGACGGCATCCCGGTCATGTTGATCGACGAAGCCTCACCCGCCGACCAATGACGATGCTTGACGACATCCTCACCTTGCCGGACCAGTTGCGGTGGGGCATTGGCCTCGACGCGCAGCCGATTCGCAGCAGCGGCCCGATCGTCATCCTCGGCATGGGTGGATCGGCGATGGCCGCCTCCGTCGCCACGCTCTCAGCCTCGCCGCGAGCGCCGATCGTGGTCCACCGGGGCTATGGACTCCCGACATGGGCCGCGGACAGTGGGGCTGCGGTCATCGCGGTCTCGTATAGCGGCAACACCGAGGAGGTACTCTCGGGCGTCGACGCAGCCATCTCCGATCGACTGCCGCTCGCTGCGGTGGCCTCAGGAGGACGCCTCGGAGAGATCGCCCGTGAGCGCGCCCTGCCCTACGTCGAGGTTCCAGATGGGATTCAGCCGCGTGCCGCGGTCGGCTACCAGGCCGCCGCTGTGGCTGCGACCCTGGGCGCAGCCGGTCAAGTTGTCGACGTCGACCGCGATCTCGACGAAGCAGCGAACGTGCTCGAGTCGCTTCTCGACAAAGGCCGAGGCGGCGCGGTAGTGCTCGGCCGGGACATTGCCGACGGCCTCGCCGGACGAACGGCCGTGATCTACGGCGGCAAAGGAATCGGATCAACCGCCGCGTACCGGTGGAAGACGCAGATCAACGAGAACGCGAAGAGTCCCGCATTCTCAGGGACGATTCCGGAGATGAACCACAACGAACTCGAAGGTTGGCGCCCCGGCGTCAGTCAGGGATTCGGCGTGATCTACCTGCGGGACGAAGCCGACCATCCCGCGATCTCGCGCCGTCTTGATCTCACTGGAACCGTACTCTCCGGTGCTGTCCGGAGGATCGGAGAAGCGCGATCCGTAGGGACCGGGCCGCTCGCCCGGTTCTTCAGCCTCGCCGTGGTGGGCGATGTGGCATCGGTCGCCATGGCCGAGCAAGCCGGCATAGATTCGACCGAGGTCGAGACGCTCGAGGAATTCAAAGTCATGCTCGCGAAGGGAACATCATGAACTACGACATCGCAGATCTGGCACTCGCCGGTGAAGGCCACCGCAGGATCGCCTGGGCCGACCGCAGAATGCCGGTCCTGGCATCGATCCGTGAACGCTTCGAGACCGAGCAGCCACTCGCCGGGATCCGTGTCGCCGCCTGTATGCATGTGACAACCGAGACCGCGGTGCTCATGCGCACCCTTCGTGCCGGTGGTGCGTCGGTGGTGCTCTGCGCATCGAACCCGCTGTCCACGCAGGACGACGTCGCCGCCGCGCTCGTCGACGACGGTATTCCGGTGTACGCCGTCCGGTCGGAAGACTCCGACACGTTCTACCAGCACATCAACGCAATCCTCGACACCGAGCCGCACATTGTGTTCGATGACGGTGCAGACACCACCACGGTGCTTCATCGCGAACGGACCACACAGCCGATCCTCGGTGGCCTCGAAGAGACCACGACCGGTGTGATCCGGCTGCGTGCCATGGCCGCCGACGGCATCCTCCGCTACCCGGTCGTCGCCGTCAACGACTCGGCGACGAAACACCTCTTCGACAATCGGCACGGCACCGGACAGTCGTCGCTCGACGGGATTCTCAGAGCATCGAACATCTTGTTCGCCGGTCGGACCGTTGTCGTGGCTGGATTCGGTGACTGTGGCTGGGGAATCGCCAGGCGCGCCGCCGGGCTCGGTGCCAACATCGTGGTCATCGAGGTCGACCCGATCAGGGCGCTCTCCGCAGCAATGGAGGGCTACCGGGTGATGACCGCTGCGGAAGCGGCTCCGGTAGGCGACGTGTTCCTCACGGCGACCGGAGACATCCACATCTTCCGGCCCGAACACTTCAACGTCATGAAAGACAACGTGATCCTCGCGAACGCTGGGCACTTCGACGTTGAGCTGGATCTGAGTGGCCTTGACGAGATGGCCGTTGCACGGCGCGAGATCCGTGACAACCTCGAGGAGTACGAACTTGCGGACGGTCGTCGGATGATCGTCGTTGCCGAAGGTCGCCTCGTGAACCTCGGTGCGGCCGAAGGGCACCCTGCCGACGTCATGGACATGTCGTTCGCCGACCAGGCGCTCGCCGCCGAGTGGCTCGTTGATGTCGGCGGGGATCTCGCCCCGGACGTCTACACGCTGCCGCACGAACTCGACGAGGATGTGGCACGGCTGAAACTCGCCTCGATGGGCGCCAGTCTCGAAGTGTTGACCGACGAGCAAGAGCGGTACCTCGCATCATGGGAACACGGGACCTGAGAATTGGTCACCAGTCACCAGTCACCAGTCACCAGTCAGTAGCTGAGTAGCTGACGAGCAGCGGCCGGCCACGATCGCGATTCTGTCGTACGTGGGTCGTACCGTTGGGTCATGCTGTGTTTGGCTTGCACCATGGCGTGTTCTGGGGATCTGTGTTCGGCGTGCCGGCTCGGATTGCGGGGGGCGGCGGAGGTGTCGGTGGGGGACGGGCTGATCGGCGTTGCCGGGTACGTGCACGAGGGGACGGCCCGCCGCCTCGTCCATGCCCTCAAATATCGGGGCGTGGTGGCTGCCGTCACACCACTCGCCGACGCCATGGCCGAGCGGATTCCTCCCACGACGACGGCGCTCATTCCGATACCCCGGGCGAGGCTCCGTGCGTTTCGCTACGGCGTCGATCCGGCCGCACTGCTTGCAGCCGCGGTTGCGCAACGCACCGGCCTGCCCGTCATTCGGGGCATCCGGCCCCGATGGTGGTGGCGGCGGCATGCCGGTCGACCCCGCGAGGAACGCTCCCGAATCCGCTTCGCGGCAACCGGTGCACCGGTCCCGGCCGGAGCCGCACTCGTCGACGACGTGCTCACCACCGGGGTCACGGCCCGCGCCGCAGCGACCACACTTCGGGGTCTTCCGACTCTTGTCCTGGTGGCTACCTGCGCGAGTAGAGTGGAGCAAGGAGTTGGCCCACTTGGAGGTGCAGTGACGGTTCTCCCGTCCAGCGGTCCCACCGACCGATTCACCCTCCGCGCCCACAGGATTGGAGCAATCGATTCATCGCGCGCGGGTGACCCAGGACAGGGCCACGTTCAGGACCGAAGGGAGCACGAGTGAACGTTCGTATCCATGGGCGGAATACTGAGATCGCGGACGATGTCCGCGAGTTGGCTCAGGAGAAGGTCGAGCACGCCGCACGGATCTTCGACGACATCACCAGTGTCGATGTTGAGTTCTCCGAGAGCGGCAACCCGAGGCGCAACGACGCCCGCTATCGCGTCGAGATCACCTCGGGTGCAGCCGGCCAGATCGTGCGCGTCGAATCCCAGGCATTTGATGCGCGAGCCGCGCTCGACACCGCGTCGGACAAGTACGAACGTCAACTCCGCAGGCTCAAAGAGCGGCTCATCCAAAGATCTCGGAAGAGCAGCCACAAAGACCTCAACCCACTCGACGAACCGGTCGATGAGATTCAGGACCGAGATGCCGTCGTTGTGAGGAAGAAACGGTTCACGATGCGGCCGATGTCGGTCGAGGAAGCTGCACTGCAGATGGAGATGCTCGGACACGACTTCTTCATTTTCCTCGACGCAGACACTGGGAAGCAGTCGGTGCTCTACTACCGGCGCGACGGTGATCTCGGGATGATCGAACCGGAGTAACCCGAGCCGGAGTGGCCGAACCGATATGAAGAGACTGCTGGTCGTAGACGATGTGCCTCTGTTCCGTGCGGGCCTTTCCTCGGCCCTCCGCGATGCCGGATTTGAGATTGTCGCCGAAGCTGGCGACGCCGAATCGGCCGTGACGGCAGCGGAAGAACACCAACCGGACCTTGTCCTGCTCGACATCCTCATGCCCGGAATCTCCGGTCTTGAAGTCGTCGAGAAGATCACCGCCGTCGCTCCCGAAGCGAACGTCGTCCTCCTCACCGCGAGCGAGTCGGAAGAAGACCTGCTTGTCGGGGTAAAGGCGGGAGCCCGCGGTTACGTCACCAAGGACGCACCGTTCGATGCCCTTGTCGGCGCCCTTCACGCCGTCGACGGCGGCGGAGCAGCCGTGTCGCCCAACATGGCGGGCAAACTGCTCGACGTGACCCGGCAACTGCTCCGGCATCAGGAACTCCTCCAGTCCCGAAAACCCGTGCTCACCGGCCGTGAACTGGAAGTCCTCTCGCTCGTTGCCGAAGGTCAGACCAGCCGTCAGATCGGGACGCTGCTCTTCATCTCCGAGAACACCGTCAAGAACCACATCCGCAACATTCTCGACAAACTCGGCCTCCACTCGAGAAGCGAAGCGGTTCTGTACGCCGTCCGCGAGGACTTGATTAGCTTGTCGTAGCTCAGAGCTACCAGCTGGCAGCCACCGTCAGACGGCTCGTAGCTCGCAGCCACTCGACTACCGGCACGTGCTCAACGCCCTCAACAACCGCCCCACCCCCGTAGTATTCGTCTCGCATGTCCATCTTTTCAAAGGCGCTTCGGATTGGGGAGGGCAAGCGGCTGAAGGAGCTTCAGGCGCTTGTCGTCCGGGTCAACGCGCTTGAACCCGAAATACAGTCGCTGAGCGACGCCGACCTCGCAGCCAAGACGGTCGAATTCCGGAACCGCATCGCAGCCGGCGCATCGATCGATGATCTCGAGGACGAAGCCTTCGCGGTCGTGCGAGAAGCAGCGAGGCGCACCCTCGGTGAGCGGCCATTCGATGTACAGATCATCGGTGCCGGAGCCCTCCATCGCGGCATGATCTCTGAACAGCGCACCGGTGAGGGCAAGACCCTCATGTCGACGCTGCCGTCCTACCTCAATGCGCTCTCCGGAGAGGGCGTGCATCTCGTCACGACGAACGACTATCTGGCGTCACGCGACTCGGAGTGGATGGGTGAGATCCATCGATTCCTCGGCCTCACCGTCGGACTCGTGCAGGCCGACATGACACCGGACGAGCGGAAACCCGCGTATGGCTCAGACATCACGTATGGAACGAACAACGAATTCGGCTTCGACTACCTCCGCGACAACATGGCGATGCGTCCCGAGGACCGGGTCCAGCGCGGCCACCACTACGCGATCGTCGACGAGGTCGACTCGATCTTGATCGACGAAGCACGGACACCGCTCATCATCTCCGGCCGAGTCGGTGAGACCGGCAAGTGGTACCGAGAGTTCGCCCGCCACGTGGACCGCCTTCGCGTCGACGTGGACTACGAGATTGATGAGAAGAAGCGGCAGGTCATCGTCACCGAGTCAGGCGTCACCCGCGTCGAGGGCTTCCTGGGCGTCGAGAACATGTACGACCACGCCAATGTTGACTTCATCCACCACCTCGATGTCGCTCTCAAGGCCAAGGGCCTGTACCAGCGAGACGTCGACTACCTGATCCGCAACGGCGAGATCATGATCGTCGACGAGTTCACCGGCCGTGTGCTCGAAGGCCGCCGCTACTCCGAGGGCCTTCACCAGGCGATCGAGGCGAAGGAGGGCGTCCAGATCAAGGAAGAGAACCAGACGCTGGCGACGATCACGCTCCAGAACTACTTCCGCATGTACGAGAAGCTGGCCGGCATGACCGGTACCGCGCTGACCGAGGCCGGCGAGTTCCACGAAATCTACGGCCTCGACGTCATCGACATCCCCACAAACCAGCCGATTGCCCGCATGGATCAGGCGGACGTCGTCTACGTGGATGAGGACCACAAGTATGCGGCGCTCGCCGACGACATCGAAGAGCGCAGCAAGCGGGGTCAGCCAATTCTCGTAGGCACGATCTCGATCGAGAAGTCGGAACGGCTCGCCCAGACGCTGAAGAAGCGCGGTGTCAAGTACGAGATTCTGAACGCCAAGCAGCACGAGCGCGAGGCGAACGTCATCGCTCAGGCCGGGCAGCCGGGCGCCGTCACGGTCGCGACCAACATGGCCGGTCGCGGCGTCGACATCAAGCTCGGCGGCAATCCGGAAGAGCTCGCTCGTGGTGAACTCGTCCGCAAAGAGATCGCACCGTCGGACCCCGAATACGACGCAGAGTTGGCGCAGGCGATCGAACGATACGAGTCGCAGATCCAGGAGAAGCGACAGGCGGTCCTCGACGCCGGCGGTCTCTACGTGCTCGGCACCGAGCGGCACGACTCGCGGCGAATCGACAATCAGTTGCGCGGTCGTTCGGGGCGCCAGGGCGACCCGGGGGAGTCCCGGTTCTACCTCTCGCTCGAAGACGACCTGATGCGCCGCTTCGCCAACGAACGCGTTGCTTCGATCATGGAGCGCTTGAAGATTCCGCCCGATGTTCCCATCGAAGCCAAGATGGTGTCGAAGGCGATCGAACGTGCGCAGTCGCAAGTCGAGTCGCAGAACTTCGAGATTCGCAAGAACGTGCTCAAGTATGACGAAGTGATGAACACCCAGCGCGAGATCATCTACAAGTGGCGCAACATGATCCTGGACGATCGGGACACCGACGAGCTTCTCGCCGAGTGGCGCACCGAGACGATCGAGACCGAGGTCGAGGCGATGACGGCAGGCGTCGATCCCTCCGAGTGGGATTGGGACGACCTGGACCTTCGTATGAAGGTCATCTTCCAGCCGACGATTGGTCCAGCATCATTCCCAGACAAGGAATCCCTGACCTCCGATGAGATCATCGACGCGTACCTGGACGACGCGAATGCCGTGTATGCCGGCCGCGAAGAGCAGTTCGGCACAGACACCATGCGCCAACTGGAGCGAACCGTCGTGCTCTCTGTCATCGACAACAAGTGGCGCGAGCACCTCGCCGAGATGGACTACCTCCGATCCGGTATCGGACTGCGGGCGATGGGCCAGCGTGACCCGCTTGTGGAGTACCAGCGGGAAGGGTTCGCCTACTTCGAAGAACTCGTTGATGCGGTGAAGCACGACTCCACGCGGTACATGTTCCACGTCGATGTGGTGCAGCAACAGCAGGCGGCGCCGACGGCGCAGGTCACGACCTCTTCGGCCAAGTCGGTGCAGCAGATGAAGGCCCGCCAGGTCGTCCGAACCGGGGAGAAGATCGGCCGGAATGCCCCATGTCCCTGCGGCTCGGGCAAGAAGTACAAGCGGTGCCACGGTGCCGTGGGGGCCGAGCCGATCTCCTGACACTCGGTAGGATCCCGATCATGGATTTCAAGAACGCCACTGTTCGCGTCGCGGACTACGTCAACCCCCTCCTGTCGTCTCCCGCAGGACCGCTCGAGGGTGTCGCCATGGCGATGTCGTTCGAGCCGTCCCTCATGCCGAGGACCTCGATGCAACAGGGCATCATGATGGGCCTCGCGGGTCTGACGGCACGCGGCCTCGGGCGCATCGTGGAGAAGGGCACCCAGACAGTCACGCCAGACGCAGCGAAGACGCCAACGCGAATCGCTATCCGGACGGGTGTTGGCCTGGCGGGCGCCGGTCTCGCCATGATCCCGGTCCGCTCGAGGGAGTCCTTGTGGCGATCGGGTGTCAGGAGCGCCGGTCAGGTCATTGCCGCCGCAGCCGTATCGGGCGCCGTGTACGACGTGGGCCAGGCGGGTACCTCGCGAATGCGATCCGGCCAGGTCGTCCGACCGGTGATCTCAGCAGCCGCGGTCTCGGCTGGGCTGTTTGCGCTGGCGGGGAAGAACCTCAAGGAGCGCAAGCGCGTCATCAAGCGTTGGCCGGTCGAACAGAAGAACGAGCTTCCGACCGCGTTCGGTATGGGATGGGCGACGTACGCCGCAGGATCGGGTCTCGCGAAGGGGTTCGTCGGTTCACGTCACGCGCTTGTCCGCTACCTCGGTCCCGGCCGCAGCAAGCGGGTGATTGCCGGGGCGATCAATGCCGGTATCTGGGCCGGGGGAGCCGTCGCGCTGTATAACGCGGGCGTGGGCTACATCGGCAGGGCCAACGAGAAGGTCGAAGCCTCGTATGCGATGCCGCCGATCTCGCCGCTCGTCTCCGGGTCGGCGGAGAGCTCATCACCGTTCACCCACCTCGGACTCCAGGGACGGCGCTATGTCACCGACGTTGTCACGCCCGAACTGATCGAGGACGTCCTGGGCGAACCGGCGGAGGATTCTCCGGTCCGCGTGTTCATCGGATACAACTCTGAACCGATGTACTCCATGGGCCGGACCGAGCTGGCGATGGCCGAACTGGAGCGGACGGGTGCGTTCGACCGCTCCTATCTGCTGCTGATCTCTCCCACAGGGACCGGATGGGTCGACCAAACGATGATCGAGAGCGCCGAATTCCTGGCGAAGGGTGACATCGCGACCTGTGTGATCCAGTACGGCCGGTTCCCCTCGTTCCTGTCCGTACAGAAGGTGGCGCTCGGTCGGCACCAATTCAGAGCACTGCTCTGGAGCGTCCGACAGCGCCTGGCCGAACGTCCGCCGGAGCGGCGCCCAAAGATGTTGGTCTTCGGGGAGAGCCTCGGAGCATGGGCCAGTTCGGATGTGGTCATGTACCAGGGGATCGAGGGCTTCGACCACTACGGTATCGACAAAGCCCTCTGGGTCGGTCTCCCCGGACTCGCCAAGTGGTCGAGGAACGGTATGGCTGCCGGTGGCTCCATGCTGGTTCCGGCAGGGAGCGTCGGTGTGTTCGACAACCCCGGCGAGATCGAGGCGCTCACCGACGATGAGCGGGCGCAGCTGCGAGCCGTCATCCTCAGCCACGACAACGATCCGATCGCCGTCTTGTCGCCCGACATCCTGGTGAGAGAACCCGAGTGGCTCGTGGGCGATCGAGGTCGCGGTGTACCGGAGGACATGGACTACACGCCGGTGAGTACGTTCCTCCAGGTGACGATCGACGCCATGAACGCCATGGTGACGGTGCCGGGACACTTCGGGTCCTTCGGGCACGACTACCGGGCCGACATGGCCCGGATGGTCCGGGCGGCATATGGCTTCGACGACATCGCCGACGACCAGGTCGAGGCGATCGAGCGGCAACTGGTCACACTCGAACTGGAGCGAGCCGAGCGGATCAAGGCTGCAAAGGCGGAAGACGCGCCGGCATCCCCACAGTATCGGGGCACAGATTTCGAAGACACCGAGACCGGACGGATCATCAGCGAGGCCGGCGTTCCCTTGCTCGCATCCCGAACCGCCGGGGCGCAGTGGTTCAAGATCCTCACGGGCGCCAAGGCCGGTCCCGAAGACGTGCAATGATCGTCCCACGGGTACGCTCTGGAATCTATGGAACCGACTGATCTCCGATCCCTCCTGAACGAGTTGCGCTCGCGGCTCGACGACGCCCGGAGGTTCCTTTGACGTCGAAGGCAAGGAAGCTGCCCTCGTCGAACTGAGACAGCAGGCGTCCGCTCCGGATCTCTGGGATGACCAGGATCGAGCACTCGAGGTGACGAGAACCCTCGCCAGGCACGAACGAACCATCGAGCAGGTCGCGACACTCGACGGTGCCCTCGATGACGCTGAGGTCCTGATCGAACTCGCCGTCGAAGAGGACGATGCCGCGTCGCTCGAGGACGCGATGGGTGAGCTTCGGGAGACCGAGACGACCCTCGGTCGTCTCGAGCGCGAGACGCTCTTCTTCGGTCCCTACGACGACTCGACCGCCATCGTGTCGGTCCACGCCGGAGCCGGCGGTGTCGACGCCCAGGACTGGGCCGACATGCTGTTCCGCATGTATCTGCGGTACCTCGAACGAACCGACTTCACCGTCGAAGTCGACGAGTACATGGTCGGCGACGAAGCCGGGATCAAATCTGCGACCATGACGGTGAAAGGCGACCACGCCTACGGGATCTTCGAGAGCGAGCGAGGCGTCCACCGTCTCGTTCGTATCAGCCCGTTCGACTCGGCAGCCCGCCGCCACACGGCATTCGCCGGCGTCGACGTGATCCCCGAGGTCGACATCAAAGAGGTCGAGATCAATTCGGAGGACCTGCGGGTCGACACGTACCGGGCGTCGGGTGCGGGTGGCCAGCACATCAACAAGACGGACTCGGCCGTGCGCCTCACCCATCTCCCGACCGGTGTCGTCGTCAGTTGCCAGGCCGAACGGTCGCAGACACAGAACAGGGTACGGGCAATGCACCTCCTTGCCGCCCGTCTCGCCGAGCGGTCCCGCCTGGAGCAACAGCAGCAGGTCGACGCAATCCGTGGCGATCAGACCGAGGCCGGCTGGGGACACCAGATCCGATCGTATGTGCTTCAGCCGTACCAGATGGTGAAGGATCTCCGCACCGGCCATGAGATCGGCAACATCCAAGGCGTCCTCGACGGCGACCTCGACCCCCTGGTCGATAGCTACCTCCAATGGCGCCGCGAACAAGCGGACTAGGTGGAGCTACCAGCTTCTCTTCGGGCTCAACGAAGCGATGTGCAGCAGCAATGACCGTTCCGGTTCATCGGGTTGTCTTGCTGGCGACTGGTAGCTGGCATCTAGTGGCTCTCCGCAATACCCCTCCTAAACAGGGGTCGCGGGTAACCTGCCATCGCGCTGGCGGGTGGGGTAGGACGACGCAGCCGCGATAGGGATTTCATGATCCGTCTTGAGAATGTCACGAAGGTCTACGACGGTGGTGTCGTGGCCCTCAAAGATGTCGATCTCGACATCAACAAGGGTGAGTTCGTCTTCCTGGTCGGCCCTTCTGGGTCGGGGAAGTCGACGCTCATCCGTCTCATGATGCGCGAGGAAGCTCCCACGAACGGTGACATCTGGATCGCAGGCAAGCATGCCTCTGTCCTACCGGGGTGGAAGATCCCGCACCTTCGTCGGTCGATCGGCACGGTGTTCCAGGACTTCAAGCTGCTGCCGAACAAGACGGTCTACGAGAATGTCGCATTTGCTATGGAAGTGACGGGCAAGTCACGCGCGGCCATCGATGGGCAGGTCCCGCAGGTTCTCAAACTCGTCGGTCTCTCCGAGATGGCTGAACGGCTGCCACGCCGGCTCTCGGGTGGTGAGCAGCAGCGCGTATCGGTGGCCCGGGCGTTCGTGAATCGTCCGCTCATTCTGCTCGCCGATGAGCCGACCGGAAACCTCGACCCCGCAACGTCCGTTGGCATCATGCGCATCCTCGACCGCATCAACCGCACCGGAACCACCGTGGTGATGGCGACGCACGACCATGCGATCGTCGATGCCATGCGCCGGCGCGTTGTCCAACTCGAACGCGGCCGCATCCTGCGCGACGAGAGCCGCGGCGTCTACGAGACAGCTCTTGAAGGATCGGCGGAACTCCCGGACGGCGTCACGATCGGGGAGATCGCCATCGAAGCCGAAGAGATCGACACCACGGTCGAGGCAGAGTCGTCGACGCAGGTCGAGTCAGAGGAAATGACGGCTACGGCTTCCTCGTCGGACGAGACCGACACCTCCAAAGATGCAGCAGCCGATGCACCCGATGAGGAGACCGCACCCAACGGTCCAGACTCGGACGTCGTCGTTGTGATCGAACCCGACGGCGAGACCGGAGAAGAGGTCGAGGTATGAGCCGGATCTCGTATCTCCTGAGAGAGGCATTCACGAACATCGGCCGGAACGGTTTGGTTGTGCTGGGTGCCGTGCTCGCCGTCTTCATCTCGCTCACGCTCACCTTCGGAACCCTCGTCTTCGGCGAGGTGGTGCGGATCAACACCCTTCAATGGGCTGAAGATGTTCGTGTCATTGCCTTCGTCCGCGACGACGCCCTGACGTCGGTGCCCGAGCTGCAGGCGGAGATGGAGAGCTGGGAAGAGGTCGAGAGCGTCTACTTCGTCTCGAAATCCGAGGCACTCGACGAGGCACGCGTGCTGCTGTCCAACCAACCGGCAACGCTGCGCGTGATCGAAGACAGCCCGGATATCGTCCCCGCCTCGCTTCGCATCAAGCCGGTCAATCCCGACGACTACCAGACGATCGTGACGCGCCTCCAGGCCACGCCCGGGTTATTGAGAATCCAATCGGCCGGGCAGGCCATCGATGCCATGATTTCTCTGAGGGACGGCCTCCAGGTGATGTTCTGGTTGCTCGCGCTCGCCCTCGGAGTCGCCGCCGTTGCCCTCATCGCCAACACCATTCACATGGCGATCTACGCACGACGCGAAGAGATCGAGATCATGCGGCTCGTTGGGGCATCGAATTGGTTCATCCGCGTCCCGTTCTTACTCGAAGGTGCGATTGAAGGGTTCATCGGAGCCGCTGTCGCCGTCGGTTTCGTTGTCGTTGCCCAGCAACTGGCGGTCGATCGTTTGACCGATCTGCCGGACTGGATCAACGTCGCTGTCCAACACGACTATCTCTATTCGCAGGGCGCGCTGGTCCTGGTGTTTGGGGTGCTCGCCGGTCTGATCGGCAGTGGCCTGAGCCTCACGGTCCACAAGTACCTGCGAACGTGACACGCGCGCGCCGTCTCCTCGCTTCCGGTCTCGCCCTGGTCCTGCTGCTCGTCGTCGTGCCCGCAGCTTCGGCCGATGAGGACCTTGCTAGCGATCTCCAGAACGTCAAGCAGCGCATCGAGTCGCTGAGCGGCCAGATCAGCTCGGTGACGGCCAGTCGCAGCGCGCTCGCCGGTGAGATCCAGGCGACACAGGTGCGGATGGATGAAGTCCTCGAATCCCTCACCTCGCTCCGAACGGAGCTGTTTGCGGTCGAGTCCGGAATCTCACGCAAGGAGCGATCCCTTCGCGACGTCCGAACCGATCTCCACGCCCAGTATCAGTCACTCGCGATGACGAGGTCGGAGTTGGGGTCTGCTCGCGACGACGCCGTGTTCCATGCCGTCGAGACCTACATGAGTGCGGGCTTAGGCGTCCCGGCCGTGGCGCTGTCCGCCAAGGTCTGGACCGACATTGCCGTCGGCCTGGTGTATCTCGACCGAGTTACGGCGGACGGTACCGAGACCGTCGAACGATTCGAGACGCTGCTTGTCGATGAAGAGGTGGCCAGCGCTGCGATCGAAGAGCAAGAAGTGGGGCTCTCCGTGGATCTCGCTGAGCTCCGCGGAGCAGAGGAGCGTCTCGCGGTCCTCGAGGACGAGATGCAGGATGCAAGCGATGCGCTTGACCAGGTGTACGAGGATCAACGCTCTCTGCTCGCCGCGTATGACGCCGAGATCGAGGAGATCGAAGGCGAGATCACCTCGCTCGAGAAGGAGCAGGCATCGATCAGGAAGCTGATCGCCCAGCAGACCAAGGCCGCCGGCTCGTCACCGGGGACCCTGAGGAGACCGGTTCCCGGAGCGATCTCGTCGGGCTTCGGGCCCCGCATCCACCCAATCCATGGCTACTCGCTGATGCACAACGGCGTCGACATGAATGGCGGAATGGGGCAACCGATCGCCGCCGCAGCGTCCGGCACGGTCATCTTCGCCGCCGTCAAGGGCGGCTATGGAAACTCGATCATGATTGATCACGGCGGCGGTATGGTCACCCTGTATGCCCACCAGTCGGAGTTCGCCGTGTCTGCGGGGGAGTCGGTCAAGATGGGGCAGATCATTGGCTACGTGGGATCCAGCGGTGTCTCAACCGGACCTCACCTCCACTTCGAGGTGCGGATCAACGGCAACCCCGTGAATCCCGCCAAGTACCTCTAACCTCAGCGCATTATGACTGAAGGTCGCAAAGTCGTCGCCACCAATCGGCGCGCACGCCACAACTACGAGATCCTCGACACCTTCGAGGCGGGGATGGTCCTGCGCGGGTCAGAGGTGAAGAGCCTGCGTGCAGGTCAGGTGCAGTTGAAGGACGCCTACGCAACCCTCAACCGGGGTGAGATGTGGCTCGAGAACGCCCACATCGCGCCCTACTCGTATGCGACCGGCGGAGGTCACGATCCGGAACGGGCCCGCAAGCTGCTGCTCCGGCGCAGGGAGATCGATCGACTCACGGGAAAGATCAACGAGCAGGGACTCACGCTCGTTCCGCTTCAGATCTACTTCGTGCATGGTCTCGCCAAAGTCGAGATCGCCCTCGCCAAGGGACGGCATACGTACGACAAGCGCAAGAAGCTCATTGATCGCCAGCAGAAGCGAGAGATGGACCGCGCCCGCAGCCACCGCCGCTGACGCGGCAATCGCTGCTCAGTTCGCCGCTTTCACCGCGACGAGCCGCGCTTCGTGCCGGTCTTCGATCGACCAGCCTTCCGCATAGTGGATGATCCTGAGTCCCTGGACGAGCGATGGGGCTTCGCCCTCGTCGAGGAGGTAGGGGAGGGTCGGGCGTTCGTGGCGTTCAACGTTGCGCACGGTCGCGACCGAGAACGCCAGCAGTCCGTTGTCATTCAGACGATCGATGACGCGAGGGAACAGGTCCCGTTGGAGATAGTGGATCATCAGGACCAGGTCCCAGGGCCCCTCGGGGAGGTCCTCAGAGACGAGGTCGGCGTGCACGAGGTCGAGGTCAACACCGGCTTCCGCGGCGCGCTCACTCGCAATTTCGATCGCAATCTCCGAGGTGTCGACCATCGTCACGTCCCATCCACGCTCCGCGAGCCAGATCGAGTGGCGGCCGGCACCTCCGGCGAGATCGAGCGCACGGCCGGGTGGACCGAGCAGCGGTGCAAGCTCAACGCGGACAAAAGCCGATGGTTCCATCGGCGCCGTCCGTTCCCGGTACCGATTGTTCCACGCGGCGCGGGGCACGCTCGGCACCTAGACGGACAGGCTGTCGAGTTGACTGAAGATCTCTGCCACCTGTTCGACTTCGAGGTAGCCGGCGATCCGCAGCAGTGTGGTTCCATCGGGACCCGTGAAGACCCAGAACGGGAACGCACTCGCACCCAACTGACCCGCCAGCGACAGGTCGGCGTCGACAATCGTCGGGAACGGCAGTTGAAGCTCGTCGAGGTACGGCTCGAGCGGATTCGGGCGAGAAGGATCGATCGACGTCGTCACACTGACGAGTTCGACGTTCGGGTAGAGATCTGCGTTCGCCTCGTACCACTCGGAGACCGGAGGGAGTTCTTGCTGGCAGTAGGGGCACCAGTGGGCCCACACCATCCAGGCACGGGTCGTGCCGTCCGCGGGGTCGACCGTCACGTCGGTCTGCGAGTAGTACTCGGGCCCGGACACCTCGCCCAGCACGACACCGAGAGCAGCATCGGGCTGACCTTGTTCGAACGAAGGGAGCCAGCCAACCGGCACATCGGGAGCTTCGGCTGCGGACGCGCCGGAGGCTGCTGCGGTGATTGGCGTTTGCGTCGCAAGCTCATCAACCTTCCGGTCGACGTCGGTCACCGACCGGCGAACCTCAGACACATCGAACGCCACATCGTCGACCTGCTCCTCGATCGTCGCGATCTGGTCATCGGTTCGGCTCGACGCAATCAGCGTGAACACCTGCATCGCGAAGATCGCCACGATGCCCACCGCGATTGCGACCAAGAAGCCACGCGACGCACCACTCGATCGCTGCTCGGCCTCCTTGGCATTGACATCGACAATCGCCGGCGCCGGAATGGGAGGTGCGGTCGCCTCGTTCTCACTGCTGTGGGAGTCGGTATCCATGGCCGAGAGGCTATCCGCAGGTGGTTGATAGCGGAGCAATGGGGAGCGGTTCTGCAGCTGCGTGCGCTACGATTCGTTGCGTTGAACGCGCCTTGCGTGTTCCCCATTGCGGGGGTGACATGGTTTCGACTGTGAGGGTTGAGGCGCCGGAAGCGAGCCGAGGTCTCCGGAGCCTCGTTAAAGAGCCGGAAACAACCATAAGTGCCGACAACGAAAGTTACGCACTCGCTGCCTAATTAACGCAGCGTGTCCGCCCGGAGGGTGCCTGCCTCGCCGGATCCGGGCATAATAATGCAGGATGCCCCCGCCGGGGTGTTGGGACCGGCGGGGTAAGACAACTCCAACTAGGGCTCAGGAGAAACGGCCGACGGCGTCTCCAGAGTTCCGAAAGCTCGCTGTCGGCTGCGCTCGGAGATGCCGACGCTGAAACCTCATGGGACGGGGGTTCGATTCCCCCCACCTCCACCGCGAGCCGTTGGCAGAAGATTCGCTGCCACCAAGATCGATGGGGCGCGGCTCGGACCATTGGCCGCATGTTGATCGCCACCCGCAAGATCCGCTCGGAGCGCCCGCGCTCGCGCTGTCCGTGCCTTGGGATCTACGGAGCGCGCAGTTCGCAGGGCGCGGTGCCATGTACTGGTGAGGGCGAACGATGCTCGCGGCTGCCCGTAGGTGCCGATGTGGGCGTGCTGGAGCACCGCTAGATTCCGTTGTCATGTTTGGGAGTGGTGCCGTGTTGCTTCGATGGTTTGGTGGCGTGTTGGCCGTGCTCGTTGCGGTTCTCGCAGTCGGCATGCCGTCTGCGCTGGCGACGTGGTCGGTTGTGGGGGTCGACGCGGAGACGGGTGAAGTCGGGGTTGCAGTTGCGAGCTGTGTCGGCTTCGAGGTCTCGGTTGTGCCTGTGCTCGTGCCCGGTATCGGGGTTGCAGCGTCTCAGGCAGACATCTCCGAGTCGTCGGGGGAACGCCTCGTCGACTCACTCGAGGGCGGCGCAACTGCCGCGCAAGCGGTCGAGGAGGTCGTGGCCGCCGATGAAGCGCCCGGGGATCGGCAGTTCGGTGTCGTGGTGCTGGGTGGCGGCGGTGCGGGCTGGACCGGGTCAGAGGCGTTCGATGTGGCCCTCGACGAGCGCGGTGCGGGTGAGGTCGTCTCGGTCCAGGGCAACATCCTGGTCAGTGAAGACGTCGTGGCTGCAGCGATCACTGCATTCGAAGCATCGAGTGGGGATCTCGCTGATCGGCTGGTCGATGCTCTCGTGGCGGGAGCCGATGAGGGCGGGGACTCCCGATGCGGTGAACAGACGGCGACGTCGGCTGCGTTGATTGTGGCGAAGCCGGGCGATGCCCCGTATGCCCACACCGATGCGGGCGTGTTCGGGGTCGATCCCGGCCGTGAGGACGTGCCGTCGGTGTTCGTGTCCGTGCTTGTGGAAGAGGGTGGAGACCGTGCTCCTGATCGTCTGGAAGCTGCCTGGGCGGAAGCGGACCGGTCGTCGGATCAGGTCGTGATCCAACAGATCGATCCTGGAGCCGATACGTCCGCCGACAATGCCCGCCGACTCGTCGGTGTCGTTGTCCTGATCGCGCTCGGTCTCGTAGTGGTCGCCATTGGGTTGCTCCTCATGCGCCGCCGCCGGTCCGCCGCCGGATAGTCCCGGGCGAGGACGGCGACTGAGCGCTCAGTGCCACAAACGCTCGGCAGCGATCGGCCGCCCCATAGGTGCCGATGTGGGCGGGGTGTGGGCGGAGCGCCGGTTCAGCTGCCTATGCGGTCGGGGTCCGAAGCCGAGCCAGGCTGAGGCCAGCGATCAGGAAGGCGGCGACACCGGCCAGTGCAGCCATCAGGACGTGGACGTTGAAACCGTCCTCCAGGACGTGGCCGATCACCGCGAAGACGGCGAAGAGCCCATATGCCGCTCCGGCGATCAGGTTCGCATAGCGGTTCACTCGGTCGCTGACCAGCAACGCCACACCCGCCATCACCAGCGGGATGACCACGAACGCTGCCAACAGGAAGAGGTTCGCGTCGGTCACGGTCTCTCCTTCCATCTCGCCGACCAGCAACTCCTCCAAAGCTCCGGGCATGTACATGTACAGCAAGAACGAAGCCGTCGCTGCTATTGCGACGGCCAACCAGAGCGCTGTGACTCGTGTTCTGAATAGCAGGGCATCCATGACCTCTCCTCCCGTGAGATGTCACTACGGCACTACCACTCGTCCCAGTATCTCCCGACCGTGAACGCGTGTCCAGGGCACCGAACCCGACGCCCGTAGCCGACGTCTTGTGCTGCCAGAAGTAGGGCCGTGCGGCGCACGCATCGGTACCGACATGGCCGAGGCCAGAGCTCGACCTGGGTCCGGGCTGCGGTCATTCGGCGAAATCGTATCCGAGGTCGTGGATCAAGTCGGCTACGAGGAGTACACCGGCTTCGGAAGGATGCACCCGGTCAGTCGCTATGAGTCCCCGACACGGTCGGATGACATTTCGGCGGCGGTTTCGGCGAAGAACTCCTGAGACTCTTTCCAATATGGGTTCGTCATCTACAGCGTGTCAGCGGCGAGCTGATCCTCATGAAGAACGCATACGCGTCGACACCACGGATCAACGTCTCAGACGGATGAACCGCCTCTGTCAGCAGTGAGAAGATCTCCTCAACATTCTCCTTGTACTCGGCGAGGGAGTCCCTCAGGCATTGCTGATGGTCGTCCCCTTCACAATCCGCCGGGTTGAATCCTTCGAGTCCGGCTGCGGTCACGACCCAATACGCACGCCCACTGACGGGGCTCTCGATGATGACGACATCGGCTCTCTCCAATTCCGATTTCGCTCGCTCAGTCATGAGATACTCGGCAATCACGGGCGGGCTGCAACAGAGACCCGATTCCCGCCAGTTGCTTGTTGGCGTGGACCCCGAAGTCCTCTCCCAACATCGCCGCTTACGCAACGATCGCCCCTTCATTTGGGGGAAGGTGAGGAGCGAGTCGCCGTGCAGCACGAGTACCAAAGGCCCACCTGATTCGCTGCGATCCGCCAACGATTCCGATCCGGAGGAGCAGCTCGAGACGAACAGCAGAACCGGACCAGTCGGAGAAGTGCTCAAACGCCAGGACAGAGGCTGCATCATCAGGACTCCTCCTCGACGTGCAGGACCGTCACCCAAAACGTACACCCCGTCTCCGGGACCGGCTCGCCACAACCAGAAGAAGCACCCGCCCACAACCTCAGTTTGCGGTACACCCCGACGAACCGGTTTGCGGTATATCACTTTCGTAGGCTGTGGGACGAGGGCTGTGCCTACGCTGATGTGCATGTGGATCACCAAACGCAAGTACGAAACCATCAGCGATGTCGGGGCGGGACCGAACGCTGAAGGCGGCGATACGGTAACGGGTCCAGAGCGGGTTCGACGTATGGACGAGTTTCAGCGTGATGCGAGGGTCTACAACTGGCCTCTGATCGCTGGCTTGATCGTCACTGCCCTGATCCTCGTGTTGCTCCTGGTGTTCTTGGTGATTCTGTAGGCACCCCACTGGCGCAGCCCGGGGTACATCCCGGCGACTCAGCCCGGTGCATCGACGCCCGCCCATTGGTGCCGATATGGGCGAGCGGGTTGTGTCGAGTCAGGGTTGTGGTTGACCGCAGGTCTGCTCGATGAACTCGGGAGGCCAAGGAGCGGTGGTCGTCCCTTGCTTGGAGAATCTCATGTCGCATCGGTCGCAGCCCCACGCCAAGGTCTTGGTCCGCTGGAACCCGTACCCCATCACCTCCGCCATGACGTAGTCCAATTCACAGCCATAGGGAGTCCACTCGTCGGCGCCCTGTGCGTGCAGGAACTTCTGGTAGGCGCACTCAGTGAAGTCGATGCCGTAGTCGAAGGTCTCTCCGTCACCCTCAACGAACTCGAACACGAAGTCACTGGGATACCGGCGGGCTTGGGACCGGCGAGCAGCCCTCTTCAACCGTGACGGACGGTAGACGATTCTTGCTATCCAGGGACGCAGAGGCCGGGGAAGCCGTCCGAGTTCCACCCGGGCTATTCCGTGCATCAACTCGCCAGCGTCCTCCAAGCTACCCCCGTGCCGAACCGCCACGCGATAGACCGCCAACTGACGCCCTGCCGAAGCCAGGTGATCAGAGAACATGTTGCGCCGTCCTCCGATGTAGGGAATCTCAGGGATCAGACTTCGGTACTCGTCCAGCATCTCCTCCCGCATCTCCGCCGCTGGCCCCTCACCGAATCGATCGACGATGAGAGCAGCCGACCGCATCAGCATCCGGTCCAACTTGGCGACCATCTTCTCCGTCTCACGCCTCGAAGCACGATGTGTCACCGTTTGCGCCTCAGGCCGGTTCTTCTTTTCCGCCACAGGAGCCTCCTTCCGAGCAGTCCGAGACGGACACCTCCACCCTCCATTAGACAACCGAATCAGGTAACGGGCAAGGGACAGAAGCCACGCAGCCACACGTTCCATATCCGGTTGGGTGTGTCGGATACGATGATCAGGGTGGTGTTGCACACCCCGGTCGGGCGGTGAGACGCCGGTTGAACTGATAGGAGCAGTTCGGTTGGATCCCGTTCCGCCGTCCCGGTGGCGTGTGCCACCCCTTCCGCCTGTTAGCGAGAGAAAGGGGCGGCCATGTCGATGGTATCTGGAGTGGTTGGTGGTGTGGACACCCATGCCGATGTGCATGTCGCAGCGGTGCTCGATCCGAACGGTGCCGTGTTGGGGATCGAGTCGTTCCCAACCAATGAAGCTGGCTATCGGTCGTTGGCGGATTGGTTGTCGGGGTTCGGTTCGGTGGTCAGGGTTGGTGTTGAGGGCACCGGGTCGTATGGCGTTGGCCTGGCCCGGTTCCTCCATGCCAACGGCCTTGAGGTGGTGGAGGTGGATCGGCAGAATCGTCAGAAGCGTCGCCGGTTGGGGAAGTCGGATCCGATCGACGCCGAGGCTGCAGCACGTGCCGCCCTGTCCGGGGAGGCTACGACGACGCCGAAGTGGCGTGACGGGACGGTGGAGCAGATCAGGGTGTTGATGGTGGCCCGCCGTTCGGCGCGGATGCAACGAAATCAGGCACTCAACCAGCTGCGCGAGATCGTGATCTGTGGCCCGGATGAGGTCCCGGTCCGTTTCGGGGACCGCTACAAGACCGGCCTGATCATCGAGGCGGCTGCGGTGCGGCCCCGCAAGGGTTCCGACCCGATCGTAGAACGTCTCGATGTAGGCGAACAGGATCGTGCGGAGCCGGGAGCGTGGAGATGAGGTTCGGCGCGCCCCAGTGCGTTCATCAGGCTTGAGGTGGTCTCTATGCGGGGGAGCCCTCTCCGCTGCGCTCCGGCCTAGCGGCCGGTGCTCGCGCCTCTCCCACTCCGTGGGAGAGGCCAAGACCGGGCTACGCGACTCGCCCGCGTGCCCGGGCTGGGGGTGCGTGGATTTGTGGGTTGAGGAGTCGGCGTCTTTGGGGTGGTGAACTCGGATCGATGCGGTGGCCTTGGCCGTGGATGACGACCTGGTGGTGGAACCAACACAGGGTCGTGAGGTTCTTCGGGTCGGTGCGGCCGTTGTGGGACCAGGGTGTGATGTGATGGATCTGCAGGCGGTATCGGGAGACGCAGCCTGCGACGGTGCAGACGGCGCCGTCGCGATGCATGACGAAGCGGCGGAGGCGGGGCGGGATGACCCGGGTCTTGCGCCCGAGGGCGAGGGGTTGTCCGTCGGGGGTTCGGGCGGTGACCTCTACCGTGCCGGTGCACATGATCGCCTCAACGGCGTTCGGTCCGACCTGCGGACCGGCCTCCAAGGTGACACCCGCGGTGCCGTTGGTCGGTGCAGCCTCAGTTGCGTCCACGAACACCGTCAACACCGGTGAGGCATTATCCACGGTGGCTCCGTCGCTGCCGGCGACGGCGTCGTGGCTGATCGACCACAACGCATCAGCGTTCCTCGTGGTGCGTGATGGTGTCACGTCGGTCCCGTAGGGGAAGCTGTCGCCGCGGGTCTCGAGGGCTTCGACGACGGTGCGTCCCGCAAAGCCGGGCAGCTGTCCGGAGATGCGCCAGGCGGACTCGTCGAGGTTCGGTTGGATCGTGACGTAGCGTTCCTCGAAGCCCTGGATCTCGTCAAGACGGCTCATACGGCGTCGTCTGGCTGTGAGGATGCGGATGCCTTCGATGTCGCGCCCGGCTGTCTCAGCAAGCAGGTCGAGGGCGTTGTCGTGGTTGGCGAGGCGGCTGATGGCGGCGGCTCGGTCGAAACCGATCTCACCCGAAGCTACTGCTTCTTCAACATCCGGGAGATTGTCGAGACGTCGTGCGGTCAAGACCAGCTCACGGGCGGTTTCGGATGCGACGTCGATTCTGCCGGCTACCCATTCTTGGAGGGACCGGTGACCGTCACGGAGTGCGACCTGCCGCCGATCGAGTTCACGCAGCGCCTGCATCTGGCGGCCGCGTTCGCGAGCGATGCTGGCTTCGCTATCGAGCAGTTGTTGCTCGAGGGTCTCGGTGGTGGCGGTCGTCGTATCCATACCCGCAACCTATCGGACGGGTGTGACAGAAACCGGGCACGGAACCGAAGAATCTCAGGAATTCTTGGAGGATCTCCGGCTGCTGGTGCGATGGGGAGCCCCCTCTGCGCCCAGGCATCAGCTTGGCCGCGTCTCCCCCACTTCGTGGGAGCGACAACAAGACCCGCCGCCCGACTGGGGACTGGCGACCGGCGACCGGTGGCTGGACTCGATTGGGTCTTGGTTCTGGCATCATCTGCTGACGCACGCTGAACAAGGAGATACCCCATGACCGTCGTTCGCATCAACGCCATCACTGTGCCACCCGAAGGTGGGGATGAACTCTTGGAGCGGTTCCGGAATCGGCTCGGGTCTGTCGACGATCAGACCGGCTTCCTCGGGTTCGAGTTGCTGCGACCGACCTCCGAAGCCGAAACTCGCTGGTTCGTCGTGACTCACTGGGAGACGCCTGAGGACTTCGAAGCCTGGCTCACGTCGACGTACTTCTCCGAAGGGCATGCCAAGAGCACGCAGCGTCCCGTCGGTAGCCATGCCGACCTTCTCGAATTCGACGTCGTTCTCTCGTCCAAGCCTGGGAACTGATCCGACTTTCGGCCTCTATCCCTGCCCGACCCGTGGATCGACCATGATGGGACTATGCGAACACTGATCAGCAACGGAACGGTCGTCACGGCGGCGTTGGCGACGGAGGCGGATGTCATCATCGAGGGAGAGCGGATCGTCGGGGTCGTCGCCCCAGGGTCCGCTGGAGACGGCTTCGACCGGGTGATCGACGCTACCGGGAGGTACGTGATCCCCGGCGGTGTCGACATGCACACCCATATGGAGTTGCCGGTCTCCGGCACATCGTCCTCCGATACCTACGAGACGGGAACCCGGGCAGCGGCGATCGGCGGGACGACCACCATCGTTGACTACGCCGGCCAGACCAGGGGGGGCACGCTCAAGGACGGCCTCGCCGAGTGGAAGGCACGGGCCGAGGGCAACTGCTTCATCGACTACGGGTTCCACATGATGGTGACCGACGTCCACGAAGACACGCTCGCCGAGTTCTCGGAGATGATGCATGAGGGTGTGACGACCTTCAAGCTGTTCACCGCCTATCCGGGCGTCAACCTCTCGGACGACCGCCAGATCCTCGAGGCAATGCAGGTTGCCGCATCAATCGGCGCCACGATCATGATGCACGCAGAGAACGGGATCGCGATCGACTTGCTGCGCGACGAAGCTGTGGCGAACGGAGATACCGATCCGATCAATCATCTGCTGACGCGGCCGGCGTCGATGGAATCCGAGGCGGTCCACCGCGTCGCCGCTCTCGCGGAGATCGCCGGTTGCCCGCTGGTGATCGTGCATATCTCTTCGCAAGATGCGTTCGCCGAAGCTGTTGTAGCGAGGGACCGTGGGCTTCCGGTGTTCGCCGAGACCTGCCCGCAGTATCTCTGGCTGTCACAAGAGGACGTGCCAGAAGGGTTCGATGGCGCCAAGTTCGTCTGCTCACCGCCGCTGCGGCGCCGCGGCGAAGGACATCAAGCGGCTCTCTGGTCTGGTATCTCGACGGGGCGGGTTGATGCCGTAGCGACCGACCACTGTCCCTTCACCTGGGAACAGAAGGAAGTCGGACGGGGTGACTTCCGCAAGATCCCGAACGGCCTCGGCGTCGTCGAGCATCGGATGGACCTCGTCTACCAGGGCGTGGTCGAGGGCTGGATCCCGCTCACCCGGTGGATCGAGGTGACTGCCGCGACGCCGGCGAGGATCTCGGGCCTCTATCCGAGGAAGGGAACGATCGCACCGGGATCGGATGCGGACGTCGTCGTCTACAACCCGTCGGCCTCCCACGTCTTGTCGGCGGAAACCCACCACATGAACCTCGACTACTCGGTGTTCGAGGGTGCCGAGGTCTGCGGATCCGTGGAGACGGTGTTGCTGCGCGGCGAGGTCATCGTCGACGAAGGGGAGTTCGTCGGAAGCCTCGGGCGGGGACAGTACCTACCGCGGGGTACGAACTCGTTGCTGCCAGAGGGGACGTAGTCCAAGTCGTCGGTCGCGCTGACCGCCGACTACATCCCCCAGTAGCCGCGGATTCGAGGGATGTGGCGGTGGATCAAGCCGTCTTCGTCGAGGATAAGGATGTGGGTTGCCTCGAGGATCCCCAGATCTCGCTCGACGGTTGCGTCCCACATCACGATGTCCCCGGTGTCCTGGAACTGGTCCACTGAAAGCACTTCGTAGATTCCATGAGCGGAGAGGGACGCCGCCAGGAGACTGCGAATCTCATCCCTTCCCGCGGCGATCCGGTGGTAGAGAACCATCTCCGCATCGGGGCTGTACAGATCGCACAGCCCATCGACATCCCCACGTGACATGAGGTTGTTCATGTGATTGACGAGATCCCGGCCAGTTGGCACGACAGTGTCTCCTTCCAACCTGCCAAGCGTACTCTGGCCCGGCGCCGTCGTGGCGGTGGCCGGGGTTGGGGCACGCTCGCCTGCTCCCTCTGGCCGTGCTTGGCTCGACCGGAGAACGGAGGCTCGGCTGTTCAGCTTGCGGTCAACGGCAATGCCACGACATGATCGACGCCAGGATTGGCAGCGAGGATGTTCTTCAGGTCTGCTGCGGCTCGCCGGGTCACGGGGGTGACCTTGGCGATGGCGATGGCTACGCGTGCGGTGTCCGGGATCCCTCTCAGCCCGCCCTCGGGGTGGAGGAGGATCGCGGCTACGTCGGCGACGGTAACGACGGCGTCGGCCGACTGGCCGGTGATGGCCTCGATACGCTCGGGGCGATGGGCGACCTCGCGGAGGGGACGGCCGATAGCGTCGATGCCGACCACGATCACGACCAGCGTCGATCGAATCGGGATGACCGGTTCGTGGTCGGCGGGGGCCTTGATCGACATCGACCGCGCCCCGTCCGCTTCCACGATCACGAAGTCGGCCGCGGTCTCGGCATACAGGCGGTCCACCTCTTCTGCCGTCGGGCCGGTGACCTTGCCGGGCACCTTCCCGGTTGCGACGAAGAGCGGCTCGCCGGGGGTCAGCGCCCGATCGGCATCGCCGGGATCGACGGACCAGCATGCCGGTTCGGTCACCTGATCCTGGGCCATCTTCGTGGTGGTCGTCAGGATCACCTTGCGGCTGTCAGCGGCGAGTTCGCGACCGAGCGTGAACAGCACCGTCGACTTGCCGCCGGCGCCGACGATGGCGACGAGTTCGCGCTCGCCGAGATCGAGTTGCGACCGAAGGGAGCCCCTCATTGCTCGGTGCGTCCGAGCCACACGAGCACCGCCTCGAGCACTCCGCCACCGATGGAGAGGGCCTTGTCGGAGATCTCGTGGATCGCCGACGGATCAAAGCGGGGATCGACGTCGCCGATCTTGAGGCCGGCTGTGACCGAGCCGGGAAGCAGCAGGCCCCGGACCGTTCCTGCGATCTTCGCCGCGATCGGAACACCGTCGACGTGGCCGAGCACCTGGTCGGGTTCGACGACATCGCCGAACGCTGCCGTCCACTCGAGGATGCCGTCGTGTTCGGCCCGGAGCACCCGATCGGCTGATGCGCCGCCGATCTCTCCCGGTACGCCGGTGTTCGGCGCAGCCGAACCGTCCCAAATCACTCGTCCGAGGCGATGGCCCCGCATTGTCTCGACAACGGCGTCACAGTCGGCGCCGGCCGAGAAGCCAGGACCAAGCGCAACGACGAACGGCGCCTGGTCAATGGTCGTGTCGAGCAGTCGCTTCGCGAGCCTGGCATCGACAACAACCGAAGGCTGGACCCGGAACGGCGGAAGCTCGGCGGCGACGAGAACAGACACACATCCAGAGCGCGCGGTGTCAACCGCCTCTTCCGGCGTCGATGAGATGTGGCCTTCGATCCCATCGATCGTGATGCTGCCGTCGCTGACGGCCGACGAATAGGCAACGGTGCGCCGCACCGTCAGTGGCCGTTCGAGTTCGAGAACCACAACCGGGAACCCGACGCGGCGCAGCCGCCAGATGACACCGGATCCGAGGTCGCCGCCGCCCCGGACGACGACGAGATGGCTGGACGGGTCGATCACTGCGCCTCCGCGGCGGCCGCCTCGATGATCTCGGACATGATCGAGACCGCGATCTCTTCGACGGTTTCGGCGCCGATATCGATACCGATCGGGACATGGATGCGGTCGATTGCCGCTGCGTCAACCCCGAGTTCAATCAGTCGATCCCGAGTGGCGGCCCATCGGCGCTTACTCCCCATGACCCCGATGTACCGGGCGGGCGTGCCCAGGAGTGCCGGAACGATCTCGACGTCCATCTCGTGGCTACGGGTCACCACCACCACGGAGGTGTGCTCACCGATGGCCTCCGCACCCATGGCCTTGTCCAACGATCCAACGAGGCGTACGTCGGCGTCCGGCATCGCTGCTTCCGACGCCAGTTCGGGACGGTCATCGGTGGCAACGGTGCGATATCCGAGCCAATGAGCGAGATCGACGACGGCGCGGCCGACGTGGCCGCAGCCGATCACGTAGATGGTGTGCGGTGGCATGTAGGGCTCCAGTGAGATGGTCATGGTCCCGCCGCAGATTCCGGGGTCGCCGCGCTCCGGGTCCTCCAGCGAGTAGTGCTTGAGCAGCGTTGATCCTTGTTCGATCGCGGTGATGGCATCGCTCCGGATCAGGGCTTCGACTTGGCCGCCGCCGACCGTGCCCGATGTGCTGCCGTCGGCGTAGATCAGCATCTTCGCTCCGGCGTGGCGCGGGACCGACTTGGCGGTAGCGACAATCGTCGCGACGACGACCGGTCGGGCCGCCTCGACCGCAGCCGACAGCTCAGCGAGGAGCGCCCGGTGGTCGGCGGTTCTCACGCGTCCTGGAGCGCCTGCCACACCCGCTCGGGTGTGAACGGGATGTTGGCGATGCGGACTCCGGTGGCGTTGGCGATGGCGTTCCGCATGGCGGGAGCGACGGCGTCCTTCGGGATCTCGGCAATCGCCTTGGCACCGAACGGTCCGCTCGGTTCCAGGGTCTGCACGAGGATCGCTTCAATCTCGGGCATCTCATCGGCCCGGTAGATCTTGTATGGACCGAACTGCGCGTTGACCATGCGGCCGTCCTCGTCGTATGCCATCTCTTCGCAGTGCCCGTATCCGAGCGCTTGCACCAAGCCGCCCTCGACCTGTCCGACCGACGTGAGCGGGTTGATCGGCACACCGCAGTCGACGGCCATGACGAGTCGCTTGACTGTGACCTGACCGGTCTCGACATCGACCTCGACCTCGGCGAACTGGGCCGCATACGGTGGAGGTGATTCGGGGGAGACGTATGAGGCGTCCGCCATGATCTGATGCTGGCCCTCCTGGTGGAGCGACGACAGAGCGATCTGTTCGAGGGTCACCGACTGGCCATCGGTCGACCATGCCTTCCCGTCGTGGAGATCGATCGAGTCGGCCGGAACACCCATCATGAGCACGGCCCGGTCGATGATCTGGGTCCGCACCAACTCCGCGGCGCGCTTGGTCGCCATGCCGGAGATGTAGGTGGTGCTCGATGCGTAGGCGCCGACGTCGAACGGCGTCATGTCCGTGTCGGACGAGTAGACGATGATGTCGTCGGTCCCTACGCCAACAACCTCTGCAGCGATCTGGGCGAGGACCGTGTCGGATCCCGTGCCGAGATCGGTGGCGCCGACGAGAAGGTTGAACGATCCGTCATCGTTGATCTTGAGGCTGGCGCCACCCATGTCGAGTCCAGGGATCGCCGTGCCGTGCATGGCCATGGCGAAGCCAAGACCGCGCCTGATGTTCGGGCGATCGGATGGCTCGCGCCAGGCCGGGTCATTCCGCCGATCCCAGTCGATGGCCCGGATCCCTTGAGCGACAGCCTCTTCGAGGCCGCAGGACGTGATCATCGGCATCACGCTCGCGTCCTGGTCGCCCTCACCGAGTTGCGGGGCGATGTCGAGGGGATCCCCGGCGACGGCCCAGTTGAGGCGACGGAACTCGATGCTATCCATCCCCAGTTCGGCGGCGATGTCCTCCATGTGCGTTTCGAGGGCGTACAGCGCTTGAGGTGCCCCGTATCCCCGGTAGGCCCCCGGTACCGGGATGTTGGTGTACGCGACCTTGCAGTCGAATCGCTTGATCGGCGAGTTGTATGAGCTCAGGCCCCGCAGACCGGTCACCATCTGCACGGTGAGCCCGTGGGTCCCGTACGCCCCGGTGTTTGCCACCACGTGCATGTCCTGGGCCGTGATCTTGCCGGCGGCGTCGACGCCGGTCTTGAACGTGATCGTCTGCGGATGGCGGGTCCGACTCGATACGAACTCCTCCTCGCGGGTGAGTTCGAGCCGCACGGGCCGGCCGGTGGCGATGGTGAGGTGGCCGACGATGTCCTCGATGAGCATTTCCTGCTTCACACCGAACCCGCCGCCGATCCGCGGCTTGATGATTCGGATCTGCTTGACCGGCAGCCCAAGCAGCGGAGCGACCATGCGTCGAACGTGGAACGGGACCTGGGTCGATGAGGTGATCACCAGGCGCTCGTCGCTGTCCCACGCCGCGATCGCGATGTGGGGTTCGATCGGTGTTTGTTGCACCTGGTGGACCCGGCACGTCTGTTCGAACACATGCGCGGCGGCGGCGAAGCCGTCGGCGACATCGCCCGTCTCCGCCTGGATGTGATGAACCAAGTTGTGGGAGGCGTCGTGCGCCCCCTCCATGTCCGGCTCGTCGTGAATCACGGGCGCTCCGTCGAGGATGGCCTCGTTCTCATCGAACACCGCGGGGAGCACCTCGTAGGTCACGTTGATCAGGTCGATCGCTGCGAGCGCGATCTCTTCCGTGTCGGCGGCGACCGCTGCGACGCGATCGCCGACGAAACGGACCCGATTGTCGAAGCTGACCTGGTCGTAGGGGAGCGGGTTGGGGTAGCTCTGGCCACCCGACGCATATCGCACCCGCGCCACGTTCCCGTGATGGAGTACGGCGTGAACGCCGGGGAGCGCCACGGCGGCAGAATCGTCGATGCTGACGATCCGTGCGTTCGCGTGCGGGCTGTAGAGCACCTTCGCCACGAGGGTGCCGGCGGCAACGACATCGTCGGTGAACGCCGGATTGCCCTTCACCAGTTTGATGGCATCGACCTTGACCTCGGCGTGGCCGACGATCCGGGTGTCCGGCACGTCGACGCTCGGAACGACCTTGGGAGCGATCGGCGACAGGGCATCCACATCCTGGTCGGATGTGGCGCCGCTCGTGAGAGGATCGAGGAAGGCGACGTCAACGCTCTCCGGTTCGTCCCCGCGCATCACGGCGGCAGCCCTCAGGACGGCGTGTACCGGACGCAGATAGCCGGTCTCGCGGTCGAGGATGCCCGAGAAGGCATCCCGGACTTCGTCTTCGGAGGGGTTCGGATTCGCGGCGATCAGGGCCTTTGCGGCGAGGATCATCGCCGGCGTCGAGTAGCCGGATTGGATTGCGCCGGTCTCGATGAACGCTTTCTGAATTGGGTGGAGCCGGCCGGGGGTGCTCATCCCCTCGACGGTCTCGATCTCGTGGCCATCGGCCTGCGCTGCCAGCATCAGGTCGGCGGAGATGAGTGCGCCGTCAACGAGCACGGCCGCCGCTCCGGTCTCCCCGGTCTCTGAACCGAATCGTACGCTGTAGTAGCCGGCCTCGCGCAGCACGGCACGCAGCGAGTCCTGCGGATTGCACGAGAGTTCGACCTTGGATCCGTTGATCGTGAGCGTGACGTTCATGACGCTTCACCTCCCGTGACGGCAGCGAGAACTCTCCGGGCGAGGACCTCGGCGAGGCTTCTCCGATAGTCGGCGGTGCCACGGAAGTCGGCGGGAGGATCGAGATCCGCCACGTTGTCGGGGTCGACCACCGTTGGCACGGCGGCGACGCCCGTCATGGCGAGGCGGACCGTGTCACCGCTCCGATGGGCGACGGCTGCGACGATCGGGCGGTCCATGGGGGTGCGGGACACCCGGTCGGCGGCGACTTCTCCGCCCGAGGGGACGGCGATGGCGGTGATGATGGCTCCATTGAGGAGGCTCCGGTCGCCGAGTACGTCTGCAAGCGCGTGCTCGGTGGATGAGCCGGAACGAGCGAGTGTCACGAGCGTACCGAACGCGAGCAGACCGGCGAGCAATTCGCTCTCGGCATCGGACGCACCGATGGTCCCGCCAACGGTTGCCATGTTGCGAATCGTGTTTGGGGCTTCGCGACGGGCGAGATCGCGCAGAATCGAAGGGACGAGGTCCGAGTCCATGAGATCCTGGAGGCGGCTCGTCGCCCCGATGCGGACCACCTCACCGTCGAGATCGATACCGGAGAGGCTGAGCGCTTGGAGGTCCACAGCGGTCTTGGGTGTGCGGTCCGGGTCGGCGTTGATCGAGGTTCCGCCGGCGAGAATGATCGCATCCGGGCGAGCGAGAATCGCAACCGCATCATCGAGCGTGAACGGTCGGTGGTACTGCGTGATCATCTTCATCTCTCCTTCATTGGCCCGTCTCTTCACTCTACTGGCACACGCCGATCCCCGATAGCGTCGGACGACCCGTGCCGAGTTGGTACATTCAGGTCATGAGCACTCTTCTCGTTCGGCACGCGCAGGTTCTCGCAACGATGGATGACGGGGGTACCGAGATCGTCGACGGGGGTCTCTACGCCGTGGATGGGTTCATCCAGCACGTGGGGCCTACCGCTGACCTCCCCGAGGCCGCCGATGAGGTGGTCGACCTATCCGGACACGTCGTCCTCCCCGGGCTCATCAACACCCACCATCACTTCTACCAGACGCTGACCCGGGCGGTTCCCGGAGCTCAGGATGCCGGGTTGTTCGATTGGTTGAGGACCCTCTATCCGATCTGGGCGAGGATGACGCCGGAAGACGTGCGGATCTCCACGGAACTCGCGCTCTCGGAACTCGCCTTGTCAGGCTGCACCACGTCGTCGGATCACCAGTATCTCTTCCCGAATGGGGCGCGGCTCGACGACCAGATCGAGGGATCGGCAAACGTCGGCATTCGATTCCACGCGGCCCGCGGCTCGATGAGCCTGGGAGAGAGCGACGGGGGCCTGCCTCCGGACTCAGTCGTTGAGGACGAAGAGACGATCCTGCTCGACACCCAGCGCGTGATCGAGGCGTTCAACGACCCTGAACCGGGAGCGATGGTGCGCGTCGTCGTGGCTCCGTGCTCACCATTCTCGGTGACTCCCGACCTGATGCGATCGTCGGCAGAACTCGCCCGCCAGTATGACGTGCACCTCCATACACACGTGGCCGAGACGCATGATGAGGAGCAGTTCTGCATCGAGACCTTCGGTCGGCGACCGGTCGAACTCATGGAGGACCTCGGCTGGGTCGGCGATGACGTCTGGTACGCGCATGGGATCTACATCAACGACGACGAGATCCTGCGCATGGCGACGTCCGAGACCGGCGTTGCCCACTGCCCCTCTTCCAACATGCGGCTCGCCTCCGGGATCGCCCCGGTCCGGCGCTATCTCGCAGCCGGCGTACGACTCGGCCTCGGCGTTGACGGATCGGCGAGCAATGACGGGAGCCACTTGATCGGCGAGGCTCGACAGGCGATGTTGCTCGCCCGCCTCGCAGCCGCGCCATCGATCGAGGGCGGGCGCCTCCTCACCGCCAGGGAAGCCCTTCGGATCGCGACCCGTGGATCAGCGGCGGTCCTCGGCAGGGACGACCTCGGGTCGCTCGAACCGGGGAAGGCAGCCGACTTCATTGCGATCTCCCTCGATCGCCTCGAGTACGCGGGGGCGCTCCACGATCCGGTCGCAGCGGTCCTCTTCGTGGCGCCGACTGGTGTCGACGAGAGCTACGTCCAGGGTCGGGCCGTCGTCCGCAACCGGGAGTTGGTCGGCGTCGACCTGCCGCCGTTGATCGAAGCTCACAACAAGGCGGCAACGCGGCTGGTTCGTACCGGGAGCTGAGTCGGCGAACGACGAAGCAGCCGAGTACGAATTGCGTCTCGCCGACTACGGTATGGCCATGGAATTCGTAGCTGCACGTGACCTCGACGACGCGCTCTCCGCAAAGGCCCAACAGCCGGATGCCGAGCTCCTCGCCGGAGGAACCGACCTCATGGTTGAGGTCAATCTTGCCCACCACCGACCCTCACAGGTCATCTCGCTCCGCCGCGTCGCGGAACTGAGGGACGTGACCCCGAGCCGGATCGGATCGGGAGCCCGATGGGCGCGTCTCGAGCAGGGTCCGCACCGGGGCCTTGCCCAGGCCGCCAGGACGGTCGGCTCACCGCAGATCCGTGCAGCGGGCACCATCGGTGGCAACGTGGGGACGGCCAGCCCCGCCGGAGACGGACTTCCGTGGATTGCCGCGGCTGACGCCTCGATCGAGGTTCGGTCGAAGGAACGCGGTACCCGGGTTGTTCCCTGGCGCGAGTTCTTCACCGGTGTGAAGCGCACGTCGATACAACCCGACGAGATCATCACGGCCGTCGTTGTACCCGACGATCTGCCGGAGCACCAGGAGTTCGCCAAGGTCGGCGTCCGAAACGCCATGGTCATCTCCACGGTGAGTTGCCTGGTGATGCGCGGCGACGCCGGATTCCGTGTGGCGCTTGGTTCGGTCGCCCCGACGCCGATCCGCGCCACGAGAGCCGAACAGATGATCAACGCCGAGTCGACGATCTCCGAGACGGTCCTCGACGAGTTCGCACGCATCGTCTCTCAAGAGGTCAAGCCGATCACCGATCACCGCTCGACGGAGGGATATCGGAGGCACGCCGCGGGTGTTCTTGCTCGGCGGCTCGTCGAACGGAGTGCGCGATGAACATCACGATCAAAGTCAACGGAGAAGAACGTTCCGTCGACGTTGCCGGAGCGGAGAGCCTGCTCACCGTCCTCCGCAATGGACTCGACCTGCCGGGCACGAAAGACGCATGTGAGCAAGGCGAGTGTGGCTCGTGCACGGTCGTCTTCGATGGTGAGGCCGTTTGCTCGTGCCTGGTGATGGCCGTGGACGCCGACGGCTCCGAGGTGACGACCGTCGAAGGTCTCGGGGATGAACACAATCTGCACCCGTTCCAGGAGGCGATGCTCGCCGAGGGCGGCGTGCAGTGCGGTTTCTGCACACCTGGGATTGTCGTTGCCGGATCTCACCTCCTGGCCGAGAATCCGGCACCGAGTGAGATCGAGATCCGCGAAGCACTCTCGGGAAACATCTGTCGCTGCACGGGATACGGAGCAATCCTGCGAGCATTCGAGACCGTGACGAGGGGGGACGCATGACCACCGGAACGACCGCAGAGGTGCGTGGCGGAATCGGAACCAGCGTGCGACGTCCCGACGGTACGCCAAAAGTGATGGGGAACTTCGCCTATGCGTCTGACCTGTCCTCGGAGGACATGCTCTGGGGAGCGACCCTGCGCAGCCCGTACGCCCATGCCCGCCTGACCCGTATCGATCTTGGTCCTGCGATCGCGATGGCCGGCGTCCGAGCCGTGCTCACGCAGGACGATGTCCCTGGCAAGCTCACCTTCGGCCAGGAAGAGCAGGACCAACCGGTCTTCTGCGACGGTATCGCCCGCTATTGGGGTGAGCCGGTTGCCGTCGTCGCCGCAGACGACGAAGAGACCGCCAGACGTGCCGCTGCTGCGATCATCGTCGAGTGGGAGCGGCTCGAACCGCTGACCGACCCCGAGAAGGCGGTCGAAGACGGGTCGACTTTCCGCGAGATGAAGATCCGGCGTGGCGATGTCGATGCGACCGGGTCGGTCGTCGTGGAGGGGATCTACGAGACCGCGACCCAGGACCAGGCGCCGCTCGGTCCCGAAGCCGGGTTCGCCATCCCGGATGGTGAAGGCGGACTCGATCTGTACATCACGAGCCAGTGGATCCATGTCGATCACCGACAGATCGTTGCGTGCCTCGACATGCCGGATGACTCGGTGCGATGCCATCCGGCAGGGATCGGTGGAGCGTTTGGATCGCGCGAGGACATCTCCCTCCACATCCACGTCGCCATGCTGTCGCTCGCTACCGGGCTTCCCGTCAAGATGGTGTACGACCGGACGGAATCGTTCGCCGGTCACGTGAAGCGCCACCCCTCGTACATGACCTATCGCCACGAGGCGGACGCCGACGGCAATCTCGTGAAGGTCACCGCGCGTCTCCTCCTTGACGGCGGGGCATATGCCCACACCAGTCGGGCGGTGTTGGCCAATGCGGCGTTCTTCACGGTCGGGCCATATCGCTGCGACAACGTCGTTGTGGACGCGGCCGTCGCGAAGACCAACAATCCTCCGGCCGGTGCCATGCGCGGCTTCGGTGCCGTCCAGACCTGTTTTGCGTCGGAGAGTCAGATGGACCTGCTTGCCGCCGAACTCGGCATGGATCCGCTTGCGTTGCGCAGACAGAACGCGTTGCTCGCCGGTGACCCGATGTCAACCTCCGGCCAGATCATCGAAGGGTCGCTGCCGACGCTCGAGGTCATCGATGCCATCGAGGCGATTCCACTCCCGGATGCCCTCGACGATGGCGACGACCCCAGGCTCCTCCCCGGCGGCACCGGGTTGACGACGCCGTCGAGTGCTGTGGTGCGCGGTGTCGGATATGCGGTCGGGCTGAAGAACCTGGCGTTCTCCGAAGGATTCGACGACTTCGCCGAGGCGCGCGTCGTGCTGACGCCTGCAGGAGTCGAAGTCCACACTGCAGCCATGGAGGTCGGGCAGGGGCTTGTCACCGTCTGTCAGCAGATCACCCGGACCGTGCTCGGGACCGAGAAGGTCGCGGTGGTGTGGGACGACACCTCTCAGATCGGATCCGCAGGATCAACCTCGGCCTCGCGTCAGACACAAATGACGGGAGGCGCGGTCCATGCTGCAGCCGTCGGGCTGCGCGACCAGATCCTCACCGCCCACGGCGGCGACGAACTCCGCAACGATGGTGTCTATCGGGACGGAGCAAGGGTCGCAACGATCGAGGAAGTGTGTGCGGCCGGTCCGGTCGACCACCATGTCCAGTTCCGTCATCCCGAGACGTTCCCACCGGACGAAAACGGGCAAGGTGACGTGCACGCCGGATTCGTGGTCGCCGCACACCGTGCGGTGGTCGACGTCGACCCCGAACTTGGGCTCGTACGCGTGGTCCGCATCGACACGTCGCAGGACGTCGGCACGGCCCTGAACCCGCAGGCCATCACCGGCCAGCTCGAGGGCGGGATCATGCAGGGCATGGGCTTGGCGATCATGGAAGAGTTGGTGATTGACGAAGGGATCATCCGGAACCCCACGTTCACCGACTATCTGATCCCGACCTTCCTCGATGCTCCTGCTGTTGAGACCCGCATCATCGAGGCGGGCGATCACTGGGGTCCGTTCGGAGCGAAGGGCATCGGAGAGTCGCCGACGATCAGTTCGACTCCTGCCGTCGTCGCCGCGATTCGGGCGGCGACCGGTCGACCGCTCTCGCGTGTGCCGGTGCGGCCCGAGGACATCGCAGGCATCTAGATGAGCGGTTCGATCACCGGAGTCGTGCTCGCAGCCGGCGCGGCCGAGCGCATGGGCGAACCCAAGTTGCTGCTGCCGTTCGGCGAGTGCACGGTGCTGAACGCGACGCTCGCGGCTGTTGAGGAGAGCAACGTCGACCGCGTGATCGTGGTCACCGGGGCGAATGCCGAGATGGTCGAGGCATCGATCCTGGCGACGAGGGCCACGGTCGTGCGGAACCCGGACTATCGGCGCGGCAACATGTCGTCGTTCCTGACCGCCACGTCGACCGATCCGGAGGCTGGTGCCTTCATCCTGGTTGCCGGTGACCAACCGACGACGCGGACCGAGGTGATCGACGACATGGTCGAGGTCTGGGATGAAGCCGGCCCGTGGGCAGCAGTCACCGAATACGACGACCGTATCGCCAACCCGTTCCTGATCTCGCAATCGGCCGTCGAAGAGGCCGCGAAGACTCCGGGGGAGAAGGTGCTCGGGCGCATGCTCGTCGAGACCAGGGACGATCGCGTCGTGCGGGTGCGCGTCTCAGGGGCCGCGCCGAGAGACGTGAACACGACCGAGGACTACGCGGCGCTGCTGGAGGAGTAGGGATTCGGAGTCGCCAGACGCCAGTCGCCAGTCGCCAGTCCGATTCCTTCCCCTCCACAAGGGGAAGGTGGCAGCGTCCCCAGGGCGCTGAAGGAAGGGGTCTCTCAAGTTCGTGGAGACGGAGAGACCCCTTCCGTCGCCCAAAGGGCGACACCTCCCCCTGAAGGGGAGGAATCGATGGGCGTTGCACGCGCTGAGGGCCGGGACGCCAGTCCCGGCCCTCAGCTACTCAGCTACTTCGTTACGCCTCTGCCCAGTCTTTGAAGAGCGCCAGGGACTCCTGGATATCGGGGACGGAGATGCCGGAGTAGGCGAATCGGATGTACTGGTTCGCCTCACCTGGAATCTCGCGGCCGAAGTGGAGGCGGGTGGTGAACGACACGCCGGTGGCGTGGAGCGCCGCACGACGGAACTCCTCGTAGTCGGTCAAACCCTTGCGCTTCATGACTTCGGTCACGTTCGGGAACAGGTAGAAGGTCGCATTTGGCCGGAAGCTGTGCACGCCGTCGATGGCGTTCAGCCCGGCCGCCGTCGCGTCTCGCCGGGCATGGAGCTCGTCGAGGATCGCCTGAACCTCGGTCTGGTCACCGGTCAACCCGGCGAGCGCGCCGTACTGGATGAAGTGGTTCGAGCAGGATTCGTCGTTGACGTTGATCTTGGCGATCACGTCGACGATCTCCTTCGGACCGACGCTGGCGCCGAGGCGCCAGCCCGTCATCGCGAACTTCTTCGAGAACGTGTAGAGCACGACGGTGCGCTCTGCCATGCCCGGTTGTTCGACGAACGACTTGCTCTTGCCCTCGTATCGCATGTCGAAGTAGGCCTCGTCTGCGAGCACATAGAGATCGTGCTTGCGAACGAGGTCGGCGAGACGCTGAAGCTCTTCGAGGGAGCACTCGGCGCCCATCGGGTTCTGCAGGTCGTTGAGGATCAAGAGACGAGTCTTGTCGGTGATCCCACGCTCGATCGAATCGAAGTCGAGAGCGAAGTTCTCGGCACCCTCGGTGTATCCGTATGGGACGGCGACGCCGCCGTGGAACTCGATCTGCGATTCGTAGATCGGGTAGCCGGGGTTCGGGTAGAGGACCTCGTCGCCCGGGTTCATCATCGCGAGGATGAACTTGCCGATGGTCGGCTTGCCACCCGGCTGCATCACGACGTTCTCTGCCGTGTACGGCGTGTTGTGCGACGCGGCCACGTCGGCGGCGAGGACCTCTCGCAGTTGCGGGATGCCGGCGTTGGGGCAGTAGCCCGTCTTGCCGTCTGCAATGGCCTTGAACGAGCCTTCGACCACGGTCGACGGCGTCGGGAGGTTGATGTCACCGAGGTGGAATGGGTAGACCCGGTTCCCCTCGGCGGCGAATGCGGCGGCCTCGCCCGAAACCGCGAACGCGGTCTCGGTTCCGAGGTTTGAGATACGGTCGGCGATGCGCATGTTGATGAGCTCCTTGCTAGTTCAGATCTGTTGCGTTGACGATGCTCGGCGCGGCCTTTGGCACGTCGCCGGAGAGGAACGGCAGGATGTCGTCGCTCTCCCACACCGGGTATTCCTGAAGGATCGCTGCGATGTTTGCAGCAGCGAGCGTGGCCATCCCCTCGCGTGTCCACGTCGTGGCCGAAGCGATGTGGGGGACGATCACCACGTTGTCGAGTTCTGCAAGGCCCGGTTTCATCGCAGGTTCATCCTCGAAGACGTCGAGTGCCGCCATGAACTCCGGGTTCTCCCGGCAGTGAGCGACCAGGGCCGTCTCATCGATGACCGGGCCGCGGCTTGAGTTCACGAGGATCGCGTCGGGCTTCATCACCGCGAGACGCTCTGCGTTGATCAGATGGGTGGTCGAGTCGTCGAGCACCGTGTGGAGGCTCACGACATCCGATACGGCCAGCAGGTCCTCGATCGTGTCGACCCTGGTGCACGACACCGGGGCCTCCCCGTTCGCCAGGAGCAGGGCCGAGTAGTCGGCGACGTATTGCTCGAGCACCTCGTTCGGATAGAGGTCGAAGTAGACGAGGTTCATCTTGTGGCCCTCAACCATCATGCGACCGTAGGCGGCACCAATTCGGCCGGCACCGATGATCCCAACGGTGCCACCGTGGAACCGCTTCCCCATGAACAGGGTCGGCAGCCAGCCTTCGTATTGGCCGCCGCGCATGAAACGGTCGCCCTCGACGACGCGACGGCCGGCGGAGAACGTGAGTGAGATCGCCATTTCGGCGGTCGTTTCGGTGAGAACGCCCGGCGTGTTGCCGACCGGGATCCCGGCCGCGGTCGCTCCCGCCACGTCGACGTTGTTGTAGCCGACGGCGTAGTTCGAGTACGCAGTGCCGCCTGCCGCTGCCAGCGTGGCGAACAGATCCGCGTTCCAGTCCTCGGTCAATTGGCCAATGGCCCCGTCGCATGCCTCGCCGATGCGTTCGGCGATCTCGTCCGGTGTGAGCACGTCCGACGACTGACACACCTCGACCGAGCAGTCGGCAGCCGTCAAAATGTCGAGCCAGCGTTCGCCCGGGAGATCCTTCGTGACGATCACGCGGCGGCTGCCACCTGGATTGAGCACGGTCCATTCCTTGGGAGCCATCGGCATCCCCTTTCTTCTTCGTATTCGCGTGTGTGAGAGGGCCGTCAGCGCTACTCGAGGATGGCGCGAGCCTTCTCGAAGATCTCGTCGGGGTCGACGAACTCGACGACGGCGGGGATCTCGTTGAAGAGGTTCCTGGCAGCCTCCTCTCGGTCCGACCGGACCTCGAGCAGCAGCGGGATGTCGAACGTACGGCACACGTGGAAGATGTCCTCATACGTGACACCGCCCGCTTGCACCGAGTCTTCGGGGGCGAAGATCTTGTGGACGTATCCGATGAGCAGGTCGACCTTGTTCTCGTTGTTGATGATGCGCACGTGCATGCCGTGGTTATCGAAGCCGTTCGAGATCGGTACCGTGTCGTGCCCGTCACAGACGAGGCCGGTCAACAGCGTCGAGTCGGTCCCTTCGAAGTAGCCAACGATCTTTCTCATGGGAGAGCCTCCTTAGACGACACCTTGATCCATCATCGCGTCTGCAACCTTGCGGAACCCTGCGATGTTGGCGCCGACCACGTAGTCGTTCGGAACGCCGAACTCCTCGGCCGTCGTCCTGGCGTTGTTGTGAATATCGGTCATGATGCCGAGCAGCCTCGCGTCAACATCTTCTCGTGTCCATTGCGTGAACTCGGCGTTCTGAGCCATCTCGAGGCCGCTGGTCGCGACACCGCCTGCGTTCGCTGCCTTGCCCGGTCCGAACAGCACGCCATTCCCCATGAGGAAGTGAACGGCGTCGGGCTCCGTCGGCATGTTCGCACCCTCGGCGACGACACGAACGCCGCTCTTGACGAGGTGCCGGGCGTCTTCGAGGCTCACCTCGTTCTGCGTCGCGCAGGGGAGCGCGATCTCGGCCCCCTCGACAGCCCAGGGACGCATCCCGGGGTAGTAGTCGACGCCGAAGTGGTCGGCGTACTCGCTGATCCGGCCGCGGCGTACGTTCTTCAGATCCATCACCCAGGCGAGCTTCTCCGCGTCGATCCCATCGGGGTCGTGGATGAAGCCACCGGAATCGGAGAGGGTCACGGCGGTGGCGCCGAGGCGGTTCAGGTTCTCGACCGCATACTGGGCAACGTTGCCCGATCCGGAGACGAGGACGTTCTTCCCAGAAATGCTGTCGTCCTGGGCGCGCAGCATTTCTTCTGTGAAATACACCGTGCCGTAGCCGGTGGACTCGGGCCGGATGAGGCTACCGCCCCACTCGATGCCCTTGCCGGTGAGAATCCCGGCGAACTCGTTCGCCAGCTTCTTGTACTGGCCGAAGAGGAACCCGATCTCACGCCCGCCGACACCGATGTCCCCGGCCGGGACATCGGTGCGTGGGCCAATGTGTCGGTACAGCTCGCTCATGAAGGCCTGGCAGAACCGCATGACCTCGCAGTCGCTCTTCCCCTTCGGGTCGAAGTCCGATCCACCCTTGCCGCCTCCCAGGGGGAGGGTCGTCAGGGCGTTCTTGAAGACCTGCTCGAAGGCGAGGAACTTCAGGACGCCGAGATTCACCGTCGGGTGAAAGCGCAGGCCGCCTTTGTAGGGACCGATTGCGCTGTTCATCTCGACTCGATAGCCGCGGTTCACCTGAACCGTCCCCTCGTCGTCGACCCAGGGGACCCGGAAGATGATGATCCTCTCGGCCTCCACCATGCGGTGGGGGATCTTCTCCTCGAGATACTCCGGCTGGCTCTCCAGGAGCGGCCAGACCGACTCGATGACCTCGCGAGCTGCCTGATGGAACTCGAACTGGGCCGGGGTCTTCTCGATCAGATGATCCATGAAACCGGCAACGGACTGCTGCTGCACCTCACTCGTCCTTTCGTGGGTGAATCAACGGACTAACGATAACGCCTACATCGTGAGCGCCATCACGGCCTTCTGTGCGTGGAGGCGGTTCTCCGCCTGGTCATAGACACGGCTCCAGCGACCGTCGATGACGGCGTCGGCAACCTCGACGTTGCGGTCCGCCGGGAGCGGGTGCATGTAAATGGCGTCCTCGTCGGCCATCTCCATACGGCGCGGGTCGACAATCCAGTCCTGGTACTTCGCCGAGATGGCTGCGGACTCTTCGTGGTCGGAGGTGGTGAGCATCGAGCCCCACGCCTTCGCATACACGACGTCGGCGCCGGCCATACCCTCTTCGAAGTCTTCGAAGATCTCGAAAGACCCGTGGGCATTCTTGGCATTCTCTTCGGCCTGGGCGACGATCTCGGGCATGAGCTTGAACTCCGGCGGGCGGGTCAGACGGACGTTCGCGCCGTAGCGGGTCATCAGCAGGATGACGCTCTGCGGCACGCTGATCGGCTTCTGATAGCTAGCGGCGTATGCGTAGCTCATGTTGAATGTGAGCTTCCTGGGATCACCCTTCTGCTCGATGACGGTGAGCAGGTCGGCGAGGGCCTGGAACGGGTGGTAGAGATCGCACTGCATGTTGAGGACGGGCGTCCGGCTGGCTTCCGCAACCGCTCGGATGTACTGGTTGCCGATGCCCCAGTCAACGTTGCGGATGGCGATGCCGTCGTCGTAGCGGCCGAGGATCTCGCCGATCTCCTTCCACGTGTCGCCGTGGCCGATCTGCGTGCTGGTGGAGTCGAGGAACATGGCGTGTCCGCCGAGCTGGGCCATGCCGGCCTCGAAGCTCGCACGGGTCCTGGTGCTCGAGAAGAAGAACAGCATCGCCAGGACCTTGTCCCGCAAGAGCGCATGCGGCTCGTTGAGTGCGCGCTTGCGCTTGAGGTCGAGCGCGACATCGATGATCGTGTCGAGCTCGTCCTTGGTCCATTCCTGGGTCGTGATCATGTCGCGACCGTGCAGATAGGTCTGCATCAACTGCTCCTTTGCAGCCCGAAGGCTTGTTCGGTGAGGCCTACGCCCCGCTTCTCCTACGTATGAGCCGGAACCGGAGGAGGTCGTCGCGGAAATACGACGTCGCCCTCACGATGGGCTCGTTGTTCTGGTCGAAGCCGATCTCGTCAAATGAGATGGCCAACGTACCGGGCTCAACCCCGAGCTTCTCCGCCGTTTCGGCGTCGAGGGCTACGGGAATGATCTCTGAGAGGTAGTAACCGAGGGTGCGGTCGCAATGGTCCTCGAGGAACTCATAGACCGGCATCGCCTCGTCGTTCTTGTATTCCGCGTCGCTGACGATCCGGGTCGGAATGCGGTTAACCGTCAGCATGACCGGGGCCTCGTCCTCGCGAAAGACCTTCTCGATCACGAGCATACGCTCGCCATCGTCGAGTCCGAGTGCCTCTCGGGTCAGGGGGTCGGCGAGGGACTCTCCGGAGGACAGGACTCGGATCGACGGCACGTAGCCGTGATCTTCAAGGACCTGCTCGTACGACCAGATGTCCTCGAGGCGGGATCGGATCTGGAGTCCTGGTTCGTTGACGAACGTCCCCGCTCCCTGTCTGCGGTAGATCGTCCCCTCGTGCTCCAGTCGGCTGAGGGCATCGCGGACGGTGGTGCGGCTTACGCCGAGATCGGTCGCCAGTTCGGTCTCCGGAGGAATGCGTCCTTCCTCGAACCCGTCGTTGACGATCCGCGCCTTGATATGCGACTTCACCTGGTCGGTGAGCGATGGGTTGCGGGTGATCATTGAGAACCTTGACTGGCGTACGGTGATCATATCGTACTATGGTATGACCAATCCACCAAGCCGAGCCTCAGGAGGGCACGCATGCGCAGCTTCGCCGGACGGGACATCCTTTCATTGAAGGACTTCGAACGGAACGAGTTCTTCCATCTCTTCGAGATCGCCGACCGCCTCGAGCCCATCGCTCGCGAGCGTCGCAATACCGATCTCCTCAAGCACAAGACCATGGTCACCGCCTTCTACCAGCCGTCGACCCGCACCCGCCTCGCTCATGAGGCCGCCATGCACCGCCTCGGCGGCGCCGTGACCGGTTTCTCCGATGCAAAGATGACGCGTGCCGGCGACTTCTATCAGGAGTCGATCAAGGACACCGTCCACATGCTCGAGTACTACGGCGACGTCATCGTGATGCGCCACTTCGACCAGGGCGCACCGCATGAGGCCGCACGCTGGTCTTCGATCCCCGTCATCAACGGTGGCGACGGCTGGGGCGAGCACCCGACGCAGATTCTCACCGACCTCTACACGGTCACCAAGGAGATGGGCTCGGTCGACGGCAAGACGTTCCTCGCGGTCGGCGACCATCGCATGCGCACCATGCACTCACTGGGCTATGCGCTGTCGCAGTTCGATGCCGAGATGATCATCCTGGCCCCCGAAGAGATGTCACCGCTCCCCGAGTTCCTTGCCGAACTCGATGAGAAGGGCACCAACTACCGCATCGTCGACCACATCGACGAGGCGATCGCCGAGGCCGACGTGATCTACATGGAGCCGGTCGTTCAGCCCGACTACACGCAGGCCCGGCAGGAGAAGCAAGAGGTCTACGCCCGCACGTCGGACAAGTACCAGGTGACGTCTGAGGTCATGACGAGAGCCAAGAGCAGCTCGATCATCCTCCACTCGCTGCCGCGGCGCGACGAACTTCTCCCCGAGGTCGACGATTCCCGCCACGCCCGCTACTGGCAAGAGGCATACAACGGCGTCGTCATGCGCATGGCCCTCCTGTCGTCCGTCCTGGGGTCGTGGGAGTAATGCCGAGGCTCGTAATTGCCATTGGCGGCAACTCGCTGATTCCGGACGGTGATCACGAATCCGTTCAGGACCAGTACCTGGCCGCGGCCGAGACCGATGACCACATCGCCTCGCTCGTCGAGCAGGGCTGGGACGTGGCTATCTCCCACGGGAACGGTCCGCAGGTTGGATTCATCCTGCGCCGGTCCGAGATGGCGAGCAGCGAACTGCACGAAGTGCCGCTCGACTTCTGCGGGGCCGACACGCAGGGGGCGATCGGGTACATGCTGCAGCAGAACCTGGTCAACGACTTCCGCCAGCGCGGCATCTCCAAGGCGGTCGCAACGATCGTCACACAGGTCGAGGTCGACGCCGACGATCCGGCCTTCGCCAACGCGAGCAAGCCAATCGGCTCGTTCATGGACGAGGCGGATGCCAAGCGCCGACGCGACGAGGAAGGCTGGGACATCCGCGAGGATGCGGGCCGCGGATGGCGACGCGTCGTCGCCTCGCCGCAGCCGATGCGCATCGTCGAGCTCGAGGTCATCAAGAACCTCCTCGACGCGGGTGTTGTCACGATCGCAGTCGGTGGCGGTGGCATCCCTGTCGTCACCAACGCGAACGGTGACCTCGAGGGCATCGCAGCCGTGATTGACAAGGACCTCGCCTCCGCCCTCCTGGCGGTGCAGGTCGACGCCGATCTGCTGCTGATCTCCACGGCAGTGGAGAAGGTCGCCCTCAACTTCGGAACCCCCGAACAAGAGTGGGTGGACCAGTTCACGCTCGCCGAGGTGCAGCAGTACCTCGCTGAAGGCGGCCACTTCGCGGAAGGGTCGATGGCGCCAAAGATGCGCGCCGTCGTCCAGTTCCTCGAGGCCGGCGGCAAGGAAGCGCTGATCACCAACCCGGAGAACCTCGAGCGCGCCATGGCCGGGGAGACCGGTACCAGGATCGTTCGATGAACAATGTCGTTGGACTCACGTGTGTGATCTGTGGCACGACGTACCCGGCGGACTTCGCCGGGTACGTCTGTCCGGATCACGGCACCGAGGGCATCCTCGACGTCACCTACGACTACGACCGGATCGGCGAGACGTTCACGAAGGAATCGCTCGCCGCGAACCCGGATCGGACGATGTGGCGCTACCGCCCGCTGCTGCCGATCGAGGACGACTCTGCTGTTCCGCCACTGACCGTCGGCGGGACCCCGCTCTATTTCGCCCCGTCACTCGCTGACGATGTCGGGGTGGCGCAGGTGTGGGTGAAGGATGAGGGTCGCGAACCGACCGCCTCGCTCAAGGACCGTGCGTCCGCGATGGCCGTTGTGAAGGCCCAGGAACGCAACGCCGAAGTCGTGACAACGGCCTCAACCGGCAACGCTGCGGCGGCGCTCTCCGGCATATCGGCCAGCGTCGGTCAGAAGAACGTGATCTTCGTCCCGGCGTCGGCCCCGGAGGCCAAGATCTCCCAACTCCTCGCCTACGGCTCGACCGTTGCGCTCGTCAACGGCAACTACGGCGACGCCTTCGAACTGTGTATGGAAGCATCGGCCGAGTACGGCTGGTACAACCGCAACACGGGGTACAACCCGTTCATGACCGAGGGCAAGAAGACCGCAGGTCTCGAGATCCTCGAGGAACTCGACTGGGATGCCCCCGACGCGATCTTCGTGAGCGTCGGTGACGGCTCCATCATCGGAGGCGTTCACAAGGCGATGAAGGACGCGTTCGCGCTCGGCTGGATCGACCGGATGCCTCGCATCTTCGGGATTCAATCCGCAGGCAGCGACTACCTCGTTCAGGCATTCGAGAGCGGCGAGGACGTGCTGACCAAGGCGCCGATATCCGCAGACACGATTGCCGATTCGATCAGTGCGGACCTGCCGCGCGATCGCATCAAGGCCATGGCCGCCGTCACCGAGACCGGGGGAGCGTATCTCCGCGTCTCCGACGACGAGATCCTCGCGGCGATCCCGACACTCGCACGCGGTTCCGGCGTCTTTGCCGAACCCGCAGGAGCAACCCCGTATGCCGGCTTGGTTGCTGCCGTCGAGCGCGGACTCGTCGGATCTGACGATTGCGTCGTGATCCTTGCGACGGGAAGTGGACTGAAGGACGTCGCCTCGGCAATGAAGGCCGTCGCGGCCGTTGGCACCGAACCAATGAGGGTCGACCCGAACCTCGAAGCACTCAAAGCAGCACTCGAAAACTGAAAGGACCATCCGTCATGATCGACCTCACTGTCAATGAAGCCGTACTGAAGTCTGCCGTCCAGCAGGCGAAGGTGCGCGACTTCAAGATTCCAACGTTCAAGCAGATGCGGGACCCGAGCCTCATCCCCGACGATGTCAAGGCGAGTCTCGGAAGCGTCGGTCTATGGGATCTCAATCCGCTCAACCTCTATCGCATCAACTGGCACAACGACCCGACTCCGACCGGCGGCGGGTTCGGTGGTGTGAACTACCTCGAGGTCCCTTCTGAGATCAGCGGTGTCGACGCCCGGATCGTGATGCTCGAGGGCAAGTGGTTCCCGACCGGTGCGCACAAGGTGGGGGCGGCCTTCGGTTGCCTCGCACCGCGACTCGTCAGCGGCCAGTTCGACCCGGTAACGCAGAAGGCCGTGTGGCCGTCGACCGGCAACTACTGCCGTGGCGGCGCCTACGACTCGAACCTCCTCGCCTGCGAATCGATCGCCATTCTTCCCGAGGGTATGAGCGCCGAGCGCTTCCACTGGCTCGAGAGCGTGGCGGGCGAGATCATCAAGACGCCGGGCAGCGAGTCCAATGTCAAGGAGATCTTCGACAAGTGCAACGAGCTCAGGGCTTCCGGCCAAGACCTCGTCATCTTCAACCAGTTCGATGAGTTCGGGAACTACCTCTGGCACTACTCGGTCACCGGGCCCGCCATGGTCGAGGTGCTCAACGAGGTGATGGGTCCCGACGACCGTTTCGCGGGCGTGACGCTGGCCACCGGCTCTGCGGGCACGATCGGCTCGGGCGACTACTTGAAGCAGCTCTATCCCAACTCGAAGATCGCTGCAGGCGAAGCCTCCGAGTGCCCGACGATGCTCGTGAACGGCTTTGGAGAGCATCGGATCGAAGGGATCGGCGACAAGCACATCCCATGGATCCACAACGTGCGAAATACCGACATGGCGATCGCCATCGATGATGAGGCATCGATCAGCCTCGTCCGGCTCTTCAACGAACCCGCCGGGCAGGCGTACCTCGTCGACCAGGGTGTTTCGCCGGAGTTCATCGAGAAGCTCCCGCTGCTTGGCATCTCCTGTGTCGCGAACATGCTCATGGCGATCAAGTTCGCCAAGTTCTATGAGCTGACTGGGAACGACGTGGTGATGACCGTTGCGACCGACTCGATGGAGATGTACCAGTCACGCCTCAAGGAACTGAACGACGAGCGTGGGGAGTTCACCGCGTCGATGCCGCCGCGGCCTATCACCAGTACTTGATGGGGCAGAGCCTCGCCAACACGCAAGAACTCGGCTACTACGACAAGAAGCGGATCCACAACTTGAAGTACTACACGTGGGTTGAGCAGCAGGGGAAGACCTACGAGGAGATTCAGGCGCAGTGGTACGACCCGGACTACTGGACGAACATCCAGGTCATGGCCGACCCGATCGACGAAATGATCGAGTCCTTCAACGCCCAGGTCGACCAAGCGTAGAGGCGCACAAGCAGCGAACACACGAAGGGGGTCGCCGGCAACGATGCGGGCGGCCCCTTGCGTCGCGCTCGGGAGACGATCCGGACCACCGCCGCGTCAGACTTCAAACCGTCGTTTCCAAAACTCGAATTGTGTGCCAGAATCCGAGGACCAGAGAAGGGAGGTGGTCCAACTTGAGTGAATGTTTGTATAGGACCCTGGAGGTGGCCGAGCGCTAACGGCCGCACCGTACGAAAGGAGTAGCCGTTCCTCGGAAGAGGTAGGTGGCGACTCCAACTCGGACCACCGATACCCGGAGACCCGTGGGCTGGTCCTCCCACGGCGGCGAGATCCTCGCCGAAGTGTCTCCGGGTTTCCACTTGTCCGGAGGACCATGAGTGTCAGGCACCTTACGGTCCGCGCCTCCCCCGACCAACCGGGCTCATGGAGATCGCCATCACTGACCGACACGACAGAAAGCGCAGCGTCGCCACGGGTCGAGCGCGCCATGAACCTGTAGGGTCAACGCTATGGAGTGGACGGCGTATCTCGAACACATCGGTTCCAACGCCTCGCGCCTATCCGAAGTGGCGGCGCTCGGTCTCGAACCAGCCGTCCCGTGCTGCCCCGGCTGGACCGTGCGGGATCTCGTCGCCCACGTCGGAAGTGTGTACGCGCAGAAGGCCGCAATCGTGGATGAAGGCCGGATCAACGGTCAGCCCGACCGCGTGGACGCTCCCGACGAGGATCTCGTGGAGTGGTTTGACGAGTCGGCTACCCATCTTGTCGAGATTCTGTCGGCGCATGATCCAGCCGAGCCGATCTGGACGTTCTACCCGCAGGATCAGACGGTCGGGTTCTGGTATCGCAGACTCGCCCAGGAGTCGCTCATCCATCGCATCGACGGCGAACAGGCCCACGGCATCGCCTCCGAGGTCGATCAGGCCCTTGCCACTGACGGTGTCGACGAGGTTCTCACCCGAATCGCGGCCGGCGGGCCGCCGTGGGGAACGGTCGAGTTCGCGGACCGCGTCGCCCGTCTCGAAGTCCCCGGGCAGTCGTGGACGGTGAAGCTCGGGCTCCTCTCCGGCACGTCGCCGCGTTCGGGGAAGGACTACGTCGATGTGCCCGTGCTCGAACTCGTGGACTCGGGCGAATCGCTCAAGACCGTTGTCTCCGGCTCCGCCGGCACGATGGACTGCTGGCTGTGGGGGAGGGCCAGACTCGGCGATCTCACGATTCAAGGCGATCGGTTGATCGCCGCTTCCGTGCGCGCGGTTGCCAAGCGGTCGACGTAGCCGTGGCCCGTACGATCACATGAGCGATCTCGCGACCGTCGCGGTCTATCCGGTCCGTTCCGATGCCGAGATCGTTCGGGCGCGTCTCGGGTCAGAGGGTGTCGATGCCCTGGTGATCGCCGACGACGAGGGCGGTCTCAATCCCGGGTTCTACTCCCGCTACGGTGTCCGGGTGGTCGTAGCAAACGCAGACCTGGCCACGGCCCACGAGATTCTCGACCTCGACGCCGTGATCGTGCCGATGGGAGCCCTCGAGGAGATGGTTGCGCATGCCGGGGCGTGCGCGCCGAACGAAGCTTGCGGACTCCTGGCTTCCAAGGACGGGGTCGTCACCAAGGTCTATCCGCTCACGAACACCGAACACGCCCCCGATCGGTTCACCCTCGATCCTGCAGAGCACTTCGCAGCGGTCCGTGACGCCGAAGGTCAGGGATGGGCGATATCCGGCCTGTTCCATTCGCACCCGTCGAGCGCGCCGATCCCGTCGGCCGGGGACCTCGCGGGCGGCGGAGATCCCGATTGGGCGAACCTGATCGTGGGCGTCGAAGCCGGCCGGTTCGTGGTGCGGGCCTATCGCTACGCAGACGGCGCCGCAACGGCCGTCGAGATCAAGCAACGGTAGTCTCGCCGAATGTCGTCAGACGAGCACAACCCCGAGGCGTACCGCCAACTGTTCGCCATCGTCGGCGGGGGCCTGCAAGCGACGTCGCTGTTCTTCATCCTGGCCTCGTTGTTGGTGGCCCCCTGGTGGATGGTTGCGGTCCTCGGTGTCGTCTGGATCGCATCGACGATCTGGTCCTGGATGGCATTCCAGGACACGTTGTGGGCGCCGCTCGTCGCAGGGACGCTCGTCGCCGTTTGCTGGATCGTCGCCCTGACGGTGTTCGCATGACCGCGCTCACCGTGCTCGGTTCCGCTGGAGGATCGCCGACCCGGAAGAATCCGGCGTCCGGCTATCTCCTGGAGAGCGGCGAGACTTCGATCTGGGTCGACGCCGGCACCGGGACGTTCATGGAGTTGGCGAGCTTCATCGATCCCGGGACCCTCGACGCCGTGGTGCTCAGTCACATCCATGTCGACCACTGTTCTGACATCTTCGGCCTCTACGGCTATCTCGCGTTCGGTCCGTCCGGAACCGTGCCGGTGCCGGTGTACCTGCCCCCCGGGGCCGCGGACCATCTGTCGGCCTTCGCTCGAGCGGGGGAGGAGCACGTGTTCCATACGGTCCTCGACCTCATCGAAGTGGACGGCGGATCCGAAGTGGCCGTCGGAGACATCTCCGTCGGTTTCGGCCGGGCGATCCATCCGGTTCCGGCGCTCGTCACGCGGTTCGACACCCCGAACGGATCGCTCGTGTATTCGGGTGACACCGGTCCGGGATCGGACCTCACCGCGCTCGCGACCGGGGCGGGCGTGCTCCTGTGCGAAGCGACGATCGAGGGAGAGCGTGACGAACACACCTACCCGTACCATCTCACTGCCGGAGAAGCCGGCGGGATCGCGACCGAGGCGGGTGTCTCGACGCTGATCCTCACCCACTTCGCGGCCGGTGCCAACCCCGCACAACTGCGGGCGGAGGCGGTGGCTGCGTTCAACGGCGCGATCAACCCGGCTTTGCCTCGGGTCCGCTTCATCATCGGAGAGCAACCATGAGAACCGAACGACCACTTGACGCCCTGCGACCCGTGCGCATCACGCGGGGCTACACGGAGATGACACCGGGTTCCGTGCTCATCGAGATGGGCAGGACCCGCGTGCTGTGCACCGCGGCCTTCGAGGAGGACGTGCCCCGATGGATGCGGGACTCCGGCAAGGGGTGGGTGACCGCCGAATACGCGATGCTGCCCGGATCCAGCCCACAACGTGTGCGGCGGAGTGCCATCGAGGGCGGTCGTACCAAGGAGATCCAGCGTCTCATCGGTCGCTCGCTGCGGGCCGTCGTCGACACGAAGGCCATGGGGCCGCTCACGGTGCGGGTCGATTGCGACGTGCTCCAGGCCGATGGAGGCACGAGAACGGCGTCGATCACCGGGGCCTGGATCGCGCTCGCCGACGCATTCGATCAACGCATTGAAGCCGGCAAACTCGAATCGACTCCGCTGACCGATCACATTGCAGCGATCTCGGTTGGGCTAATTGGCAATGACGCCTTGCTCGACCTCGAGTACACCGAGGACGTGACGGCCGATGTGGATGCCAACGTGGTGATGACCGGGTCGGGGAAGATCGTCGAAGTGCAGGGCACCGCAGAGGGCGATCCGTTCGACCGCAACCAACTCGACCGCATGCTCGATCTTGCCACCAAGGGCATCGCTGAACTCGTTGCGGAGCAGCGCACCGCGAGGGCCTGATGAACAGTCCCCGGCGTGTGGTGGTGGCGTCGAAGAATCCCCACAAGATCAGCGAAGTCGAGGCGGTCCTCGAAGCCATGGAGCATCCCTGGGAGATCGTACGCGGACTTGACTGGCCCGATGTCGACGAGACCGAACTGACCCTCGAAGGCAATGCGCTGCTCAAGGCACATGCGGTGGTTGAGGCCACCGGGTTGCCGGCGTTGGCCGACGACACCGGACTCGAGGTTGATTCACTCGACGGCAGGCCGGGCGTGTTCAGCGCCAGATTCGCCGGACCCGACGCCACCTATGACCAAAACGTCGATCGACTCCTCGCCGAACTCTCTGACACCGTCGACCGCTCCGCCCGCTTCCGCACGGCCATTGCCTTCATCGTCCCAGGATCGGACCCGATCGTGGTCGAAGGCGTCGTCGAGGGAACGATCACCGATGAGCGGAGGGGCGAGCGCGGATTCGGGTATGACCCGGTATTCGCCGTGGGGGATCGAACCTACGCCGAGATGTCCGATGATGAGAAGAACCAAGTGTCCCACCGCTCCAGGGCGCTCCAGGCACTCGCTGCTGCTCTCGCGGAGGCGTAGGCTCGTCCTGCTGCCTCCCGGTGCGCGAGTGCTGAGGGCCACGCGACCGACCGCGGCTAACCTCCCTCCCGTGACCGAGGGCACAGAGACCGAACGGCCGGACACGGCCGAGGAATCGAAGGGCGGCAAGGCCGGGTGGTTCGCGCGCCACACGTCGGTCGCTACGCGCCTTGCGATCGGAATTCTTCTTGTGAGCATCGTCTCGCTCGTCGGCTCGGTGGTCATCGCCGTCGGCGGATCCGGGAGCGACGGCGAGGAACTCCTGCACGAACGCCTGACCTCGACGGCTGGAGCACGGGCGGCTGAGATCGGCGCCTACCTCCAACACGTGGTGTCGGCGCTCGAGGCCATGGGTTCGGGTCCGATGGCAATTGAGGGCGTGCAGCAATTCGCTGCGGGCTACAACGAACTTGATCGGCTCACCCTCGACGATCTCGATGCCGAACGAGTCGACCTCGCCGCCTTCTACCTCGACGAGTTCGTCCCGATTCTGGAAGAGGTCCGTGGCGTCCCGGTGGATGTCCTCGACATTTCCAACGGGCTGAGTTCGGGCGCGGTCTACCTCCAAGCAGAGTACATCGCGAGGAACCCGCTCGCGATCGACGAGAAGCGGCTGTTGACCGATGCTGAAGATGGCAGTGCGTGGACCGACGTTCACAAGAAGCTGCATCCGCTCTTCCGGGCGAGCGCCGACCGCCTCGGGTTCTCCGATCTCTTTCTGATCGAACCCGAGAACCACACGATCGTCTACTCGTCCAATAAGAGGATCGACTTCGGTACGAGCCTCGAGAGTGGCCCACACAGTGGGACACCGCTCGCCAACCTCGTGACACGAGTCGCTGCGTCGGCTGAGGCCGCGGCCGTGACCGGAGTTGACTTCACGGTCTACACCCCCGGATTCGACCGTCCGACAGCATTCGCTGCGACCCCGCTCTTCGAAGGCGATGCCCTTGTCGGGGTGCTCGCCGTGAGTCTCTCCAACGACACCATCAGCGAGATCATGACACGCGATTGGAGAGCCGGCCGCCTTGGTGAGACGGGCGAGATCTACCTCGTCGGGTCCGATGCGCGGATGCGGTCGGACTCGCGGGCCTTCCTCGAAGACCCCGAGGCGTACCTCGCTCGTGTCGCTGAGATCGGCACCTCCACGGCCGAGGAGCAGAACCAGATGGCCGCGCTCGGCACCACGGTGCTCTTCCAGGATGTCGACAGCGTGGCGGTTCGCTCCGCACTGCAGGGCGAATCAGGCATCGCATCCGACACGAGCTATTTGGGCGAAGAGGTCTATACGGCCTACCAGCCGGTTGGCTCCGAGGCATTCCGGTGGGCCATCATCGTGCAACAGGACCGGGCAGCGGTCGACGAACCGGTCAATGACTACGTGCGCGGCAACCTCCTGTTGACAACGGTCATCGTGATCGCGTTGACCTTCTTCGCCGTCGCCTGGGCGAGTTCGTTTGTGAATCCGCTGCGTGCCATGTCGTCTGCATTGGCCCGTATCCAGGGGGGCGAGGACGACACCACGGTGCCATCGAGCGGTGCGCGGGAGTTCCGGGTTCTCTCAGGCCACCTGCGTGCGATGGTCGACGATCTCGCGAACCGGAAACGGGCCGTGGCAGAGGCACTCTCGAAGAAGACGAGTGTCCTGATGGCCCTGTTGCCCCCGGCGGTCGCCGACGCGGTCGTTGGCGGGGACCGTCAGTTGGTGGAGACCGTTCCCCACGCCAGTGTTGTCGTGCTTGTGTTCGATGGCCTTGATGAACTCTTCCGGACGCGCGACACCGCAGCCAACCGTGATCTGATGCATTCCATCGTCGACATGACCGACGAGGTTGCCGGCGTCTCGGGCCTCGAGCGAGTCAAGGTGATGGGCGACACGTACTTCGCGGTGTGCGGGGTTGAGACCCCGTACCTCGACCATGCCCCGCGGTCCGTCCGCTTCGCGTTCGAGGTTCGATCGGAGATTCGCCGGTTCGCTGAAGAGAACGGTCTCGACCTCGACGTGTCGGGCGGGGTGGATGCCGGTCCGGTCACCGTGGGGCTCATCGGCAACGCCCGTCTCATCTATGACCTGTGGGGAGATACCGCCGAGCGGGCTGCGGTTCTTGCCGGTCTCGCCGACGTCGGGGAGATCCTGGTCACCGACGAGATCCGCGATCGACTGCCCGGTGGCGATGGTCTCTCAGCGTTCCAGTCGGATCACGTTTCGGCATGGGTTGCCAGTGCCTCCGATCTCGATGGGAGGTCCCAGGTATGACCTCTTTCCTCACGAACAGCGAGACGATTTGGGCAGCGTTCCTGATCGTGCTTCTTCCGGTCTTGATCATTGGGGCCGGAGAAGTCCAAGAGCGCCTGCGCCAGCGGGGATCCCTGCTGGAGAAGCCGGTGGCGACGTTCCGGAACTGGGTCCTGCCACTCGAAGCGCTCTGGATTTTGGTCGTGCTCATCTTCGATGTTTCCGATTCGAACATCCTGTCCCGAGCGATCGCAACGGCGTTGCTAGTTGCAGCAGCGGCGGCGGTTCTGCAGGTCCTTCGCTTCTTCACGGTGCAGGCTGCGGAGCGCGCAAAGATTCCCGGCACAAGGAGCGTTCCGCAGCTCTTCATGATGGTGCCGCGCCTCCTTGTGTTCCTGGTGGCCGGGTGGCTGCTCTTCTCGGTGATCTGGAACGTCGATTTGACCGGGTTGTTTGCCGCTCTCGGCGTCACGTCGCTTGTCATTTCGCTCGCCCTCCAGGACACGTTGAGCGGCCTCGCCTCGGGATTCCTGCTGCTCAGCGACAAGCCGTTCGCTCCAGGGGACTGGATCGAGGTCGACGACATCGAGGGTCAGGTTGTGGACACCAACTATCGGTCGTCACGGATCAGGGACCGCAATGGGGACCTCATCGTCATCCCGAACAGCGTTCTCGCCGGCGCCACGTTGGTGAATTTCGATCAACCCGGTGGCCTCCACCGCGTCGTGGTGGAACTCCAGGTCGCCTACGCGAACCCACCGTCGAACGCCATCGACATGCTCCTCGCGGCCGCTCGAGCCACCGACGGTGTCCTCGAAGAGCCGCCGCCGAAGGTGCTCATCGTCCAGATCGATGATCCGCTGATGGGCTACAAGGTGTTGATGTGGATCGATGACTATGCCATCGCACCCCGGGTGAAGAGCGACTTCGGCGCGCTGGTCTGGTACCAGTCGCATCGGATGGACGTGCCGCTGCCGAGCCCGGCGTTCGACCTCTACCACCATGATCCGATCCAGGAGGCAGCGGACGCCACCCTCACTGTGGAGCAGTTGGGGCAGCGGATTCGCCGCGCATCGGTGTTCTCGGAGCTCAGCGATCGGGACGTCACCGAACTCGCCGAGGCTGCGACGCCGGAGCGGTTCCGGCGCGGCGAGACGATCCTTCCGGCAGGTGTGGCTAGTCGCGAGATCTACGTGCTCTGGTCCGGCCGAGCACGCATCGAGGTCCCGGATGAAGCGGACACTCACATCGATATCTCGAACGGTGACGTATTTGGCGTCGTGAGCCGGGCGAGGAACAAGGGATTGCCACAAGAGGTCGTGGCCGTGAGCGACTGCGAGGTCGTGCGTATCGATGCCAACACTGCGGGTGCTGTGGCGAGCCGAAACCCCTCCCTTTCCGACCAGCTGAATCAACTGCTGGCCTCGCGAGACCGGAGGCTCAATCCGCTCGTCGACCGCTTCGTGATCGACGGTCCGAGTCTTGGCGCGGACGCGGCGGAGGTCGGTGCGCTTCCGGTCGGCGACGGCAGCGAGATCGGCGACACCGAGTCTGACGGGGAGGTGCCGTCATGACGACATCCGCACCCATGGCTCAGGAGACCCCCCCAGAGGAGAAGCAGCGGCGCGGTCGGCGGGCCCGCACCGACGTGGCCATCGTGATGGCGGTCGTCTCGATCGTCTCGGTATTGATCGTTGGTGTCTTCAATCTGGTGACGGCGCGCGACTTCCTCAACACCACTGTTGAGCAGCAACTCATCAGCGTGGGGGAGTCGCGAGTGGATCGAATCGAGCGGGGCATCGAATCGATCGGTGACATCGTCGTGTCGATGGCCTACGGCACGGGCGTCGCCCAGGCGCTCAAGGACCTCGATACCGGCTATCAACTGATCGACGAGTCGCTGTCGGATGCTCAGCTCGAAGAGCTGCGCGTGGCGTACGTGGCCGGTCTGGCGGACATTGTCCCTCCAGGGTATGAGGCGCCGTCGATTGAGGAGGTCTTCCCCGAATCGGTGGCCGCTCAGTACCTGCAGTACTACTACCTCGCTGCGAACCCGTTCCCGCGTGGGGAGCGTTCCAGCCTCGATGATGCCGGTGATGGGTCTCAGTACAGCGAAGCCCACGCCGTACACCACCCGGTCTTGCGGTCTATGGCTTCCGCATTGCGGCTCGGCGACATGCTGCTGATCGATGCCGATACGTCGACGGTTGTGTACTCGGTCGACAAGCGGGCAGACCTCGGTACGAGCCTCGTGGCTGGTCCGTACCGGGACAGCGCACTCGCCGAAGCGGTGATCGATCGGTTGCAGCTGGCTGCCGCCGATGAGGCGGTTCTCGTGGACTTCGAGGCGTACGCGCCCGCGGCATTCGCTCCAACCTCGTTCATGGCGGCGGCAATCAGAGACGATGGTCGCGTCACCGGAGCAATCGCTGTCGAGATCCCCAATCAACTCCTGGTCGATCTCACCACGGCAGGGGAGGATTGGGTCGGGACGGGTTTGGGTGAGACGGGCGAGGTCTACATCGTCGGAGAAGACGGCCTCATGCGGACCGACTCGCGCCTCTGGCTCGAGGATCCGGACCGCTATCTCGAACTGGTCGGCGAAGCCGGCTACGACGCCGAGATCGCGCGCGCGGTGGAGGCATTCAACACCACCGTGCTCATCCAGCCGGTCAACACCGAAGCGGCGGCTGCTGCGCTCGCGGGAGACGGCTTTGTCGGTACCACCGCCAACTACCTCGACCAGGGGACGTTGACGGTGGCGGGAGCTCTCGATATCAAGGGCCTGCAGTGGGTAGGCGTCTCCGAGGTCTCGACGTCCGAAGCGCATGCTCCGCTCCGTCGACACATCATCACGCTCCTTGTCCTGCTCGTGATCCTGGTCCCGATCGTGATCACCGTCGCCGTGGTCCTCGCACGGAGGATTCTTCGTCCGATTGGTCCGATTGTGACCGGCGCCGACGAGGTGCGTCAGGGCGACCTCGACGTGGTGCTGGACGTTCACACCAAGGACGAGTTCGGCGACCTCTCCACCAAGTTCAACGGCGTCGTCGCCACGTTGAGGCGGCAGGCCACTGACCTGGAACATGCCGAGGTCGAGACAGCCGAAACGCTGGAGGCGGTCATGCCGCCACGGTTGGTCCAACAGTTCCAGACCGGCGACCGGGACATCTCCGAGGCGCTGAGCAACGCGACGCTCGTCGTGATCTCGGTCGAGGAGCCGGAGGTCGTTCAGACCGCCGAGCGGGAAGCCATAGCGGAGCACACGGTGGCGGTGTCTTCCGGAATCGCGAAGCTCGCAAGGCGATACGGATTGGAGCAGGTGGCTGCCTCCGCGACGCAGTACATCGCGGTTGCGGGCCTCAACGTCGAGGAGGACGAGGCCGACAAGGCGGTTGCGTTTGCGGTCGACGTGCGGGAGTGGCTCAGCGAGGCCGGCTCGAATGTGGGCGTGGTGATCGCAACGAGCATTGGTCTCGCATCCGGCGATGTCGTCACCGGCGTCGTCGGTACCGAGCGAGTGGCCTTCAATGTGTGGGGTAACCCGAGACGGCGGGCAGAGACACTGGCGACCGTCGCCGGTGCGAGTGAGATCCTGGTCGATCCTGCGGTTGCCTCCCACATCGGTGAAGGGTGGGCGGTTGATCCCGCCCTCGGCCTGGTTGGCCTGGACGGCGCGCCGCTCGAGGGTTGGCGGGTGGTCGGGTACCGACGCGACATCGGCTGAGCAGACATCGCTCGGAGACGGGCGGTTCGTGTGCGGCGAGCAGACGAACGAGCGCCCCAAGAGACGTACTCCCCTGGGGCGCTCTGATGTGCGGGCGGAGGGACTCGAACCCCCACGGGCTTTCGCCCACCAGGACCTAAACCTGGCGCGTCTCCCAGTTCCGCCACGCCCGCGTCGCGTGCAAGGTAACGGCATCTCGGTAGCAACGAACCGAGCCGCTGGCGCAGTACCGGCCGCGGCGTCCGCCGCTGTCCGCCGCACGGATCCTCGCGTGCGTCGAAGCGGAATCGCCGGGTGCCGCCAACGGCCCCGGTTTCGCCTGCGAAGACGATGGTGCTCTGCGAGAATGCCTCCGACGCGCACGCCATCGTGCTCAGAGAGATTGAGGCGACTCCATGACCATGACCGATCGGATAGCACCAAGCACGCTGTGGTACGCGCTGTCGCCGCCCGCCGTCGTCGAGAAACTCGGCACCGATGCCGACCACGGCCTCTCGCCGGACGACGTGCAGCGACGCATCGGCGAGTACGGGGCGAATGTGATCGCCACCGAGCCACCGCCGACGCTGTGGGACATGGCCAAGGGTCAGTTGTCGAATCCGATGAACATCATGCTGCTGATCGTCAGCATCGCGAGCTTCGTGATCGGCCAGATCGCGACCGGGGCGGTCGTCCTCGCGCTGGTGCTGCTGAACGTGATCATGGGGACCAACCAGGAACGCAAAGCGATGGCCAGCGTCGAAGCCCTCGCGGAGCTTCAGGTGCCGACCGCGCGGGTGCGACGGTCTGATCGCGTGGAGGAGGTCGATGCGAGCGGTCTCGTCCCCGGTGACATCCTGCTCCTCGAAGCCGGAGACGTCGTCCCGGCGGATGCTCGGATCCTGAATTCGGCGTCGCTGGAGGTCCAGGAGGCGTCGCTCACGGGTGAGAGCGCACCGATCGCCAAGGACGCCGTCACGTTGCCCGATGCCGAGATTCCGCTGGGGGATCGGACGAACCTCGTGTTCCAGAACACGCTGGTCACCCGGGGATCCGCGACGGTTGTCGTCGTTGCAACGGGGGCCTCCACGCAGATGGGGCACATCGCCGACATGGTGACGGCGACGAAGCGAGTGAAGTCACCGCTCCAGATCGAACTCGACGGGTTGACGAAGATCTTCGGGTTCCTGGCCTGGGGAGCTGTTGCGATCATCGCGGTCGCCGGCATCGCCCGCGGCCAGGACACCGAGACGCTGGTCCTGCTGTGCATCACGACGGCGATCTCGGCGATTCCGACCGGACTCCCGACGTTCGTGCAGCTCATGCTGTCGTCGGGAGCTCAGCGACTTGCCGAGCACAAGGCGGTGGTCAAGTCGCTCACTGATGTCGAGACGCTCGGCGGCACGACGGTGATCAACAGCGACAAGACCGGAACGTTGACGATGAACGCCATGACCGCTACCACGATGCTCACCGACGGGCAGTGGTACGCGATCGAAGGCAGCGGCTACGCGAAGACCGGAGCGATCCTCGGACCGGCCGGCCGGGCGACCCCGGACTTCACGCGGCTCGGCCTCGGGCTGACGCTGTGCAGCGATGCAACCGTCGCCGACGACGAGTCGATCATCGGCGATCCGACGGAGGCCGCACTCGTCGTCCTCGCAGCGAAGGCGGGAGTGGACGCAGCGGTCACTCGTCGGAGTCTGCCGCGCCGGGCCGAGGTGCCGTTCGACTCCGAGTACAAGTTCATGGCCACATTCCACGACATCCCGGCGGGGGCGACGGGCGCGCTCGCCGCGTTCCCTCATTTCATGTGCGTCAAGGGTGCCCCCGACGTTGTGATCGACCGGTGCTCCGGCGCGGTGTGGGACGGCGAGAGCGCCGCGATGGCGGACACTCGAGCCGATCTCCTGGCAGCCAATCAGGAACTCTCTGAGAAGGGCCTGCGGGTTCTCGCCTTCGCGGCTCGGGGCCTCTCGGAGGAAGAGTTCGCGGCTGCCCTGGACGATCCGATGGCAGCGGTGACCGATCTCGACCTCGTCTCGCTGGTCGGAATCATCGATCCGCTGCGCCTCGAGGCACGCGACGCGGTCCAGCAGGCGCTCGCCGCCGGGATCGATGTGCGCATGATCACCGGAGACCACACCGTCACCGCCCGGGCCATCGCCGATCAGCTCGGACTCGGCCCCGGTGTGATCACCGGCGCCGACCTCGGAACCCTCGACGATGCCACCGTGATCAAAGAACTGCCCGAACTCCACGTCTTCGGACGCGTCGCCCCTGAAGACAAGGTGCGCCTCGCGAGGCTGATGCAGGAGTCCGGAGAGGTCGTGGCCATGACCGGCGACGCCGTCAACGACGCCGCCGCTCTCAAACAGGCGGACATCGGGGTCGCAATGGGGAGCGGCTCGGAGGTCACCAAGCAGGCGGGCAAGCTGATTCTCACGGACGACAACTTTGCCACGCTGGTGCGGGCTGTCGACCTGGGTCGTGACATCTACCGGCGCATCTCGTCGTACGTGAAGCTGCAGCTCACGGTCCTGTCCTCGGTACTCCAGCTGATGCTGCTGGCCACGATCTTCAACATCAACGCGGGCGTCGCCCTGTTCCCGATGCAGTTGCTGTTCGCCAAGTTCTTCGTGATCGCCACGGTGGTCGTCGGGTTCATCGCCGACGTACCCGACCCGAGCGTCATGCAACGACCCCCGCGCACGCCCGGCACGAAGATTGCGAGCAGGGCTCAGACGGTGCGTTGGATAGTCGGGGGTTTTCTCATCGCCGGTCCGGCCCTCCTCCTCCTCGAGTTCGGCCCCGACGATCCGAGCACGACCGTCGGTTCCGTGGCAATGACGATGGCGTTCGCCGTTGTGGCGCTCGCCGGGGTGAACAACGGCTTGGTGATGCGTCGCGAACGCGAACCGTGGTGGTCGGCACCGCTCTTCCCCTACATGGGCTGGGTGATGCTCGGCTGGTTCCTGACCGTTGTAGCCGTGGAGATGGCGGTCTTCCAGCGCCTCTTGACAACCGTCTCGCTCAGCGGCGGCCAGTGGGTCGTCGTCATCGCTCTCTCGCTCATCAGCCCGCTGTTCGTGGCGATCGACAAGGCGCTCCAATTGCGGCAGGCGAGGTGCATAGCGGCGGCGGTGTTCGGCGAATCAGCGTCGAACTCGGAGGGAGCCCGCGATATGACGAAACCCCCGACAAGCGGGGGCTTCGAGTGGGTCGCCCGGGACTTGAACCCGGAACCTTGGGCTTAAGAGGCCCCTGCTCTGCCAATTGAGCTAGCGACCCGCCGGGGAGAATATCAGGCTGGTGCTGGTAGCGGATTCTGAGTGGACCGAAGCGAGGCCTCGTTGGACCGGCGTCGCGAAGCGAGTTGCGAGTCCTGCACTGATGGACCGGAAGAGGGGTAGCCTTCCCTGGACGGGCTGTAGCGCAGCTTGGCAGCGCGCTTGCTTTGGGAGCAAGAGGCCGCCGGTTCGAATCCGGCCAGCCCGACTGAAGACGAACGCCGGTTATTCTCCCGGTTGCTCGCGGGTGTAACTCAATGGCAGAGTTCCAGCCTTCCAAGCTGGCTATGCGGGTTCGATCCCCGTCACCCGCTCCACGAATCCCGACACCATCGGGATTCGCGTGTCCTGCCCCCGTAGCTCAACTGGATAGAGCAGCGGACTTCTAATCCGCAGGTTGCACGTTCGAGTCGTGCCGGGGGTGCCAGGCGGCGCAGAGAGCGGGGCTACCTGTGGTCACTGCGGCGCGTTCCGATTGCCAGTGCCGGCAATCGGCACAGTCGCCTCAACATTCGGGACCGACCTGCCGATGATGAATCTGTCGGTTCTATAACAGGGGAGTTCGCGCGTGAAGAAGACCGCCACTATCGCCATCCTCGCTCTTGCGCTCATCGCTTCCGGGTGCGCAGCAAGCGAGTCCGTTGAGGGCCAGATCGCAGACTCGAAGCCTGCTGCGACGACCAGCACCGCGGCGCCAGCGGAGCCGGCGGAGCCGGCTGCGACCTCGACGAGCACAACAACCGAAGCGCCAGTGACCGAGAGCACCACCACGACCGCCGTGGACACCGGGGAACTCAGCGAGGTCGACGCCCTGTTCGCATCGATCAAGACCGATGATGAGATCACCTCTGGACGAGTTGAAGGGACGATCTCGATCACCGGTCTTGACGAGCATGAGGGTGGTCCCTCCGAAGTCAGCATGACCTTTTCGACGGCGTTCGATATGGCCACCGGCAACAGTTCTTTCCTGATGGACACGTCGTCCGTGGTCGAGGGAGCAGCGACCGAACCTGGCGATCCATTTGCCGAGCTTGGCGCCGCCATGTTGGGTGAGGTGGAATTCCGCCAGGTTGGGGACCGGGGCTACATGCGTGCCGGCTTCTTCAGTCTGATGCTTGGCAGTGAGACGGAGTGGCTCTCGATGCCTGCGGACGACGGCGCCGAGTTCGCCACTGGATTTGAGGCGGCACCGACCGACCCCCACGAAGTGCTCGGGACCTACGAGGGCGCGGCCGCCGACGTCGAGAACCTCGGAGAAGAGTCGGTCAACGGCACAACGGCGACCCACTATCGCATCAGCGTCGACGCCACCGGCCTCATGGAGGAGTTGTCGGCTGAAGAGCGAGCAGAAGCCGAGGCGTCGGGCGTGCTCGCCATCGGCGTCCTCCCGATCGATCTGTGGATTACTGACGGGGGCTACCTCGTCCGCATGATCCTCGAGATCGATGGGACGGAGGCTGAGTCGGTCGAGGGCGAATTCGAGACGATGAAGCTCGCCTTCGACATGTACGACATCAATCGCCCGGTTTCGATCAAAGCACCGCCGGCCGATCAGGTCACCGCGGTCGAGGACCTCGAGATGGGCGGATTCGACTTCGGCCTGACCACGGACGACCTCAGCACGTAGGCGGTTGTCAAGCGGCCGATCTGCCTGCGCGAGCGGGCCCGGCGCCGTGCTGTTCGGAGCATCCGCCCCTCATGCGGCCCGAAGGGTCGTTCTGTGGGCTGTCGGCGCCACTACAGCGCCATATGCGATGCGGATAACCCTGGGTTTGGTTCGTTGGTTGCCGCGCGTCACTACGATGAGGGCTCGCATGCGATGGGCAACACAGGGCTCGTCGTACGCACGGTGGCCGTAGCTCAGCTTGGTTAGAGCGCCTGGTTGTGGTCCAGGAGGTCGCGGGTTCGAATCCCGTCGGCCACCCCAATCGTCCGTCCCCCCGATACCCATGGAGAGAACGTGCACACTGAGGTCAGCGAGACGGGGCGTTTCGAGCGCACCCTGACGGTCCAACTCGAGGAAGCCGAACTCGAGGCTGCGAAGACGACGGCCGCACGGAACCTCTCGAAAGAGATGAAGGTGAAGGGTTTCCGCCCGGGCAAGGCGCCACGCTCGATTGTGGAACGGATGGTCGGCGCCGATCACCTCCGGTCCGAGGCGATCGAGGTTGCGATCCCCGAGACCGTGGGCGCCGCCATCGAGGAGAGCGGCCTCGAACCGGCGACGGTCCCGTCGGTCACCGACATTCGCGACCTCGACGATGGGGGAGTGGAGGTCGATGTCCTGATCACCCTCTGGCCCGTGCTCGATGCCATCCCCGATTTCGATGGCCGCAAGGTCGTGGTCGAAGCCCCGGTGGTCGAGGACGACGAAATCGAACAACAGATGGATGCACTGCGCAATCAGTTTGCCGACCTCGAAGCGGTCGGGCGAGCCGCCGACCAGGGTGATTTCGTCACGATCAACGTCTCCGCCTATGACGACAGTGGCGATATCGAGGAAGCCTCCGCCAACGACATGCTCTACGAGGTCGGCTCGGCATCGTTCTTCCCCGGTCTCGACGAGATCCTCACCGGCGTAAGCGCCGGTGACGTCGTCGAAGGCGAAGGAACGCTCCCCGCAGGCTTCACCGAAGAGGGGGACCGTGCTGTCACGCTTCGGGTTCTCGTCAAGGAGGTCAAGTCGAAGAAGTTGCCGGAACTCACCGACGAGTTCATGTCGGACGTCACAGAGTTTGAGACGGTCGAAGAGGCACGCGCCACCCTCAACGACAACATCCTCGCCTACAAGATGCAGCAAGCGCGTTCGGCGTTCAACGATCGAGCGGTCGAGCAACTCGTTGCCGAAGTCGATCTCGAATTGCCACAGGCGTTGGTTGATTCCGAGGCCCAGGCCAGGATCCAGAACCTGCTCGCCCGCCTCGAGTCCGACAAGATCGGGTTCGAGGACTACCTCAGGATCGTCGGTCAGGACCAGGCCGGTTTCGTCGAAGACGTGCGTGCGCAGGCCACCTCGGCACTCGCCACCCGCATCGTCGTCGAGACCATCGTTTCGATCGAAGGCACGAGCGTCGACGACGACGAGTATCGAGCGACCCTCGAAGCGATCGCCGCAAGCTCAGAGTCGACCGTTGAAGAGATCGAGAAGATGCTCGACGAGACTGGTCAGATTGAGTCACTGACCGGTGATATCCTCAGACGAAAGGCACTCGACCGCATCGCCGAGGCCGCCGTGCCGGTGGATGCGGACGGGAATGTTGTCGACCTAACTCCGGTTGCGGTCGTCGAAGACGATGATGATGACGATGAACCGAGCGGGGATGATGGCCAGGACGATGAGTCATCCCCAGAAATCGAGGAGTGAGATGAGCTACCTAGTTCCCACCGTTGTCGAGCAGACCCCGAGGGGTGAGCGGGCGTTCGACATCTACAGCCGGCTCCTCAAAGACCGGATCGTGTTCCTCGGAACGCCGATCGACGACGGAGTCGCGAACATCATCATGGCGCAGCTGCTCCACCTCGAGGGCGAGGATCCCGAAAAGGACATCAACCTCTACATCAACTCACCCGGTGGCTCGACCTATGCGCTGATGGCGATCTACGACACGATGCAGTTCATCAAGCCGGACGTCGCCACTTACTGCATGGGCCTCGCAGCATCGGCAGCGGCCGTGCTCCTTGCCGGTGGAACGAAAGGCAAGCGATTCGCTCTGCCCCATTCCAGGATCATGGTGCACCAGCCCCACGTTTCCGGCGTCGGAGGCCAGGCCACGGACATCGAGATTCACGCCAAAGAGATCCTCAAGACCCGCGAAGAGATCAACGAAATCCTCGCCGATCACACCGGGCGGCCGTTGGAAGTGGTCCAGAACGACACGGATCGCGACTTTTGGCTCAGCGCGACCGAGGCGGTCGACTACGGTGCTATCGACGCGGTTCTCAAAGGCCGCCAACTCGAAGCCGTCAGCGCGTAGGGGAGGCCACACGTGGCCAAATACGAGGGTGCCGAGCTGCTCAAATGCAGCTTCTGCGGGAAGTCACAGAAGCAGGTCAAGAAGCTCATCGCCGGTCCAGGTGTGTACATCTGTGATGAGTGCGTCGACCTCTGCAACGAGATCATCGACGAAGAGTTGACCGAGACCGAGGAGATCTCGTTCTCCGAGCTGCCGAAGCCATACGAGATCTTTGATTTCCTCGAGCAGTATGTGGTTGGCCAGAATCGTGCGAAGAAGGTGCTCGCGGTCGCGGTCTACAACCACTACAAGCGGGTCCGGGCCGGGCAGCGCATGACCGACGACGATGTCGAACTGCAGAAGTCGAACATCCTGATGGTCGGCCCTACCGGGTCAGGCAAGACGCTGATCGCACAGACGCTGGCCCGTCTCCTCAATGTTCCGTTTGCCATTGCCGACGCCACCGCCCTCACCGAGGCCGGCTACGTCGGCGAGGACGTCGAGAACATCCTCTTGAAGCTCATCCAGGCGGCGGACTTCGACATCAAGCGAGCCGAGACCGGCATCATCTACATCGACGAGATCGACAAGATCGCCCGCAAGGCCGAGAACCCGTCGATCACGCGAGACGTATCCGGTGAGGGTGTCCAGCAGGCGCTGCTGAAGATCCTCGAAGGTACGCAAGCCTCGGTGCCGCCACAGGGCGGTCGCAAGCATCCGCATCAGGAGTTCCTCCAGATCGACACGACGAACATGCTGTTCCTCTGCGGTGGCGCATTCGCCGGCCTCGAGGACGTGATCCAGAATCGGATCGGCAAGAACACCGTCGGATTCGGAGCCGAGGTCCGAGCCAGCGATGGTCGTCGACCGGCGGAGTTGCTCAGCGAAGTCCTGCCGGAGGACCTCCTGGGGTATGGACTCATCCCCGAGTTCATCGGTCGTCTGCCGGTCATCGCGACGGTCGACGATCTCGACACCGAGGATCTGATTCACGTGCTCACCGAGCCGAAGAACGCCCTCGTCAAGCAGTACGCCAAGTTCTTCGAGATGGACGGCGTCGAACTGCTCATCACCACCGAAGCGCTCCGCGCCATTGCCGAACAGGCCATGAAGCGCGGTACAGGCGCCCGTGGCTTGCGTGCGATCATGGAAGAGGTCCTCCTCGACACCATGTACGAACTGCCGGAGCGGAGCGACATTGCACGGGTGGTCATCGACGAGGACGTGGTGCGGGAACGGGTCAACCCGACCCTGGTTCCGATCTCGGATCTCGGATCGACGGATCTGCCCGAAGAACGCTCGGCCTGAGCCGCCACGATGGGACGCTGGCAACGGAATGCCAAAGTGGCGTTCATCGGTTCGCACGGCATCCGCAAGACCACAGCAGCCCACGGTTTCGCGAACGCGATGCAGCGAGCCGGACGCTCGGTCGAATACGGCCGCGAGGTCGTCCGTGACAACCCGCTCGGTATCAACGAGGGGGCGACGGGAGAGGCCCAGCTCTGGGTCATTGTCTCGCAGATTCGTCAAGAGCTCACCCTTGCCCCGAAGGCAGAAGTCCTCGTCCTCGACCGCGGGGTGATGGACAACTACGCCTACTACCTGCGGGCGTGCGGCGGAGAGGATCGCTTTGCCGTCGAACCGATGGTGCGGGAGTGGTCGAAGACGTACGATCTCGTTGTCCGCCTGTTCCCGGATGTCGACCTGTCGTCCGACGGTGTACGTTCGACCTCTGACGAGTTCCGGTCAGAGATCGAAGGTATCCTCGACGACCATCTCACAGAGCTGCTCCCGGACGAAGCACGCGTGGACATCCCCGCCTCGCAGATCGGCGACGGCTTCGATTGGTGGCCGATCGCGGAACGTCTCGCAGCCCTCATGCACGAGCCCCTGTTCGGCGACGGTATCCCGAAGCGGAGGATCGTGCGCAAGCGCCGCGCCAAGCCACCACCCGGTCCCCAGATGACGTTCGGGGATGCCTAGGGTCGCCAGTCAGTTCCTCGCGTCTCCACGGACTCGAGAGACCCCTCCGTCACCGGCAACGCACACGCGGATTGCCGGCGCCACCTCCCCCTGGGGGGGAATCTGGGACTCGGCTCATCGGCTCCTCAGCTCCTTCCCTTTTCCAGTGATCCGAGCTTCCAGACGTGGGTGACGCGGTCGGGGTCACCCCAACCGGTGTTGTCTTCGAGTGGGTTGAAGTCGAGGGCGATCACGTCGGCGTCGTAGCCGGCACGCAGCTGTCCGGACCGCGGGGCCTGCGGCCCGAGGGTCAGTGGGCCGTTGGCCGTGGCCGCTTCGATGGCTTCGAGAGCCGTCATCCCGGCGTCCTGGAGGAAACGAATCTCAGCGCTGTTCTGCCCGTATGAGCCCGGGGTGAAGATGTCGGTCCCCATCGCGATCGTCACGCCGTTCGACACGGCAATCTTCATTGCCTGCGCATGGTGGTCGGCGACCATGACCGCCTTCTCGTACGCGTAGCGGGGGAGTGCCGCCTCGAGACCGAGGAGTTGTGCGACGATGAATCGCGTCGGAACGTAGACCGTCCCTTGCTCCGCCATGAGCTGTGCCGTCTCTTCGTCGAGATAGGAGCCGTGTTCGATCGTCTGGCAGCCAGCGGCGACCGCTGCCTTGATGCCCGGTAGTCCGTGGGTGTGGGCTGCGACGTAACGCTCGGCGCGACCTGCCTCCTCGACGATGGCCCGCAGCTCCTCATCGGAGAACTGCTGGTGGATGGGATGATCGATCTCGGACATGACGCCGCCGGATGCACAGATCTTGATGACCTTGGCGTCCTTGCGGAGTTGCTTGCGCACGGCCTTGAGGCACTCGGGCACGCCGTCGCACAACTCGCCGATCCAGTGATGAGATCGCTCGATGAAGTCGAGATCGAACGAGTGGGCGTCGGCATGGCCGGCCGTCGTCGAGAGGATGTTGCCGGCGCCGTAGATGCTGGGACCGCGAGCAGTCCCGTCGTTGATGGCCGCAGCGAATTCGAGACCGTAGCCTCCGACCTCCCTGGCGCTCGTAACGCCGGCATCGAGAGTGGCCGATGCGTCCGCGGCCGCACGGACGGCCATCTCGGGAATGGGCATGTGCAGCATGTCGTGGAGATCCGCCGTCGTCGAACCGACGAAGTGGATGTGGGAGTCCCACAGCCCCGGCAGAGCGACCGGGACGCGGGTTGTGGCGGCGTCCGGTGTGGCAGGGGCTTCGGCTCCGGGTCCGGCATAGGCGATCACTCGCCCCTCCAAGATGACGACTCCGTCTGTCAACGGCTCTCCACGGCCTGGGATGAGGAGGGCGGTCTCGATGCGTACGGTCATGGGGTCCTCCGGTCGATGAGTGGCAGCACAGTAGCGACGGCACGCGCCGCCGCCGAATGCAGCCGGCCCCGCGAACAGCCCAATGACTAGTCCATTTGACCGTCCCTCGTTGTGTCTCGACGACCACACAGAGTGGTCGTAGGGTGACCTCAGATCGGAAGCCGCGGGTGCGATCCCCGGCCTCGGTTCGGGCTTGGGCAGGGGGAATGGTGGAGAGGCCGGGGACCATACGGTTCCCGGCCTCAGCCGTTCCTGGGGCACGCACACCTCTATCATGGATTCTTCACCGGAGGAATCGATGACCGAGGGGCATGATGAAGCCAACGTACGACCCGAGCGCCGTCGAGTCGCGCTGGTACTCCACATGGGAGGACGCCGGCGCGTTCCGTCCTGAGGTCAACCCGGACGGAGCCCCATACTCGATCGTCATCCCGCCGCCGAACGTCACCGGCGTGCTCCACATGGGCCACGCACTGGACCTCTCGATCCAGGACGTCCTCATCCGCCGCAAACGTATGCAGGGATACGCCGCGCTCTGGTTGCCCGGCACCGACCATGCGGGCATCGCCACGCAGAACGTCGTCGAGCGCGAACTCGCCAACGAGGGAATGAGCCGCCACGACCTCGGTCGCGAGCGGTTCATCGAGCAAGTGTGGGCCTGGAAGGCGAAGTCGGGCAATCGCATCTCCGAGCAGATGAGAACGATGGGGTTCTCCACCGACTGGAGCCGCGAGCGATTCACCCTCGACGAAGGCCTGTCCAGCGCCGTGCGCAAGGTCTTCGTGTCGCTCTACAACGAGGGACTGATCTACCGCGACAACCGCATCATCAACTGGTGCCCTCGCTGCCACACGGCGATCTCGGAGATCGAGGTCGAACACGAGGACGAGGTGGGCGAACTCACCCACATCAAGTACCCGTTCGCCGATGGCGATGGGCACATCACGGTCGCCACGACACGACCCGAGACCATGCTCGGCGACACGGCGGTCGCCGTGCACCCGGACGACGACCGCTACCGCGACGCGGTCGGTCGGATGATCCGCCTGCCGTTGCTCGACCGTGAGATCCCCGTGGTGGCCGACGAGGGCGTGGAACTCGAGTTCGGGACCGGCGCCGTCAAGGTGACCCCGGCCCACGACCCGCTCGACTTCGAGATCGGCCGACGGCACGGACTCGACGAGATCCAGGTCATCGACACCGAGGCTCGCATTACCGAATACGGCGGACCGTTCCGCGGCCAGGATCGGTTCGAGGCCAGGGAAGCCGTCCGCCACGAGCTGAAGAAGCGAGGATTCCTCGACCGCATCGACGACCACCATCACTCGGTTGGGCACTGCTCACGATGCGGCACCGTTGTCGAGCCGATGCTCTCACTCCAATGGTTCGTGAAGGTCAAGCCGCTCACGATCCCGGCGATCGACTCGGTAAAGGAAGGCCGCACCCGGTTCATTCCCAAGCGGTGGGAGAACAACTACTTCCATTGGATGGAGAACCTGCGGGACTGGTGCATCAGCCGGCAGCTCTGGTGGGGTCACGCAATCCCCGCGTGGTACTGCGAGAACTGTGACGCCGTCATCGTCACCGAGGATGATCCCAGCGTGTGCACGTCGTGTGGCAGCGAATCCCTGACCCAGGACGAAGACGTGCTGGACACGTGGTTCTCGTCCCAACTCTGGCCGTTCTCAACCATGGGTTGGCCGGAGGCCACCGACGATCTGGCGAAGTTCTATCCCACCGATGTGCTCGTCACCGGCTTCGACATCATCTACTTCTGGGTCGCCCGGATGATGATGATGGGCCTCTACGCCACAGGCGAAGAACCGTTCGCGGACATCTCGATCCACGGCCTCATCCGTACCGCCGACGGTCGGAAGATGTCGAAGTCCTCCGGCAACGCGCTCGATCCGCTCGAACTGGTCGAGGAATACGGGGCTGACCCGCTCCGCCTCTCGCTCATCCAGGCGGCAGCACCAGGGCACGACGTACCATTCGATGAAGCGTGGGTCGACGGGACGCGCCGATTCGGGAACAAACTCTGGAACGCGCTTCGCTTCGCGGTCGAGCACATGGAGATCGGGGACGTGCCCGTCGACGGCGGATATCCCGAGAATCCCGGACCGGAAGATGCGTGGATCCTCGAACGCCTCGGCACCGTCGCCGCCGACTTCGATCACCTCTTCGACGAGTACCGATTCTCGGACGCCTACGGACTGCTCTACAACTTCGCGTGGGCGGAAGTCTTCGATTGGTATCTCGAGATGGCCAAGACCGCATTGCGCGACGAAACCCGTGCTCCCGTCACACGAGCCACGCTTGGCGTCGTCCTGCGTGATCTCCTGAAGCTCTTCCACCCGGCCATCCCGTTCCTCACCGAAGAGTTGTGGAGCGAGCTCGGAGACGGCAGTCTCATGATCACGGCGTCGTGGCCCGAACCGCCCATCATGGTGGGGCCCGAGGGCATGGCAACACTGCAGGACCTCGTCGTGCGACTCCGCCGCTTCCGTTCCGAGCACCAGATCAGCCCGAAGACCCCGATCGAGGTCACCGTGTACGACCCCGACGGGGCGGCAAAGGAATGGTGGGCGGAACACCTCGCGGCCCTCACCGGGTGCTCGATCACCTACGGTGATCCGCCGGAGGACGCTGCCGTGAGCCGGGTCATCGCCGGGCCGGTTCAGGCATTCATCCCGCTCGAAGGCCTCGTCGACGTGGACGCCGAGCGTGACCGCCTCAAGAAGGCGATTGCCGACGGTGAGGCCGAGATCGAACGATCACGGTCCAAGCTCGCGAACCCCAACTTCAGGGAACGGGCGCCGGCCGAGGTCGTCGCCGGTGAAGAAGCGAAGGTTGCCACAGCGGAGGAACGCCTGATCAAGCTCCGCTCACAGCTCGCAGAGCTGGGCTGACATGGACGCATCGATCCCGATCATCGAGAGCCGTTCGGACGCGGAAGCGTTCCTCGACGACCGCATCGGTCAGGGCGTCAAGCCCGGTCTCGAGCGAATCGCCGGACTGCTCGACCTCATGGGCGACCCACAACGGGACTACCCGGTGATCCAGGTTGCCGGGACCAACGGCAAGACGACCGTGACCCGCCTGATCGCCGACATCCTTGGCGCACATGGCATCCGGACCGGTACGTTCACGTCACCGCATCTCCACGTCATCGAGGAACGCTTCTCGGTCGACGGCACTCCGATCACCGATGAGGAATTCACGCAGGCTGTTGCCGATCTCGCCTGGTTCGTCGAGGAGTACGAGCGGCGCTCAGGAAGTGGCGTGACGTACTTCGAAGTTACCGCCGCCCTCGCGTTCTCCGTGTTCGCCGGCGTTGCACTCGACGTGGCGGTCGTAGAAGTCGGCATGGGCGGGCGCTGGGACGCCACCAGCGTCGTTGACGCCGGCGTGGCCGTAATCACCGGGATCGCCCTCGACCACGTCGAGTTTCTCGGAGAGACGGTCGGTGAAATCGCCGGCGAGAAGGCCGCAATCATCGACGACGGGGCAACGGTCGTCACCGGGCCGCTCCCCGCAGCCGCAGAGGGAGCGATCACCGCCCGCGTCGACGAAGCCAAGGCCCGGTGGTATCGCAGCGGAGACGGCTTTGCGGTATCCGAGGCAATGCCGGCCGTTGGCGGGTGGGTGGTTGACATCGACGGGATCTACGCGAGCTACACCGATCTCTATCTGCCGATCCACGGCAGGCACCAGGTCGACAACCTTGCGACGGCGGTGGCGGCGGCCGAGGTGTTCCTCGGACGTGCGCTCGACGCGGATGCCCTCAGGACGGCGCTTGGAGCGACCGCGCAACCCGGACGGCTCGAAGTGGTCCACCACCGGCCGTTGGTCATCGTTGATGGAGCCCACAACGTGCAGGGAACCGAAGGCCTCGCCGCAACGCTCGACGAGGAATTCCCGGATGCGCGATGGCAACTGGTCGTCGGCATGCGAGGGAAGCGTTCGCCAGCAGAGATCCTCGAACCGCTCGAGGGCCTCGTCGACCACCTGTGGGCGACGGCTCCCGACGATTCGAAGGCGATTGACCCGGGGGACGTGGCGTCGACCGGGGGAACCGCGCTCGGATGCGAATCCACCGTCGTCGTCGGTGTCCCGGAGGCGGTGGCGGCAGCGATGGAGGCCGCAGGGAGCGACGGATCCGTTGTCGTCACGGGTTCGCTGTACGTGGCCGGTGAAGCACGAGCGGCACTCGTCGGGACGGAGTTCCGACCGTCTGGGGTGCACGTCCGCTTCGAGGCGGAGATCGACGACGAAGAAGAACTCGACGACGAACCATGGGTTGACACCGGGGACGCCTGGGCGGAAGACCACGGCGACGGGTAGCCTTCCCGTCCATGGCACTTGAATCAACCTTTGTGATGGTCAAGCCGGACGGCGTCCGACGCGGGCTGGTCGGCGAAATCGTCTCGCGTTTCGAACGGAAGGGCCTGACGCTCGATCGGATGCGCATGCTCACGATCGACGACGAACTGGCCGGCCGTCACTACGCCGAGCACGTCGAGAAGCCGTTCTTCGGCGAACTCGTCGCGTTCATCACCAGCGGCCCCGTGGTGGCTATGCAGTGGACCGGCGAATCCGCGGTCTCTGTCGCCCGCACCCTCATGGGTCCGACGAATCCCGCCGAGGCTCCTCCTGGGACGATTCGGGGCGACTACGGTCTCATCATCACCGAAAATGCTGTGCACGGATCGGATTCACCAACGAGCGCCGAAAGGGAACTCGGGATCTTCTTCGGCTGATCTAGGACTGCTAACCGCTCTCACAGGTACACTGACCAGACACTCCTAGGGAATGCTCCTATGAACAGTCTTCTCTCCTTCGCAGGTCGAGACATGGCGATCGACCTCGGCACCGCCAACACGCTCGTGTTCGTGCGCGGTCAGGGCATCGTCCTCAACGAGCCATCGGTCGTCGCGATCAACACTCGCGACAACCGCCCGCTCGAGGTCGGCATGGCCGCCAAGCGAATGATCGGCCGTACCCCGTCGTACATCCAGGCCATCCGGCCGTTGCGTGACGGTGTCATTGCTGACTTCGACGTCACCGAGAAGATGCTGCGGTACTTCATCGACAAGGTCCACACGGGCCGGTTCGCCGCGCGCCCGCGGATCGTCATCTGCGTCCCGTCCGGGATCACGGCGGTCGAGCGTCGAGCGGTGGAAGAAGCGGCGTACCACGCTGGTGCCAGGCGCGCGTACACGATTGAAGAGCCCATGGCCGCTGCGATCGGTGTCGGTCTGCCCGTCCACGAGCCGACCGGTTCAATGATCGTGGACATCGGTGGTGGTACCACCGAAGTTGCGGTCATTTCGCTCGGCGGCATCGTCGTCTCGAAGAGCGTCCGGATCGGTGGGGATGAACTCGATGATTCGATCATCCAGTGGGTCAAGAAGGAATACAGCCTCATGCTCGGCGAACGGACCGCTGAGCAGGTGAAGATGGCCATTGGCTCCGCCTGGCCGTATGCCGACGAACCCGCCGCCGAAGTGCGGGGTAGGGACCTCATCACCGGTTTGCCGAAGACGATCGTCCTCTCCAGTCAGGAGATTCGGGAGGCGATCGAGGAACCCGTTGAGGCGTTCGTCGACGCCGTCAAATACACCCTCGACAAGACACCACCGGAACTCGCTGCCGACGTCATGGAACGCGGCATCGTGCTTGCAGGCGGCGGGGCACTTCTCCGCGGGCTTGATCAGCGCCTCGTTCACGAAACGGGGATGCCGATCGTGACTGCCGAACGCCCGCTGCAGAGTGTTGTCCTCGGCTCGGGTGCGGTCCTGGAAGAGTTCGACATTCTCCACGTCGTGCTGCAATCCAGCGGCCGAGTGTGACGTGGCTCCCGGCCGGAACTGATGTTTCCCTCCGGTAGGCGCCTCGATCGCGCAACGGCCCTCTTCATCTCCCTGCTGGCGGTCGGCTTCCTCGTCGCCACGTTCGACGTTCGCGCGTCCGGCGAGAGCGCAACAACGGTGCTCAGAGGTGGCGCTCAGACGCTTGCGGAACCTGTACAGGCCGGCATCGATTTTCTCGTCCGTCCGGTCGTCGGATTCGTCGACGGCATCTCGAACGTCGCTGGCCTTCGCGATCAGAACGAGCGACTCGAGGCCGAAGTCCAACGCCTCGAGCAGGCACTCAGAGAGACCGCTGCCCTCGAGCGGCGCGTCGCAGAACTCGAGGCGATCAACGACCTCTCTCCTCCTGAGGGCCTCGCCACCGTCACCGCCAGGATCTACTCGTCTGGTGCCTCGTCGTTCGACCAGGTCCGCTTCATCAACAAGGGCTCGTCCGATGGCATCGTCGATGGCCAGGCCGTCGTCGACGAGAGCGGCCTCGTCGGCCGCGTCGACCTCGTGACCGGATCCTCGGCCCGGGTGCGGCTCATCACCGATCCGCTCGTTTCGGTGGGTGTCCGTGTCCAGGACACGAACCAGACCGGCGCGGTGACCGGCCGCGGCGACGATGTGCTCCAACTCGATGTCTTCGATGCCACGCAGCCTGCGACTGAGGGGGCGGTACTCCTCACCGACGGCAGCCGGTTCCCGCCCGGCGTTGTGGTTGGTTTTGTCCGAGAGGGGAAGGAAGCCGAGGTCGGCTTCGCACTCCGGACGACCGTGGATCCCGCTGCCGCCTTCTCAGAGCTCGACTTCGTCAAGGTCGTCGTTGGATGGTCGCCGCTCGATGCCGATCCCGGAACCGGCGATCCTCTGATCGACGCTCCGTCGTTCACCGATCCTGGGGCGGACCGTCAATGACCGCCGGCAAGATCATCATCGCCCTCGGACTCGTGCTCGCCGCGGTGCTCATCCAGACCACGGTATTCCAGCACTTCCAGCCGTTCGGCTATGCACCGGCACTCGGACTGCTGATGGCCATCGCAACGGCGCGGTATCTCGAAGCCGAACCCGCGCTGTTCGTGGGGTTCAGCGGCGGATTTCTACAAGATCTTCTCGGCGGCTCGCCGCTCGGCATTTGGGCCAGCACATTCACGATTGTCGTGTTCATCACCCTCAAGATCCGGGATCGTGAGATCGCCGGACCGCTCGCCGTGCTCGCAGGCGTCTTCGGATTGACGTTCGTCGGACAATTCACGTACGCCGTCCTCGGGACGTTGTTCGGCCAGGGCATCATCAGCCGGCCGGGCGTTGTCTGGGATCTGATCGTTCCCTCGCTGTACAACGTCATCCTCGCCTACCCGGTGTTCTGGATTGCCAGGGCTGCGATCCGGCCCCAAGAACGGACGTGGGTGTCATGAACGGAACATGGAGACTCGCCGGCGTCGGCCTCGTCCTTGCCGTCATGATGGCCGGACTCGGTCTGCGCCTGTGGTCGATCCAGGTGACCGAGACCGACCGCTACAACGCAGAAGCCGAACGCAACCTGGTTCGGGTGGTGCCCACCCCGGCGCCCCGTGGCGATATCTACGATCGCAATGGTGAGTTGCTCGCCGGAACGAAGGCTTCGCTGGCGGTGGTCGTCGATATGGCCCTTGTCGAAGACGACTTCGCAGAAGCGCTCGCGCAACGCCTCGCCGCATTCCTCGACGAACCGGCCAGCGAGATCATGGTGCGCTTCGAGAATGCCAACTCCGGAGCACAACTGATCCTGGCCAAGGATCTCACCGAGCAACAGGCGCTCACCCTTGTCGAACACCGCGAAGACTTTCCGGGCGTTGCCGTGATCCCACAACCTGTTCGTTCCTACCCGAACGAGGAACTGGCGGCTCAGGTGCTTGGGTACATCGGCAAGCCGTCTGAGGCCGACCTCGAGCGGCCGGGCGTGAAGGGCACCGACGTTGTCGGCAAAGCCGGCGTGGAGCGGTTCTACGACGATCAACTTCGCGGAACGGAAGGTGCGATCAAGTATCAGGTGGATGCCGGCCGTTCGGTGCTGCAGCGCTTGGGTGAGCAGGAATCGGCGCCGGGCGACAACCTGATCCTCACGATCGATAGCGGCGTCCAGGCGCAGCTCCAGGAGTCGCTGAAGGCCGGACTCGAGTTGGCCCGCGAACTCGAGATGCAGGAACGCGCCGAGGCGTTGCAGATCGAGGACATACCGAACCGGCTCTTCCATGCACGCGAGGAAGCCCGCCTCGAGGCCGAGCGTGCTGCGATTGCCGCGCGTGCGGCGTCCGAGGAGACCGGCGACGACGTCGTCGTGGACGAAGACAGCCTCGCCGCAGATATCGAAGCCGCAGGCGAGATCGACGAAGGCCAGGTGCTCGGCTCGCTGTACCCAGGCCTTCCGATCGACGCAACCAAGGTATGCGTACCGGTACAACGCGTCGAGGTAGGCGTCGGCTCCCGCACCCTGCTGTCCGGGAAGATCGAGCGCACGATGCGCCTCGATGCGGTGCTCGAGAACGGCACACAGCGCGTCGCCCTCCTCGACATCGACGGCGAGCAATACGAAGTCGAGGATGGCGACACGTTCGCGACCACGCTGCGGGTGATCGCGGTCGAACAGGATGCAATCATCGTGTCACACTCGGACAAGTGGTGTCCGGTACGGTCTGTCGGTGTCGTGGAGGACCCGAACGACGGATCGATCATCGCCATGGCCTCGTATCCGTCGTTCGACCCGGGAGCGTTCGTCGACGGACTCACGCAAGAGCAGTGGGAGAGTCTCGGCACGATCAATGCCTTCAGCAATTTTGCGATCCAGGGCCAGTACGCACCCGCCTCGACGTTCAAGGTCGTGTCCTACGTGCTCGCCCTCGAAGAGGGCATCTACCCGATGGATCGACCGATCAACGATCGCACCGTCGGCGACGAGAACACTGGAACCGGACCGTCGGAGGACCCGGTCGCCGGCGAAGAGGTCCCGGAAGGTGAAGAGACCACGACGACGACCGCTGCGCAATCCGACGAGGCACTGCAGCCGTTGACCTCGGACACCGATCTCTACAACTGCACCGGAAGCCTCCGGTTCCGATTCAACGACGGCTCATCCCAGGTCTACCGGGACTGGAAACGCAACGGCCACGGGCCGCTCAGCCTCCACGGAGCTTTGCAGGCATCGTGTGACCTCTACTTCTGGGAGATCGCCCTGCGCGTCTGGAATGAACGCTCGGACGAGACCGGCATCAACAACGAGGACCTCTGGCAGGAGTGGGCCAGAGCATTCGGGTTTGGAACCGAGACCGGCATCGACCTCCCGTTCGAGAAGCCGGGTTTGATCCCGGACCGGCAGTGGTTCCGTGAGGAGCAGCGGAAGGGCACCGGCCGGGTTCGCTCAGCCGGCCCGTGGGTCGGCGGCGACCTTATGAACGCCGTCGTGGGCCAGGGCGCCGTGCTCGTCACACCGCTGCAACTCTCCAACGGATTCGCTGCAATGGTCAACGGAGGCACGCTCTGGCAGCCGCGGGTCGTCTCCGAGTTGGTCAACCAGGAGGGTGAGGTCACCGAAGAGAACGAGAAGACCGAACTCGGCACGATCGATATCGATCCGGAGACGGCCCGTGCCTTGAGGGTCGACATGCAGCAGGTCGTCAGTGGCCCGATTGGTACGGCACGGAGTGCGTTCACGACCTTCGGACCGAACGTGCTGAGCGTCGGCGGCAAGACCGGGACCGCAGAGATCATCAAGGCAGACGAAGACGTGCAGGAAGTCGACACGGCGTGGTTCGTTGGAATCGCACCGGTCTCATCACCGAAATATGTCGTCACGGTCGTCGTCGAGCGGGGCGGCTCCGGCGGTGGGGTCGCGGCGCCGGTCGCCCGTCAGGTGCTGCAGTACCTCGTGAACGGTGAGACCATGGTGACGCCCCTCGAACCCGGCGAGGCGACAGACTGATGGCGTATACCGGTGAGCGCACACAGATGTCCCTGCTGCGGAGGGAGCGGCAGCTTCGCCCCGATCTCGCATTGGTGATTCCGTACCTGTTGCTCACGGCCCTCGGGCTCGTGATGATCTACTCGGCATCCGCTCCCCGTCTCGAAGCCCTCGGCCTGAGCCCGTCACGTGAACTCGAACAGCAGGCGGCCTTTGTCCTCATTGGGTTTGCAGCGTTCGCCATCGTTTCGGTGATCGACCTGCGCGTGGTACGGCCGTGGGTACCTGCGGTGTATCTCGGATCGGTGGTCACGCTGATTCTCGTGGTCAGCCCGCTCGGGTCGGCGGTCAAGGGCGCCCAACGATGGATGCAGCTCGGCCCGATCCGATTCCAGCCTTCTGAGATTGCGAAGCTGGCGGTGATCCTGGGACTAGCGATGCTTCTTGCCGGCGCCGCCAAGCCGATGCACTGGGAGCGTGTGGCTCGGGCTGTGCTGATCGTGGCGATCCCGGCCGGATTGATCTTCTTGCAGCCAGATCTCGGGACGATGCTCACGTTCATGTTCATCGCGGCCGTGATGGTCTTCGTCGGCGGCGCAACCTGGCGCCAGATGGCTGCGCTCATCGTGGCTGGCATCGTCGGGACGGTCGCGGTGTTTCAGGTGGGAGCGATCAAGGCGTATCAGATCACCCGTCTGACGGCGTTCCTCGATGAGACAAGCGATGTCCTCAACACGCAGTACAACCAGTACCAGAGTCAGATCGCCATCGGCACCGGGGGGTTCTTCGGCAAAGGCCTCTTCAACGGCACACAGACGAATCTGCGTTTCGTGCCGGAGCAGTCGAGCGACTTCATCTTCACGGCTGTCGGCGAACAGTTGGGTTTTGTGGGGAGCCTCTTCGTGCTGCTGCTCTTCGGCATCATCATCTGGCGGGCGCTTGTTGCGGCGGCCAACGCGATCGACCGCTTCAGCCAGTTGGTCGCGACCGGTGTCGCCGCACTGATTGCTTTCCACGTGTTCGTGAACATCGGGATGACCGTCCGAGTGATGCCGGTCACGGGATTGCCGTTGCCGTTCATGTCGTCGGGGGGGACCGTCTTCGTGGCGATGAGCGTCGCCCTGGGCATGGCCCACTCGGTTTGGATGCGCCGTTCGCCCCTTGTTGGCGAGCGTACGAGCATCGACGACTGAGCGCTATCGCGCCCCCTGGCCGAACGGTGTCGGGTCGTCTACAGTCATCGCTCATGCACCGACGCTTCGAACAGGGCTGGATCGAGGTCATCTCAGGCCCGATGTTCTCCGGCAAGAGTGAAGAACTGATCCGCAGGGTCACCCGATACGGAATCGCGCGTATCCCCGTTCAGACCTTCAAACCAGAGATCGACACGCGCTACTCAACGGGCGAGGTCGTCTCTCACTCGAACCTCTCGACTGAGGCGATCCCGGTCGCCGATTCGAGCGAACTCCTGCACGCCGTGGAGGATCGAACGGTCGTCATCGGCATCGACGAGGCCCAGTTCTTCGACCAGGGACTGGTTGATGTCGCGATGCAACTCGCAGGCGCCGGCAAGCAGCTGATCATTGCTGGACTCGACCTCGACTACCTCGGCCGACCGTTCGAGCCGATTCCTACGCTGATGCTCCGTGCGGAGTACGTGACGAAAGCGCTCGCCGTCTGCCATCGGTGCGGTGGTCCCGGCCTGTTCACACAGCGCGTGGTGCAGTCGGACGAACTCGTGGTGCTCGGTGCCCAGGATTCCTACGAGGCCCGGTGTCGGCGCTGTTTCAACCCGGAAGAGGCCCACCAGGAGACCCTGCTCTCCGACGACTAGGGCGGCGGTCCGGCCGGTCTTGCTGGCGGCTCGTAGTTGAGAGCTCGTAGCTCATCTCCCAATCCCTCGGATACGGGCAGGTCCTTGCTACGATGCGGAACGGTTCGACCGCATACCGCGGTCACCATTTCCGACCTGGGACGAACCGAGTGGCCCCCGCGCGTATGTTCAGCGTCTACCGGCATCAACTGACGAGCGACCTTCGAGTCTCCGTCGTGCCTGACCTCACGCTGAATCGTTGCGTACAACGGCCTTCGTACCGCCCAGTCACCTCGAAGGAGTCCACCGATGGGATTGTTCCGGAAGAAGTCCGCGCGCATTCTGCGCCACGGTTCAGCAACGGAGGAGCGCACCGTTCGCACGGTCGACGGCGAGTCCGTCACCGTACGGCGGTTCTCGACCGCTGACACCAAGACGGCAAGCACGTCGACCAGGCAGAAGTCGAAGCAGAAGCCGCGACAGCAGCAGAAGCAGAAGCCGAAACAGCGCAACGACAAGCGCCGTCGCCGCAGGCCCTCTCACGTCGACGTGGTCGCACCGCCGGAGACTGCCCGCAAGCAGATGCTCGTGCGGTCGATGCCTCATCAGACACAGATCGTCGTTCTCGAAGGCCCGGTGCTCGTCGAGCATTACGTGGCGCGGTCCGACAAGCGATCCCTGGTCGGCAACGTCTACCTCGGCAAGGTCAGGAACGTCCTGCCAGGCATGGAGGCTGCCTTCATCGACTTCGGCGCAGGTAAGAACGGTGTTTTGTACGCCGGAGATGTGAACTACGCGTCGTACGACATGAACGGCAAGCCGAAGCGCATCGAATCCGCGCTCTCGGCAGGTGACCCGGTGCTCGTCCAGGTCGTCAAGGACGCCATGGGACACAAGGGTGCCCGCCTCACCAACCAGATCAGCCTCGCCGGCCGGTACCTCGTCCTCGCTCCGGATCCGCAGGTCCGCGGTATCTCTCGCCGTCTGTCGGACGACGAGCGACGCCGTCTACGCGAACTGGTTGCCGAACTCCGCCCCGAGGGGATGGGGGTCATCGTGCGAACCGCCGCCGAAGGCGCCTCGCGTGAAGACATCAAGTCGGACATCGACCGTCTCACCGGGATTTGGGAAGACATCGACCGCGACGCGAAATCCGCGTCGGCACCCGCCCTCATCTACCAGGAGCCGCCGCTGGTGATTCGCGTCATCCGCGAGCATTTCACCCGCGACTTCAAGCGGCTTCTCGTCGACACTCGCTCAACATACGACCAGATCCTGTCGTATCTCGGCGGTACCGAATCTGATCTCATCGAGAAGGTTCAGATCTACGGCGACGAACTCCCGCTGTTTGAGCGGTTCCACGTCGAGGACCAGCTCCGCAAGGCGCTCGACCGCAAGGTGTGGCTCCCTTCTGGCGGCCATATCGTGATCGACCGCACCGAGGCGCTCACCGTCATCGACGTGAACACTGGGCGCTACGTCGGCCACTCGAACCTCGAAGACACCGTTCTGCAGAACAATCTTGAATCGGCGGAGGAGATTGCCAGGCAGCTCCGGCTGCGGGACATCGGCGGCATTATTGTGATCGACTTCATCGACATGGAGATCGAGAAGAACCAGGATGCCGTGTTGCTGCGCCTTCGCGAGCACCTCGCGAAGGACAAGATGAGGACGCAGGTGTTCGACGTGTCGAATCTCGGTCTCGTCGAGATGACGCGCAAGAACGTGTCTGCAGGGCTGCTCGAGTCGTTCTCGGAGCTGTGCCCCCAGTGCAACGGGCGCGGAGTGCTCCTTCACGAGGAAGCAGCGGCGACCGGGGTCCCTATCGGGATCGACGCTGAGGACGCCGACTGAACCAGGTCGCCATAGACCGGGATTCCGCTATGATTCACAGGCGCTTCGCACGCGAAGCGTCTGACCGCGCCGAGAGATTCGGCCCGACCACCATCATCATTGAAGGATCATGTACGCCATCATTCGCGCCGGCGGCAAGCAGGCCAAAATTCAAGAGGGTGACGTCCTCGACGTCGAGCGGGTCAAGAGCGAAGGCGAAGTCACGTTCACGCCGCTCCTCATCGTCCAGGATGACGGATCCGTCATCTCCGACCGGGACGCACTCGACAAGTTGACGGTCACGACCGAGGTCGTAGGCGATTCCACGGGACCGAAAATCGATATCTTCAAGTACAAGTCGAAGACCGGGTATCGGCGTCGTGCCGGACACCGTCAGAAGTACACCCAACTCCTGGTGAAGTCGATCGAACTCCCAGGAGCGAAGAAGAAGGCGAAGAAGAAGGACGCCAAGAGCGACGACTCGGCGAAGGCCGACAAGGCGCCCAAGGCTGAGAAGGCGCCCAAGGCTGAGAAGGCGCCCAAGGCTGAGAAGGCGCCCAAGGCTGAGAAGGCCGAGAAGGCTTCCACGACCGACGAGAAGGAGGGCTGAGATGTCCAAAACAAAGGCAAGCGGCTCATCCAAGAACGGTCGCGATTCTGCAGCACAGCGGCTCGGACCCAAAGTGTTTGACGGCCAGGTCGTCAACGCAGGTGCGATCATCGTCCGCCAGCGCGGTACGCGCATCCACCCCGGCGACAACGTCGGCCGTGGCGGCGACGACACCCTGTACGCACTGATCGAGGGCAAGGTTCAGTACGGCACGAAGCGTGGCCGCCGCAACGTCTCGGTGTTCGCCTAGGTACCGTCCGTCGCATCTCGCAATCACTCTCTGATGCGCTGGCCTCGTGCCAGCGCATCGGCGTTTCCGGACCGGTACGAAGGAGCATCAATGGCTCCTGACTTCGCACTACGGTTCCCCCATGGCTTCCTTCGTTGATTCTGTACGTCTGTTCGCACGCGGTGGCGCGGGCGGAGCGGGTGTGACGGCTTTCCAGAAGCGGAAGGGGAAGCCGCGCGGTCGACCAAACGGCGGTCGCGGCGGTCGCGGCGGGAGCGTCGAACTCGTGGCGGACGCGTCCGTCGGTTCGTTGTTGCGCTACGACCGCAAGCCCCATTGGAAAGCGGGCGACGGCGAACACGGCGGGGGAGAGCTGCGTCATGGGAAGAATGGGGAGAGCCTCGAACTGGCCGTGCCGCTTGGGACGCGTGTACACGACGAGGACGGCGTGCTCATTGCCGACCTGGTCGAACCCGGCCAGCGGCTGGTTGTTGCCGAGGGCGGGCGCGGCGGGAGGGGGAACGCCTCCTTCGTCACGCCGGATCGACGAGCGCCTTCCTTCTCCGAGCAGGGCGAGTACGGCGAGGACACGACCCTGCACCTCGAACTTCAACTCGTCGCAGATGCGGCGCTGATCGGCTATCCGAATGCCGGCAAGAGCACTCTCATCTCAGGTGTTTCGGCGGCATCGCCGAAGATCGCCGACTACCCCTTCACGACCTTGGTCCCTCACCTCGGCGTGGTTTCGCTCGGCGATCGCGAGTTCGTGCTCGCGGACATTCCCGGTCTGATCGAAGGCGCTGCAGACGGCAAGGGCCTTGGGCACGAGTTCCTCCGTCACACCGAGCGTGCGCGCGTGCTCGTGGTGCTGCTCGACCCATCGGTCCTCCAGGTTGATACCCCCGAGCGCCAGTACTACGTGCTGATGAACGAACTCAAGCTGCATTCGCCGGAACTCGCCGCGCGTCCGAGCGTTGTGGTCCTGAGCAAGGCTGATCTGCCGGACGACTACCCGACGACCTGGGCTGAGGATCTCGGCATCGATCTCGTCGAGGTCTCCGGTGTCACCGGGGCCGGCGTGACTGATCTGCTGCACCGGATCGCCGACTTGGCCGAAATGGCGCAGCGCACGGCTCCGGAGCGCGAGGGCTTCATGCTGCACCGGCCGCTTGGCCAGACCTTCGCGATCAATCGAGTCGACGAAGAATGGGTGGTATCCGGGCGCGTTGCTGCGCGTGCCGTGAACCTCGACGATCTCACGAACCCCGAGGCCGCAGATCTCGTTTCGAAGCGTCTGGTAGCGACCGGCATCGACGGCGCCCTGCGGGAGGCGGGTGCCGAACCAGGCGACGATGTCCGAATCGGCGACCTCGTGTTCACCTACGACCCGGATGCGGCCGGGGGCGAAGTCGAAGAGGAGTATCGATGAGGCGGCCAATCGAGCCGGGTCGTGCCGTCGTCGTCAAGATCGGCTCCTCCAGCCTGACCACCGAGGGCGGCTTGATCGACGCTGACGCCATCGATCGAGTCGTCGCACAGATTGCCGGACTCCGCGAGAACGGCCACCCTGCCGTTCTCGTGAGTTCCGGGGCCGTTGCGGCCGGTCTCCCAGCTCTCGGTGTCACCGAACGTCCGACAGACGTTCCGGGCCTCCAAGCGGCCGCCGCCGTCGGCCAGAGCAAGCTGATCGAGCGCTATGCAAGAGCGTTTGCCACCCACGATCTCGTTGTGGGCCAGGTCCTCCTGACGCGCGATGTACTGGCCAGCCGCGAGCCCCACCTTCACGCGCGCGCAGCTCTCGACCGACTCCTCGGTCTTGGCGTCGTGCCCATCGTCAATGAGAACGACACGGTGGTGGTCGACGAGTTGCGGTTCGGCGACAACGACCGGCTTGCTGCGATCGTATCCCACCTGGTCGGTGCCGGCCTGCTGGTGATCCTGACAGATACACCCGGACTCTACGCACACGATCCCAGGCTGGTGGCGGAGCCGGAACTACTCAGCGCCGTGCGGCATACGGACGAAGTTCTCGACGAACTGCGGAGCGGAGGCGACGCAGGGGCATTCGGGTCCGGGGGAGTCGCCACCAAAGTCGCAGCGGCCCGTATGGCGGCCTATTCGGGCATCCCCACGGTCGTAACGGCAGCGGGCAATCCCCAGGCGGTTCGACTGGCCGTCGAAGGTGACGATCTTGGAACGTGGGTGGCTCCTCGCGAAGCCAGCCTGCCGGCCCGCAAACTCTGGATTGCTTTCAGCCTGCCGTCGGCGGGCGTGCTCACGGTCGATCAAGGAGCAGCAGCCGCGATCGTTGGGAACGGTCGTTCTCTGCTCGCCGCCGGTGTGATCGCCGTTCAGGGGCGCTTCGCCAGGGGTGATGCAGTGAAGGTCCATGACGACGCGGGACGGCTCATCGCCAAAGGCCTCGCCGGACTCGCTGCAACGACGCTCCGTGACGTGCTCGGCCAGCACACCTCGATCGCCGGGGGAGCCGCCATCCACCGGGACGACCTGATCGTGCTCACCTGAACCGACGCCCGGCCGTCGCCGACCTTTGGGGAGCCCTGGGGATGGCTCCATGCCGATCGCCGTCGGATTCCGGAGTATGGGTCGAACGACCCCTTCGGTTCAATCTTTGGTCGCTCAAGGCCGATGATGGAAGGACGGGACAACAGGCCCGAAGTAGCGACCGCAGAGGGTGGGCCGTGGCCAGAATCATTGCAATCGAAGACTCGCCGGCGTTGCAGCGCCTCCTCGCTCTCACGATGCGCGGGACTGAGATCGATATCGAATCCCATCTCCTTGGCCGCTCAGGTCTTGAGGCCGCACTCGAGAATCCGCCGGACCTCATCATCCTGGATCTTGGACTGCCGGATATTCCGGGGTGGGAGGTGCTCGAACGCTTGCGTGCCGAGCCGATGACGGCCGACGTACCGATCCTCGTGGCAACCGGCGAGACTCGCAGCGGCATCGTGGAACGCATCTCCGAGATGGGGGCCGTGACGCTCGAGAAGCCCTTCACCGGAGCCGTTCTGCGCGCGACCGTGCGTGTACTCATTGGCGCCCATGCGGAGGTTGGATCGCCAACGTGAGGCTTCCCGCCGGCCCACGAACGCGGTAGGTTGTTCCAGCGGTGACGGCGATGGAGCACCGTGATCGCACTCCTCGTGGTGATCGTCCTCGCGGCTTCGTTCGCACCTGCGCCCTGCATCGGCCTCGAAGCACCCGCGAACGGAGCGGTCATTCGCGGATTCCTGCCGACCGGTCGATACAGCGGCCACTGGGGCATCGACATTTCCGTGCCAGCAGGCTCTTTGGTCCACGCCGCAGGAGACGGCATCGTCTCGTTCACGGGCATCGTGGTGGGGAATCGCACCGTGACGATTGACCACGGTGGCATCAAGACCTCCTACTCCTACCTGTCTTCGTCGTCCGTTCGGACCGGTAGCCGCGTTCGTCGCGGAACGGTCGTTGGGACGGCCGGAATCCACGATGGGCGTGTCGCCGTGCACTTCTCCGTGCGCGTGGACGGTGTCTACGTCGACCCGCAGAGCGCCCTCCGGTGCAACGTCGATCCACACGCGGCACTCTGGCTGGGCGCCATGGAGTCCAAGACTCCGTATCCTGGCTCTCATGCGAGCCATCCTCGGCGGAACATTCGACCCCCCGCACATCGCGCACCTCGTGGCCGGGGAGACCGCCCACGACCAGCTTGGCGTACACACCGTCACGTACCTCCCGGCAGGTCGACCGTGGCAGAAGCTCGGAACGGGCGTGTCAGAGGCTCGTCACCGTTTGCGTATGATCGAGCTCGCCACCGCCGGGGTCGACTACTTCAGCGTCGACGATCGCGAGGTCCACCGTGACGGTTGGACCTACACGATCGACACCGTCGAGAGCTTCGCGGACGAGGACATCATCCTCATCGTCGGTGCCGACAGCGCCAAAGGACTGCCGACGTGGAATCGTGCGCCCGAGCTCATCGAACGGGTTCGGATTGCGGTTGTGCCCCGGCCCGGTGTGGAGCGCTCCGAAGTCGAGCGTGTCTTCGACGGAGACGTCGAGTGGCTCGACATGCCGGATCTCCTGATTTCGGGAACGATGCTCCGTCATCGTGTCGCGGAGGGCCAGTCGATTCGGTTCATGGTCCCGGAGCCCGTGCTCGACTACGTGAAAGAACACAACCTCTACGCCGAACCTCGTGAAGCATGGCCGTCGGTCACCTAGAATCGGCGTACCAGCGAAGAAGGAAGTCCCATCCCAGCCAATCCCCACGCAGAATCCGCGGCGCGCGCCGCCGCTGAAGCCATCATCGACAAGAAGGGCAACGACGTTGCCCTTCTCGACGTCTCAGATCTTGTTGTGGTCACCGATGTCTTCGTGATCGGTTCGGGTACATCGAACCGTCACGTCCGCTCCCTCGCAGACGACGTCGAGCTGCGGCTCCGCGAGATGGGCGACCGTCCTCTCCGACGAGAAGGCGCCGACTACGGCCGGTGGGTGCTCCTCGACTACGGAGACCTGGTCGTGCATCTGTTCGACGGCGAGACCCGTGACTTCTACGACCTCGAGCGACTGTGGGCGGATGCCCCGCGGATCGAGTTTTCCGAGGTGTCGGCTAGCACCGAGGTCTGATACACTCCCGCATCTTCCTGGGGCTGTAGCTCAGCCTGGCAGAGCACTTGACTGGCAGTCAAGGGGTCAGGGGTTCGAATCCCCTCAGCTCCACCCGAGAGACAAACGTTGAAACCCTTGCTACGGCAGGGGTTTCAGCGCGTCTGGGTTCGACTACAGGGTGAGTCCAGGAGGGTCTCTTCGGTCGAGAGTCCGCGAGGAGTCCGCGAGAGTCCGCAGGAAGATGGCGTCGAGGCGCTCTGCGGCGGCCTCGTCGAGGCCTTCGAAGAGGTGCCCGTAGGTGTCCAGGGTGACCTGAATGGACGAATGCCCCAGGCGGAGCTGGATCACCTTCGGGTGCTCGCCTTGGGCGATGAGTATCGCGGCGTGCGTGTGCCTGAGATCGTGAAACCTGAGCGGTTGACCGACCGACGCCTCTACTGCGGGGAGCCAGACCCGCCTCCGGAAGTTGCGGCGACGTAGCGGGCCTCCTTCGGGCGCTGAGAACACGAAGCCTTCGGAGCCCGGCGGATACTGCGTCCAGGTGTTGGGACAGCTCGTCGGTCAAGAGCTTCGGGAGAGCTACCTGACGGCGGGCAGCAGCCGTCTTGGGCTGGGTGAGGCTCAGATGCCCACTGACGTCCGAGAGCGACTCAGCGACGGTCAGGCTCCGTTCTGAGGAGATCGAGACGATGTGTGCGAAGGCCGGCGAGCTCACCGAATCGGCAGCCGGTGTACGCGGCGGTGAGAACGAGGACCCGGTACGGGCTATCGATTGCGTCGGCGACTTCGGCGACGTCATCGGTGGAGAGGAAACGCATCTCGGTCTGTCGAGCGTTCGGTGGCAGCTTGATGCTGCGACAGGGTGTGCGAGCAATGAGACCGGATTCGAGTGCTGATGAGAACACTCCGGCAATGAGCAGGTAGGCCTGGCGGATGGTCGAGGCGGACAAGCCCTTCTCTTCGAGGTGGACGACGAATGCCTTGCACGTCGATTTGTGTGACTGATCCGAGTCGCCTTGATCCGAAGTAGGGGAGCACATGATTGCGCAGGAGCGACTCGGCGCTGATCCGGGTGGACGGCCGGAGGTGGACGCGACCTGCTTGCCAGGTGGGTACCCATTCGCTGACGGTGGTCTTTTCGAGTCGCGGATCGGTCCACGTTCCGCGCAGCTTGTCTGTCTCGATGGTGACGAGGAACCTCTCGGCGTCGACCCTCCGGCGGAAGGTGCGGGCTCGTTCCTCGCCGGAGGGATCTCGGTACCGGACTTGCCATCGTCCGACGCCCTTCTTTCGAATGTGCGCCATCCGTGAGTTCCTTCCTCGCTCACGTTCTGATGTGTACACTCGTGCCGGCTGCGATTGGGTCTCGCTCCGCGGCCGACATGAAGAATCGTCTCTGATGACCCTGTCAGCGGAGTGTCAAGACACCCGAAGAGCCGTTCTCTCACTGGGTTTCCAGCGACCTTTCCGACCCGGCCAGACATCGCTGACGCCCTGTTCGACCGGCAGTTGGAGGGTTCTTGACACTCTGATGAGAGGGTTGCTGACACTCTGGTGAGAGGGTTCGATGCTGCCGACCGGGCAGGGATACGTTGTTCGATCTCGCCCCCGTTGGTCCGTTGGTGGCTGGAGAGCTGATGCGAGGCCTTTGACCTCGGCGTCGCCGAGTTCGCTGGGGGGATCGCCGTATCAGACCCTTGGCACACAGTTGGCGCAGGTTGGCGGATCCTTGGCGAGGGCTGAGACGGTCCCGGAGCGCGGGGTCGAAGAGATTTCTTCAAGTGTTGGACGACGCTGCGAGAAGCGTTGCTGTACAACGGATTGCGGGGTTCCGGTGACTCTGCTGCGGATCGGTTGACAGGGCTGTTGACACTCTGCTGAGAGGGTTGTCGCGTCTATTCGGGCGCAATGGATCACGCCATCAGCATCCGTAGCGGCCGAGAACTCGCCGACAACGAAGAACCCGAATTCTCCGTGGAGAGCACGAGTATCGGTGCTCGGCCAACTCTGTGGCAAGGGTCCTTCCGCACAATCCGTCACATGGCCCAGATCCCGAGGAGGAACGCTATGACGAACCGCCCCCGCTACCAAGACAGGCCTCGCGAAACGCCGCATCCACGCTGTCACCGCGTTCGCGCACAGACACCCTTCAAAACACACACGCACCTGCAACAAGTTGCCAGCGGTCAACTGGTTAACCGATTGAGGTGATGCTGATGGCGTTGGACCGAGGAACGTTGTCGAGGATCGACCGGAGGGTGTTCGCCGAACTGGATCACGCTGGCGAAGTCCAAGCGGTGAAGGTCCCGGTCTCTGCTGCGATGTGGTCTACGTGGCGGCGCTATTGCGAGGCGATCGGCGTTTCGATGGGTGCGGGCGTAGCGGGGCTCATTGCCCACGAGCTCGAGACCGTGGTTGGCGACGAGGGCGACGTGAGTGATGTCTTCGCCGAGCAGGTCGCACGCCAGGTGGGGGAGCGGGCGTCCCGGCTTGATGCCCGGGAGCGGCAACTCGATATCCGCGCCGAACAACTGCGAAGGAAGGAGGTTCACCTTGCCGCATGGGAGCACCGGATCCGCACGCAGCGAATGTCTGGAGCGCCAGATCGCGCGCTGACGGTAACGAAGGTGGGCCGCAACGAGCCGTGTCCGTGCGGATCAGGACGCAAGTACAAACACTGCCACGGACGGTGAAGTTCGGCGGAAGGAGATCATGGATAGTGGTCGTAGGGCCATCGACCGGTTGATTCGCGTCGGGTTCCTCGAGGTCGCTGGAGAATGTCAGACCCGCACCGTACGATGACTGCATAAGGTCACATGACTGTAATTCGGAGCTCCAAGCCACCATGACCTCCACAACGCAACTCACCCTGCTTGAACCTCCCGAGAGCATCTTGGGGGTCGCTCGTGATGGTCAATCCAATCATGGAGAGGTACTCACGCGGCGATGGGTTGTCAGATCTATCCTTGATCTGGACGGTGCGAGCGAGCATGTTGACGTGGTCGATTCGGAGCGCGCGTAGTTCGCCAGGACGCATCCCTGTGAATGCGCCGGTGATGCCGGATTGGACGAACACGATCGGCGAGCTTCGCCCGGTCGAACGGGAACGGTCGTCGAGCAGCGATTCGTCAGACGTAGTCGTTCCGCTGGAGCCATCTGAGAGAGACCAGACCCCACGCTGGCGGCAAGAAGAACGTCACGATGCGGTAGATGATGGCTGCGGCTGTCGCCTCGCTCGAAGACACACCCAATCCGACGAGTCCCGCGACGAGCACAGCTTCCTGTACGCCAATACCTCCTGGCGTCGGCGCGAGACCGCCGAGGAGTACCGCACCCACAACGACGGCCAAGGCAGCGCCGAGTCCGATATCTCCACCAAACGCCATCACCGAGAGCCACATGGTGGCTGCCAACACCAGCTGCGAAGCGAAGTTGCTGGAGAACAGGACGACGGCTCGCCGTGGCTCTTCGATGAGAACGCTCAACGTGTGGCGTGCCTCGCCGAGGATCTTGAGCACGCGTGTGCGGAGCGACTCGACGGCCACGACCACGATGACGCCGGCGACCACGACCGCCACCGCAATCAGAAGCACGAGGCCCCAGTTCTCGCTGGAAGACCCAGCGCTGAACCCGAAGCTGACATCACCGAAGGCGAACCCCACCAGCAGGATGGCGACCTGCACGAGGAACGCCGAGAAGCTGTCGACGGCGCCTTGCGTGACCGCGGCCGTCGGCGTCAAGCCGAACTTGCTCAGGTAGGCGACGTTCGTCGCAACACGCCCGACCGTGCTCGGAACGGCGAAACCTACGAACTGAATGGCGGACTGGAGGATGATGGTGGGTCGCAACGGAATCGGGACCCGCACAACCGACATGAGCGAGGTGGCGTTCGGAACCAGGATGAGCTGGGCCGTCACCAGAGCTGCAATCACCCAGCCCCATTTGGCGCCTTGCAGAGACTGCCAGACCTCCGAGAAATCGATGCCCGCGAACTGCTTGATGATGAAGTAGGCGAGCAGAGTGATCAGGGCGGTGGTCGCGACGTCCCTCAAGGTGATTCGACGCAACTTCTCGGGCTCGGGCTTCTCAACACCGGTCGCCTCAGCAACAGCGTTGCGGACTTCCTTGACGAGCTTTCCCGCCTTGTCAACGGCGCGGCGAGTGGTCGAACTGATGGCAGGCAGCTGGAGATATGGAACCGACGCGGCCAGTGCGACGTCGCCGACCCCAGCCTTCGCAGCCTGCACCGACCGCTTCACACCGACCATCGCTGCGAGCGAAACCAACAGCTCGGCTACATCGATGCCGATACGCGCCTCGCCGGCCGACAGCGACCCAGCCTGGAAGCCGGTGATGACGGGCTCACCGCCATCGAGGCAAACCGAAGTCGCGTTGAGGCCACCGTGCGAAATATCGGCGCCGTGGAGCTTTCCGACCTCGACCCACAACGCCGTGAGGATCTCGTCTGATAGACGATTGGGATCCGTTTCAGTCAGAGACACCCCGCGACGGTCAGTGACGAGGATGGCGTCACCGTCGTCAGTCGTCGCAGCCACAATGACCTCGGGGCAACGTACATCAGCCCGCTTGGCGAGAACGGTCACGAGCGCCTCATGTTCGACCTGCTGCAAACGCGACCAGGGCAGCGACGGTCCGGTGTCGCGGTACCACAGGAACCGCCACGCTCTCGCCCCCACTTGTGCATCCCGAGCGTCCGGCCCGTACACCTTGACAACGAGCGATCGGCCGTCCTGATCGGTTCCGAGGAGCGTGCGAGCTCCCCACGTCTGAACCGTACCGGGAGCGAGGTCTCGCGACACGAGGCCCATGGCGGCGAGCTGCACCGCGACATCCTCGGTGTGGGGATAGCCCGCAGGGGATCTGAGGAGCAGCAGTACGCCACCTGCGGCGACAATGCCGAGCCCGATCGCGCCGACGGCGTCCGTTGGCAACCCCAGTCCCAACCCGATGCTTGAAACGGCTACCAGGCTGATGACGAGCCATCCCAGCCACCTCACCGGTCGTGCGATGTGCGGACTCGCCGTGAACACGACCGCAGTGACCGCTGCTACCCGGATGACGGGGAAGCGGGCAACGGCTTCTGCCCCTCCCAACTCAGGCAGGACCATCGGCCAGGCACCATCGATCAGCCGGGCCAGGACCAGCCCGACGACCATCGCGAGCACCACGGACAAGATCAGGTATCCAAGGATGTCCCACCGACGATCCACAACCGCAGCGACCACGAGCCAGATCGCAAACAACGCAGCGAGAGCGTAGCTCACCGCGAAGATCTCGTGTGCCCAGGTCGGCAGAGCCGACACGACACCGACGATCGACTCCTCGATCTGCGTGAACTCGGCGGCGAACGACGCATTGAGGATGAGCAGCACGAGGCCGACTACGAGCGACACAACATCCCCAGCGCGGCGGGACCGCGGTTGATTGAGCGACGAGATGAAGAGTCGGGATCGCTTCCCCCTACCCCGCTCCGGTGACGCTACGGCGATGGCCTCTCCGCCGTCGAGTGGCGCGCCATCGGATTCCAGCGAATCAGACATTCGGGGAACTGTAGTCGGGGCTGCTGATTGGTAGGCTGTTGCGAGCGTATGGGTGCCTTGAGTGCGCTTGAGCCACCCATCCCGACATGCCAATATCGTGGGCGAGATCCGGCGAGAAGGAGGGTACTGAGCAATGGCTGCGACGGTTGATTGGGTCGAAGCGGTCGAGCTGAGGATGACGGAACGGATCGAAGACTTCCAGGATCCGAACCAAGAGTGGCGGCGCCTCTTCTCGGAGCTCCTCGGCACGTTCTTTCTCGTGCTCGTCGCTGCGGGCGGCGGAATGATGGCCCAAGCATTCCCCGACACGATCAGCCGGGGGGCTCAGGTGGTGGCGCCAGGTCTGATGGTGATGGCGATCATTCTCTTCATGGGCAAGGTGTCGGGGGCGCATCTCAGTCCTGCTGTCAGCCTTGCGTTCGCACTCCGCGGAGACTTCCAATGGCGGCGTGTGCCCGGCTACATCGTTGTGCAGCTTGCCGGTGCGGCGCTTGCAGCGTTGTTCCTGCAGGCGGTCATCGACGTGTCGGCCACGCACGGATCGAACTATCCGGCTTCTGGCTATTCCGACGGCGCCGCGTTCTTGATGGAGGCCGTGCTCACTCTGGGGCTGGTCAGCGTGATCTTGGGTACTGCATCCGGGGCACAAAACATCGGAATCATCGGTGCTCTGGGAGTGGGTGGCTACATCGCGCTGGCCGGATTGTGGGGGAGTCCGATTTCGGGCGCTTCGATGAATCCGGCTCGAACGTTCGGTCCTGACCTGGTTGGGAATGACTGGACGGGCTACTGGGTGTACGTCGTCGGGCCACTTGTTGGAGCGGCGATCGCAGTCGGCTTCGCCTACATTCTTCGCGGCCGCGGCGGCGGCAGAGCCGGTTCCGGCGCCGCGCAGGGAGCAATCCAGACCGAGGCCAAACGTCCCGAACAGGCCTGATCGGCGCGGTCGCGCTACCGCTGCCGCGGCACCCAACCTGCTGGCGCGTGTTCCATGTGTCGGCGCGCGCCGAGGGCCACGCCGTTCTCGGCAATTCGCCGAGTTCACACTGGCATGCGACATACTGTTTGTGGCAGAGACCGGGCGGACCGAGGAGGCACGACGTGTTGGCAGTTGTCGGAATCATCGTTGTTGTGTTCTTGTGGAGGTTGCTGGTGCTCACGGGCGCCGAGGTGTTCGAATGTGCCGGCCTCGTCCCGAGCGCGGCAGCGTTCGAAGCCAGGTCGGCGTTGACCGGCTCCGGATACACAACCGGCGAGGCCGAGACAGTTGTCAACGACCCGGCCTCCCGGCAAGCCGCCTCGCTGCTGATGATCGTCGGTTTTGTGGGACCAATGACCATTCTCGGGTTGTTGGGCTTTGGGTTCTTCCTCCCGTCGTCATCGGATTTCGGGATCCGTGGAGCTGTTCTCGTTGTGCTGATCGCCCTTTTCTTTGTGCTCGAACGATTCGGAGTCAATGCCCTGATGCTGCGACGGCCCGCCCGTGCGATAGCCAGAACGCTGTTCCGGACCAAGCGTGGGTCGATGTGGATGGTCATCGCGGACTATGCGATTGCAGCGATACGGATCTGCACCGGCCAACCCGATGGCGAATCACCGACTGGGCACTCGGTCGCTGGGAGGTCCGGGCGTTACGGTGCTTGGTATCAAGCGCACCGACAAGAATGGCCTTCGTTACGTGGCTAATCCCTCTCCCAATGAGCAGATCATGCCCGGAGATGAATTGATCCTCTACGGTCCGGAGGCGGCTCTCGCTTCCGTGAGAGACGAGGCGCTGTGACGGTCTCCGCTCGCTTGGCTCCCGGCTCCTTGCTTGACGAAGTGTGCGCCAATCATGACCGAGCAGCAGCTCTCCGGGACGGACGCAGAGTGGCTGCCTGCCATCGCATCGGCTGCAGTGATCGGTGGAATCGGTGCCATCGCTGCCCTCGCGTTCTCGGCTGTGGTTGCGGTCGGCCAGCGTGTCTTGTGGGCCGACGAGGTGGATCCGGCTGCGTTCTCAGGTTCGTGGCGCATTGTTGTGATCTTGACCGGAGCAGGTTTGCTCGTCGGGGTGATTCACCGGCTGGACCCGATGGCTCGGGAGGAGAACGCATTCGTCGCATTGGGCACCGGGAGCATCGACCCACGACCCGTGCCCGGTGGCGTTCTCATATCAGCGGTGTCCCTGATTGGCGGATTCAGCCTCGGCCCTGAGGTGCCGACTGGAATGGCGGCAGCCGGGATAGCCACCTGGTGGGGACGTCGACGTGGGCGATCCAAGAGCCAAGTGCGCGCCGACACCACTGCAGCGATCACCGGAGCGTGGGGCGGGATGTTCACGACGCCATTCGTCGGAACCCTGCTCAACGTGGAAATGAGCGTAGGGGCGCGAATCCTGGACTGGCGCAGAATTGCGGCAGATGCCACGGCCGCGGTGGTGGGCTTCAGCGTGTTCTTCGCGGTCGAGTCGGGCTGGTCCCAGACCCTGCGTTTCCTTTCGCTGGAGCCATACACCCTCGAGGTTTGGCATCTCCTGCTTGCGTCCGGCCTCGGGGTCGCCGGTGCGGTTCTCGGCACGCTGTTCAAGATCAGCGCGCTGGCGACCCGGGCCTTGGCTGGGCCTCTTCGAGATCGTCCCATCATTCGCAGCACGATGGTCGGGTTCGCGCTCGGGCTGGTTGGGTTTGCCCTGCCTCTCACCCTCTTTCTCGGCACCGAAGGGCTCACTCAGGTCACCGAGGATCCGCGCGGAATCGGGATCGGCGTCATCGTGGTGAGTGCCATCGTCAAGTTGATCGCGACGAGCGGTGCGTTGTCATTCGGGTTCATCGGTGGACCGACCTTTCCGCTGCTGTTCACCGGCGGGGCCTTCGGTGCCGTCCTCTTCGTAGCAGCTCCGGACGTGCCGGAAGCGCTCGCGGTGAGTGCGCTGATGGCTGCCGTTGCGTCTGCAGTCATCCCCGCACCATTCAGCCTCGCCGTGCTCACCCTGCTGATCGGCGGAATCGGAGCCACCGAGGCCCCACCGGTCTTCGTCGCCGCACTCGTCGCCTTCATCGTCGCTCGCGTCATCGAAGCAAACATGCAGCGAGGCGATCGCAGGCCCCCATCCGGTCGGCACGGCCCGCCGGCGGCGTGAGGCTAATCAATCCCCGATTGGGTCGCACTCGCTGCGTGGAGGACATCGACCATTGCGGCCTTGCCTTCGTCAGTCGCGTGCTCGCCGTCGACGAAGAGGTACCCCTTCTCGCGTGGACCCTCGGCGCGTTTGAGTGCCGCCGAATCCGGAACTCAACGCTGTAAGAGCGGCTGGAACTTAGGGCACGGACACTCCAACCGGCCTCCGACCACATCGCGTCCACATGACGCTGAGAACCACTGAGAGCCAACGCAAGATGATGAGAGTCCGAAACCCATGAAGCACAAGGCCTGTCGCCGTATGGCGCCGGTGCTACAAGCGCGCGAAATTGCCTCCAGAAACCTTCACACGGCAGAGGTCACTGCGCGCTCGCAGGGGCTCGCCGCCCCGGTTGTGAGGCAATGCGGCCTCGGCTGGCATTCCCTACGGCTACGCCGCACATCGCTCAGCTCAAGAGTCCGCGAAGAGTCCGCGAGAGGATGGGAAACGGCGAGAAAGTCGCGAACCACTGAACACCGAAAAGCTAGGCGGCACAAGGGATTCTCCCGATTCGCCCAGGCCCACAACACCCCCTGATCTCACCTGGCAGTCAAGGGGTCAGGGGTTCGAATCCCCTCAGCTCCACCCGAGAGACAAACGTTGAAACCCTTGCTACGGCAGGGGTTTCAACGTTCATGGAGGCATCCATTCCTCGTGGCGGGCGACCGTCGGATGTCTGCGCGGCGCCTATCCGGCGCCTATCAAGCGTCGAACATCTCTGCGAGGCGCTCCACGGCCTCGCGCTGCATGTTCGGCAGGACGGCCGAGTACACATCCAATGTCACGCTGATCGACGAGTGACCGAGTCGTTCTTGAACGACCTTTGGCGGAGTTGCCCCGTTTCGGTGGACACGGGTTTCTGCCTTTTCATGCCGCGTGGTCAGCGTAGACGGCGGCGGGTGTGCGGTGCCCGAGGCGGGCTTGGTGACGGTTCCGGTTGTAGAAGGCCTCGATGTAGGCGAACAGGATCGTGCGGAGCTGGGAGCGGGTCATCTCCGACCACGGGCCGTGGAAATGGCGGATCTCCTTCTTGATCGTCGCCCACGTGGATTCCATTGCAGCATTGTCGAAGCAATTCCCGGTCCTCGAGTATGACGGTGCGATGCCCCAGTCGGCCAGGCGGGTCGAGAACTCCAGCGACGTGTATTGCGGATCCCACTGTCGTCGCAATGCCTCAGCTCGCTGTCGTGATGGCGGCAACCGAGCGCCATCACCAGGGCGTTGACCACCAGGTCGGTGGTCTGGTGGACCCCCATCGACCAGCCAACAATCGACTGATCATGCAGGTCCTTGATGCCGGCAAGGAACAGCTTCCCATCCCAACAGGCGAACTCGGTGATGTCCGCCACCCATCTGCGGTCAGGCGCTTCGGCGGTGAAATCCCGCTGCAACAGATCCGGCGCCGGTGCGGTGTTCGGCCAGCCTCGGCGCCATCTACGGCGACCGTGCACCCCAACCAGACCGTGGATAGCCATCAACCTGGCGATCCGCTTCCGACCCACCCGCCATCCCCGGTGCCGCAACTGGCCGCCGATCCGTGGCGCACCCTAGGTGCCTTGGAACGCCCGATGAATGTCGACGATCGCCTCAGCCAAGACCTCGTCGTCGAGGTCACGGCTCGACGGTGCCCGGTGGCGCCACGCATAGAAGCTCGAACGCGGAACATCGACGAGGACACAGAGCCTGGTGACCGGATACTCGCCGGCATACTCGGAGACGAACCGTCGGCTCACCTGCTCGTCTCCCGAGCGAAACATGCTGCCGCCTTCCGCAGGATCTCCCGGTTCATCCGCAACTCGCGGTTCTCCTTGCGGAGCCGCTCCAACTCGGTCCGCCCATCGACGTCGAGACCGGACTCGGCCTCCAGACGGGCCTGCTTCACCCAAGTGGCAAGCGACCCATCCGCGATACCGAGTGATCGCGCGACTTCCGCTCTCGGCCGATCAGACGACCGATACAACTCGACTGCCTCACGACGGAACTCCTCCGGATACCTCGACGATCGACCCATTCCGGGCCTCCTTCCCCTGAGACTCACCCCAGGATCGGGTGTCCAAGAAACCGGGTCACCTCCAAGCAGGAGAGCGACATATGGGCCTTCCCTGGTTGAGTTGATGGGGGCAGGTTTGTGCTCCCGGCAGGGGTTGGGAGGAACCATCATTCGTGGATCACCGAAAGTGGAGAGGGCACGGCAGACTGGTGTACCTCCGGATCACGTGCCGCAGGCAGCACTGGCACAGAGTCCCGCCTTTCGCTCCCGACCGGTCCGAGCCGACCCGAGGCACCGACTCCGCGTTGGAGTCGGTGCCCGCCGTCACACCTCTCGAGGACTAGCGGCGGACCTTGTCTGCTCATCAAGCTACGCCGGCCCTGCGCATATGATGGATTTCATGCTGCAGGCGCCGGTCCGACCCCCGTCTCTGAGACGCCGCACGTCGGAAGGCCGATAGTGGTTCCGCTGATCGCCATCACCGTCGCCGTCGGCGGGTACCTCATCGGATCTGTTTCCTTTGCACGTCTCGTCGGGCGCCGCACGGCTCCAGAAGACGAATTCGGGATCGAGCGCCTCGAGTGGCGAGAGGGTGCGGGCTTCACCGTGGAGAACGTCTCCGCGACCAGCGTGGAGACGAGGAGCGGCGAACGGTACGGCTGCATGACCGCACTCCTTGACATTGCCAAGGCGTTCGTGCCGACGCTCGGACTCAGGTTGGCATACCCCGATGCCTCCTATGACATCGTCTGCGCCGCTGCGGTGACGCTCGGTCATGTCTACCCGGTGTTCTACCGCTTCAAGGGTGGCCGAGGCACGTCCACCATCCTCGGCGGACTGCTGGCACTGGCCCCGTTTTCGATCCCGGTCACCATTGTGGTCGGCTACCTCCTCGGCCTGTTCGTCTTCAAGGACGTGCTCCTGGCGCACCATGCCGGGTGGCTACTGCTGCTTCCGATCTGGTTCGTCCTCCTCGGGCAGTGGGATCTGGTCGTCTACGCGATCGTCGTGAATGTCATTCGCTGGAGTGCCTCGATCCCGGAACTGCGCGCCTACTGGAGATATCGTCAGGCCGGCGAGTTCCAGACGCGCGAGTTCCACGACGCCATCGAGCAGACCCACATCGGATACGTACACCGAGACCTCCGTCGGCGGGGTTGGATCCACTACCCATACATGGATGAGTGACCGACCCGATGCCCGGCGGGGGGGATGAGGGATCATCGCGAGCGTCCGTCCACGGTCGGCAACGAGGAGCTGCCGCGGAGGTATCGGACCGCCGTCGCGCAGTTCGCTCCCGGGGAGCGCGGCGTCATCAAGTATGTTGAGGCCGCATGCCGCCATATGTTCTCGCGATCGACCTGGGAACCCGAGGGCCCAAGGTGGCCCTTGTGTCGAGCCGTGGCGAAGTGGTCTCACCGCAGTTCGAGCCCGTCGGCCTCCATCTGAGCCCTGGCGGAGGGGCCGAGCAAGATCCCACCGAATGGTGGGGTGCGATCGGCCGGGCCGTCCGCCGAGTCCTCGAGCAGGCCCCGGTCCCGCCGGCCGCAGTGGAAGCGGTCTCGTGCACGGGGCAGTGGTCGGGCACGGTACCGGTGGGTGCGGATGGTCAGCCCCTGGGCAACGCCATCATCTGGATGGATCACCGCGGGGCTCCCTACGTGGCCGAGCTCATCGGCGGACCGGTCCGCTACCAAGGCTACGACCCGCGCAAGGTCGCTCGCTGGATACGGCTCACGGGAGGCGCCCCCAACAAGTCCGGCAAGGATCCCATCGGGCACATCCTCTTCCTGCGCCATGAACGGCCTGACGTGTACGACGCGGCGGCCGTCTTCCTGGAACCAAAGGACTACATCAACCTGCGCCTCACGGGGAAGGTTGCAGGATCGTATGACTCGATCGCACTGCACTGGCTCACCGACAATCGCGACCCCAGCGCTGTCGCATACGAAGACGGTCTGTTGGACATGGCTGGGATCGAACGCGGCAAGCTCCCTCCCCTCCACCCCGCATCGAAGGTGTTCGGTGGACTCGAGGAAACTGCGGCAGACGTGCTCGGGCTCCCGCCCGGGATCCCTGTGCTGACGGGAACACCGGACCTCCATTCGGCCGCGATCGGTGCCGGAGCGGTCAGTGACCTGGCGACGAACCTCTACGTTGGCACGTCGTCATGGCTCAGTTGTCATGTGCCGTACAAGAAGACGGATCTCGTGCACAACATCGCCTCGCTCCCTGCTGCGGTCCCGGGCCGCTACCTGGTCGCGAACGAGCAGGAAAGCGCGGGCGCCTGCCTCGATTGGCTCGGAGGCGTACTGCATCCCGACGTGGCTGACTCCACCGCCTACGAGCTCCTTCCGCGAGCGGCCCTGGAGGCACCGCCGGGAAGCGGCGGGGTCATCTTCACTCCGTGGCTGTTCGGAGAGAGGACCCCGGTCGAGGACTCGTCCCTACGTGCCGGGTTCTTCAATCAATCTCTCGAAACGGGGCGCGAACACATGGCCCGAGCCGTGTTCGAAGGAGTGGCCTACAACACGCGGTGGCTCCTCCACCATGTCGAACGGTTCGCCAAGGCGCGCCTCGACCCCATCACCATGGTCGGTGGCGGAGCCCGATCGGACCTGTGGGCCCAGATCTTCGCCAACGTGCTCGGCCGGACGATCAGACAGGCGGCCGACCCGATCTGGGCGAATGTCCGCGGCGCCGGATTCCTGGCCCTGGCCAGCCTCGGGCACATCGATTGGGCCGAGATTCCCGATCTTGTGCCCATCGCGAACGTCGTGCGTCCGGACAAAGCCGACCGTGTCGTCCACGATCGGGGCTACGAGACGTTCCTGGCGATCCACAAGGCGAACCAACCCATCTATGCCAGGCTCGACCGATCGCAGGGATGAGCCTCTGCGAACGCTGCGCTGCAAGCCGGAGACTCCCCGCGTCGCCGAAGAAGGGATCGCAGGACCGACCATGGCCGAAGTAGACGGCTACCCAAACGATGCGAGAGCCAACGATTCGCGACAGCTTCGCGAGCCGCGGGAACCCTTCACTCACGGGCGCCACTCTCCTGGTCACCCATGGAGCAGGCGCCCTGCTAACGAGAGAACTGTTTCGATTGTGGCGAGTGGTCGGATTGGGCGAAACAGTTGACGACGAGACACGGCTGCTGCTTCGTCAGGCTGAGCCTGGAGTCTCCCAATTCGGGGACTCGTTGTGACCAGGGCGCGCATTGAACGTGCACACACCAGATCAACAAGCGGCTGCAACCACGCTCAACTCCTCTCAGCAGATGCAGAGTCAAAGCGCTGGCGTGCAACGGTCTTCGACGCCCGTAGCGCCTACCGGCCGATCGCGATTGGGGTCGGGCATGCCTTCACACGGCAGAGGTCACTGGTCCAATCCCAGTAGCGCCCACCAGGTCGAGTGCGCGGCGCTGCTATCGGACGCGGCAGCGTCGGCCAAGTCCGCTGCGACCGAGCGGCATAGGCGCCCGCGGGATCTGCCAGCCAAGGGCCGATCCGCCGTGATCGTGCGCAGACGCGGGAAGCTCCGATCCCAGTCTTGCCGTTCGGAACATCCAGGTCGAACGGGTGTCGGTGAAGCTCGCGTTCGTCGCGAGCGAGATCGCGATCTAGGGTCAGAAGGCTGTTCGCCGGGGAGGGCCGTCAAATCGGCGCAGACATAGCTGTCGCACGCCACCGCGCCCGTCAGTTGTGCAGAGATCGGATCTCGTCGAGAGTCGGGCAAGGGTCGAGCCGGTAGATGCGACACTCTTCATCGGAAAAGGTGCGTGACAACTGGGCCGCAGCGTGCTCGACGACTTCGTCGAAGTCCAGGGTAACGATCGTCCAGGTCGACCCGGCGCCGGCGACTATGTGGTCGCCGTCGAGCCAGTGGCCGTCGGATACCCACGAGATCGGAACGATGTCAAGCTGCTCGCCGGTCTCGGCGTCAACGATGTGAACGAAGCCGTCGGTACCGCCGAGCATGGCTCGATCCCCGCTCGGCGATAGCGCCAATCCCCGCACGCGTTGAGATGGCCCGACGAGTTGGAGTGGCTGCCATTCGTCGGTGTCGACGCGGTGAATGCTGGTGTCGAGGTTCTTCATGAGGAGGAACGATCCGTCTCGCGCGACTTCCAGATTGTCCGCCATCCGAAACTCGAACTCGGCGATGATGGCGAAGGTGGTGCGGTCGACTGCCACGAATACGTCACTCTCGAGGCGACGGGCGAGAAGCCATCCCGACCCGACCGCCTCGACCCTGGCCAAGCCGCCGATTGCCGCACCGATGTCAAGCGCCTCGCGTTCCTCCAGAGTCGCCGTGTCCCAGACATGGACGACGCCAGTCTGATCCATGGCCACCAGCTCCGTGCCGTCCGGTGAACAGACGGGAGGAGCGGTAGGCATGAACGTGGTTCCGCGGCCAGCGCATGCCTCTTCTCCGACCTCTCCCAACTCCCAATCGTCCATCGAGGCTGCACAGCCCATGAAGTCGGTTGTGTCGCCGGTCGCGGAATCCCACACAGCAAGAGGCCCGGCACTGCCGGACGAGCTGTCTCCCTTGATGAACAGCACCCGGTCGCCGGGCAGAGTGACAACGTACCGTTGGGCGATCTCCGCGATCATTGTCTCGCGCAGCGATCCAGTAGCTGTGTCGAATACTGCGAACGATTCAATCGGGTTGCCCGCGGTTCCCACGTGCACCGCCGCTCCGCTGGAGCTCCCCGGGTTGACACTGAACCGATTCATCTCGAACCAGAAGCGGAGGTCTTGGTCATCAGGGGATGCCTGCCCGCCGGGTGAGAAGTCCCAGACGCTTATCATTCCGTCGCTGGCGGCGGTGTATAGCAACTGCTCGGTCTCGTCGTAGCCGAGCGAGTGAACCGCTCCGGTTGGCAATGACCGAATGAGTCTGCCGTCCTCATTGCTCCACAAGCCTGTCGTTTGGCCATTGGTGCCGGCGATGATCACGAAGCCGTCGGGGAACTCGACGAATTCGGCGGCGTAGATCTGGGGTCGGTCGTCGAGCCCCGTGAATCGATCCGTCGGGTGGCTCGTTGCTAGATCGTAGAGCTGGAGAGCGTACCCGGTGGGGCCATCGGGATCGACGGCGACGAAGGACGAGCCGTCAGGATGGAATACTCCGACCGTAGCCCCGAGTTCGACGAGGACATCGAACGTCTCGGTGTCGTAGATGACGGCGCGATGCCCCGGCACGGGCGGGGCGGCATACTCAATCGCCGCCAGCAGTGGGGCGTCCTCCGCGAATACCGCTTGGCCGAAGACCGGGATCTCCACCGCCTGCTCCCACGTGGTGGTGTCAAGGATTCGCAGCGACGGTGCCCCGAAGGGGCCGAGGCAGTCGACGTCGACTTGTACTCCGATGTACCGACCGTCGGCTGACCAGGAGCGAGGACCGGTGTGGGCGCCACACTGGGAGTTGCCCAGTTCCACCGCTCGCGCAACTGCGCCAGTGGATGCATCGAGCACCAGGAGCCGTGGGTTCGCCTCGGTGGTGGCGATGGCGACGAACTGCCCGTTCGGCGAGAACACCGGCGAACCTGTCGTGATCGGAGCGCTGGGATCGGGTAGCAGTGCCTTGTCGGCGTGAGCCCACCGGTGACCCCACGTGGCCGTGTCGACGAGATGGAGTTCACCGGGAGTCCAGTAGGCAAGCGCCGAACCATCGAGCGACAGATCCATTGCGAGTAGATCTCCTTCGGGAGCGACGCTGTGCTGAGCCACGAGGATGTCCTCTTGCATGGCCCGACGCAACGTCGTTCTGTGATCCAGCGACACAACCAGATCGGGAGAGGTTGCGAGCGAGTGGAGCGAGAGCAGGATTGCCAGCTCGGGGTCTTCTCCGATTGCGTTCAGGGCGGCGGCGCTGAGCTCATTGGCGAAGGCTCGTGCCGCTTCGGTCGCGGCGCGATCTCGTTCTGCGTCGGCGTCAAGCCGATTCTGCTCGGCGCGCGCTGCATTGGCGTCTGCAATCCGCGATTCCTGCTGGGCAAGCTCCGCTTGCGATCGAGCGTCGTTCCGGGCGAGCATGGCGATCGTGGCCAGCACCAAGGCGATGGCGGCCGCTGTCGCAAGGCCCAGGAGCACCAACCGGCGCCTCCGCTGGTCGCGCCGAAACCGCTCCTTCTCCGCTCCTTGGCTGGCGGAGAGAAATGCTTCCTCCAGGTGGCTGACGGCGAGGTCGACATCTGATGGATCGGAAAACAGGGTCAGCCTCGAGCCGGTGAGAAGGTAGTCGTCGCTTCGGTCGTGATCCTCCCAATCTGCAGCAGCGGCCGCGAGCCGCCGATGGCGATTGATGCTCTCCCGGGCCTGATCGACCCAGCCGGCGAGTCGTGGCCATTCCCTCAGAAGCGCCTCGTGCGCGACCTCGACGGTCGGCTCGCCCGTCGACGCTCGGTCGAATGTGAGCAGTCGGTGGTCCGCGAAGGCCGCCATGACCTTCTCTGCGTCGTCACGACCGCTCAGCTCGTTGATGGCGATCCTCCGGCGCTGGGGTTCGTCACCGGCAAGAGCCACCAAGTGCAGGAATAGCTGCCGGGCGGTCTCCCGACCGGTGCCTTCGAGCCCCTCGTAGATCTCTTCGGCGCGTTTGGCCAACGCACCGCTGATTCCACCCGCGGCCCGGAGTTCCGCAAGTGTCAGCACTCCGGAGTCAGAGCGATCGAAGAGATCAGCGAGAGCGTATTCCAGCAGCGGCAGGGTCGACGGTCGGTGCGCTGCCTGAGCCACGGCGGTTGCCACAAGATCGGGCTCGATAGCCACGCCGACGCGGGTGGCTGGTCCGACGACGATCTCCCGCACTTCGTGGTCCTCGAGTGGCGTAACGAGTACCAATCCGGGCTCGACGAGGCCAGCGAGGTGCCACGCTGTGAGCACCCGGTCGAGGTAGTCGGCACGGACCGCCACGAGGATCCACGGTCCTTCGCTCCCAACTGCGACTGCGGCGAGCGTCTCGAGAAATGCCGATTGGTCAACCGGTGAGGTCGTTGAGAACAACTCCTCGAGTTGATCCACGATCAGTACCGACTTCTGCGCCCTTCCGAGACGATCAACAACGGTTCTCAACTGATCGTGTGTTGTGGATCCGGGGTGGAGGATTGCGACGTCGGTGCCCCGGACGCGTAGCACTGGCATCAGCCCGGCTCGCAGCACGGATGACTTGCCGCTCCCCGATGCTCCGACCAGCACCAACAGCCGAGGGCCAACCGATCGCTCTAGCGCTTCGCACAACCGCCGCACCAGCGCGGCGCGGCCATGAAAGTCGCCGGCATCGTCCTCCCCAAAAGTGCGTAGGCCCTTGTACGGGTTGCGTCTGGCAGTCGTGGCAACCGCGTTGTCGGACTGCAGCGCGGACGGCGTTTCCAGGACCGGATCCTGGTCGAGGATCCGCCGCTGGAGGAGTCGCAACTCCGCCCCCGGCTCCAGACCAACCTCCTCGGCGAGCACCAATCGCACCTGGTCGTAGACACGGAGCGCCTCGGCTTGCTGCCCGATTCGGTAGAGGGCGAGGATGCGCAGCGCCCAGAGCCGCTCACTCAGCGGGTGGCGGCGGGCTAGGTCGTCGAGTTCTGTGGCTGCGGCTGCCTCCGAACCGGTGAAGAGATCCGCGGCGATTCGCGCCTCGATCGCGGCGGCGTGGAGCTGCTCCAGTCGAGTGATCTCAGGGCGGAGGGCTTCGGCATCGGCGAGGTCTTCGTACGGCCGTCCCCGCCACAGCGAGAGGGCCTCATTGAGAAGGACGAGAGCTTCCTTGGGATTGGTTGCGACTTCAGCGCTGCCCCGAGCCGCCAGTCGTTCGAAACGGGACGCATCTACGTCGTCGAGTTCGACCTCCAACGCGTATCCGGGTGGCCGCGATCGCAAGAGCTCGCCGTCGGGGAGCGCCTTGCGCAGCCCAGACACGTATCCCTGGATGGTCTTGCGGGCGGTGTCCGGCGGCTTCTCGCCCCAGAGGCTGTCAATCAGCCGGTCGGTGGAGACCACCCGGTTGGCGTGGATCACCAACAACGCCAGGACGAGGCGCTGCTGCGGACCTCCGAGTTCGACGGGCGCGCCATCGGCCCGAACACCGAGTGGACCCAGGCACAGGAACTCCACAACTGCAACATACGCTCCGGCGTCGCTTCTGTGAAGGGCCACAAAGCTCCGGGATGGCTCTGACCGCCGACTGACCACCTCCTAGCCGATTCCTTGCTGCCCCCCTCGACAGTGGAGGGGTGGCATACGTAGGTACGCGAACCGTGGTTGCAGTGATGGTTCTAGCGGCGTTGCTGGCCGGCACAATGGTCGCTTCAGCCTCAGGCGTGGGTGTCCCATTGGGAGTCGGATCCCTCTACCGTCAATCGCCCGAGGGGCCGGTCGACGCGGGCCAGCGTCCCCAACCAAACGAGGCCTCCCGCGCCACCACCGGTAGCCAGTCAACCGGGAACGAAGGCACCCGGGATGCTGTCATCGCGAGCGGAACACCCCAGCAGAGGGAGATGGTCGGGTGGGCCGTCGACCGCTTCGCGGCGATCGGGCTTCAGCTACCCGAGGTCGAGATCGGCTTCCCGGAAGGTGGCCAATCGGAATGCGGCGGCGCTCCGGCCCGGACCTACCTCGACCACGAGCCCATCAAAGTGATGATCTGCTGGAACAGCCAGCTGATACTTCTCCACGAGCTGGCTCATGCCTGGGAGGCCCACAACGTCGACCCAGCACAGCATGAGCCGTTCATGGCGATGCGGTGGGGAGTCGAGTCGTGGGCCGAGCCCGACGACGCATGGGCGGAACAGGGTCGAGAACACGCCGCCAACGTCATCGCCTGGGGACTGCTCCAAGACCCGTATCCGATCTCCAGGACATACCCCAACGATGCCGAAAGCCTCAAAGCTGCATTCCGATTCCTCACCGGAACCGACCCGCTCCACGACGGCGGAACCGTTTTCCAACCGCCCGATCGTGACCTCTTCGCAACACACAACGACCCACTCGAATCCGGTGCGTAGGTGTCAGCACACGTTGCACTCTGGAAAGGGCCTCAGGGCACATCTCGTGCGCCGTCGGGTCGGTGCGGCAGCCGGTGAATGAACTCCGCTCCGCCCGTCGCTGACCTTTCACCAGGTCAGAGCTCCCGATTCATAGCGGACCTTGCGCCGGTCAGGCAGCCTTTGACGGTGCCGATCGCGGTCGATCCTTAATCGTGTGGTCGGACAAGTTCGGGACCGTGAACACAACGCGTCCACGTCACAGCGAAGGGCACTGAGAACTGGCGCGAAGAAATGAGACGCCAAGCGGATCTCTGGCCGGGCACTTCACCGCGATTGCCTGGGGCCTCGGGCACGCGATATGGACATCAGGAACCTTCATACGGCAGCGTCACCGGCCCGATCCCGGCAGCGCCCATTGAGCGAACCGCCGCGTGCCTGAGTCAGGTGAGTTGACTCCACCCAACCACGGAGGGGCCAGCCGCTGCACTGAACCCAGTGCGAACTACCCAACAGCTACGTGGTGGTGGCCCCGGCACACAAGCGGCAACGCGTGGCCGTCGTCTGAGCCGTCGTCCGAACCGTCGCCAACTTCCCGAAGCTTCTGCTTGCCGGAGAACCTACGGGGACCTCGACGCGGAGACCTGTCGTGTCGTCATAGAACGGCTGAACCCGTTCGGGTTTCCCGCAGGCTCCGACGAACCCGGACGGGTTCACATCGGACCGTACCGCCATTTCTGGACGCTACCCGCCGTGTAGCGCAGCATGGGGGAGCACCACCAAGGGCGTTCCCATTTCAAAGAGTCCGGCTGGCGCTGTTTGCACCGAAGCTCTATCAGGTTCCGTGCTTCGGCTGGCTACTGGAAGCGCAAGACCCTCCTAGTTGCCACAGGAGCATGCTGGTACGTCTGCGCAGTGGGATCTGGTGACGGATTGGCCCAATCAACGCCTCGCGGATGTTAAAGTCCTAGAAATAAGCTCTTATCCCTGATAGGGTCGCATAAATACGATGTTGTAGGAAGGAGGCGAGTTCAGTGGATACCCCGACACCGAGGAGAATTCGACGAGCGCAGCTTCAAGTCGGCGAAGACCTGAGGACCTGGCGCTTGCTGCAACGCCTCACGGTGGAACAAGTGGCGGACCGTGCCGGTGTTGGACGGACAACGGTCTTGCGCCTCGAGTCGGGAGATGGCGCGAACTTCGAGACAGTGCTGCGCGTCGCGCGCGCCCTCGGCGTTCTCGATCAGCTTGTCGCATCGCTCGACCCGTATGAGTCGGACGTGGGTCGACTTCGCGCCGACGAGGTCTTACCCGAGCGAGTGCGTCACGCGAAGAGGCCAGGCGCGTGATGTCAGAAGTCGAGGTTGTTGTGTCGCTCGCCGGCATCGATGTACTCGCTGGACGGCTTCATTCGCATCGTCGTCGCGCTACTGAGTCCGCAACGTTCTACTACGACGAAGCGTACCTTGCGCGACCTGATGCCTACGCGTTGGATCCGGCACTGCCGCTGGTAGCAGGTGCGCTCCACACGCCAGTAGGTCTGAACCTGTTCAATGCCTTCCGGGACTCGGCGCCAGATCGCTGGGGCCGTGGCCTGATCCTGCGCAGAGAGCGGCAGCGCGCGTCGTCTACCGACGAGACCCCTCGGAGCCTGTCAGAGTTCGATTTCCTCCTCGGAGTTCGCGACGACCTGCGCCAGGGCGCCGTGCGATTCCGCGATCCACAAACGGGCAGCTACATGGAATCCGACGACATCGGCATACCGGCGGTCACGGATCTTCCGGAGCTTCTCGATGTTGCAGCACGTGTTGAGACAGATACTGCAGCGGCATCAGAGCTCAGACAACTTGTCCGGGCTGGCAGCTCGTTGGGCGGCGCGCGCCCCAAGACGCACATCATCGCGCCCGACGGTCGGATCGCGATGGCGAAGTTCCCTGCAACGAGTGCCGACCGTTGGAACGTCATAGCGTGGGAACGCGTAGCACTCCGTCTGGCCGCGGACGCAGGGATTGAGGTGCCACACTCCGAACTGGTCAGCATCGCCCGCCGATCTGTGCTGATTGTGGACCGTTTCGATCGGACACCCGGCGGCCAACGCATCGGCTATGCCAGTGCGCTCACGATGCTCGAGGCGCGTGAGGGTGATCAACGCAGCTACCTCGATGTCGCCGAAACCATCGAGGAGCGATCCCCACACGCCACCAGCGACCTCCGTCAACTGTGGCGTCGCATGGTCTTCTCCGTGATGATCTCGAACACCGATGACCACCTCAGGAATCACGGGTTCCTGTACGACGGAAGCGGGGCGTGGCGGCTATCCCCGGCATTTGATATCAACCCGGACCCGACCCCCGGACCCAAAGACCTCAGTACCGCAATCAACGAAGCTGAGACGGAAGCTCGCGTCGATCTCCTCCTGGAAGTCGCTCCCTACTTCCGCCTCGACCAAGACGCCGCGACAAACGTGATCGTTCACGTCGAACGCACCGTGAGTCGATGGCGAACCGCAGCGAGGCACACCGGACTCTCCACCAGTGAGATGGACTCCATGGAACCAGCCTTCGAGCACACCGCTGCCGAGGACGCAAGATCGCTCACGCTGAGATAGCGACTCCCGAGCGAGCTGCTCTGACTCTTCTCCGGTGGAGTTGGCTCACTTGGCTCAACCCGGTGTGGCAGGGCGACCCACGAGCTGGTGAGCTGGCTGCTGGGCGCGCACCGACGATTCGTTCTTTGGACATCAATGAGCGCGGCGCCTATCAGTCCGGAAACCACGGAACACACACCGAGACGCGTCGGGACACAACGGGACGAGAACCCAACGGACACAAGGGGTTCTGCGATAGCGAGGGATAGGGCGGGATCACTCGGGATGGGGCTTCGCGGACTGGCAGTCAAGGGGTCAGGGGTTCGAATCCCCTCAGCTCCACCCGAGAGATAGACGTTGAAGCCCTTGCTCCGGCAGGGATTTTGGCGTATCTGGCATAGACGAGCGACTCGATGGTGGATCGATCTGGATGGTTCTCTTGGATGTCTTCTGGGCAGAAGCCAGAACAGATCCCTCGTCGCCCTCGGACTCCTCGCCGTCGGAACCCACCCACCCCACCTCCCAGGCCGAAACCGACTCACACATCGAGCAGGAGAGCGATACATGGACGGGGTGTTGGCTGAGTAGAGAGCACTGCGACGCCAGATTGGCTGTTCCGTCCCCGGAGAGGCCGCGACGCCTCCTGGCGTCTTGGTTGCTTTCTGGGTCAACGGAGCACTTGGCACCTCCGAAGGATCGCCACGGCACGTGATGTGTGACACAAACGGGTGCCCAGGAGCCCTGTCCCAGAGGGGGTCTCCGCGGTCGTGCGGTGTCTGGCAATCAAGCGGTCATGGGTTCGAGTCCCCAAGCTCCACCCGGAAGACAACCTTTGAAACCATTGCGGCGAATGGGAGTTGCACCATGATTGCCAGAGTCCTCGGTAGCGCGCGACGGATACCAGGGACCCGCACACGGCGCGATCACCGGTTCGATCGCACGAGCGCCCAACACGAATGGCCACGTCAGAGCCGCGCGTTGCCCTCGAAGGCAGCGGATTCAACCTCCTCCGCCGGTCTTCGCGACTGCGGCGGATCGCGGGCCGTGAGGGACGAAGCCCCCGATGTGATCGGGTTCGGTATCAATCGAGAACGATGACCATGTCGTCGGAGGCTCTCTGGGTGTGGGTTTCAACATCGACCGATACAAACTTCCGTTCACAACGGATCCTGCGAACATCGCTGGGTACGAACTCTCCGGCGTCGAGACGCCACCACCGTCCTCTGCTGGGAACGACGCACGGATCGTGGAATCCATCAGCGTTCTCCACGCCTGCGCCCGTGAGGGCGGCGCCCGGCTTGCGAGTCGGGCGTCCGTATCATCGTAGGTTGTATGAAGCCATGGGAGTGCCCTCACAAGATCGAGCGACCGGTGATGCGTCAACGCTGGGAGCAGCTCAGCTACCTTCACTGGCCGGTCGCACCCAACGTCGTCCAGGCGATGCTTCCGTCGGCTCTCGAAGTCGATACCCACGACGGAATGGCCTGGGTGGGGCTGGTGCCGTTCCAGATGCGCAGCATCGGCCCAGTCCGGGGGCCGGCCGTCCCCTACTTCGGCACGTTCGCAGAAACGAACGTTCGTACGTACGTGCGCGGACGAATGGGTCCCGGGGTCTGGTTCAATTCGCTCGACATCGACCGGGCTCTGCCTGTGCTCGTGGCACAGACCATCTACGGCCTTCCGTACCAGTGGGCGGCGATGTCGATCCGCGAGGACGGAGACCGCATCACTTATGCATCTCTCCGGCGATGGCCACATCGGAACCGAGCACATGGCGCAGTGACCATTCGCGTCCGCGACCCGATCCCGAACGAGGATCTCACGCCACTCGATCTCTTCCTTACGGCTCGCTGGCGGCTCTACGCCCAGTTGGGGAGCAAGCTGGTGGTGGCTCCCGTAGCCCATCGCCCGTGGCCGTTGCACCGAGCCGATGTCGTTGCCCTCGCGGACGGCATGGTGGCTGCCGGCGGCTACCAGCAACCCGAAGGCGAACCCCATGTGCTCTACTCGCCGGGCGTCGCGGTGGTTGCCGGTCGCCCGACCCGCGCGTAGATGGACACCGTCTGGGTGCTCGGCGATCAGCTCAACCGGTCAACGGGCGCGCTTGGCGCGTCACACCCCGACACCACTCGGATCCTGATGGTGGAGAGCGCCGGCAAGATCGCCAGCAAGCCGTTCCACCGGCAGCGGATCCATCTGATCGTGACAGCGATGCGGCGATTCGCCGCCGAACTGGAGGACGAAGGGTTCGACGTCGACTATCGCCGCGAGCCGAGCTTGATGGCGGGCCACGAGGGGCATGTCCGGGACCACCGGCCGACCACGGTTCGCGCCGCCGAGCCGGCCTCGCGGGCTGCGAACGCGCTTCTGTCTTCACTCGGTGTGGAGATGGTGCGCGATGATCGCTTCCTATGCCACTACTCCGACTTCGCTGCGTGGGCCGACGGACGAACTCGCCTCCGCATGGAGGACTTCTACCGCTGGCAACGGCGCCGGCTGGGCTACCTCATGGACGGGAATGAGCCGGTCGGCGGACGTTGGAACTTCGATGCCGACAATCGTCAGCCACCGCCAGCGGATGGCGGATCGTTTCCGGAACCCGTCGTCGACGCCCTCGACGACCTTGACCGGGAGGTGATGGCCGCGATACCTGCCACCGCCACCGGTGCAGCGCCAAGCGGATTGTGGGCCACGGACCGGGCCGGCGCCCTGCGTCGCCTTGATCACTTCGTCGATGTGGTGCTGCCCGACTTCGGCGCCCACGAGGACGCGATGCTGCGCAACGACTGGCATCTCGCTCACTCCCTCCTGAGCCCCTACTTGAACATTGGCTTGCTCCTGCCGGGGGAGGTGTGCGACGCTGTGGAAGCCGCGTACCGGGCAGGGCGCGTCCCTATCAACTCGGCCGAAGGCTTCATCCGCCAGGTGATCGGCTGGCGGGAGTTCATCTGGGGGATCTACTGGCTGTGGCCCGACCATTCCGGTCGCAACGTCCTCGGCAACAACCGGCCACTTCCACCCGTGTTCAGCGGCGCTGCAGCGACCGACATGCGTTGCGTCGCCGCCACTGTGGGCGATGTCGGCCAGCGCGCGTGGACCCACCACATCCCGCGGCTGATGATCCTCGCCAATCTTGCCAACCTGGTCGGCGTGCGGCCGCCAGCGGTTGTCGAATGGATGTGGTCGCAGTTCGTCGATGGAGCCGAGTGGGTGATGATCCCCAATGTCATCGGAATGGGGATGTGGGCTGACGGTGGAGCGATGTCCACCAAGCCCTACGTCTCCGGCGGCGCCTACATCAACCGGATGAGTGACTACTGCGGTGACTGCCGCTTCAATCCTCGGCTCCGTACCGGGGAGACGGCGTGCCCCTTCACCTCCCTCTACTGGGACTTCATTGCCCGCCACGCTGACCTCCTCGGGTCGAATCCGCGCATGGCGCGGGCCGTGCGAAGCTTCGAGCGCTTGCCGGACGGCGAGGCGACTCGAGCTCGCGCCGCCGAGGTGATCGACAGCCTCATGGCGGGCAGGCTCTAGAGGCGAGGGGCGACCGTGATGCCGGGAACGACGCGGCCGATGGCTGGCAGGGGTTCGCTCCCATCCCCCCATTGGTGAGCTGCGATCCTCATTCCAACACGTCGGTGTCCGTCAACCGCTCAGTCCGTATCGGAGATCGCGGCCCGAGCGGCGTGGTAACCGCACATGCCGTGCACGCCGGCGCCGGGGGGTGTTGCGGATGAACAGAGGTAGAGCCCGGCGCCAATTCGATACGGTCTCACTTTCGAGACATTGAGGAGTCGTCGAACGGCGAACGCACCACCTGCGATGTCGCCGCCGACGTAGTTGGGGTTGTGCTGTTGGTATGCCACCGGACCCATCGTGTGCCGGGCGAGGATGCGATCTCGGAAGCCCGGCGCGAATCGTTCGATCTGGGATTCGATGGCGTCCGTCATGTCGCGGCTCGAGAATGCCGGAACATGGCAGTAGCCCCAGACGGTCTGTCTCCCTTCCGGCGCCCGGGTGGTATCAAACAGCGATTGCTGGGCGACGATCACGAAGGGTCGTTGTGGGTGCCCGCCGGAATGGACCTCAGCTTCGGCAGCCTCGATCTCCTCGTAGGTACCCCCGACGTGTATGGTGCCGGCTCGTCCGCTCACCTCATCGGTCCACGGAATCGGTCCGTCGAGCGCCCAGTCAACTTTGAAGACGCCCGGTCCGCTGCGCCATCGGACGAAGCGTCGCCGCACCCCGGGATCGAGCCGACGGCCGCCGATCCGCACGGCAGCATCGGGCATGACGTCGAGGAGTGTGATTGGTGCCGCAGGGAGATCGTCCATCGAACGCACCGATCGCCCCGTCTCGACGGCGCCGCCACCGCCGATGATCATGCCCGCCATCTGCTCTGCGAGGCGTTGCGAGCCGCCGCGAACGAGTGGCCATCCGTGGGCGTGCGCTATCGCCGCGAAGAGGGCCGAGAGCGCACCGGTGAGTGGTGTCCCGAATGGCGCGATGGCGTGCGCCGCCATGCCGGCATGGAGCGCGCGGCCAGCTTCGGTTCCGAGGCCGCGTGCCATGGCTGAAGCCGGAAGCAGGCCGGGAAGGCCGAACCGTCCCAGGGTCACCGGATGCGGCGGTGGAACCGGGAGCGGACCGAGGATCTGTGCAACGAGATCGTCGGTGTGGTCGACGAGACCGCCGATGACCCGGCGGTAGCGATCGCCGTCCGAGCCGAGAGCCGAGACGGTGTCGTCGAGGCTTCGGTAGAGGACGCCGGCTCGACCGCCGTCAAGCGGATGCGTCACCGGGATGTCCGGTTGAATCCAGTCGCCGATACCGGCCGACGCGAAGAACGGCGAAGCGATGCCGAGCGGATGAATCGCCGAGCAAACATCGTGTTCGAAGCCGGGGAGCGTCAGGGATTCGGTTCGCGTGCCGCCTCCGATGGCATCGGAGCCTTCGACGACGAGGACCCGCCTTCCAGATCTCGTGAGCTCCACGCCCGCCGCTAGCCCATTGGGTCCGGCTCCCACCACCACTGCATCGAACTGATTCATAGGCCGATTATGGCAACTGGGTGGGGCTTGCTCGACCAGGCGCCGTCGCGGCCTGTGGAGGTGGTCTCCTGTGCCCGAGCGCCGGTCCGGTGCGAATCTCGCTCTGGGGGCTTCCATCGCCGCCGTCTGCGGGGCTTCGATCCCACGCACGCACCACCTAGGCTCGTCGTCTATGGGAGCCTCTGTTCTGATCGTCGGTGCCGGCATGTCGGGACTCGCAGCCGGCCGTTCCCTCGCTGCCGAGGGAATCGCCGTGACGCTCATCGATAAGGGCCGGGCGCTTGGGGGCCGCATGGCGACGCGGCGGATCGGTGCAGCAGCTTTCGATCACGGTGCCCAGCATGTCAGCGTACGCAGTGGACTGTTCGCCGCGGAGGTTCGCCGCCTTGTCGAACGCGGTACCGCTCGAGTGTGGCTTCGTTCTCAAAGCGTCACACATCCCGAGCGAGGGATCGAGGAACGGTATGTTGGTGTGCATGGGATGCGCCGTATCCCGGAGGTGCTCGGTGAAGGGCTTCCCGTCATCACCGGCGTCGCCGTGGAACGCATGGCAGTCGCCCGGTCCGGTGTTGCTGCGATTGCAGAAGGCACGACGATCGCGACCGCCGATGCGGCCATTCTCACTCCGCCGGCTCCGCAGACCCTCCAGCTGCTGGAACGCAGCGGCCTGGCGACCCGGCCGATCGCCGAGGAGCTCGCTGCTGTTGCGTACGACGCCACGCTTGCGGTCATGGCCGTCCTCGACGCTCCGGCCGGGCTTCCTGATGGTCATCGGGCCTTCCCGGACGGGCCGGTGGCCTGGCTTGCCGACAATCAGCAGAAGGGCGTATCGGCGGTCCCGGCCCTCACGGTGCATTCGTCGGCCCAATTCGCTGCCGACCATCTCGAGGCGGATCCGGCTGAATGGTCGGTGGAGCTTCTTAGAGCGGCCCAACCTCATCATGACGGCAACGTGATCGATGCGCTGACTCACCGGTGGCGGTATGCGCAGCCACGATCGGCGCGCAATGATGGGGCGCGGCTGGTCGAAGCGGCTGCACCGGTTGTGCTTGCCGGTGAGCTCTTTGCGGGAGCGAGAGTGGAAGGCGCGTACACATCCGGTCTCGTTGCCTCCCGGATGGTTCTCGCTCTCCTTGCCTGACGGGCCGCGCGGGCAGCGTGATCAGGTGGGCTGGCTGCTTGGCAGGGTGCCCGGGGTAGCGGCGAGGTCTGGAGTCAGGACGTCATCTCCTCGGTGTTGATCGCGAACGTAGAAGGCGTTGAATCGGGCATAGCCGAACATCAGGATGGCAGAGCTCACGAGGACGAAGATCACCGCACCGATTCCGAAGAGGAGTGTCTCGCTCATGGCGAGCCATCCTCTCCGACGAGCACCAGGGCGCCGAGCGCCAGAAGCGACGGAACCCACAGTCCGACGAAAAGACCCATCTCCCGGTCGACGAAGAACCACAGGGTGACGGAGAGAGCGAAGGAGAAGAGGGCCGCGAGAAGGAAGACAAGCTTCGCTTTGTGGAATGGCGTAATTCTGCTCCACAGGTTCGTGGCGCTGGGTGATGTGATGGAGGGTGAGTGGCTCAAGGTCTATCCTGGGTTGCTGTCTCTTGTTCGGAGCAGAGGACTCCGGCGGATGACTTGCAGCTAACGCGACGGTGGCCACTATCAAGGGGTCATGACACCACGAGACCTCAACGGCGCACGCACGCTGGTGCTCGGCGGTTCGGGCGTCTTGGGGACGTTGATCGCCCAGCGCCTCCTCGATCGCGGCGGGAAAGTGATGCTCGCCGCCCGCAACCGAGCCCGACTCCACAAGGCGGCGACCGCGCTCGAACCGCCCGTCCCGTCGGTCGAATTCGATCTTCAAGAGCCGCGCCACGTCGAACACGTCATCGGTACGGCGATCGCCGGACTCGGTGGTCTCGACGGAGTCGTCAACGCCGCAGGAGTGGTGGCGTTCGGGCCGCTCGCAGATCTCAGCGACAGCGCACTCGACGAACTCGTTGCGACCGATCTGGTCGGTCCGCTTCGGGTGATTCGAGCTGCGATTCCGCACGTGGAGGGCGGATTCGTGGTCAACATCAGTGGAGTCGTCGCCGAACGTCCGACCGCCGGAATGGCTGCCTACTCAGCGGTGAAGGCGGGCCTGAGCGCGGCGACTGTGGCCCTCGGGCGCGAGCTTCGGCGGCAGCGGATCACCGTGCTCGACGCTCGGCCGCCCCACACCGAAACGGGCTTGGTACAGCGATCGATTGCGGGTGTGGCACCGACGATGCCTCCTGGACTCGATCCCGGCCTTGTCGCCGGTGTCATTGTGGACGGTATCGAGCGTGGTGCGCGAGAGCTCCCACCGGAGGCGTTCGCGGCGTCATGACCGAGGAGTCGGTCGGTTGATTCGCTCCGGAGCCGCGCCAAGGCGTCTGCCTCGCGGCCGGCGAGCGGCATGATCGGTGTATCCCTCAGCTTCACCCGAGAGATAGACGTTGAAGCCCTTTCTCCGGAAGGGGCTTCAGTGTGTTCGGGGCCGATCGAGCCAGCGTGCGCCTCGCCGGAGCCGTGGCGGGTTGAGCCACTGACTTTGAAGTGCGCTCTGCGCTTCGGAGTACAGTTGCTCGCAGTCTCAACAGGAGGAACGTTGACGGAGGAGAACTACGACCGGGAACTCGCACGGGTCATCGACCACACGCTGCTCAGGACGGACGCGAAGAAGGAAGACTTCGACCGGGTCTGTGAAGAGGCAATGCAGTACCACTTCCGGTCGGTGTGTGTCTTTTCAGGCGACGTCGAGTATGTGGCGCGCAAGCTCGCGGGATCGGACGTGATACCGATAGCCGTCGTGGGATTCCCACACGGCCAGATGACACCCGTTGCCAAGGCATTCGAAGCTCACGACGCCATCGCGAGTCGCGGTGCTCAGGAGATTGACATGGTGATTCATGTGAGCGCCATCAAGAGCAAGCACTACATCCTGGTGTTCGACGACATCCAGCAGGTCGTGAAGGCCTGCGGAGACAAGCCCGTCAAGGTCATCATAGAGACGGCGCTCCTCACGGACACGGAGAAGGTGGCCGCCTGCACCCTCGCGAAGACCGCAGGTGCGCGCTTCATCAAGACGTCAACCGGCAAGGAGCCGGGTGGAGCGACTGTCGAGGATGTGTTGCTGATGCGTGAGGTCGTTGGCGACGAGGTCCTGATCAAAGCCAGCGGCGGTGTCAACTCGAGGGAGTTCGCCTACGAACTCATCGAGGCTGGCGCCGACCGCATCGGCACAAGCAACTCGGTCCAAATCGTGACGGGTCAAACGGCCGAAGGCGGATACTGAAGACGACGACCCGCTGGTCCCCAAGCCCCGCCCGGCCGGTGTTCGATAGGGGATGAGGGCGGGGAGGTCGGCAGAGATCAGGAACGCGGCCCGACGCTTCGCCGACGGCGCTTCGTGCCCACGACACTTCCACGGTCGAAGGTGATGGACCGGAAGGGATACGCCTCCGCTATGCCGAACTGCTGCTGGATTTGCGCGCGGCAGGAGCGGCGTACTCCTTGCAGGGGCACTGCGGGACTGTGCAGCCCAGGCTGCCGTGGTGTTCGCGGTTCGGATGCCCACAAGCCGTGCAGCGCAGGCGGTCGTCGGAGGTGCCTCGAGATCCAGACGTCTTCATCGGGGCAGCTCCTTTGCGGGGCTCACGGTGAGCGTGTCGGTCATGCGGTGCTCCTTCAGAAGCGTCGATCGTCGGGGGCTGACGCCCCGCCAGAGGTGCGTTCCGAGCCGGGCGCAGAGCGTCGACGGAGATTGCAGGTCCTGCGGTAGCTCCGCCAGACGGATCTGGGGCAGAGCGGGCGCTGTACGCCTCATGCGTACGCTGTCACCTTCGATCGTAGCAGCCGGTGGTGGAGGTAGGACCCTGGTGATGCGGTGGTTCGCTCGTCCCCGGCAGCTGGATCGCTCCGAATACGCTTGAGCCGATCCCGCTGCAAAGGAGCCTTGTGCGGTCCATTCGAGCCGTCGTCGCCGTGTCGGGTGGTCGGCGGTGAACCGGGCGGCGCCTGCGGACTTCGACAGACTCGCTGATCTCCTGAAGCCGGTCGACGGTCTGAGTGTTCCCTGGTGCGTGGCCGGCGGATGGGCGATCGACCTGTGGGTCGAGACGGCGACACGCTCCCATCATGACGTCGACCTCCTCGTCGCGCGGGATGACCAACGGGCTGTCTACGACCACTTCTCTGATCGGGACATGGTCAAAGTCATCCCACATCCCGAAGGCTTGGTCGGCAAGGGAACCCTTGTGACGTGGAATGGGGGCCGGATCGAACTGCCCGTACACCAGGTCTTCGCCGATGCCGCAAACGGTGACCGGATCGAAGTGCTGTTCGGAGAGATCGAGAACGGCGTGTGGCGATACCGGAGAAACCTTGAAGTGTCCCTCTCGCTGGATCGCCTCATCGTGACCGGGCCTACGGGAATCCCGGCACTGGCACCCGAAGTCGTGATGTTGTTCAAGGCGCCGCTCCAGCGCCCGTGGGACGAGGCCGATTTTGTCACCGTGGCGCCGCTCCTGCCCGACGATCGGCAGGCGTGGCTGGTCGACGCGATCGAACGCTCCCACCCAGACAACCCATGGATCGAGCGTCTCACATGATGCCGGTCTCCGCATGCGGGACCGGACGCTTCTAGGGTCTCAACATGGAGCACATCGAGAACCTGACACCCGGAATGCCGATCGTCTGGGGCGGCAACCGCGTCTCGCGAGTCAGCAGCGAACTCGCAGCGGCCTTCCAACCGGGAGACTCTCTGATCGTCATGGAGACGGACGGGACGCTGTTACACGTGCCGGCGGTCGAGCAATCCGTGGCGACCGCCGCTGTAGACGCTGCCACGGCGGCGTTCGATGAGATGGGCGGCCTCAGCGATGCCAAGATCTCCGAGTTCTATGAACTCTTCGCAGCGACGCTCGCCGACGACGTGTCGTTTGCGCCGATCGCGGCGGCGAACCGCTCCGACGTGGCGAAGGCACGATCGCGCGGCCGTTCGGCGACGCGCCTCATCCTCAGCGATCAGATGCGTGCGGACATGGTCGACGGCCTTCGTACATGGGCGAACGCACCCGGTGGCCGCGGATCGGTCGTGGAAACGGTCAGCCATGACGGCTGGCGGGTCGATCAGGTTCGGGACGGCCTCGGCGTCGTCGGCTTCGTCTTCGAGGGACGGCCGAACGTCTTCGCCGACGCAACCGGCGTCCTCCGCAGCGGAAACACGGTCGTCTTCCGCATTGGCTCTGATGCACTCGGGACGGCCCGAGCGATCGTTGAGCATGCCCTCCGCCCCGCGTTGACGCTGACGGGTCTCCCAGACGGCGCGGCCGTGCTCATCGATAGTGCGGCCCACGCGTCGGCCTGGGCCATGTTCTCGGATCCGAGGCTTGCGCTCGCCGTGGCTCGCGGCTCGGGCGGGGCGACCGCCCAACTCGGTGCCGTCGCACGACAGGCCGGCAACTCCGTGAGCCTCCACGGCACCGGAGGCGCCTGGATCGTCGCCGGATCGAACGCAGACGCAACCTCGTTCGACGCGGCGGTCTACCACTCGCTCGATCGGAAGGTCTGCAACACGCTCAATACGTGCTGCATCGCCGCCGATCGGGCAGACGACCTCGTGCCGGTCTTCCTCGATGCGCTCGAGCGGGCGGGGGACCGCAGGGGAGCGCGTCCCAAGCTCCACGTCCTCGAATCCTCCGTCGATGCCATCCCCAAGGCATGGTTCGCCAGGCGCGTTGCGGTCGCCAGGGCTGATGGAGAGCACGAGGAGCGGCAAGCTGAGCCGATTGAAGAGAGCGGTCTCGGCGAAGAGTGGGAGTGGGAGGAGAGCCCGGAGGTCACCTTGGCGATTGTTCCGTCCGTTGACACCGCTATCGAGTGGTTCAACCGCTACAGCCCCCGTTTTGTCGTGTCGCTCATCTCGGATGACGCCGGGGAGCAGGATCGGTTCTTCGATCTGGTCGACGCTCCGTTCGTCGGCAACGGATTCACCCGCTGGGTCGATGGTCAGTACGCGCTCGACAAGCCGGAGCTCGGTCTGTCGAACTGGCAGCACGGGCGGTTGTTCGGTCGCGGCGGCATCCTCGCCGGTGATTCGGTCTACACGATCCGGACGAGGGTCACCCAGGACGACGCCAATATCGGCCGCTAGTGCCGCGAACC
>CAWIHT010000012.1:0-276283 GCA_963836085.1 uncultured Actinomycetota bacterium
AGAGTGTGGTCGTTGATTGGGACCTGTGGGGTGCGCGAATGCCTGACGGAACAGCCATCGGGCAGCTCACCGCACTGGTGGGCGATGAGAGAGAGCCTCTCGCTTCGCCGGACGGTTCGGTTGTGGTGTTCACCCACGCAGGGGCGCTGTGGAGCCTCGACCCGCTCGTCAGGATCACTGCGTTCGCCGGCTCAGGTATCGATTGGCAGCCGCTGCAGGGATCGTTCTGGGACGACGAGAGCTCAGTGTTCCGATCCGACATTGACTGGATGGCGGGCGAGGGCATCACGAAGGGCTGCAATCCGCCGCTCAACGACAGGTACTGCCCCGACGCAGCGGTGACGAGAGGACAGGTGGCGGCGTTCCTCGTCCGGGCATTGGGTCTCACCGACCGACTCGACGATCCGTTCATCGATGACGACAGCTCCGTGTTTGAAGCTGACATCGAGAAGCTCGCTGCTGCCGGAATCACGAAGGGCTGCAACCCACCGGCGAACGACCGGTTCTGCCCTGATGCGAAGGTGACGAGGGGACAGATGGCGGCGTTCCTCGTCCGAGCGCTTGGCTACTCCGACAACGGTGGCGGGAACCTGTTTGTCGATGACGACGACTCGATCTTCGAGGCCGACATTGACCGACTTGGAACCGCAGGTGTCACACGCGGCTGCAACCCACCAGACAACGACCGGTTCTGTCCGAACGGGAATGTGACGAGAGGCCAGATGGCAGCATTCCTCCACCGGGCGTTGGGGTAGTGGATCAGCCTGCCAGAGCCTCGTCACCGATCTCGGTGATGGCGCCGCCGTTGATGTAGAGCCAGAGTCCCCCTTCTCTGCCCCAGTCCCCGTGCGGGACTCGGCCATCTCGGATCCATTCGGAATAGGGGTAGGGGAAGGGTGGACAGTCCACCCAGCGACACGTCACCGTGGCGTCCGGGTCGACGGGCACAGCCCGTACCTTTGGGTTGCTGTTCTCGATCACCCACCCGTAGTCCTCCGTGGCGGGGTCGTCATCGGACTCGTCCGCCCACCGGAGGCATGCGAGATCGAACGAGATCGATGACGAGGAAGCCTCTTCGATGTAGCCCCACCAGATTCCATCGGGAAGCGTGCTACTCCCCGGGGAACACCCCGAGCCCCACCAGCCGCCGCTGCCCGACAGCGGGCCAGGGTGCAGGCCGTGCGTTGCGATCGAGTACACGATGCGTCTCGCAGGCGCCGTTGTCGTCGTTGGGAGCGGGTCACCCCAGAATGCCACGACATCTGCCCGGGGATACACGGTCTCGCACGGGATGCCGTTGCGGTCTGCATCCATCCGATCCGGCTGACCCTCCCTCACCCAGTAGGCGACGGCATCGACGTAGCCATAGCCAAGCCCGTTGAGATCCCTACAGAGCAATCCCGACTCGACCTCCACAACGGGCGGCACTGTGACCACCGCCGGCACGGTGGTCGTGGTAGCCGTCGTCGAAGAAGACGGTGCCGTCGCCACGGAGGTAGTCGTGGTGGTTGTCGGTTCGGTTGACGATGCCGACGGTTCCGCAGTTGATGTCGTTGTGGTCGCAGTCGTGGACGGTATCGTCGTTGCTGGTTCCGCGAGGGTCGTCGTCGAGTCGGTCGCACCGTCGCTGCTGATACACCCCGCCAGCAGCATCACTGAGGCGAGCAGTGGGACCATACGGATTGAGAGAGACACTGAGGACCTCCTCAAACAGGGATCCCTCCACGTCCGCCCGAGCGTCGGCCCACGCCGGACCCAACTCTCTACCTCACATCATGCACCCCCACGGGCGACATTGGTAGAGGCCAATCACTCCGACCCGCCGAACCGTCGCCTATGTCGCTCTTCCCCGTCGGGCGGCCGGCCAGATTCGTGGACCCGAACCAAACCGCTCCTTGCGCCAGACGAAGAGGAAGCCCCCGCTGATGCGGGGGCTTCCTGCTACTCGCCAGGAACATTCGTCCCTGTGTTCGGTTGCTTCTACGGCAGTTCGTTCACCCGATCAGTGCTCGGGGGATCGACCGGACCAAACGCTGCCAGGTAATTGGAGAGCGCCTGCAGATCGACGCCACCATCGAGCCGCGGCCCGGTGATTCCGGCGAACGTGGTGAAGTTGTCTCCACCATCGGCCAGGAAGCTGTTCGCCGTCACCATGTACGTCGCAGTGTCGCTCAACGCAGAACCGTTCAGCATCACGTTGCTCACCGTGATCGACGTGCAAGAGTCGACGTCGGGTGTGCTCGGATCGCCGTCGTCGTCAACCGGACCGAGCGTCCACGCCAGGTCATAGCTGAAGCCATCCGATACGCCGAGGGACAGGAACGGCCGGCTTGAACCGGCCGGCTGACACTGCTCCTCGAGCACCGAGACGATCTCCGCCCCGGTCATCTCCAAGGTCACCAGCGTGTTGCCGAACGGCTGGAACGTGAACGCCTCACCGTACGTAACGACGCCATCACCCTCGCCGGCGGAGTCCAGATACGTCAGATCAGAACGCACGCCGCCCGGGTTCATGAACGCCACAACAGCACCATTCGCCGTGGTCGCCCACTGCTGGGCATCGGCGACCAGGTTCCCTGCTGCCGACTCGACACCACGGTCCGAGCCCGTCGGATCACCACCACGGGTGATATCCGCGCTGATCATGCCGATCGGGATGGTGCCGGCCGCGTCATACAGCGGCTGCCACTTCTCGATGATCGACGTGATCACCGGGTCGGGCGTCAATTCATCCTGGATGACGGAGTGGTTCGTCGACGTGCTGAGATAGCGGTCCACATCATGGGTCGCCGGATCGATGATCAGGTTCAGCTCCGAGACCACACGACCGTACGAGTAGGCACTCGTAACGATCCTGGGTTCGCCGGCCGAATCATCCATCGAGCAGTTGTACGGCAGATGTGTATGACCCGTGATGAGGGCATCGATCTCGGGATCGAGCGCAGCGTTGATCGCAACGATCGGCCCGGAGATTCCCACGCAAGCGTCGACATCGCCGGGAGGCGGTGTCTGGGATCCACCCTCATGCAGGAGCACGATGATGGCCTCGACGCCCATGTCCTTCAGGATCGGTACCAGCTTGTTGGCCGTCTCGGCTTCGTCGAGGAACGCCCAGCCCTTGATGCCGGCTGCGGCAACGAGGGTGTCGGTCGCTTCGAGCGTCATGCCGATGAACGCAACCTTCTCGCCTTCGACTTCGTCGATCCAGTACGGAGGCAACGCCGTGTCACCGGTGTACTTGTCGACAACGTTCGCTGCGAGCCAATTGAAGTCCGCACCGGGGTACGGCTCTTCGGGGAAGTAGCAGCCGTCGACGGGATGACACCCACCATCCTGCATGCGCAGAAGCTCAGTGACGCCCTCGTCGAACTCATGGTTGCCAACACTCGACACGTCGAGGCCCATCGCGTTCAGCGATTCGACCGACGGCTCGTCGTGGAACAGTCCGGAGAATGCCGGTGATCCGCCGATCAGGTCACCGGCTGCAACCGTGAGGCTGTTGCCGGAACGCAACTCGTTGAGCTTGGCCGACAGATACTCGCCTCCACCAGCGACTTCGCCGGCCACCGTGCCTGCATCACCGGATTGGACGTGGCCGTGGTAGTCGTTGAACGCCAGGATCTGCAGTTCGATGCCGGCAGGTTCCTCCGGAATGGTGAGACCGCGGTGCAAGAACGCCGCCATCTGGCCGCGGGTCACCGTGTCCTTCGGGCAGTACCTGTCATTCGCCGGCGGGTTGCAGCCCTTCGTGACGCCCGCAGTCCCAAGGCGGTCGATATCGGCTTCGAAGATCGAGCCGTCATCATCGGTGAACAGATCTGCGCCAACACCGGCCTCGAGGCCGAGGGCCCTCGTCAGATATGCGGCCATCTGTTCGCGAGTGACGAGATCGTCGGGGCAGTAGTTGTCGTTCGCCGGGGGGTTGCAGCCCATGGTGATTCCTGCCGTGCCCACCATGTTGATCTCAGGCTCGAAGATCGAGCCGTCATCATCATTGAACAGGTTGGCGTTTGCGCCGTCGGTCAAGTTGAGCGCCCTCGCCAGGAACGCGGCCATCTGGCCGCGGGTAACCCCATCGTCCGGACAGAACTTGTCGTTGACGGGCGGGTTGCACCCCTTGGTGATCCCCTCTGCAGCCAGCCACTCGATGTCTGCTTCGAACACCGAACTGTCGTCGTCGGTGAATGTGCCACCCGCAGCGGTGGCAGCTACCGGCACCAGCACGGCGAACATCATCGCCACAGCGAAAGCGATGATCACCAGCCGACGCGGGTTTCGAATAGTCAAACGGCTATCCATTGATCCTTCCTCCTCGTCCGCTCACGCGGACATAGCCCATGTGGCTTAGGACTCCCACCGTGCGCCGCCCCCAACAGGACATACCCGGCGCCGCACCAGAGCCTCCCCCACCTACGCGAATCTACACGGCCGGAACGCCCCGTGCATGAGCGCGAAATCTTTCCGTAGCCTCTCTCGAGCACCCGTGGCCCACGAAGCCCTGTTCGAGTCGCCTAGGCTCATCCCATGCTGTGGATTCTCGCTTCCGAAAGCGGCATCAAGGTCGGCGACTTCGCGGTCGCTGAGACGATCGCCGACTTGATCGAACTCGCCGCCGTCCTGGCCATCACGATCGCCGTCATTGCCGCGATCGTGGGGGCGCTTCACACCCGGATCGGATCCACGTGGACGGACGCCTTCCAGACGTTCAAGCGATACATGGGCTTGGGCCTCCTCATCGGCCTCGACCTCTTGATCGCCGGCGACATCATCAAGACGGTGACCCTCGAACCCACCTTCGAGAACGCTGCCGTGCTCGGCCTCCTCGTCCTGATCCGCACGTTCTTGAGTTGGACCATCGTCCTCGAAGTCAACGGTCGTTGGCCATGGCAGTCACCGCCGCCGGGTTCGACCAACGACGAGAAGTTATAGCCGTCTGCCGTGGATGATTCCGGGGCCCCCGATGCTCGGACGGATGCGGGTCAGCCCAGGCTGATTGATCGGTTGCGATCCCTTGCGCTCCCACCCGGCGACTATGCCGTATTCGGGAGCGGACCCCTCATCGTTCGCGGCATCATCGAGGCCACAAATGATCTCGACGTGATCAGCCGAGGCTCGGCGTGGGACCGCGCTTGCCAACTCGGGGATTTGGTCTATCTCGAGGAACACCACGTCGAAGTCGTGAGCTTCGACGATGGTGCGATCACCGTCGGCAAGAGTTGGGCCTACGGCGAGTTCGACATCGAGCAGTTGATCGACACCGCAGAGACCATCGAAGGACTGCCGTTCGTCCGACTCGAGCATGTCGTCCGGTACAAGGAGGCAGCGGCCCGCCCGAAGGACCTGGCCCATCTCCGTGCGCTCGCCGACTATCGAGGACACACCGATCGATCCTAGGATGTACGCCGTGAACGACCTCCGGGCATCTGCCCCCCAGATCGGCTTGGCGATGGGTGTGTTCTTCGTCGTCGTCGGCGTCATCCTCGGCAACTACGGAGTCGTTGGACTCGGTGTGGTCGTTGGCCTGGCCGGGTTCTTCGCCCGCGGAACGGCGTAGCCCCCAAGCTAGACAGACACGACCATCGAAACCGCCACGTAATGAGCGGCAAACGCGGCGACCGTCAGGACGTGGAATACCTCATGGAAGCCGAACCATTCAGGTGATGGATTCGGCCGTTTCGTCCCGTACACGACCGCCCCAGCGCTGTAGAGGACGCCGCCGAGAGCGATCAGGATCACCGCGACCACGCCGGCCCCGCGCACGAGATCGGAGAGGTAGAAGATCGCTACCCAGCCAAGCGCCACATACACCGGCGTGTAGAGCCAGCGGGGCGCTCCGACCCACAGGACGCGAAACGCCACGCCAATCAACGCACCAATCCACACGATGAACAGGAGCACGCGCCCTCGCCCATTGGGCATGGCCAGCACGGCGAACGGCGTGTAGGTGGCGGCAATGATCAGGTAGATGTTCGAGTGATCCATCCGCCGCAGCACCCCCTCCATGCCGGGCGTCCACGTGCCTCGGTGAAGCAGAGCACTCGTGCCGAAGAGCAGGACCGCGGAGAGAGCGAAGATGGCGACCGAGACCCTCTCCTCCGTTGAGTCGGCGAGAACCACGAGCACGAGTCCGCCGAGGATCGCAACAGGGAACATCACGGCGTGGAGCCACCCGCGAAGTCGTGGTTTCTCGGCCGGTGCGGTGTTCTCTGCTACTTCGATCACGACTGGAAGCTATCCACCGCCGCCAAGTACCACCCCCAATGTCGCGCAAGACGAACCCGCCGGTCACGTGCGGGCTAGCTTCGTGTCGTGACCGACCACGATTCCCTCCTGACCCGCTCGTTCGAACTTGCCGCCGAGGCGCGGGCCGGGGGCGACCACCCATTTGGGGCACTCTTCGCCATCGCCGGCGACATCGTTGCTGAGGCCAGGAATCGGGTCAACTCCGATCGCGACATAACCGCCCACGCCGAGACCCACCTCGTTCGGATTCTGGAGGATCAGGGCCTCTTGGACCGCCTCGGGGAGGGAACGGTCTATGCGTCGTGTGAACCGTGTCCGATGTGTGTGGGGTCCATGTTCTGGGCCGGGGTCCGCCGGGTGACCTACGGACTCTCGGCGGTTCACCTCATGGATCTCGCGGTCGCTCCGGGGCATGAATCCATGGGTTTTGCACTCACGGCGCACACGCTCGGCGCTGCCGCCACACCGCCGATGCGGTTCGACGGACCCCACCGCGAGGATGAGGCGGCAACTCCCCACATCGGCTTCTGGATTCCCTGACCGGCCTCCGGGTGAGAACGGCCGTTGAGACCATTACCATTCTGACAGCGTCGCAACAACGAAGGAGTAGAGGCATGGGCATCATCTGGATGATCGTCACAGGACTCATCATGGGCCTCATCCTCGGGCCGCTCGCTCGCCTGATCATCCCGGGAAAGCAGGACATCTCGCTCCTCGGAACAATCCTCGTTGGCGCCGGCGCCGCCATCATTGGCGGGATCGTTGCCGGATGGCTGGGTGTTGGAGAAACCTCCGGTCCCGACTGGATCAAGTTCTTCATCCAACTCGCTCTTGCGGTGTTCGGGATCCTCGGCTTCGCGACGGCATCCGACAGCAAGTCGTAGGAACTCGACCGGTCGATATCGATCGGCTCGATCGCTGCGCTCTGAACGGGTTGAATAGACCCATGGATATCGCATCGTTCGTCCGCGCCCTACCCAAGGCCGAACTCCACCTCCACATCGAAGGCACCCTCGAACCGGAGATGATGTTCGAGTTCGCCAGCCGCAACGACATCAACCTGCCATTTGCGGATGTCGAGGAGGTCCGCGCCGCCTATGAGTTCTCCAACCTGCAGTCGTTTCTCGATATCTACTACCAGGGAGCGGCGGTGTTGGTCGCGGAGCAGGACTTCTACGACCTGATGTTCGCCTACCTCGAGCGTGCAGTTGCCGATGGTGTCCGACGTGCCGAGATCTTCTTCGATCCGCAGACCCACACCGAGAGAGGCGTCGACTTCTCGGTGTTCATGGACGGGTTCACGCGCGCCATCGAGGCGGGTCGCCGGCAGTGGGGGATTTCGGCGGCGCTGATCATGTGCTTCCTTCGCCATCTCCCGGGTGAGGCAGCGGTCGTCACATGGGAAGAAGCCGAGCCCTACGTCGACCAGGTCATCGCTGTCGGACTCGATTCGGGCGAGGTTGGCAATCCACCCGAGCGGTTTGCGGAGGCATATCAACTCGCGCGAGACGCCGGCCTTCACGCCGTCGCCCATGCCGGGGAGGAGGGTCCGCCCGCCTACATCATCGGAGCGCTCGACACACTCGGCGCCGAGCGCATCGACCACGGGGTCCGCTGCACCGATGACCCGGAACTCGTAGCGCGCCTCGCCAACGAGCAGATTCCGCTGACGATGTGCCCGCTTTCGAACTTGAAGCTCCGGGTGTTCAACCAACTCGCCGACCACAATCTGAAGGACCTCCTCGACCAGGGCGTCCTCGTGACCGTGAACTCCGATGACCCCGCCTACTTCGGCGGCTACGTGCTCGACAACTACATCGCGATCGCCGCGGCCCTCGACCTGAGTCGCGACGACCTCGTGACCCTCGCCCGGAACTCGCTCAAAGCGACGTTCCTCACGGACGGCGAGAAGTCGGCGCTCCTTGCCGAACTCGCGTCGGTGGCCGCCGGCTGATCACTCGTGTCGCTCGCATGCAGGTTCCGTGCTGGCTTGATGCTCGGTGATCCGGCGCCGCCGGCGTTGCCAACGACGGGCCGCGGACTTGCGCTCAATTCGCGAGCGCCCGAGACTCGTGGCATGGAACGCTTCACCCACCGCCGAGACCAGTTCGCTGCAGCCATCGAGGGCGGCATCGCCGTTGTGCCCGCCGCCATCGAAGTCACCCGCAACGATGACGTCACGTTCGAGTTCAGACAGTCGTCGGATTTCTTCTTCCTCACCGGCTTCGACGAGCCGGACGCAATTGCGCTGTTCGATCCCGGCCATGACAAGCCGTACGTCTTGTTCGTCCGTCCCCGCGACCCGGAGATGGAGGCTTGGAACGGGCGACGGGCCGGGGTCGATGGCGCTAAGGCCGACTTCGGTGCCGACGCCGCCTATCCCATCTCGGACTTCGAGAAGGTTCTACGCAACCGACTCAGGGGTCGAGACACTTTGTGGTACGACATTGGCTCCCCGATCGATGGTCGCGTCCTTGGAGCTCTCAAGCAGGCACGCGGCCTGCGAACGCGAACCGGCATCACCGTTCCATCATCGATCAATGATCCATCGACAATCCTCGACGAACTGCGGCTCATCAAGTCAACCGAGGAGATCGCGGCCCTGCGCTCGGCCTGCCGCATCTCGGCTGCGGGCCACTCGGAAGCGATCCGCTTTGCCGCCCCCGGTCGCGCAGAGCACGACGTTCAAGCGGCCATGGAGTATGTGTTCCGGTCGTGTGGAGCCGTGCGAGAGGGCTACCCGTCGATCGTCGCATCCGGCGACAACGCCTGCATCCTTCACTACACCGAAAACAACCGTCTGATGGAGGACGGCGACCTCCTGTTGATCGATGCCGCCGCCGAGATCGGGTACCTGGCTGCGGATATCACAAGGACGTTCCCGGTGAACGGCCGTTTCACAGCACCACAACGGGCGGTCTACGATGTCGTCCTCGCCGCACAGGAAGCTGTGATCGATGCCTGTCGGCCAGGGTTGCCATTCACCGACATGCACGACATCGCCGTCCGAGTCCTCACCAAAGGGATGGTCGACCTCGGTCTGCTGCCCGGACCGGTCGAAGATGCGATCGCCTATGGCTGGTACCGGGAGTTCTACTTCCATGGCACCGGCCACTGGCTCGGGATGGACGTCCACGACTCTGGGGCCTATCGGGTCAACGGTGTCGGACGGCCACTCGCAGCGGGGATGGCATTCACCGTCGAACCGGGAATCTACGTGGCCCGGGAGAAGCACACGCTCACCCTCCCGAAGGTTCCGTTCGACGTGGACGCCGAGCGAGACCTCACCTACGAGGTGGGAGGAGCCGAAGCGAAGAGCATCATCGACGGTCGCAAGGCGGACGCCGAGACCGTGAACCATCCGGTTCCCGAGGAGTTCCTCGGGATCGGTGTGCGGATCGAGGACGACCTTCTCGTCACCGAGACGGGTTGCGAGAACCTCACGAGGGACGTGCCGGTCGATCCCGATGAAATCGAGGCGCTCTGGCGGATATCGCGAAGCACCACGTAGCGGTCGGGAGACCAGGCAAGGACAGCAGGAGCGCTTCGGCGCTACGAACCCTTGAGCGACTGTCGGAACGATTCGAGCGAGCGGACCACATTGGCTGCGTCGTCGCCGATGCGCGGGAGCTTGGCCGAGTTGCGCTCGTAGCGACTCGCCTGCACTTCCTCTTCCTCCTCGGTCGAATCCTCGTCGACCTTGGCGGCCGGCGCGAAGTCTGCGAAGTCGTCCTCAACCGTCTCAGGCGACTCGGCCTCGGCCTCGGTCTCGGTCTCGGCCCCGTAGACCGGCGTCGGCTGGTCGGGAGCCTCGTCCGGCCACACCACGCGGCGTGGCTCTTCGGCCTCCTCGACAGCCGGCGCCGCCTTCGCCGCTGCGAACTGTGCTGTCTCGAGCCGCTCTTCGGCAAGCCGGGCACGTTCCTGTTCGATGCGGGCAGCCTGCGCTTCGATCTCACCCTGTCGCCGGTCGGCATCGGCCATCACCGACTCCGCAGCTCGTTTCGCATCAGCGATGATCTGCTCCGCCTGAGCGGCTGCTTCTGCGGCGATCTGTTCGGCTCGCTCATTCGCTGCGCGGAGTGCCTGTTCGGCTTCTTCGCTCACGCTGGCGACTGAGTCCATGGTGACGCCGGCCGCATCCAAGGCGGCGGCCCGCTCGGCCAATTCGACGTCCCAGCGCTCAATCTCGGCGAGCCGAGAGCGCAGCCCGTCCTCGGCGGCATCCTGCTCGGCAGCACGCCGATTCAGTTCATCGCGTCGACCGGCCAATTCGGCTCGCATCTGCTCGACCTCGTGGATCGTGCCCTCGTGCTCGGCCCTTGTGTTCTCGAGTTCGGCTACTTCGGCGAGCAGCCGTTCAATCTCTGCTCTGGCGGCTGTCGCCTCTCCCTCAGCCGCAGCTCGAATACCGACGGCCTCGCGCTGGGCCTGTTCGACGATCTCGAAGCCCTGACGCTCTGCGTCCGACAGGTCGGATGCCTGCATGCGGGCCGCGGTGAGGACCCGGTCGGCTTCGTCACGCAACGAGTTCGCCTCGTTGCGAATGCGATTGGCTTCGGCCTCGGCGTTGGCAACCAACTGCAAGGCGTCCCGCCTCTGAACTTCGGACTCTTGGAGGATGCGTGCGACTTCCTTCTCGCGCTCATCGGCTTCCTGGGTCCGCGCAGTGGCCTCCGAGAGAACCTGCGCCGCCCGGCCCTCCGCGTCGGCGAGCTTCTCGGATACCTCGGCTTCCACGCCAGCGATGATCTCTGTGGCCTGTCCTTCGGCGTCCTGGATGATCTTGAGCTGCTCTTCGTACTCGTGGCGGACAGTGGCGGCCTTCTCCCGCATCCTCGCGACATCGTCGCGGGCTCCTGCAGTCATCGCTTCGACCGAATCACGTGTCTCGGTCAGAAGCTGCTCAGCCTCAGACCTCATCTGCTGTGCGTACTCCTCGGCCGCGGCGATGGCGGCCTGAGCGTCGACGTGAACGGCTTCGGCGATCTCCTCTGCTTTGCGAACGATTGCTGCGCCGGTCTCTTCTGCCTCGTGGTGGACTCTGGCGGACTTCTCCATCGCATCATGGAGTTGGCGCTCAGCTTCATCACGAGCGGTGGAAAGGAATCCTTCAGCTTCGGCCGCGACCCGACCTGCTTCCTCGCGAACCCGCTCGGCCTCTGCCGTGACTTCGCCGGCGGATCGTTCTGCATCGGTCCTGACGCGCTCAGCTTCCTCAGTCGCCTCGCGCAACCTGCGCTCGATCTCCTCGCGAGCACCAGAGCGGATCTGGTCGGCTTCGGTGGTAGCTTCACCTCGAAGTCGCTCGGCCTCCTCGAAGGCTGCAATGACTGCTTCTTCGGCCTGGCGGGCGATTTCGTCGACCGACGCGATGCGTTCCTCGGCTCTGACCTCGGCGGCGGCGAGAATCGCATGCTGCTCCTTGGCGGCCTCCCACGACATCTCGGCGTCGGCAAGGATCTGCAAGGCCTGCTGCTGTTCGGTCTCGGCCTCGACATATCGTGCTTCGATCCGGCGGAAGGCCCCATCAAACAGGTCAGCCGCTTCGGTGTCGGCTCGGGTCAGCGTCGCTGAGGCGTACTCCTCAGCCTCAGCCCTGATCGAGTCGGCCTCGCTACGGAGGATCTGTGCGGTCTTCTCAGCTTCTCGCCGGGTCCGATCAGCGTCGTCCTTGACCTCAACCGCTTCGTCGCGTGCCGCGGAGCGAACTGATTCCGCTTCCTCATGCAGCCGACGGGCGTCGGCGATGATCTCTTCGGCCTGTGCTTCCGCGGAATGACGGGCCCGCTCGGCTTCGTCGCGCATGGTTCGAGCGTCGCGTTTTGCCTCTTCGATGACGGAGGCGGATTCGCTCTCGGCGTCGGTCTTGATCCGGTCCGCTTCTTCGCGGATCGCCGCTGCCTCGTCCTCGAACCTAGTTGCCTCGGCGCGCAGCTGGTCCACGCGTGCCTGCGCTTCGGCGAGTGCGGCGCCGGTCCGTTCTTCGGCGGCGACGACCTCTGCGAGACGGTGATCGAGTTCAGCCTTCTGGTCCTCGAACTCTGCGATCTGCTGTGCTGCGAGTGCTGCTGCGGCTTCCTGAGACTCCTTGATCTCGGAATCCACGCGAGCGCGGCGCTCTTCTGCCGCACTGATCATCTCTTGTGCTGCAGCCTCGGCGCTCGCCTGCGTTTCGGCACTCTCGGCGAGAGCAGAAGCAAGGATCTCCTGGGCTTCGGCCTCGAGCCGTGCGGCGTCTTCCTCGGCCGCCTCGCGGATTTGGGCGCCACGCTCATCGAACCCCGTCAGGATCGACTGCATGCGCTCTTCGGCATCAGCGATCAGTTCCCTGGCGTCGCGTTGGGCCGCCGACACCTTCCGTGCAGCTTCGAGCCGGTCCTGATCGGCCTGGTCACGTGTCCGTGCCGCGGCCTGTTTGATGGCCCGTGCCGATTCCTCCGACCGGTCCAACACGCCCTGGGCACGCTCGCGTGCCGCGGCTTCGATACTTGCAGCCCGCTCAACGCCGGTGAGAGATTCTTCGTCGAGCAACGCGATCCGGGCTTCGAGATCGCGTTGGAGTTCAACCACCTGCTCGGCTTCTCGTTCGGCACGCATCAACAGCGCTTCGGCCTTCTCGCGGGCATCCTCGCGGATGTGCTCCGCCTCTTGCTCGGCGCGGGCAAGGACCTCGTCGGCCGTCTCGCCGGGACTCGCCACAACGGTGACTTCTGAGGCAGCTGCGGTTGCCTCGGCGATGATCGCCTCGGCTTGCGCTGCTGCGTTGCTCGCGGCTTCTGCGAGGATCACACTGGCTCGGTCGCGAGCAGCCCCGACAATCTCTGTCGCTTCAGACTCGCGTTCGGCACGGAGGCTCTCCACCTCGGCCAGCATGGCTGCACGCTCGGATTCGAGTTCCCGAACCCGGTCGTCGAATTCGGCAGCCCGAGCTTCGAGATCGGCACCCGTCGCATCTGCGGCGGCAACGATTGCTTCGGCACGCTCCTGCGCCTCGGCGAGGATGCGTTCGGCTGCCTCTGCTGCCTCGGCTTCGCGGTTCGAGTCGGGGGCCACGGCTGCTGCCAGCTCTTCCGAGAGGCGCTGCACATCGGCCGTCAGCCGGTCACGATCAGCTTCCAGCTCAGCGATGCGAGCCTGCTCGCTCTCGCGCTCAGCTGCGAGCAGTTGTTCTGCTTCGAGTTGGGCGACGGCAATGATCTCTTCGGCCTGCCGCTGCGCCTCTTCAACGAGCGCTGACCCGTCAACAGCATTCTGGCTGGTCTCAGCGATCAGCCGCTCGCGATCAGCCTCGAGTTCGGCAATGCGTTCTTTGTCGGCCGTTCGCTCGTGAGCGAACAGCTTTTCGGCTTCGACCTTGGCGGCCGCAACGAGTTCGTCGGCTTGCCGCTGCGCCTGTTCGATGATGGCGTCTGCGTTGGCGTCCGGGGTGGTCGTCTTGGCGCGTTGTTCGGCGTCCCGCTCGATAGCAGCGGCTCGATCTCGCGCCTCGGACTCGATCTTCGCTGCCTGTTTCCGGGCGCGGCTGAGCACGCGGTCCTTCGCGTCGAACACCGCGACCATGGCGCTGTCGACGGACTGACCTTCCGACGATCGGGTCTTCTCCGCTTCAAACTCTGCCTTCTGCAGCCGGGTCTTCGTCTCCTGGGCCCAGTGTTCGAGCTCGCGGAAGTTCGACTCCAGTTCGCGGAGGAAATCTTTGACTTCACGCTTGTCGTAGCCCTTGCGGGTTGTCGAGAACTCGCGTGTGTCAATGGACTCTGGGAGGTTGGGGGCTTTCTCGCTCACGTGCGTTCTATCGGCCGCACGTGCACCCACCTTGATGCGCAAACTAGTCAGTGCCGAAGGGACCAGTCACCGGCCCTGCGCGCGCGAGTGGGGCGACCCGAGGGCCGCCCCACTCGATCAGTCAATCGATCGCCTAGATGGCGTTGACGATGCTCTCGTCGAGGCCGGGGAAGCTCCTGAGGAACTCCTTGCGCTCGGTGTCGAGTTGGTTCACGATCGCGTTGTACTCGTCCATCCGGCCCTGGCGCTCGTAGAGGCGCCGCGGCTGGAGGATCTCCGGGTCGGGGAACCCGGGCAGATCGGCCGCGACGAAGTAGCCGAAGTCCGGATCCTCTTCCCACTCGATCGCGCCTTCGACGATGCCCTGGACCACGGCGGACGAATGCCTGATCTTGACTTTCTTCGAACGCTCGTCGCTGTCCTCGCCGCCGACCCTGCCGGTCGACATGAGGTACACCTCGAGGTCCGGCATGGTCTCGAGCAGTTCGAGGAGCCGCTTGCCCTGCATCGCGTCGTTGGTGAAGAAGAACGGGTTGGTCCCGGGAACCCTCAGACTCTTCCCCATCTCGGCGGCACCACCGGCCGACGTACCCTTCGTCTCACCCAGCATGAAGTACGCCGCCGCCTGCTCTCGCTTGAGCTTCGCCACCGCTGGGATGATGTTCTCGTTGCGGTTGAGCAACAACAGGTAGTTGACGGGCGGGAGGCCACTCGGATTGCGATGCCGGATATTCGCCAGCGGGAACGTGGAACGTCCGTTGGCGGTGTACGAGTCGTCGAAGAAGTCGACCTTCCCGTCCGGATCGGTGTGGGTGTTCTCGAGCCAAGCGTCCGGACGGGTGGTCCCGCCGTAGATCGTCGGCTCGTCGTCCTCGTCGAGTCCGAATGTCTTTGCAAAACATCCGTTCTCGGACGAGTACACCTTGCCGCCGGGGAACAGGGCGACGAAGTCGTCCTGAACCGGAAGCGAACCGAGCTGCCGGCGGAAGGTCGTCGTCGTCTTCCCGGTGCCCGAGAGGCCCAGGATCAGAGCGACCTTCTCTTCTCCGTCGACGTCCGGGAACGTCTTCAGACCAGAGTGAAGAGCCAGACCGCCGACCTGGTAGACGAGGAAGTTCCACATGCGGAGGCCGCCCATCTTCGACTCACCAAAGTAGTCGGAACCAAACACACGAGTGACGTAGTTCTCGTGGTCGACCGCGATGAGTCGGTCATCCGACTTGCCGGGTGCTGGGAGGCCCGGCGTGTAGATGACCGTGAACTCTGGCACATATGCATCGTCCTTGGGGAAGAACAGCTGCTGCTGCATCGCAGGAATGTTCGCCGACGTTTTCTCCATGTAGAGACGACTCGCGGTCCGGAACTCCGGATCGGGGCCGATGTAGCCCTCGATCAGGATCATGTCCTTGTCCGCGATGTATGCGTCCTGCTTGGCAGCCCACTCGTCGTACTCGGCGCGGCTCATTGCCGGCTTGAAGGTCTCGTCGTCGTCGACGAAGAACGTCGACTTCGAGAGGCGAGCCGTGATCTCAGCCTTGTAGCTGAGGTTCCCGAACTCGGTCTCGATGATGCGTGGCATGTACTCGAGGGTCCATGCCCGCATCTCTTCCTGCGTCGGATTCTTCGCGACCGACGCCGCGTGCGGCAGCCTGATAGCCATTCGTCGTCCTCCCTGGGATGTGTTGTTCGGCGCCTTCCCCTAGGCGACCGTGATGCTCTCGTCCAGGTAGACATCCTGAATGGCATTGAGCAACGCTGCACCTTCAGCCATCGGACGCTGGAAGGCCTTGCGGCCCGAGATGAGCCCCATGCCGCCTGCACGCTTGTTGATCACGGCCGTCAAGACCGCTTGCTCGAGGTCGCCTGCGCCCGAGGACGCGCCACCGCTGTTGATCAGCCCGGCGCGGCCCATGTAGCTGTTGACAACCTGCCAGCGGGTGAGGTCGATCGGGTTGTCGGACGTCAGTTCCTCGTAGACAAGAGGATGCGTCTTCCCATACCCGACGGCCCCATAGCCGTTGTTGTTCTCCGGAAGCTTCTGCTTGATGATGTCAGCCTCGATCGTCACACCGAGGTGGTTGGCCTGGCTGGTGAGGTCGGAGGATGCCTCGTAGGAGACGCCGTCGACCGTGAAGCCCGAGTTACGGATGTAGCACCAGAGGACGGTGAACATGCCGAGGGCGTGGGCCTCTTCGAACGCCGCTGCGACCTCTTGGATCTGGCGGTTCGAGTCTTCGGAACCGAAGTAGATGGTGGCGCCGACACCCGCAGCACCGAGATTCCATGCCTGCTCTACCGAGCCGAACATGATCTGGTCGTACGTGGCGGGGTACGTCATCAACTCGTTGTGGTTGATCTTCACGATGAACGGGATCTTGTGCGCGTACTTGCGCGACGCCATGCCGAGCACACCGAACGTGGTCGCGACGGCGTTCGTGCCGCCGGCGAGGGCGAGTTCGATGATGTTTACCGGGTCGAAGTACGCGGGGTTCGGAGCGAACGACGCGGCACCGGAGTGCTCGATTCCCTGATCGACAGGGAGGATCGACACGTAGCCGGTTCCGGCCAGGCGGCCGTTGTTGAACAGGGCCTGGAGGTTGCGGAGAACCTGCGGGTTCCGGTCGGTCTGACCGAAGACGCGGTCGACGAAGTCGGGTCCGGGAAGAGACAGGGTCTCTTTCGGAATGCCGGTCGCCTTGTAGTTGAGCAGGGCGTCGGCTTCGGCGCCGAGCAGTTGCTGGATGTCCATTGAGACTCCTTGCGAGGGGGGTGTCCTGTTGATTATCGCCGAACCCGTGCACTGACGTGAATTTCCTCCACCCACACGCCGCGAATCCAGGGGTCGCGGCGCTAGAGACCGAGGAAGTTGACCGCGTCCTGGGCTGCCGCGTTCGCCTTCGCCAGCAGTTCCTCTTCCGCGACCAGCCAATTGTCGCCCGCGTCGCCGCGCAGATCCACGTAGATCTTCAGCTTCGGCTCCGTCCCGGATGGCCGGATCAATGCTCGGCCCGCGTCGCCGAGCGACAACTCGACCAGCGGTGTCGCCGCCAGGTAGCGGGGCCGGTCTTCGGCTCCGCTCCGGTAGTCGGTGACTCCTGTGACCGGCAGACCGCCAAGCGTCTCAGGCGTCCGCTCGCTGAGCAGTCGCATGGCCGCTGCGATCTCGTCGGCTCCCTCGGCTCCCGGTCGGACGGCGCTCTTCTGCGTCGACACCCAGAGCCCGTGCCGCCGATAGAGGTCGGCGAGGCGATCCCACACCGTCTGGCCCTGCGCTCGGGCGTCTGCGACCAGCGCCGCAAACGCAACCGCCGCCGAGATCCCGTCTTTGTCCCGCACCGTCTGTCCGACGGAGTAGCCGAGCGCCTCTTCGTATCCGAACACGTACGAGCCGAGTCCTTCGGCCTCGAGGTCGAGCGCCGCGTTCCAGATCCACTTGAACCCGGTGAGGGTTCGATCGAACCCTGCCCCGTACTCCTCGGCGATCGAGGCAAGCATGGGGGACGAGACGATGCTGTTGAACACCAGCGGTCGGTCGGTGCCGCCGCCGGCCAGCATGTAGTCGGCGAGCAGCACGCCGATCTGGTTCCCGGTGAGTTGCCGATAGCCGACACCCGGTTCCGGGATCGAGACGGCGAGTCGGTCCGTGTCCGGGTCATTGGCGATCACAAGATCGGCGTCCATCGACATGGCGAGTTCGTGCGACAGGTCCATCGCCCCGGGTTCCTCCGGGTTCGGGAACGCCACGGTCGGGAAGTGCCCGTCCGGTTCGAATTGCGCCGCAACCGGGTGGACCCGTGAGAAGCCAAAATGGTCGAGCGCGGCGACCACGTACTTGCCGCCTACGCCATGCATGGCGGCGTACACGATGCTGATATCCCGATCCCCCGTCGAGTCCGGAAGGCTCGTGGCAACGTCGAGCAGATAGTCGGCGAACAGGTCCTCGCCGATCGGCTCTGCCGCAGCGCCGACGATCTCGGCTCGCGGGACTTCGGAAGCCGGGCCAACGGCGGCGATCGCGGCGGCGATGTCCGAGTCGGTCGGCGGGACGATCTGTGCCCCGTTCTGCGCGTACACCTTGTAGCCGTTGTCGGCCGGTGGATTGTGCGAAGCGGTCACCACGACAGCGGCAACAGCGCCTGCCTTCAGCGAGGCGTACGCCACCAGCGGTGTCGGGGCAGGGTCGGCGAAGTAGCGCACCTTGAAGCCGGCCGCGACGAGCACACCGATTGTGTCGTCCATGAACGTCGCCGACGAAAGCCGCGCATCGCGCCCGACCACGACCGGTCCGGCTTCGGTGCCGGTCGTCGAGCGAAGGTAGTCGGCCAGTCCCTTGGTTGCCCGGATGACGGTCGCGCGGTTCATCCGGTTCGAACCTGCCTCGACGCGCCCGCGCAGGCCCGCCGTCCCAAACTGAAGGGTCGCCCCCATCCGTTCGGTGAGTTCGTCGAAGTCGCCGGAGTCGACGATCCCCTGGAGTTCGGCTCGGGTGATGGGATCGGGGTCGCCCGCGATCCACTCAGTTGCTGCGGTGGTGAGATCAGTCATAGCCGAATCGTACTGAATCCCGACCGGCCGAGCGCCGGAACGGCCTGACCGACACCGCAGCAACACTGGGACCATTGGCCCGCGGGCGCGGGTCGTCCTCCCCTGCCCCTCGCACCGGGCGGTGCGTACGATGCACCGAGCGATGTCACCTCCACCCATCCGCCTCCGTCTTCGCGTCTCTGGAATCGTTCAGGGCGTCGGGTTCCGTCCGTTCATCTATGGCCTCGCAACCGAGGCTCACCTCGGCGGATTCGTCGGCAACGACACCGACGGCGTGTTCATCGAGGTCGAAGGCGATGCGTCGGCTTTGGACCAGTTTGCTTCCGACATCGACACGCTCGCCCCGCCGGCCGCACGGGTCCAGCGAGTCGAGGCCGAGGAAGTGCCCGCCACCGGCGACACGTCGTTCGGCATCGTCGCCAGCCACCACGCCATGACCGGGACCGCACTCGTCTCTCCCGACCTCCGCACCTGTGACGACTGTCTGAAAGAGTTGCACGACCCCGATGACCGACGCCACGCCTATCCATTCATCAACTGCACCAACTGCGGGCCCCGGTTCACCATCACCGAACGCACACCGTACGACCGGCCGGACACCACAATGCGCCCATTCCCCATGTGCGAGCGGTGCCTGGCCGAATATGAGGATCCGGCCGATCGGCGTTTCCATGCCCAGCCGAACGCGTGCCCGGATTGCGGCCCTGTCGTGGAGTCGGTGCCGGCGACGTCAGACCCGATCGGGGAGACGCGCCGCCGCGTCACTGCCGGCGAGATCGTCGCCATCAAAGGCCTCGGTGGATTCCACCTTGCCTGCGACGCAACATCGGATGTCGCAGTCGGACTCCTTCGGGAACGAAAGGGAAGGGTCGACAAGCCATTTGCGGTGATGGTCGCCGACCTCACGACCGCCCTTGCCTTCGCTCAGATCGACGAGGACGAGGCACGCCTTCTCACATCGCAAGAGCGGCCGATCGTTCTCCTCGCACGGCGCCCCAACACGAGCCTCGCCGCGGCGGTGGCTCCTGGCAACGGCCACATCGGGATGATGCTCCCGTACACCCCCCTTCACGACCTCCTCCTTGCACCGGGGGACGTGTGGGTGATGACCTCGGGCAACCTCGCTGAGGAGCCGATCGTCACCGGCAACGACGAGGCCCTCGAACGCCTCTCCGGCCTCGCCGACGCGTATCTCCTCCACAACAGGGACATCTACGTGCCGTGCGACGACTCCGTCGTCCGCATCCTCGACGGCGCCGAGTACCCGATCCGCCGCTCACGCGGCTACGCGCCGTTCCCGGTTCCGCTTCCGTTCGACGTGGCGCCGATCCTCGCGACCGGCGGAGAACTGAAGGCGACGTTCTGCCTGGCGGCGGGGCGAGATGGGTTCATGAGCCAACACATCGGCGACATGGAGAACCTCGAGACGCTCGATGCGTTCAGCCGATCCGTCGAACACTTCACCGAGTTGTTCCGAATCGAACCCGAGGCGATCGCCGCCGACCTCCACCCCGGATATCTGTCGACCAAGTGGGCGGAACGCCACCACCTGCCGGTGATCAAGGTCCAGCATCACCACGCGCATATCGCATCGGTCATGGCCGAGCACGGCATCAGTGAACCCGTGATCGGCTTCTCGTTCGATGGCACCGGATACGGCACCGACGGGACCGTCTGGGGTGGCGAGATCCTCGTTGCCGACTACGGGCGATTCGACCGGGTCGGGCACCTCGCGCCGGTCCCCCTCGCTGGCGGCAATGCCGCCGTCCGCCATCCCTCACGCATGGCACTCGCACATCTACAGGCAGCCGGTATCCCCTGGTCGGATGATCTCGCACCGGTCCTCCACTACACGAAGAGCGAGCGCCGGATGATCAAGACGCAGATCGAGCGCGAGATCCACACCGTTCCGACGACCAGCATGGGGCGCCTCTTCGATGCAGCCGCGGCGCTCTCCGGTGTCCGGCAGACAGCCTCATATGAGGCTCAGGCGGCCATCGAGTTCGAGGCGTTGGTCGACCGATCCGAACGGTGCTCGTACGACTTCGCGATCACCGGCGACGCTGACCGGATCGTCCTCGAGCCAGGACCGGTCCTCCGAGCGATCGTCGACGACCTACGAGACGGTGTCTCAACCGGTGTGATCGCGGCCCGCTTCCACACCGCGGTCACGACAATGATCGTCGAGGTCGCCGAGCGGATCCGGTCTCGAACAGGCATCGCTACCGTTGGCTTGAGCGGAGGGGTATTTCAGAACGTGACAGTGACACATGCAGCCGCCATCGCCTTGAGTGGGAAGGATTTCTCCGTTCTCACCCACCGGCTTGTGCCACCCAACGACGGAGGTCTGGCGCTCGGCCAGGCCGTGATCGCGGCGACGCGGAGGTGATGTGAAATGTGTCTCGGCATCCCCGGGAGAGTCATAGAGATCAGCGGTGAGGGTATGACCCGCACCGGGCGAGTCGATTTCGACGGCATCGTCAAAGAGGTGAATCTCGCCTATGTGCCGGAGATCTCGATCGGCGACTACACGATCGTCCACGTCGGCTTCGCCATCACGCAACTCGACGAAGAGGCAGCACTCGCCACTCTGGCCCACCTACAGGAGCTCGAGGCCGTCGAAGTGGAACTCGATCCCACCGCGGCGCTTGCTGCAGAGGAAGCGGCGGCGAAGGGCGAGGCATGAAGTACCTCGATGAGTTCCGGGATCCCGACCTCGCGCTCCGTCTGATTGACGACATCTCCCGGATCGCGACGAAGCGCCACGTCTTGATGGAGGTGTGTGGGGGACAGACGCACTCGATCATTCGCAACGGCATCGACCGCCTCCTCCCTGACCAGATCGAGATGGTTCATGGCCCCGGTTGCCCCGTCTGCGTGACGCCCCTCGAGACGATCGACAAGGCCCTCGCGATCGCGTCACGCGACGGCGTCATCTTCTGCTCGTTCGGCGACATGCTCCGGGTGCCCGGTTCCGGTCGGGATCTGTTCTCGGTCAAGAGTTCCGGTGGCGACGTCCGGATCGTCTACTCCCCGTTGGATGCGGTCCAGGTCGCGCGCGACAACCCGGACCGCGAGGTCGTCTTCTTCGGCATCGGGTTCGAGACCACGGCACCGGCCAACGCCATGGCGGTGTACCAGGCGAAGCAGGAGGGCCTGACGAACTTCTCGATGCTCGTGTCACACGTGCTGGTGCCTCCGGCGATGCGCGCCATCCTCGAATCGCCGACCAACCGGGTCGAGGCCTTCCTCGCCGCGGGCCATGTCTGCTCCGTGATGGGCTACACGGAGTACGACCCGATCGCGGAGCAGTACGGCACCCCGATCGTCGTGACCGGCTTTGAACCGCTCGATCTGCTGCAGGGCATCAAGATGGCCGTCCTGCAACTCGAAGAGGGGCGCGGCGAGGTCGAGAATGCCTACGAACGGGCCGTCAACCGGATCGGCAACCTGCCGGCGCAAGAGATGGTTGGCGATGTGTTCAAGACCATCGACCGCAACTGGCGCGGCATCGGGATGATCCCGCAGTCCGGGTGGGCACTCGCCGACGCCTACGCCGACTTCGATGCTGCCGAACGATTCACGGTCACCGACATCGACACGGTTGAGTCGCCGCTCTGCCACGCAGGAGAGGTCCTGCGCGGCACTCTGAAGCCGGATGAGTGCCCGGCATTCGGCAAGGAGTGCACGCCGCGCACGCCGCTCGGCGCCACCATGGTGTCGGCAGAAGGGGCCTGCGCCGCCTACTACCTGTACGGAAGATTCAAGGAACTGGAGGCGACCCCGTGACGATCGACAACTGGTCGTGCCCGATGCCACTACGCGACCAGCCGATGATCGTGATGGGTCACGGCGGCGGCGGGCAACTCTCGGCGGAGCTGATCGAGCACCTCTTCGTGCCGGCGTTCGGTGACAGGGAACTCGCTGAACTCGCCGACGCCGCAGTCCTCGACCCTGGCGGCAAGATCTCGTTCTCGACCGACTCGTTCGTCGTCCGTCCCCGCTTCTTTCCCGGTGGCAACATCGGAGAGTTGGCGGTCAACGGCACCGTCAACGACGTCGCCATGCGCGGCGCATACCCCCGGTATCTCAGCGTTGGCCTCATCCTCGAAGAAGGCCTTCCGCTCGCCGAACTCGGTGTCATCGTCGACTCGATGGCAGCCGCCGCGGCCCACGCGGGCGTAACGATCGTCACCGGGGACACGAAAGTCGTCGACCGCGGACACGGCGACGGCATCTACGTCAACACCACCGGCATCGGGATCCTCCGCGACGGTGCCGACATTCGGCCACAGCGCGCAGCCCCTGGTGACGTCGTGATCGTCTCCGGCACCGTCGGCGACCACGGCATGGCGATCATGTCGGTGCGGGAAGGCCTCGAGTTTGAGACGTCGATCGTCTCCGACACGGCAGCGTTGAATCACATGATCAACGACGTGCTCGACACCGGAGCGGACGTGCATGTGTTGCGCGATCCAACCCGGGGCGGCCTTGCTGCCTCGCTCAACGAGATCGCTCACGCCGCGAACGTCGGTGTGCTGCTCGACGAACGCGCCATCCCCGTCGACCGCACCGTCGCTGCAGCATGCGAAATGCTCGGGATGGACCCGATGTATGTAGCGAACGAGGGCAAGGTCGTTGCGGTCGTCCCGGCGGACGACGCGGACAAGGTTCTCGAGACCATGCGGTCCCACCCCGAGGGTGTCGACGCCACCGTGGTGGGTGAAGTGACCGACACCCATCGGAAGATGGTCGCCGCAAGGACGCCGCTCGGTGCGACCAGGGTCGTCGACATGCAGGTCGGCGAGCAATTGCCCCGCATCTGCTGACCTCAACTCCCCGTTCTTGCGTAGATAGTGGAAGCCGGCTTCCCATAGTTACGCAAGAACGGGAGGGTTCCGTGATTGACTCCAGGTCCATCGGAACGCTACGGGAACATTCCCGGTCCGAGAATGGTGGGACGGATCGGGACCTCGTGGTCGATACTGCCCGGATATGGATCGGCGACAGAGCGACCGCTCGATTCCGACCGGCGCCAATCACACCGCCCGAAACCGAGGCGACCCGCGGTTCGGATCGACGTGCGCCAACCAACGGCGTCAGGCATCGCGGTGCTCACCTCGGGCGAAGCGTCGGCGGCGTCGGCGGCGAGCGGATTCGAGTTCCACCCCATGACGTCACACTCCTCGGTCTGGGGACCAATCGCTCCCCGCCTCATCACAACCCGGGTCTCCGGTGCGCCTGAATCGTGGAACGACTCGTCGATCTATGTGAACTACATTCATATTATACCAAGACGCCGTCGTGATATCTAGAGATATCTTCGATTCTACCGGGTATACTGTCAGCATGGTGAAACAACGGATTGACTCCGAAGACGTGACAGGGGCTGCGCTTGAGGTCCTTGATGCGAACGGACCGGACGAACTGACGCTCTCCAAGGTGGCAGGCGAGTTGGGCGTTCAGTCGTCCGCCCTGTACAACCACGTGCGGGGCGTCAGCGGTCTTCGTCAGAACGTCGCCGCCGCCTCGTCCGAGGCATTGACGACGTCGCTGCGTGACGCCGCTATTGCGCGGTCGGGGCGTGACGCCCTGTGGGCGGTTGGCACCGCATATCGCCAGTTCGCCGTGGACCATCCCGGCCAGTTCGCAGCGGCAACCCTCATGTTCGGCGACCCGGCGCCGGAGACCACCGAAGCCATCACCTCAATCACCGAACTGTTCGTCCGCATCGTTGACGGTCTCGGCGTAGCGGAGGATCGCATCATCGACGACGCTCGAGCGATCCACAGCGCGATCAGGGGATTCGTCATCCTTGAACTTACCCTCGGTTTCGATGCGAGCGCCGATCTGAACAAGTCGTTTGAACATCTCCTGGAGGTCCTCCTGCGCGGTATATCACCCGACCACGCCTGACGCGTCCGTCTCTCAGCACAACAAGCACACCATCACCGAAAGGAACACACATTGAGGATTGCATTTGTCGTCAATGACATCGCGACCGAAGAGCCCGGCTACACCACCACGCGACTCGGAATCGCAGCCACCAACCGCGGCCACGAGGCGTGGGTGATCGGCGTCGGTGACCTGGCCTACGATCCAGACGAGCGCGTGAAGGCACGAGCCCGGCGCGTCCACCGGGCTCGGTACACGACCGGCCAGGCCTACCTCCGCGACCTTCAGGGCAAGAACGCCATCCAGGAGCGCGTCACCGTCGACGACCTCGACATTCTGATGCTCCGGAACGATCCGTCGACTGAGAAGGGCAAGCGGGAGTGGGCCAAGACTGCGGCCATTGACTTCGGACGGGTCGCGATGCGCCACGGCGTGATCGTGCTGAACGATCCGAACGGTCTTGCAAAGGCTCAGAACAAGATGTACTTCCAAACGTTCCCCGAGGAAGTGCGACCCGAGACACTCATCACCCGGAACCGCGACGAGATCAAGGCATTCGTGGCCGATCGCGGCAAATGCGTGCTGAAGCCGTTGCAGGGATCAGGAGGCGACGGCGTGTTCCTCGTCCGATCCGACGATGTCGCGAACCTGAATCAGATCATCGACGCCGTGACTCGGGACGGCTACGTGATTGCACAGGAGTACCTCACGCGAGCGGAAGAAGGCGACACCCGGCTCTTCCTCATGAACGGCCGGCCGCTGCGCCATCGCGGGCGATACGCCGCGTTCCGTCGCATCCGCACCGGGGGCGACATGCGCTCCAACGTCCACGCGGGCGGGAAACTCGGCAAGGCACACCTCGATGACGACGCACTCCGTCTCGCCGAGATGGTCCGGCCCAAGCTGGTCCAGGACGGCATGTTCCTCGTTGGCCTCGACATCGTTGGCGACAAACTGATGGAGATCAACGTGTTCTCTCCTGGCGGCCTCGGGTCGGCGCAGAAGCAGGAGGGCGTCAACTTCTCCGAAGCGGTGATCGACGCGCTCGAGAACAAGGTGGACTACATGACGTACTACCGGCGGAGTTTCGAGAACTCGGAGATGGCAACGCTATGACCGATACAGGTTGGACGATCACCACAGACTCAGACGATCCAATCGTTGCCACGGCGATCCACGCCGGTCACAGGCTCCGGCCGGACGTCGTCCCATTCACAGCCCTCGACGATGATGTCCGCCTCCGCGAGGAGGATCCGTTCACGAATCGGTGGCTCTCGATCTCGAAGAATCAGGTCGACGTTCGCACTTCACGATTTGAGGTCGACGTCAACCGGCCAAGAGACGGTGCCGTGTATCTCGATTCCGATGCGGCCTGGGCCCTCGATCTTTGGACGTCCCCGCTCCCGGACGACGTGATCGAAGGATCGCTCGCCGAATACGACGCCTTCTATCAAGACCTGGCCGCGGTCTGCGACGAGGTGGCCGCGAAACACCCCAGGTTCGTCGTCCTCGACCTCCACTCCTACAACCATCGACGAGGTGGGCCCGACGCACCGGTCGACGATCCTGAACTGAACCCAGAGGTCAATGTCGGTACCGGTACGGTGGATGGCGCGCAATGGGCCGACGTCGTCGATGCGTTCTCGACTGCGATGAGAGAAGCACCGTTTGACGGCGGCCATCTCGACGTACGCGAGAACGTTCGTTTCAAGGGCGGCTACATGAGCCGGTGGATCAACGAACGGTACGCGGGACGCGGTTGTGCTCTAGCGATCGAAATGAAGAAGATCTTCATGGACGAGTGGACGGGCGAGGTCGACGAGGCCGTGCTCGCCACCATCGGGGACGCGCTCTCCACGGCAACGGACGCAGTTCGCGACGTCCTTGCCTCGTCACCTACCGCGGTTCGGTGAGTGCCACGAGGTCGTCGTTGCCGCGCAGGCGCTCCAGGCGATAGTGCGTGTCTGGCTGGTCGAGATAGCTGGGTCGCAGCGGCGGCGGTACAAGGACGCGCCGTCGCTGGAGTTCCTCAATCACCGGTGCGTGCTTCACTGAGATCTTCCCGACCAGGAGCGTCTCGAGGCGCCCACCGTCGCCGAGGTACTCCACAACGCGCTGGAGACCTCGGAGGTAGATCGCGTCCTTGACGAATCCTCCACTGCGGTGGACGCGTGCGGCGATCTGGAACGCCGTGCGCGGCGTCATGCCGTAGTCGCCGGTCAGAAGACCGAAGGTCTCGACGAACTCGCTACCGTCGCTCACCGCCCGTGCCGCAATCACGCGTGCCGCCAGCGTCCTGAGGCGGGCCTCCGTGAGTCCGGCAACGAGGTACTCGGCGAGCACGCCGAGTCCCTCCTGCAGTTCGTCGTACCCGGCAAGACCGTTCGCGAGGAGCTTGAACCGCTGAGCAGCCCCGTTCCAGTACGTCAGGATGTGCGTGCCAACCTCGTGCTGGATGAGCGGCTCAACCCGGTTGTCGGCGAATCGCATCTTCGACCCCACGAGGAGGCTCCCTTGCGAGACGACGAGCGACGTCACATCGTCGCGCAACTCGACGGTGGCGCTGACACGTGGGTCAGCCTGCCGAAAGCGCTCGATCTCTTCTGCAGCAACGGCAGCGAAGGCCTCGGCATCAACGCTCTTGCCCCTGCGCTTCGACTCGGCGGGCGGCACCCGAGTGAGGAGGTCGCGCGCCGTCGCCACCATGGAAGGTTCCACCGCCCCATAGAGGGCAATGCTGGAGGGGAGAAAGCGGGGCCTGCCACGATCGCCGAGAAGGTCGAGTTGCAGGGACAACTCTCTCTGCTTCTCTCGGAAGATCGACTCGAGTGTGGGGTCCTCCACACGTTCGATAGGTATCGCATACAACGCCCGCTTCAGCGCCGTGGGGTCAACATCGAGGTGCCGATAGGCAAACCGCGGCGACCGGCCGAACTTCGCTCGTCGGAAGGCACTGTATTCGGAGTTGGTGTTCACGGGCGAAGCCATGAGGAGCAGATCGAACGCCGAGCCCACGGCCGCGAGCTCCCGATCGACGCGAGTGGCGGCACGCACGAAGGCACGGCGACCGAGTGCCTGGTAGTGCCGGGGACGATGGGTGGTTTGGTTGAATGCAAACTCATAGAGCGACTGCTGGAGCGCCCTCGAGAACTGGCGGTGGAGTGCCCGGGCGACGACCGGGTACACCTCTCCGGTGTCGTCGTCCCGGTAGATCGGCCTCACCTCGACTCCCGTCACTCGTACCGGCGATGTCGCTGTGCCAAACGAGCGCGAGATCTTCGGCACCCCGGGCGGCGAGAGGCGGCCACCGGCCGCGAGATCGACCTCCGCCGGCACGCCATCGATCTGAACCCTGCGCAAACCCTTCAGCAGGCGCACGACGCTCGGAGACTCGGCCTCGCGTCGTGCCACTACCACCCTGAATCCAGGCGGTCGAGGGGCACCGTCGGGCATAGCTCCGTTCTCGCCACGGGCACCGTCCCAAACCTCAACGATCAGGAACCCGCCAAACACCTCCGTCATTGCCTCGGCGATCGTCGAGATCAAGACGGCGGTCTGTTGCCGGTGTTTGCGATGCCGTGGAGCGATGAGATACGAGGCCTCACCCTTCACGAAGCGTGCCGCACCGGCATCCTCACTGTCGCCGGGCGGGCGATAGACGATCAGGAACGGCAACTGCCGATCGATGTGAAGTCGCCCACCGTCGGGCAGGGATCGGCGGATCGGCAGGTCGCGTTCGAGCCGATCCGCGATCTGCCCGATCAGCTTGGTACCGATGACGGAACGATTTCCAGTCGATGCCACGATGCTCCATTCGGGCCGGGAGTGGACAACCACACGCGCCCACATTGCCGCGGCGCCCAGCCGAGTCTACGGTCCCGCTGCGGCCTCGCCGTACGATCCCAGATGCCCCATGAGGCACGATCGTCTGTCGCTAGGATCGGTGTTCGATCCAGGAGGATGCGCCTTGGCACTGGTGGACTGCCCAGAATGCGGTGATCGCGTCTCAACAATCTCGCCGCAGTGTCCCAACTGCGGTCACGTTCTCTCCAAGGAGACCGCGGAGATCCAGCAGGACCCCGACGCTGTTGCCGCCGCACGTCTGCCGGTTGATCCGCCCGCTCCCGCGACACAGGCCCAGCCACGTTCGCAGAGCAACTGGGTTGTCGCCGCCGTCGTCGCGGCGATCGTCGGAGCGATCCTCGCCGTTGTAGCGGCCGCGGTGATCCTTGCCGGATCGGTCACCATCGAGAACCCGTTCGACGACTCCGACTCCACCGATGCGGCCGGCCAGACGGCCATTGTTGAGACGACCGTCGTCGTGGACGCACCCAGCGACTACGGACTGGCGGTCGGCGAGTGCATCGACGACAGCGAACTGGAGCACTACTTCGCAGGCGACGACTACGCCACGACATCGTGCGATGGTCCGCATGACAACGAGGTGTACTACCTCCACGAGTATCTGCCCGGGCCGTTCCCAGGAGAGGACGCCGTCAGCGAGGAACTGGAGGACGTGTGCCGGGGAGAGTTCGAGGGGTACGTCGGCCGTGACTACGAGTCGTCTTCCCTGGTGATCTACCGCCTCTGGCCGGGATCGGATTTGTGGGAGTCTGGGGGACGCATCGGCGAATGCCTGCTCTACGACAGCGATCTGGAGCCATTGACCGGATCGGCCTACCAGAGCGGCTGGTAGGTCCAGCTAGCTGCCTTTCAACCCGGCCGGGTGTCGTAGACCAGACGGATCGCACCGTTGGCATATGGCACGGACCCGACCAATCGCATCGGACCGTCGTAGGCGTCGGCGAAGAGCGGGATCCCGCTGCCGAGTGCCAGTGGCATCACGGTGATATCGAGCGTGTCGATCGCACCACCGCGCAGACCCTCGGTGACGACCTTCCCGCCGCCGAACACCCACAAGCGTTTCGGCGTCTCTGCTGAGAATGAGCGAATCGCCTCTGCGGTCGGCGTCGACGCAAAGCGGATGTCGGCACCGTCGGGAACCGGGAGGTCGGTGCGGGTGGTGAGCACCATCGTTGGCCGAGCACCCCACATCCACCCCCACTCGACGGCCTGCACATATGACGTGCTCCCCATGATCAGGGCACCGATGCTCTCCGTGAACGCGTCGAAGTCAAACTCCTCGATCGGGTAGTTCTCGAGATAGTCGACGGACCCATTGGTCCGGCACACGTATCCATCGAGTGTGACGGCAAGACTCGCGACAACGTCTCCTTCTCTCATCGCCTCACCCTATTCGACCGCGCCGATCGGCGGGTTGTGAGTCGCCCCGCGTTCACCCGTACGATCAGCCACCGCCGATAGGAGCAGAATGCCAGATCTCGTCGTTGTCACCGGTGCCTTGGGCAATGTGGGCGCCGGGGTCGTCGCTGCCCTCGCCGGCCGCGACGTCGCAGTTCGCGTTGCAGACATCAACGAGGCGGCGCTCGCCGAGCGGTTCCCCGACTGTGACCGGGCGATGCTGGACTTCACGGACCCGTCCACGTTCGATGCTGTCGTTGCGGGCGCCCGCCGTCTGTTTCTGATTCGACCGCCGGCAATCTCACGTGTGTCGAACACGATCAACCCATTCATCGACGCGGCTCAAGATCACGACGTCGCCCATGTGGTGTTCTCGTCGGTGGCCGGGGCCGAATCGAACCGGATCGTCCCCCACCACCGGATCGAGGCCCACCTGACGGCGTCGTCGATGGCGTGGACGATGCTGCGCCCCGGCTTCTTCGACCAGAACATCGCCACGGCCTATCGCCAGGACATCGTGGAAGACGATCGGATCTACGTCCCGGCTGGGGACGGACTCGTGGCGTTCATCGACGCCCGCGACATCGGAGAAGTCGCCGCCATGTGTCTCTCGGAGGCCGGGCACGAGATGCAGGGCTACCACCTGACCGGGCCGGAGGCCGTCACCTTCGAGCAGGTTGCAGCGGTGCTCTCCAATCATCTCGGTCGGACCATCACCTATGAGCCGGCGTCGGTATTGGGATATTTCCGGCACCTCAGAAGTCAGGGCCTCGTGCTGCCCCACGCCGTCGTCCAGACGATCCTCCACACCGGCCTCCGCACGGGCGATGCCGAGGCGGTCACGTCAACGGTCCAGGATCTTCTCGGCAGACCGGCCCGATCTCTCAGCGAGTACATCGCCGACAACCTCGAACTCTGGCGGCCGACGAGTCCGTAGTGACGACTCCGGCGGATCTCTACCGGGTGGCGAGATCGATCCCGGTCTCGACCGCCTGGAGGTTGACCTCGGAGAATGAGCCCACGCCTGCGGACTGGCGCAGAGCGTCGATCGGATAGGGATTGGTGAGCGTGAGCGCGGCGGTGAGGAACACGAGTCCCAGTGAGGTCTTCGGGATGCGCGTCGGGGCGGCCTTCGGATCGATCACCACGACGCGAGCATCCGTCACAACATCGGCGTAGTCGGGGATCGTCAGCACGAGGTCGTCGGTGCTCATACCAGACAGGTATGGGCCGGCCTTGCCGTAGCCGTCGGCGGAGATGATCCCGAGCACGTCTGGGCTCGTCACCGCGGTCAGCGGCATCTCCTCAGGGGCGAGCCACATCTCGGTCACCGAGTGGCCGGCCTTCACCGTCACCGGGTAGTCGTCGCGCTGTGCCGCCCAGAGGCCCGAACGAATCCCGCCGACGGCGACCAGTCGGGCCGCCGACCGGACCTTGCCTCCTGCGGATCCGGCGATGACGATCGACATCGGCCGCTCGAGCGTGTGCTGGAAGTCGACCGGAATCGGGCGGGCGCCGGCAACGGGAGATCCTGCGACGGCGGCATGCGCGGCCCGGTAGCCGGATGCGTACTCCGTCACCGATCTCTCGTAGAGGAGGCCCGGATCCATCCCCCAGGACCGCATCGACTCTTCCATCCCTGCGCGGGTGAACTTGTTCGACCGCACGTAGTAGGCGGTGCACAGGTCCCAGATGTCGAGCAGCGCAAAGCCAGGCGTGGTCATCGCCGCAACGAACCGGTCTGCCAGATCCTTGTCGAACGACGACCCGCGGTAGACGTATGCGGCACCGTTGACGCCGACGGTCGCGCAGATGTCGAGGGGGTGCTCGAGGTTGCCGTGCGGCGTCGTCGACGTGACGCCGCCTTCGGGTGTCGTCGTGGAGTGCTGGCCTCCGGTCATGCCGAAGTTGAGGTTGTTCATCACGATGACGGTGATCCCGATGTTGCGGCGTGCCGCAGAGAGCAGGTGCGCGCCGCCGATGCCCGTCCCGCCATCACCCATGATGACGATGACTTCGAGGTCGGGGCTGGCGAGTTTGATCCCGGTGGCGTAGGTGATCGAGCGTCCGTGGAGTCCGTGGAACGCCGAGGTGTTGAAGTACTGGTCGGAGAGCCCTGAACAGCCAATGTCGGAGACGATCACCACGTTCGCCGGGTCGAGGTCGAGTTTGATCATCGCCTCGTTGAGGCGGTCGAGGATGGGGCCGTGGCCACATCCCGGACAGAACGGGTAGGGATCGTCGGTGCGGAACGTGGCGATGGGGGTGATCGTGATCGTGCTCATCGCACGGCCTCGGCGATCTCATCGACGGTGATCAGCGTGCCGTCGATCCGGTTTACGCCGAGCACCTCGCGGTCGCCTGCGATGCGTTCGATCTCCCTCCGGTACAGACCCATGTTGAGTTCTGGAACGATGATCCGAATGATCCCTTCGAACGCGGCAGCCAGCGCCGACTCGGGGATCGGCCACAAGCTCTGCACGACCAGCCCCGACGCTTTGATGCCCTCGGACCGAAGCCTGGCGATTGCACCGCGCGCCGCGCCGGCGGTGACGCCGTAGGAGATGACCAGCGTGTCGGCTCCCGGTTCCGGGTCGGCGTCGACCATCTCGATCTCATCGCGGTGCGCTTCGATCTTGTCGATCAGGTGCTGGTTGAGATCACCGACCTTCTCGGCGCTCTTGGTGATGTAGGCGCCTTCGTCGTGCGTGGATCCCGTGAGGCGGAACGGGTCGCCGTCGCCGTAGCGCCGCATCGGTTCGACGGCGTCGGAGGGGTGCCAGGCATACGGGAGGCCGTGGTCCTTCTCGACCCGATCAATCGCTTCGACGTCGGGGTACTCGTCGACATCGACCGCGGACAAGGTCATGGCGAGTTCCTTGTCGGTCAGAAGGAAGACCGGGCAGCGGAACCGCTCGGCGAGTTCGAAGGCCTTGGCGGTCAGCCCGTAGGACTCGGGGACGCTCGACGGGGCGAGCACGATCACGGGGTATCCCCCGCCGGTGCCCCACCGCACAAACTGGATGTCGCCCTGGGCAACGGTGGTGGCACCGCCGGTCGCCGGGCCAAGACGCTGCACGTCGACGATGACGAGCGGAACCTCTCCCATGATGGCGAGGCCGATGTTCTCGGAGTAGAGGCTGATCCCAGGCCCGGATGTAGCCGTCATCGACTTCGCCCCTGCCATGGCTGCGCCGAGGCACATCCCCATCGATGCGATCTCGTCCTCGCCCTGCATGGCGACGCCACCCACCTTGGGGAGTTCGCGCATCATCGCCATGAGGATTCCGGAAGCGGGCGTGATGGGGTAGCCGGCGAAGAAGGTGCAGCCGGCGTCGATCGCTCCACGCACGATCGCGGTTGCTCCGTCCACGTACTCGCGGCGCGGCGCTTCAGTAGTCGTAGTCATTCCGAAAGGCTAGACCCGGAGCCCACCATCGGGCGGTTACTTCGCACCCCAAACGCGGGCATCCACGCGACCGGAGCCGCGTGGATGCGCCGTGGTCATTTGGCTGATCAGTCTTCCGTGCCTGCGGCCTCCGACGTGAGTTCGGCAACGATGTCTGCATTGGCCAGCGTCGTCACATCGCCGAGTTGGCGCTGTTCCGAGATGTCCTTGAGCAGGCGTCGCATGATTTTGCCGGACCGCGTCTTCGGGAGGTCGGGCGTGAACACGATGCTCTTCGGCTTCGCGATCGGGCCGATCGTCTCGGCTACGTGATTGCGCAGGTCCTGGAGCAGCGCCTCGTCTCCGACAACGCCACCGCGGACCGTGACGAACGCCGCAATGGCCTGGCCGGTGACCGGATCGGCGCGGCCGACGACCGCCGCCTCGGCAACAGCCGGATGCGACACGAGCGCCGACTCGACCTCGGTGGTCGAGATGTTGTGGCCGGCGATCAACATGATGTCATCGACACGGCCAAGCAGCCAGAAGTAGCCATCATCGTCGCGCTTGGCGCCGTCACCCGGGAAGTACATCCCGTCGAACCGCGACCAGTAGGTGTCGACATAGCGCTCTGGGTCGCCCCAAATACCTCGCAGCATCGATGGCCACGCATGGGGGATGGCGAGGAACCCGCCGCCCGGGATGCCGACCTCAACGCCGTCGTCATCGACGACGGTGATGCCGATGCCGGGGAACGGTCGCGTTGCCGAGCCGGGCTTCGTGGGGAGCGCTCCGGGGAGCGGTGCGATCATCATGGCGCCGGTCTCGGTCTGCCACCACGTGTCGACGATCGGGCAGTTGTTGAGGCCGATGTGCTCGTTGTACCACATCCATGCCTCGGGGTTGATCGGCTCACCGACCGTACCGAGGACACGCAGCGACGAAAGGTCGTGCATCGCGGGGTACTTGTCGCCCCACTTCATGAACGCGCGAATGGCCGTCGGAGCCGTGTAGAAGACCGATACCTTGTAGTCCTCGACAATCTTCCACAGACGGTCGAAGTCCGGGTAGTCGGGGGCACCCTCGAACATGACGCCGGTGGTCCCGTTGGCCAGCGGTCCATACACGATGTAGGAGTGGCCGGTGACCCATCCGATGTCGGCCGTGCACCAGTAGACGTCGTCGTCCTTGATGTCGAACACGAGATCGTGGGTCGCCATAACGCCGGCCAGATAGCCGCCCTGCGTGTGGACGATGCCCTTGGGCTTGCCGGTGGTCCCTGAGGTGTACAAGACGAAGAGGATGTCCTCGGCGTCCATGACCTCTGGTTCACAGTCGGCTGACTGATCGGCCATCAGGTCGCTCCACCAGATGTCCCGACCTTCGGTCATGTTGACATCGTTCTCGGTGCGCTTGACGACCACAACCTTGTCGATCGAGGGGGAAGCGGCGACGGAGACGTCGGCGTGTTCCTTCAGAGGGAAGACCCCGCCCTTGCGCCATGAACCGTCCTGGGTGACGAGGACCTTTGCCTCGCCGTCCTGGATGCGATCGGCAAGCGAGTCGGAGGAGAAGCCGCCGAACACGACCGAGTGGATGGCGCCGATGCGGGCACATGCGAGCAGCGTGATCGGCAGCTCGGGAATCATGCCCATGTAGACGGCGACGCGATCGCCCTTCTCGACGCCGAGGGACTTGAGTCCGTTGGCGAACTTCGAGACCTCTTCGTGGAGTTCCTTGAAGGTGATGTCACGGGTGTCGCCGGGCTCGCCGACCCAGTGGTACGCAACCTTGTCGGGGATGGTCTCGAGGTGACGGTCGAGACAGTTGTAGGAGAGGTTCAGCTTCCCGTCCTCGAACCACTTGAAGAACGGAGCGTCCTCATCGTTGAGGCCGATGGTCGGCTCCTGGTACCAGTCGATGCGCTCGAGCGCTTGCTTCATCCACCAGGCTTCCCAGTCCTCAGACTCTTCGTAGATCTCCGGACCGGCGTTTGCCGCAGCGACAAAAGCCTCCGACGGCGGGAAGACTCGCTCCTCCGACATCAGGTTTTCGAGAGTGTTTTCGGCCACATCTACCTCCAGATCGCGAACGGATATGCGCAGGTTAAGTGGTGTGTCCACTCCTGGGGAGGGCCGGATGGCCCTGTCGTCCGGGAAAGACGACTCTGGTCCGCATGTTGACAAGGGAATTGGGTCGATATACTCCGATACTCACTGCCTATCCGACGCCGTTATGCTTTCGGGGCCCTGCCCCCATCGTCCAGCGGCCTAGGACTCCGCCCTTTCAAGGCGGCAACGGGGATTCGAATTCCCCTGGGGGCACGAACGGGGGCGTGGTGAAGTCTGGAGTTCACGCCGGCCTGTCAAGCCGGAGGTCGCGGGTTCAAATCCCGTCGCTCCCGCCAGACACTCCCGCCCGGGTCGCGACCCGGGCGTCGGTGTCTCCCCGGTCAGGTAGCTCAGCTGGTAGAGCGCTGGTCTGAAAAACCAGAGGTCGGCAGTTCGACCCTGCCCCTGACCACCATCCGGAACCCTCGCCATGCGGGGGTTCTTGTCGCTTTCGGGGCTTCAGTTGGTGCCCGGAAGCGCTCGTTTCCTGTTCAGACTCGGCGCGTCTTCGGCGCCACCTTCGCCCTCGTGGATCGGCGCGAGCCGACACCGCCACACCGCCGCTGTAGCAGACCGCATTGCCGGCTACGGCGCGAGCAAGGACTCGTCGAGTGCCCCGCGCAGTGCGGTCTCGTCGGCGGCTTGTCCGGTCCACAGGTCGAAGCTGATCGCTGCCTGCTTCACGAGCATCTCGGCACCGACCACGGTTCGCAGTCCGCGCTCCGAGGCATCGGCCAGGATCGCCGTCTCGCGAGGTGCGATCACAGCATCAGCGACGACTGCATTGGGACCGAGTTGCGAGAGGTCGACATCCGCCCGTTCATCGGGATCCAACATCCCGATCGATGTCCCGTTGACCACCAGGTCCACGTCCGCCGGAACCGCGAACTCACCATCCCACGGCACATACCGGCACTCCGCATCGACAAGCGACCGACCCGCCTCCGCTGTGCGGTTCACGACAGTGATCTCGCGGGCCCCCGCCAGGCCGAGTTCGACGGCGATCGCCCGAGCGGCACCGCCGGCACCGAGCACGACCACCGACGCTCCGCCGACGGAGCAGGTTCCGGCGAGGGCACTGACCAGACCGCGGCCATCGGTATTGTCACCAACCAGCCGGTCGCCCGATCGGTAGACGCAGTTGACCGCGCCGATCTTCGCTGCCGCCTCCGTCAGTTCATCGGTGGCGGCAAACGCGGCCGCCATCATCTCCTGCGTCGGGTTCCCGTCAACAACCTCGCCGAGGAGTCCAAAGAACCTCCGATCGGTGAGTTTCATGCAGTCCTCGACTCCTCCTAGCGAACGGCCTCGCCGTCGGCGCCAGGGCCGAAGGTCGGCTGAATCGCAGCTTCCCATGCTCCGTCGCAGGCGGCGAACCGCCCGATGCCCCGCCCCATCACGGACGCCGGTTGGTGCCGCCTGGCGTTCGTTCACCAAGCGCGCGGTGAGTAGGGTCGCTGCCGATGCTCTGGGAGACCACCTGCAACCGTGCACGCCCGATGGGCGACGAGGCGTGATGGGCGTCCTCCAACGCTGGGTGCCCGGCGTCACGATGGTTCGAACCTACGAGAAGGGTTGGCTCCGCAAGGACCTCGTCGCGGCGCTCGTCTTGACCGCGCTCCTCGTTCCCCAGGGCATGGCGTACGCGGAACTTGCCGGTCTCCCGGCCGTCACCGGCCTCTATACAACCGTCGCTGCCTTGATCGGGTACGCGATCTTCGGCCCATCGCGCATCATGGTCCTCGGACCAGACTCATCCCTTGCGCCGCTCATCGCCGCCATCATCGCCCCGCTGGTCATCGGTGACAGCCCGGCAGAGGCGGTCGCCCTGGCGGGCATGCTCGCGATCCTCGCCGGACTGATCGAAATCGTGGTCGGCCTGGTCAAACTCGGAACCATCACCGACCTGCTCTCGATGCCGGTACGGGTCGGCTACCTGAACGGCATCGCCCTGCTCGTTCTCGTGAGCCAACTACCAAAGCTCTTCGGCTTCTCGACCGACGGTGACGGATTCATCTCCGACGTCATCGAGTTCGTCAAGGGTGTGGCGAACGGCGAGACCGTCATCGCCGCACTGCTCCTCGGCGGCGTCGCGATCGCGGTGATGCTCCTCGGTCGCCACTTCGCGCCGCGTGTCCCGTGGGTGCTCGTCGCCGTCGTCGGGGCGATCGCGGTGGTGGCGCTGCTCGATCTCGCCGACGAGGGTGTCTCGGTGGTCGGGGTGCTGCCCTCCGGCTTCCCGAGTCCGACCTTCCCAAGTGTGCCGTTTGATGATCTCGGCCCGCTACTCGTCGGGGCGCTCGGCATCGCCATCGTCAGCGTCGCCGATACTGCAGCGCTCTCACGGAGTTTCGCTGCCAAGCGCGGCGATCGCGTTGACCAGAACCAGGAAGCCGTAGGCCTGGGAATGGCGAACATCGCTGCCGGTCTGTTCCAGGGATTCCCCATGAGCGCGAGCTCCTCGCGGACCGTGGTCGCCGATTCGGTGGGCGCCAAGACCCAACTCACCGGGGTCATCTCAGCGGTAGCGATCATCGTTCTCTTGGTCGGTGCCAACGGTCTGCTTGCCGACCTGCCGTCATCGGTACTCGCCGCCGTGGTGATCGTCGCTTCGTTCGGCCTGTTCGACCTGAAGACGCTCCGGTGGTTGGCTCGGGTCCGGCGCACCGACTTCGCGGCGGCGGTCATCGCGATGCTCGGCGTCATCCTGGTCGGAGTCCTCGAAGGTCTCCTCATTGCGATCGCTGTCTCGCTTGCGGTGTTCATCTGGAAGCGGTGGAGGCCCTACACGGCCGTCCTCGGCCGCGTCGCTGGCGCCAAGGGCTACCACGACGTCGAACGGCATCCCGACGCCTACCTCGTGCCGAGCCTCCTCCTGTTCCGGTTCGACTCACCGATCTTCTTCGCCAACTCCGGCTTCTTCGAGGAGCAGCTCAGCGACGCCATCGAAGCCACCCCCGGTGGAGTCAGCCGGGTCGTCGTTGCCGCCGAACCGATCACCGACATCGACAGCACCGGAGCCGAGATGCTCAACCTCCTCCTCGATGATCTCGACACCAGGAATATCGAGTTCGCCTTCGCTGAACTCAAGGGACCGGTGAAGGACCGCCTGCGCAGCTACGGCCTGTACGACCGGATCGGCGATCGGTTCTTCTATCCCACCATCGGCGTTGCGGTGACCGCCTACGCCGACGAGACCGGAGAGCCAACGCGGGACCCCGGCAGCACAGTGTGACATTCGGACGGTCAGGTTCGATAATGCGCTGAACACTCAGAGAGGCGACCACGTGCGCGGAGACATCATCCTCGTCGGTGACGAGCACCGGCGTGCCGCAGGCATCATCATCGACCGCCTGGTCGACACCATTCGGTCGTTTCCGCGCCGGTTTACGATCACCGTTGCCGGGGAATCTGGGAGCGGGAAGTCCGAGACGGGACAGGCCCTCGCAGAAGCGCTCGAGGAACGGGGTGTGCACTCCGTCGTCCTGCAGCAGGACGACTACTACGTGCTGCCGCCGAGATTCAACGATGCCGCCCGTCGCGCCAACTTCGCCTGGGTGGGTACCACCGAGGTGAGGATCGACCTTCTCGATGCCCACCTCCAGGCGGCGCAGGAAGGTGCGTCCGAGATCACGAAGCCCCTCGTGATCTACGAAGACAACGCGATCGTCGAAGAGACGCTCTCCTACGAAGGAGCCGCTGTTGTTATCGCCGAAGGCGTCTACACATCGCTGTGCGAGCACGTCGACTATCGGGTGTTCATCGCACGCAATCGTCTCGAAACGATGGAGCATCGGATGAAGCGTGGGCGTGAGGAGTTCGATCCCTTCATCGAGCAAGTGCTCGTCGAAGAGCACGAGATCATCTCTCAACACCGGCCGAAGGCGGATGTAATCATCACCCGGGACTACGACGTCGAGTTCGTGACAGAGTGACCGCTCCGCACGCCGGTCTCGACGCCTACCGGGCACGGGAAGCATCCTTCGCCGTCGGTCTCCGACCACAGGACGCCGTCGCCATGCCGCTGGCCGAGGCGCTCGCAGCGCTGAAGGAACGATTTGGCGATGCGGTCTCGATCGCACTGTCGGACGATGCCGTCGACCTCGATCGACCCCTCGGCGGGTTGCCGCCAGCAGTCCGGTCGCCGCGCTCCCACGAACCGGATTCGGCATGGATGCGGCGATCCAATGTCGTCGGCATCAACGTCAGGACCGTTGGCGACCTCGGCGGGGTGGTCAAGTATGCGCTCACCCTCCCCGCGTCATCCGATTCGATCCAGCTGCTCCCGATCTGGGAGCCTGGCGTCGTGAAGTCTTTGTACGGGATTGCCGGGTGGAACCTGAACTACGAGTTCTTCTCCGACGAACTCTACGAGTACGCGCCGAACCTCGACACCATCGAGAAGCAACTCAGGGCCACGTCGAACCTCCTGCACGTGATGGGCAAAGCCGTGGGGATGGATGTGATTCCGCACACCGACCGCTTCTCTGAGATCGCCCTCGGGAACCCGGATCTGTTCGAATGGATGAAGGTGCGGGACCGAGCCATCGTGGACCACTCCGACGGTGTCGTCGATGAGGTCAAGAACTCGATCATCGCCTGGCTCGAGGACCGCGGCCCCGCCGTTGCCGGCCGCACCGTCCCCGGCAGTACCGAAGCGCTATACGCCCTCGACGAGGACGCGCGTCTGGAGCTCCTCTTCGGCGCTCCGGACGACCTGTTCGGTCGCATCGACCGCCGCGTCGATCTGGTCATGCACCTCAAGTGGTTCGGACTCGAACCGGTGCCGGCCACGATGGGTGTGCCGTTCCGCGGGATACAGGTCGATCCTGACCCGGCGCACACGGTCACCGACACCCACGGGATGGAGTGGCCCGACTTCGTGATCACCGAACCCGGGTTCATGTCACGGGTGTTCTCCCCCCTTGCCCGCTTCAAGCTCTACGAACGTCTCGACGACAACGCCGATTGGCGGATCGATTTCGACCGGCCGCGCCAACGGGTTTGGGACTATGTGTGCCGGCACTACGCGGCGGTGCAGCACATCGGGAACTTCGACTTCATGCGCGGAGACATGTCGCACGTGCAGATGCGGCCGGGAGGCGTCCCCGACGAAGTCGACAAGTACTACGACATCCTCGGTTCGGTGAAGACCCACATCCAGGACACGGCTGCCGCACCGTGGTTCGCCTACTTCGCCGAGACATTCCTCCCGGCGAGGGACATCTTCCAGTACGGCGAGGAACTCGACCACCTCGAAGCTTCCCTCGCCGATGTCACCCTCGGAGACCTCCAGTCGACCGTGGTCGGCGACCACGAGTTCCTTCGTCGGTTCCGGCGCTACCTCGACGACCTCGCTACACGGTCCACGGCGCCGGCGTTCACCGTCATGACGGCGGACAAGGACGACCCGCGCTTCGACAGCTTCTACCGGGCGGGGAACGAGGTGCGGCTCTTCACAGCTCTCTTGCTGCCCGACATGCCGTCCTACGTCGGACTTGGGTTCGAGGTCCGCGACGTGCACTGGGAACCGGTCGAGAACGAGCGATACACCAAGCTCTTCGTGTTCCACGAAGAGGGTGAGTCGAACATCCACCCGTCGAAGGCCCGGTTCTCCGACGACTTCATCTGGGGCACCAACGATGAACTCTTCGCACGTCTCACCGATCTGCGGGTGTTCGTCGAGACGGTGTTGCCGGATATCGCCGACTCAACCACCCGATGGCTGGTGCCGCCCGACGCGACGACGCTGCGCGGGATCGCGGCATGGACGCAGAAGCCGTCGTCGCTCCCGCCGGGTGCACGGAGGTACATGTGTCTCGCCAACTACGACCTTGAACGAGACTCGGGATACTTCGGGGTACCCGGGCTACCGTCGGATGCGGTGCTCAGGCCGCTCTTCACGACCCTCGGCGCCGAAAGACTCGACGATTCCACCGTGGCCTCGAACGGCTTCTTCCACCGCATCGAGAATCTCGAACCTGGTGAGGGTCGCGTCTACACCGTCGAGTAGGGCGGCTGCCTACTCGACGACCCACGCAACGGCATCGGCCCGGTCCGCCACCGCATAGACCTTCAGTTCGCACGGCATCATCCATGCAAAGGCCTTGACACCCTCTTCATAGTGCTTGTGATCGGTGACGAGAGCGATCTTCTCGAACTTGGACCAGTGAGCGACGCCGACCTTCGTGTCTTCCCACATCGCACCACCGGAGTATCCGTCGAAGTCGTCTCCGAGGACGTACAGGAGCCGGATCTTGTCCTGCTTCTCGAGGGCCTCGTCGACGGCTGGGTCGAGCACTGACTTGTAGTCACCGGCCCGGACCTCACCAACGGCCTCAAAGCCGATGACGTTGTCGGGCAGACCGTCGATCAGGCGAATCATCATGTGCTCCTAGGTTCGAACGATTGGCCCCACGATTGTACCGATCCGCGTGACAGTCTCATACCTCCCCATCGCCCGCTCGGCGCTGCGCGTGCACCCATCTGGCGCACGCTGTCACCCGAGCGGCTCGACAAGGGTGTCGACCCGCTCCCCGTCGATCACATCCGAATCGGCGTCCGAGGCTCGTCGTGCCGCGGTGGAGAGACCCCACAGATAGAGGGCAAGGAGTCCGGCGACCACGAGCACCGATGCGAAGCCGATGCCGGTGATGAACAGCACGATCACGGCAACGGCGATGCCCACAATCCGCATCGCGTCGTGACGCGGCGCAATCCACTGGTCGAGTCCGCCTCCACCCGACTCTGAAGCGCTGTCGCCCTTCAGACGATCTGAGAGACCGGTAATCCAGGCGGGCCGACCGAGAAGGTATGCGGCGATCGCTACGACCATCGCAACCACCACAACGATGACAACCATGCTCCGCAGGCTCGCGACCACCTCGGAAAGAAGCGATTCCCCTGCGGCTCGTCCGTTGGGGTTCGCGATCTGTTCCACGACGGCCGATTCGAGACGACGTATCGCCGCGACCCCGATGACCAGGCCTGCAACAGTCGCGAGCGCCAGTTGGATGACGGTCCTACGGCGGGTGGGAGAGACCGCAACGGTAACCACCATCAGAACGATGCTGAGCAACACGAGCAGCCACACGAACTGGTCAAGGCGCTGTGCTGCGTCTTGCGCCTCGACCAACTTCTGCTCACTGAGCAGAGTGACTTGACCGAAGTCCTCAGGCAGTTGTGCCTTGACGGCTTCCGAGAGCTGTTGCCTGCCCTCGTCCACGCCAGTGGAGATCACGTCTGGCAGGGTGACGTCCGGGAGGAAGTCCCTAACTTCGGCTGCAACGAGGCGCAGTGCTTCGTTGATCGTGGGCACCAGGTTGAGGCGAACTTCGCCGTTCTCGATGTAGACATTCGGCATCTCCGCAAGGTCGTTGCGCAGCAGCGCGACGCCTGCCACGTGAGCCTGCTCCACGATATTGGTGAAGCGAGCCTCGAACTCCGGCGACGTGACGAATGCGTCAACGACCTCGGTGATGCGCGTCTCCAGCGCTGCCGCAATCGGCGCCGCGAGAACGGCCAACGATGGCCGATCGAGGCGGTCGAGCGCGGCTTGACCCCGATCCCCGACCTCGAGCGCTTCTATGAGCGTCTGCGACAGGTACTCATCGACGCCGGTGAGGGTTGCGGCGGCCCGTGCCTCCAGGGCGAGGGCCACGATGATCTCCGCCGAGACCCGTTCACTCATCGCCGCGTAGAGAGCAGGGTCGTCCAGGGCTGGCTGCACCACCTCCATGAATTGGTCCGTGTCAAACACCGTCTCATGTGCCCACACCGCGACCGTCGTCGTGACGACGGAGAGGGCGGTCAGGATCACGAGGACGACCGTCAGCCACCGTCGCCACCGCGTCCGCGTGGCGAGCCGCGAACGGAGCGCCTCGTTCTCGCTGCGAAGCTGCGACAACTCGGCTGTGGTGACAGTCGATCCCTGATCGGTGGTTTCGCGCGAGACGGTCATGCGGGGTGTTCCTTGGGAGCGTGGACGACTGCTGTCGTGTCCCTCGGATTCTACGATACGTCCAGCGCCTCGGCGTCAAGAACGGGTCGCTTTCTTGTCCAACCGCGAACGGTAGGTCGAGCTGCTCGCAGGCGAGGATTCGAAACGAATGTCCCACGGGACCGGTCGCCGCGAGTGCGTTGCACCGGCTCGACACCGTGGGGTTTCGCTCGCTGTCCCAGCTAGGGGCGTTCCGGGAACCGCATCAGTTGCGGATCCAGGTCATTCGTCCATGGCAGGCCGGCGTTCTTCCACCCGTTCACCATCCGCTTGCGGTGGAACACGCTTCTTGGATCGTTGACCCGTTCGCCCTCCATGCCTTCGAGGATGTTGTAGACGTTCTGGTACCCGGCCTCTGCGAGGATGTTGACTGCGAGGGCGGCACGCCCGCCGGAGCGGCACATGACCAGGATCGTGTCGGCCGGGTCCGCCCAGCGCGTCACATCGGGGATGAAGCGCGGGTTCCCGACGATCGCGACCCGCCCCTTCTCCGGTTCCCACTCGTAGGTGTGCATCACGAACGGGATGTTCATCGCCATCTCCGGGTGCCCCACGAAGGCGTACTCCTCGGGTGTTCGCACGTCGAGGACCTTCACGTGGTCGCTGTCGGCCCCCCACTGCTCGTATGCCTCTCTTGGTGTCACGTAGAGACCGAGCTTGGTACGGCAGCCTTCCGGGACGGCGTACTCCGCCTTTGATGTATCCATCGCCAATCACATCTCCCGTCTAGCCGAGCCGGGTGTCACTGACCTCGAGGGTGCCTCCCTCGGGGAGCTTCGTCCAACTCCGTCGCTCCCATTCCTCGGCAAGCACTTCTTTGGCTGCTTGCTCGAGGAACTCGGGGGCCGCCCACTCATCGACATCGAAGTCGTTCTTGATGTAGCCGTGCTCGAACATGAAGTCCTTGCCGATCTCGATCGTGGCCATGTTCATTGCATCCAGGCTCGGAACCATATCAACCTGCTTGATGCCCTGATACGTGTCCTCTGCATCCAGGTAGAACGTCTGCCGGTTGAGGATCGCTCCGGCGGCCCGCTTGTGATCGTTTGACCAACGACCGACCTTGATCATCGCCTTCATATAGGCAATGACCAGTTCAGGATGCTCATCGGCCATCACGTCGGTGCAGGTGATGACGGCAGGTGTATTGGCGACCTGGATCGTCCAGTCCGAACGCTTTGACAGGTCTTCGATCATCTTGATCTTGCCCGTGGCCTCCTGGAGGTGCTGGAAGACCTTGCTCTGCGTGTAGATCGCATCCACCTCACCGGCAAGCAGGGCGTTTTCGAGCGGCCGGAACGCCAAGTCGTGCTTGTGGTCGCGGCGCATCCACAGCTCTGACGGGTTGTTCATCTGGTTGACGAGCATCTCGGGCTTGTCGTACCAGTCATCGGCATAGGGATACTCAACCAACTCGATGTCATCCATGGTCATGTCGTTGAGTGCGAGCATGTTCAAGATGCCCATGTGCTCCTGGATGCGCCACCAGTCGTTCTTGATGGTGTTCAGGCTCTTCGAGATGCCGACCCTTTTGCCCTTCAGGTCGCTCATCTTCATCAACGGATCACCGGCACGCACCGCCATGCAGCCACCCTCGTGCACCCACGTGGCACCGAGCAGGCGCGTGCGACGCACATCTGCCTGAACGTGGATCGGCGGATACAGCCCACCGAAACGGATCAGGTTGTCGAGATTGTGGATGTAGTGCGGATACCAGTTGTTCTCCGGTGCGTGACGGAAGTAGGCGTACTCCACACCGATCTTCTTGAACTCCTCACGGCACCAACCCAACTCCTGATCCACATTGTTCGCCGACACCATCGGACAGTTCGTGAACCACACCTCCGACCAATCCAACGGGACGGTGGTAGAAACTCGCTCGACTTCAGACATGACCAATCATCTCCTTGAAGACTGCAGTGGAAATCCGGATTCGCCTGGCACCAACAGTACGCCGCCACACACTCCGCCGGTAGAGGCCTACGCCACCAGCCATTGGGTGTGGCCGCTCGGCGACGCCGCAGTACGATCCGCTGATGCGTGGCACTTGGTTGATCCTCTTCGCCGCGGTGTTGTGGGGCACGACCGGAACGACCCAGGAGTTGGGACCCGAGGCGGCCAGTCCACTGGCCGTCGGATCGCTGCGGCTCCTCATTGGAGCCGTCGTTCTGGTGGTGATGGCACTCACCGCGAAACGCGAAGGCGGCTGGCGGTGGCTCGCCCGACCGGCCACGGTGTTTGCGGCGCTCGGAGTGGCGGCCTTCCAACTCTTCTTCTTCTCGGGGGTTGACCGGACAGGGGTGGCTGTGGGAACACTCCTCGCGCTCGGGTCTGCGGTGTTGTTCGTCGGCGCAATCGAGGCAATCCTCTCCGGTGCATGGCCGGATCCCAAGTGGATCGCAGCCACGGTCCCCGCGATCGTCGGACTCGCCTTGCTTGCATTGTCGACGCGTGAGGCCGACGTCGACGGCATGGGGGTGATCCTGTCGCTGGCAGCCGGCCTCTCATACGCGACCTACATCGTCGGTGCAGCCCGGCTGGCCCGGCTCGGCTCGGTGCGTCACTCGACCGCTGCGGTCTTCACCCTGGCCTCGGTGATGCTTTTCCCGGTGGCGTTGAGCCAGGACCTGTCCTTCGTCGGTACCGTCGAAGGCGCCGCGATGGTCCTGTGGTTGGGTCTGGCGACTCTCGCGCTCGCCTACCTGCTGTTCACCTCGGGATTGCGAACGACCGACTCGGGCACGGCCGCGACGCTCTCGCTCGCGGAGCCGGTGACGGCCACCCTGCTTGGCGTTGTGGTGCTCGCCGAGCGACCGAGCGCCGGAGCCTGGCTCGGAATCGGCCTCATCGTTCTCGGCCTCGTACTCGCCGCCCGATGGTCCCAATCAGACGTCGCTTTGGTCCCCGGATAGGCCCGAACCGCCAGACCTGCAACCCGATTTCATCCTCACCTCACGCGGCCGCGGCCGGTTCCGCTGTTCCTGCCGCCGAGCGGCGTTGGGTCAGCAGATAGCGGGCGATCGCGACGACAACGTATGCGGTGATCACAGAAACTGTGACAGGCGCGATCGTCTCCGCTCCGAGGCCCAACGCAATCGCAGCGATGAAAGTGAGGCTGACCGGAGCGCGGAGGTACGAACCGGGGACGGCAGCAAGCATGCACGACAAGGCAAGGGCGAACGGTACGTCGGGGAACACCAGGAATACGAGGGTTCCCGCCGTCCCTCCGATGAAGATCAACGGAAAGACGTTGCCGCCCATGAACCCGGCACGCAGACTCAACGCCATCGCGATCATTTTGCCGATCAGAGCCGCAGCCAACAGACCGATGCCGAGCCCTGAAGCCCCGTCGACCACCGTGCCGAGCTGGGTCTGCCCAGCGCCGAGCGTGAGCGGGAGCGCGACCGCGATGAGACCGACCAGAGCACCGCCCCCGACACCCCGGACGTAGGGATTCGGGACGAAGCCCGTGACCCACTTGATCGCGAGCAGGATCACGACGAAGAGCGCCATCACGAGTGCCGCGAGCACGCCCAAAGCGACGGCGATCACCAAGTCCAAGTTCCGATACTCGTAGGCGGGGACTTCGTAGGACCCGAGAAAGGTCCGCCCGACCACGACGTAGAAGATGGCGAAGCCGATCACCGCAGCGATGAGTTGCGGGATGATCGCCGTCACATAGCGCTCCTTGCGCGTGGGCGCGATCTCGGACACGAGGAAGGCGCCGAGGATCGGAGAGGTGAATGCTGCACCGAACGCCCCGGAAACACCCGTCAGCGTGTAGTCCTGGTCCGCCTGACCCTCGGCCCACCGGCGGTGCGCAATCCACGATCCGAGTCCTCCGCCCATCACGACCAGTGCGAACGACGGCCCGAGGCTGGCACCGGCGATGGCGGAGACGGCAGCGATACCCGCCCACTGTGGCGCGGTGGTGTGGTCGACGGCGCCCGACTCGATGATTGCGACGCCACCCGGCACTTTCTCGGGGATGTGCCACATCTGACGAAGCACCGCAACGGTCAGCCCACCGGCCGCGATCAGGGGTATCCACCACCACTCGCCGGACCACCATGCTGTACCGGCGTCGCCGAAGAAGAGATCGATGATCTCCCCTGTTACGCCGAGATAGATCAATCCCAACACACCGCCGGCAATGCCGAGGATGACGGCCACGCCAAGAAGGCGCCGATACCAATCCGAGCCGAAGGGGAGCATCTCAGAACCTCACACGTCGGCGATTCGTTGGAAGCGGCAGGCGGTTTGATCTGAGCACAGGGTCCCCTGGGTGGCGGAGTGCGTGTCGATCGTAGTCTTGACAGGAACCATCGCCGTGCTCGCCCAAGCCCGAGGCTCACCGCAGATGAAGAGTCGACTCCTGCCGTCGAGGACCGTACGCTCAGAACGACCGCGACGGAGCTCGATACCTCCGCTGCGGAAGCGAATCAAGGACGGAGTGGTTGAACCATGGCGGATGTGAGGATCATCCTGTCGGGACTGTGGGTGGCGACGATGCTCGTCTACCTCCTCGGCGACGTGCTGCGACTGTTCGCCGGCGATATGACTCCCGGCGAGATCGACGGCCAACCGGCGTCGCAGACCATGTGGCTGGGTGCTGCCGCGATCATGCTGGTTCCGATCGTGATGGTCGTGCTCTCGCTGACGCTCCCCTATCCCGCCATCCGGTGGGTCAGCATCGTGGTCGCCACGCTCGCCGTGGTCTTCAACCTCTTCGGCCTCCCATACGACGGCTGGTACGACAACTTCTTGATCTTCGTGGGATTCGTCTTCAACGGCCTCGTCATTTGGTACGCCTGGACGTGGGCGACGACGGTTCCGTAGCGATACCGGGAGCAACTCGGCGTGGTCAGCCCGTCAGGTCGAGATTGGTGTCGACGAGTTCGCACGACTCCTTCCGGAGGAGGCCGAGATCGTCGGACGCGTCGCCCCCGAAGTTCGTGTCGTAGCGGATCCCCTCCCAGATGTACTCCGCGGCAAGGAGCAGACCGGACCGTTCGTGATACCAACTGGTGATCGTCAAGACCTTCTCTGCATCGATTGTGCCCAGCGACTCCGAGTCGTAGTCAAGCGTCGAGGTGTAGCTGCCCGAATACGGGACCACAGACCAGTCCTGCCCGTGCGCCGTCACGGTCGTCGTCGCACCCGGTGTCATCGTCAATTCGGAGAAGGTCTCCACTTCCGTCGTGGTCTTCGAGATGGAGCCATCGGCGTTGTAGTGTTCGTGATTCACCACGGCGCCTGGGCGAACGTAGGGACCGCGACCGGACGGCACGGTCAGGCCCGGAGCGCCCCAATAGTCCCCCATACCCCAGCCGGCCGCGGCCTCCTCCATCACCTCGTACTCGGCACCGATGGAGAGGATGGGCACCACCAGCAGTTGATCCGCCCAGCGGAACTTCCTTCGATAGTCCGATTCGACTCCCCGCGTTGTCTCCTCGCAGTGGTAGATCGCCTCGAAACCCTCGGTCGACACGGACGGGATCTCGCCTCCGATCGGCGGGGCCGGAAGTGTTGTCGTAGTCGTCGATGTCGTGGTGGTCGACGTCGTCGATGCGTCTCCCGCGGCCACAGCATCGGTCTCGTCAACTGCCGTCGCGCTCGCGATGCACTGCCGGTACTGCCCATCATCAACACCGTTGAACTGGCCACAACAGGTGCGGTACAACGCGTCGTCCACGATGTTCGTGCAGTGGCGCCAGTCCTGGTCGACGTGGGCAGCACAGTCGTGTTGCATCGCTGCGTCGCCAATTGACCCACATACCGACGACTCGCCGACAGCAGCGGCCATGTCGTATGTGCAGAGGTCGCCCTCCAGATCCGGTTCATCTGCACACATATTGAAGATGGCGTCATCGACAAACACCCTGCAGGCGTACTGCACATCCTCGCTCGCCGCCGAGCTACATCCGAAGAAGGCGAGGCTGTTCGGTTGCGAGATGCCAAGGATGGATGCGCAGGCTCGAGTGAAGCCCCTCCACGTCGGACCGGAGTGTCCATAGTCCGTCACGAGGCTGGCGCACTGCTCGACGTTGAACGCGTCCTGGTTCTCTGCCATGACCTTGAGAACACACGATGCATTCCAGAAGTCGCCGCGGTCCACTCCGTTCACACCGCACACGGTGAGTTGGAAGTGTGCACGCTGTGCATTCGTTCGCTTCACGAGCAGATCCATGAGTTCGAGCGGGGTGCTACGCGGGATGGCGGCGGTGGCGATGCCGATTGCGCGGTCCTGATCCCTCGCCATGTCGACCACCCACCGGAGAACCGGGTCCGGGTTGACGATGGCATCCGGCATGGGTTCGAAGACGATCAGATCCGCCGTCTCGGCGAAGTCCTTTGGCAACGAGACGGTGAACTCGAACTCCTTGGGACTCGCCGGCCCGCCGGCGAACTCCCACAGCACCGTCGGCACCAACCCACCGGGTTCGCTGATCCACATCGTGTGCATCGCGACCACGACGCCGTCGGCCAGTTGCTGGACCGGGAACGAGTAGACATAGGAGGTCCCGGAATCCGACTCGACCGTCAGGATGTCCTCCGCTGTGACCTCCGGCATGAACGCGGCGGCCATCTCGTCCCAGTCGATGAGTTCGCGATCCTCGAGAACTTCGGCACCGTTCTCGGAAGCGGCATCCACCTCATCCGATGCCGACGATCCACACGCGCCCGCTCCGATTGCCAGGCTCGCGACAAGAATCCAGCGTGCAATCCCACGGTGCCCTACCCAGAACCCCATACCCATCCTTCGGCAGAATCGCCAGAATCCTAAGCCCAGTAACAGAAACGGAGAAATCCACCAAACGGGCCCGTACCATCTTCACGAGTGTGACAACGCCCGATGTGGGACGATGACGGCATGGCAGAAGCGAAGGCCATATCAGCGACCATCACCGGACGGGTTCAGGGTGTCGGCTACCGCTACTCCGTGGTGGGCATGGCCGGGAGGTTGGGCCTCATCGGATGGGTGCGAAACGCACCCGACGGATCCGTCGAGACGTGGGCTCAAGGTCGTGGACCCGTCCTCGACGAGTTCGTGGCGTTCCTGGAGGAAGGACCGCGATCGGCACGGGTCGATGGCGTTGGCGTCCGGCCCGTGACGCCCGACGAGTCGCTGACGAGCTTCACCGTTCGGTCCTGAACCACCCGGCGTGGAGTCGATCGCTTCCCGAACTCGCTCCTGATCCGTCACCGTCGGGGAACCGGGTGTACCTTGAGAGGGACATGGTCACCGGACGAAGCCGGCTCTTCGTTGCATCGGGAGCGATGGCGGCTCTCGGTCTCTTGATCAACGCCTGCGGCACCACCTCGGAGTCCTCCACCACGGCGTCCACGATCGCCGACCCCCCGGCATCGACGTCACCGTCCACCCAGGCAACAACCACCAGCACTGAGTTGCCAGACGGGGTCACGGTTCACCTTGCCTTCTCGGCAGGTGATGGATCCGACTGCTCCGAGGTGGTGGCCGTTCCCCGACTCGTTGCGGCGAATGCCGATCCGATGAAGGCTGCATTCGACCTCCTCGTCGCCGGGCCGACGGTCGACGAGGTAGCCGATGGAGCATCGTCCTTCTTCTCAGAGGCCACGGCCGGATCCGTTCGATCTGCGACGCTCGACGGTGACCTCCTCACCGTCGACTTCGAAGACATCCGCAACGACCTGAACAACGCCTCCACGACCTGTGGGAGCGAAGCCCTCCTCGCTCAACTCACCGGCACCGCGTTCCAGTTTGTCGAGGTGGAGCGAGTCACGTACACCATCGACGGAAGCTGCGATGCGTTCTTCAACTGGATCCAACGCGGCTGCGAGGTGTTTGGCAGGGAGTAGGACTCGGATTCGCTCCGAAGTCCCTTCCCCCCTCCTCGATTCCTTCCCCTGAAAGGGAGGAATTCAAGAGGCTTCGGCGAATGTGTCGAACTGCGCGGCCAGGGCCAGGTCTTTGCTGGTGAGGGCGGCTTGGTCGTGGGTGGTCAGGAGGAGGGTCACCTTGTTCCAACGGATGTCGATGTCTGGGTGGTGGTCCGCCACCTCCGAAGCTACGGCCACCCGCGTGACGAATCCCATCGCCTCGTTGAAGTCACGGAAGACAAAGGTACGTGAGATCGACTCGCCGGCTCGGACCCAGTGAGGATGGGCCGCCAAGAACGCTTCTGCATCTTCCGGGGTGAGATCGGTGGGCATCCAGCAACGCTACCCGCAAATCACGGCGAGCGAGCAACTCGCTACGGAGCTTCGATCTCGCTCATGCCGAGAGTTGCCAGATGATGGTTGCAGGCAGCGTCGGCGGATTCGAAGTCGGCTGCGCCGACGTCTCCCAAGTCGATCATGCCTGATGAGAGGTCGGGGTCCGGCATGTCGACGCCGTTGTCACGCATGCAAGCGGCATATGCCAGGAGCGAGTCCTCCATCTCGGTCGTGTCGACCGGTGCGGCATTCATGACGATTCCCTCGAGGTACTCATCGCACGAGCCGATGAGCGCTTCGAACTCGGACGGATCCGGCATCGCTTCCGGGTCATCCGAAGATGTCTCGACTTCGATGGTGATCGGGGCGAGTTGCACATTGCCGTTGGCATCCACCGTCGGATCGTCGACATCGATGCCCTGATCACGCAGGCACTGTGTGAAGGCGAGCATGGCAGCTTCCGAGTCGACGAGCGGTTCGGCCTCGATCTCGGCCGGCGCGGTGGTCGACGCCTCGGTCTCGAGGCTCGCAACCGATGGCGGGACGCTGTCGTCCGAACACGCACCCGCCACGACGGCGAGCGTCAGGATCAGAACAATGAGGACATTGCGGTTCATGGAGCGGAACCTACCGGTCGTTTCCAGAAACAGGACGCTGCCCTGGTCCGTCCGAGCAGCGGACGCAGCAGCGGCGATCCCGCCAACGGCAACTCCCCTACAGCAGACGCCCCGGGACGTCCTTCCGGCTCGGGAGCATGGCACCCTCGACCTTCCTGACCCGGATCCGGGAGTCGACGACGATTGCGCCTTCGCCTGGTGCGAGAACCTTGACCGGGTTCAGGTCCATCTCGGCGATCTCCGGGATGTGGTCGATCAGCACCGAGAGCCGCATCAGCAACTCCCTGAGCGCCGGAATGTCGCCGGGCTCTGAACCGCGGTAGCCCTCGAGCAGCCTGGCGGTCTTCACATCCGCGATCATCGAGTCGACGTCGAGATCGGTGAGCGGATTGATCCGGAAGGCCACGTCCTTCATCAGTTCCACGTAGACGCCGCCGAGGCCGAACACGACCAGGGGTCCGAAGAGCGGATCTTCGACCATGCCGACGAGCACCTCGCGCCCACCGCCCACGAAGTCCTGGACAAGGACACCCTCGGAGTCGTCGCTCACGCTCATCACGCTGCGATAGGCCTCACGGACTTTTTCGTCACCCGAGAGGTCGAGCGCAACGCCACCGACATCGCTCTTGTGAAGCACCGACGGGGCGATGACCTTCATGGCAACCGGACCGCCGAAGTCAGCTGCGATCGCTGCCGCTTCGTCCTCTGTGGCGGCGACCGCCATGCGAGCGCTCCTGATCCCGTAGGCCGAGAGGATGTCTCCGATCTCCTCCGGCTCGAGCCATCCGCCGTCGGAGCCCATACGGGAGACGGCACGACGGATGATCTGCTCGGCGGTGGGCCGGTCGATATCGTCGAACTTGGGGTACTCACCGGGAGGCGTGTCACGCCACTCGGTGTACTGATAGGCCGCACCAAGAGCACGGGCTGCCGATTCGGGGTAGGCGTAGAGCGGGATCCGCAGATCATCGGTGGCGAGAGGATCAGTCGACGCCGGATCTGCGGCCATGAATACGGCAACCACCGGGATTGAACCGTCGCCGTCAGCTACCGCAGCGTGAACAGCTCTCGCGACATCCTCGCACGTGTCGGGCCCGGTAGGGATCTGGATCACCATCAGGGCGTCGACTTCCTTGTATTCGAGGATCGTCTCGATCGTCTGCGCGTAGTTCCCCGGCTGCGCGGCTGCGATCATGTCCACCGGATTCTGAACAGCCGCTTCGGCCGGCAGGTGCTCACGGAGGGCCGCCTGAAGCTCAGCCGAGAACTCCGGGAGTTCGAGGCCGTTCGCCTCGAGGGCATCGGCCGCGAGGATCGCGGGACCGCCGGCGTTCGTCATCACCGCAACCTTCGGTCCAGTGGGCAGCGGCTGATTGGCAAGCAGCGAGGTGACATTGAAGAGTTCGACCATCGTGTCGGTTCGGATCGTCCCCGACTGCTCGAAGAGGGCGTCGACCGCGACATCGAGGCTGGCCATCGAACCGGTGTGGCTGCTCGCAGCCCGGGCGCCGGAACGCGAACGGCCCGACTTCACGACGACGATCGGCTTGTCGCGTCCGACGCGGCGGGCAATGCGACCGAAGCGACGCGGATTTCCGAACGACTCCGTGTACATGACGATCACGTCGGTCATCGGATCGTCTTCCCAGTACAGCATCAGGTCGTTGTTGCTGATGTCGGCCTGGTTGCCCAGGGAGACGAAAGACGACAGACCGATCTTCAACTGCGTGGCCTGCTTCAAGATGGCGAGGCCAAGCGCACCGCTCTGGCTCGCCATGGCGACGTTCCCCGGAGGCGGGAACGTGGGGCCGAACTGTCCATCAAGCCTCACAGCGTCGTCCGTGTTGAGGATGCCCATGCAGTTCGGACCGATGAGACGCATGCCGTAACGGCGTGCCGTCTGGACAAGTACGCGCTCAGCGCTGTCCCCAGTGTCGCTCACCTCGCCAAACCCGGCGGTGATGATGACGACGCCGCGGACGCCCTTGCGCCCGCACTCCTCAACGGCGTTGAGGACGAGCGGTGCCGGCACGGTGATGATTGCCAGGTCGACAGAGTCTTCGATGTCGAGCACCGACGGGTAAGCCTTGACGGCGTGCACGAACGCTGCGTTTGGATTGACCGGGAACACCGGACCGGTGAACCCACCGGCCAGGAGGTTTCCGAAGAGGCGCCCACCGATGGAACGGTCGTTGCGGCTGGCTCCGATCACGGCGATGGACTTCGGACCGAGAATCGGCATGAGGGAGGCCGTGACCGAACGCTTCTCGTGCTCCCACTCGGCCTCGCGGGCCTCGAGGGAGTACTCAATCGGGTATTCGACGCGGTATACGCCTTCGCCCAACTGGCGGACGAGCTTGTAGCCGGAGTTGCGGAAGATGCGCATCATGCCGCGGTTCTCGTCGAGGACGAACGCCTCGAACTCGGTGATGCCTTGCAGCCGTGCGTAGACCGTGAGGTGCTGGAGCAGCAGCGAGCCAATGCCCCGGCCCTGGAAGTCGTCCTGCACGAGGAACGCGACCTCAGCAACCCGGTTCTCGTCGTCGCTCTTGTCGAGGAGAACGTCGTAGCGGCCGACGGCGACCATCTCATCATCGCGGATCGCCACAAAGGCCATCCGATCGACGTAGTCGACATTGGTGAAGTGCCGCAATTCGTCCGGCGTCAGATCGGTCTTGACCTGGAAGAACCGGCGGTAGACGCTCTCCGGGCCCACCCTCTGGAAGAAAGCATGCTCAAGAGGGGCGTCCTCCGGCTTGATGGGACGAAGGTGGATCGCTCGCCCGTCACGAAGAAGGACGTCGAACTCGAACTCACTGGGGTATTCAGCCACTGGGTCTCCCGGAAAAATCGCTGTCCCACAGGGTACCGGCATTGGAGACCCGAGCGTTCGGCCTCAAACCCCAGAACTCGTCCCCATCGGCTTCCTGAACGCCATCGTGCGCTTCTCGGGTGCGAAACCGAGCCGCTCATAGATCTGGTTTGCTCCAGTCGGGTTCTCGGAGTCCACGCCGAGACAGGCGTACTCCATTCCGTCATCGCGGAATCCGACCAACGCCATGGTGATAAGCGCCGATGCGATCCCTTTGCCGCGGTGACTTCGCAGCGTCCCGACACCCTCGATCCACGACTCGGTACGACCACGGTCCGCGAAGTCGTGCGGGTACTTCGCCGACTTGACGTAGGCCACCGGCATCGATCCTTCGTACGCGACCCATGACGTGGCCGCTTCGAAGAACTCGCCGGCGTTGTATGACCTCCATGTGTCGGCTTCGATCGGCTGCGAGCCCCAGTGGTCCGCGAACGCAGCATTGTGAACGGCCAAGGCGTCGGCCTCGGCATGCACTGACCATGGTCGAGCAACCAGGCCCTCTGGGAGGGGGCGATCCTCGATTGGCAAGGAGAGATCGCGGATGTTCTCGGTGAAGTACCGGACGACCTCGTAGTCGTGGCGTTCCATGAGGGCGATCGTGTCGGTCATCCAGTCGTAGACCTCATATCGGTACATCGCCGTGGGGATCCCGTCGTCGAACAGCGCGAGTCGACGACCGCCCGCATGCTCAACCCACGAAAGGAGGCCGTCCTCGACCGGGCCCCGACACTCGGGATCGACCTCGATCCAGATGAAGCCTCGATGCTCCGTCACGCCACTGTCGGGGACCTGTGCCCATCCCAATGCCAGCAATCGTCCGTCGGGGGTGAATGCCCCGACCGAACAGGTCGGAGCATCATCGCCGAACCGATCGAACTCTTCGCGCATCTCGACCGCGGTGATTCGATACCCACCATCCTCGGCGAAACAGGCTTGCTGGAGGGCTGACATTGCCTCGGCATCGTCGGCCGAGAGCGGACGCCACACGGCGTTGGCGATTCCGGGGAGTTCACTGTCGGGCATCGCAATATCGTAGGCGCCTGGCGTGAGGCAATCCGGGGCAGGCCCCCAGATTGAAGAGCCCTGGCAGAATGGAGCGATGCCGTACTTCGCCGATCAACTGTTCCACGGCGTCCCGGGAGATCTCAACCCATGGGATGTGCGTTTCGACCCGGCGGATGCTGCCCATCTGTCGGTCGAATCCGACGGCCGAATCCGGTTCCGTATCGTGACCGAGCCTTCGTTCGCCAACGCTGCCGTGGTTGCCGATGATGGCGTCGGCCACGCCATGAACCTCGTGTTCGATGAGCGAACGATCCAGGTGTGGGAGACGACGCTGGAGGTCGACGACGGGACGCAGTACACGTTCGCACTCGAGACAACCGACGGGCGCCCGGTCTATCGCGTGCCTGCCGGCATCGGCAACGCCGTGGAACGCCTCGATCGATGGACAATCGACCGCGCCACCATCCGGAACGTCGTCGTTCCATCGTGGTCTCGCGGCATGGTCATGTATCAGATCTTCCCCGAGCGGTTCGAGAACGGTGACCCGTCACTCAACCCGGACCCCGTTGCGTCGTGGGGATCCGAGCCCGACTGGCTCGACTTCCAGGGCGGGGATCTCGCCGGCATCTCCAACCGGGTCGATCACCTCGTAGCGCTTGGTGTCGACTGTGTCTATTTGAATCCGATCTTCGAGTCTCCGTCCACGCACCGCTACGACGCCATCGACTACTACTCCGTTGACCCTGCGCTCGGGGGCAATGAAGCACTTCGATCCCTCATCGACACGCTCCACTCTCGTGGTATCCGGGTCATCGTGGACGCCTCGTTCAACCACTGCCATCCGAAGTTCTTCGCGTTCGCGGATCTCATAGAGAATGGGCCGGGTTCCGAGTACGCCGACTGGTTCAATGTCGCGAACTGGCCGCCGAGCGTCGTCGTCCGACCCGACCAGTTCGCCGCCGAAGCGTTCCGGTCCCCTGATCAATACCTCGCGTATCTCCAGCGGTTCGCTCCGAAGTCCGGGATCCCCGTCCAGATCGCATCCGATGACGGCCCGGCCGTGGACGTCAGCTATGAGGCCTGGTACGGGGTGCCGTCGTTGCCTCGCATCAATCTGGCAAATCCGGAGGCACGCTCCTACTTCCTTGACGTTGCCCGCCACTGGGTCCGGGAGTACAACATCGATGGGTGGCGCATGGACGTGGCCCGCTACGTCGACTTCGACTTCTGGCCTGAGTTCCGAGCAGCGGTCAAGGCCGAGAACCCTGACGCCTACCTCATCGCCGAGATCATGGGCGACGCCTCCGACTGGCTCCAGGGGAACGCTTTCGACGCGACGATGAACTACACGTTCCGTCAACTCGCCCTCGACTTCTTCGCGACGCAGACACGCAGCGGGTTCGAGCTCGCCGATAGGATTGCCCGGATGTCCGCGGCGTACGCCCCGGACGCGCTCGCCGCTTCGCAGAACCTCCTTGGCAGCCATGACACCGCCCGGTTCCTCCATGAGGCAGGCGACCGTCCGGAGCGACTCCACCTCGCCACCGTCCTGCAGATGACACTTCCCGGGTCCCCCGGTCTCTACTACGGCGACGAAGTCGGCATGACCGGCGGTGAAGAGCCTGCTTCTCGAGGCGCCTTCCCCTGGCATCAGCCGGAGACATGGGACACCACTCAACTCGATCTTGTTCGATCGCTGGCTGCACTGCGTCGTTCGCATCCGGTCCTGCGGTCGGGTCGCCTCGAGATCGCCTCCCGGAGCGACGACGCCCTCGCCTACATCCGGTCGGACGATTCGGATCGCCTCCTGGTCGCCATCAGTCGCTCGGAGCAATCGGTCGACATGACCCTTCCGGTGCAGTCGGTGAATCCCGAAGTGCTGTGGGGCGGAAGCCAGGCAGCGTCGGTGAATAGCGCGACCGTCATCACCGGCCTACTCGGAGCGGTGATCGTCAGGCTTTGACGTCGGGGTCGGCCCGGTTCGCCCTCACTCGCATGATGAACGGGGCAGCAGCCAGCAGCAGGAAGATGGTGATACCGGCCACCTCGACGACACGCTGATGAACGGTCGACTGGCCATCGATTCCCACGAGCGAGGCGATCGATCCGACAAGCAGGGCGAGGATCAGAGCGATGGCGATCGCGGCAAACAGCCAGGCGACATAGCCAAGGAGGAGCTTCCAGCCGGCAGCGTCGGGCTTCACGGACCGCTGATGAACCGGATGCTCAACGGATACCGATAGAACTCCCCGCCCGCCGCTTTGACGCCGGCAACGATGATCACCACGAAGGCGAAGACGCCAACGACTGCGATCATCACGATGCCGATGAGGATCAGGATCGCCAGGACCGACACGAGCATGTAGATCATCAGCGAGAACTGGAAATTCAGTGACTCCCTGGCGTGATACTCCACGAACGCATCTTCGTCACGTTTGATGAGCCAGATCACAAGCGGAGCAATGAAGCCGACGAGGAACGTGCCCAAGTGGGCCGCTGCCGCCCAGCCACGCGAGTCGGAGGGGACGGGATCGGGTACCGGGGGATAGTCGTTGGTCATCGCTGTCCTTTCGAGCGCGGCCACAGGATACCGACCCTGCGCATCCGCCCGGCTAGTTCGAGAACGTGAGCGCCTGGCGACTCGCCCAGCGGGTCGCCACGCGGGTGTATGCGGCGCGAGAGGCTTCTCCGTCGCCACGTTCGAGCGCTTCGAGACTCTCGCGTATATCGAGGGCCGACTCGTCGAACGTCAGCGCGCCGTCAGGGAAGTGCGATGCCACGGTGCCGTAGTCGAGTTCGACCATCGATCCGGTGTCGTACTCGGCAAGCCATCGCTCGAGGTCGCGCACCTGGTCCACAACCGGATCCGAGAATCCGGCGCCGTCGAGGACGCGAACCGCCCAGTCGATCCGATCGACGGCTTCACCGAGCCCGGTCCGGTACCGGATACCGAGCCCTTCGGGCCGATCGAACAGCTCTCGCTCGGTGGGATTGAATGCGCCGAACCATCGCAGTGGAACATGCCACGGTGAGGTGAGGATGTAGCTCCTACGATCCTGTGCACGGAGGCTGGCGAGTTCGCTCTTGAACGACTCCCGCTCGTCCTCGTCGAGCAACGGTATCCGCGGGTAGGTCGCAGAGAAGGCGAGCGCACCTTCGATCATCCTCAGCCTCGCATTGCGGGGACACACATACGACAACCCATTCCAGTCCGCCGTGAATGCGTCCTCGCGAATCGGCTCATTCCAGATGAATCGCCCGTCGGATTGGATCGGAGTGTCGAGCATGGCCACGTCGGCTTGCCGCCCCGTGGCGGTGCCGTCGTCCTCGATGTAGACCCGGAGATAGGCGGTGCTGATCATCGGGCGATGGTACCGGGAGAGGTCCGGGTACGGACCCGGAACCGCCCAACTAGAATCCCTTGTGCACCTCGGGCAGCGGCATCTCCCGTTTGCATCGAAAGGAGCCCCGTTGGGAGTATTCGAAGCGATCGGCACCGAAACCCATGAAGAGATCCTGTTCGGTGCAGACCTGGCAAGCGGTCTCCGAACGATCATCGCAATCCATGACACGTCCCTCGGTCCCGCCCTCGGTGGGACCCGTTTCTATCCGTATGCGGATGAAGACGCCGCACTCCTCGATGTTCTCCGCCTTGCGAAGGGGATGACGCTGAAGTCGGCCGCGGCGGGCTTGGATTTCGGCGGCGGGAAGGCTGTCATCATCGGTGACCCGGCGACGCTGTGGAGCAAGGACCTGATCCGCGCCTACGGGCGCGAGGTCAACACGCTTGGCGGCCGCTACGTCACGGCCGAGGATGTCGGCACCACCGTTGAGGACATGGTTCTCGTCTCCGAGGAGACTCCGTACGTCTCTGGCCTGCCATTCGATCTTGGCGGATCGGGCGATCCGTCCCCGGCCACGGCGCGGGGAGTGATGGCTGCCCTGCGTGCCATCGCCGAGCGTCTGTGGGGGACCAGCGATCTTGAAGGCCGTCGTGTCGCTGTTCAAGGCATCGGCAAGGTCGGCATGGACCTGGTTCGACGGCTCACCGAGGTTGGAGCCGAAACCGTCGTCGCCGACCCGAACGTCGCCGCCGTCGATTTCGCCACGGAGACATACGGCTCGGCGCCAGTGGCGCTCGACGAGATCTACGACGTCGACTGCGACGTCTTCTCTCCCTGTGCTCTCGGTGCGACGCTCAACGAGGAGACCATCCCACGCTTGCGGTGTGCTGCGATTGCAGGTTCGGCCAACAACCAACTCGCCGTTGACTGGGATATGGACGCCATCACCGATCGCGGGATCCTCTACGCACCCGACTTCGTCGTGAACGCCGGTGGCGTCATCAACATTGCCGTCGAGGCCGATGGCTACTCGCCCGAGCGTTCTGCCGTGATGGTCGACCGCATCTACGACAACCTGATGATCGTCTTCGAAACCGCCGACAGCGAAGGCGTGAACCCGAACGTGGCCGGGTTGCGCTTCGCAGCACGCAGGATCGAGGAGGCGGGCAGTCGCCGATTCCAACACCTGTGTGACGAGAAGTGAGAGGAGTGCCGTGACCCTGGACTTCAACCACAAGGACCTCGGGTTGACCGACGATGACCTCGTTGACCTCTACCGCAAGATGCTCATCTCGCGCCGCCTCGACGACAAGATGTGGGCGCTCAACCGGCAGGGGCGGGTCCCGTTCGTTGTCTCAGTCTCGGGCCACGAGGCGACGCAGATCGGCATGGCAGCCGCCCTCGATCCGACCAGGGATTGGTCGCTGCCCTACTACCGCGACATCGCGTTCAACATCGGCCTCGGGGTCACTCCCCTCGACGTGTTCCTCGGCGTCTTCGCCAAGGCTGACGATCCGTCGTCCGGCGGCCGGCAGATGCCGAATCACTGGTCGGAACCGGACCTCAACCTCTTCACCCACTCCTCGGTGATTGCCACGCAGTACCCGCACGCCGTCGGCATCGCGTACGAGTTGAAGCGACGGGGCACCGACTCGGTCGTCTACGTGTCCGGCGGCGAAGGCTCGACATCCGAGGGCGACTGGCATGAGGCGATGAACTTCGCCGGAATCCACAAACTCCCGGTGGTCTTCCTCATCCAGAACAACCTCTACGCCATTTCCGTGCCGGCGGACGAAGAGGTCGCAGGCCAGGTCGCCGACCGGGCCGAGGGCTACGGCATGCACGGCGTCGTCGTCGACGGCAACAACATCATTGCAATGTACGCCGCAGCCTCAGCAGCCGTCGAGCGGGCCCGAGCAGGCGACGGTCCGACGCTCATCGAGGCGAAGACCTACCGCTACTACGCCCACACGTCGGACGACGACGACAAGCTCTATCGGACCAGGGAAGAAGTCGAACTCTGGCGCAGGAAGGATCCGGTCCCGAACTTCCGACAGTACCTCGTCGAGCAGCGAGCCCTCAGCCCTGCCGCTGAGGCGAAACTCGAATTCGAAGTGACGGCGCTCGTCAACAATGCGGCTGCTGCTGCGGAGGACGCCGCCGACCCGACCGACGCGACCAGCAACGTCTACGCAAACCCAATTGTCCCGTCGGTGCCGGTCGAGACCATTGAGCCAACGCCGATCGGCGAAGAGGTCAACCTCATCACCGCCGTCAACCGCACACTGCACTACGCCATGGGGCGAGAGCCGAACAGCGTCATCTTCGGCGAGGACGTCGCCGACCCGAAGGGCGGCGTATTCAAGGCAACGGCCGGCCTCACCGACGCCTACGGGGCCGACCGTTCGTTCAACGCGCCGCTCGCCGAGTCGGTGATCATCGGTCTCGGTGTTGGCATCGCCGCTACCGGCACAAAGACGATCGCGGAGATCCAGTTCGCCGATTTCATCCACCCGGCGTTCGACCAGATCGTCTCCGAGGTCGCCAGGATTCGCTACCGGACCAACGGCCGATGGGCCTGCCCGATGGTGATCCGAACGCCATACGGCGGAGGCATCCACGGGGCGCTCTATCACTCGCAGTCGATCGAAGCGTTCTACGCACACGTGCCCGGCCTCAAGATCGTCACGCCCTCAACACCGGCGGATACGAAGGGCCTGCTGCTGTCGGCCATCGACGACCCCGATCCGGTGATGTTCCTCGAGCCGAAGAAGCTGTACCGCCTGGCAGTCGGACCCATGCCCGAGGGCGACCATCGAGTCCCGATCGGCAAGGCAGCCCTGCGCCGCACCGGGAACGATCTGACGATCATCTCGTACGGATCGATGGCTCACTTCTCCGTCGAAGCTGCCGATATCCTGCGCGCCGAGGGCATCGATGCGACGGTCGTCGACCTCCGCTCCCTCCGTCCGCTCGACTGGCCGACCGTTGAGGCAGCGGTCAAGCGCACCAGCAAGGTGCTGATCGTCTACGAAGACAACGAGTTCCTCGGCTACGGGGCCGAGGTCTCCGCCCAGATCTCCGAGAAGGCATTCGATTGGCTCGACGCCCCGGTCCGCCGCTACGCGTCTCCGGACGTTCCAACCTTCCCCTACGCCGCCTCCCTCGAAGACCAGATCATCCCGAACGTCGCAGGCATCGTCGAACAAGCAAGATCCCTCGCCGCGTTCTGATCAGGTCGCCGGAGGCCAGATCGTTTCCTCCCCTTCAGGGGGAGGTGGCAGCGCCCTCTTCGATTCCTCCCCTTCCAGGGGGAGGTGGCAGCGCCCTCTTCGTTTCGTCCCCTTCAGGGGGAGGTGGCAGCGCCCTCTTCGATTCCTCCCCTTCAGGGGGAGGTGGCAGCGCCTCCGAGGCGCTGACGGAGGGGGTCTCTCGCCGGCGTCGAGCGGCGGCCAGAGATCTCAGAATTCTTCGAGATTCTTGTTTCTCGGCCCCGGTTTCTGTCACACCCGGCAGGTAGGTTGCGGGTATGGGACATCACGATCTCTCCACCGCAACGATCGAGGAACAGTTCCTCGACCACGAGGCGATCATCGCCCGGTCCCGAGCCGCACAGATGTCGCTGTTGCGGGAACTCGACCGGCGTCAGGTCGCTGTGCGGGACGGGCATCGGTCGTTGAAGGAGTGGGCGGCGGGTCGGATGGACGTGGCCCCGGAGACGGCCGGGATGCTGGTGTGCAACGGCGTGGCGTCTCGAAGACCTCCCCGACGTTGATCGAAGCCGTCGCTTCTGGTGTGATCGGGTTTGATCGGGCCGTTGCGGTCTGCCGGTTTGCGCGACGTGACGACTCGTGTGACATTCTGGGTGAGACGGCCGGGTTCGATATTGCCGGGATCCGCATCCGTACGGCACGGCGGCGGCGTTTGGCGCCGATCGATGAGGAGATGTCGTTCGAACAGCGCTACGTCGCGATCCAGCCGAACCTCGACGAATCAGCGTGGACCCTGTCGGGTCGCCTCCCCGGCTACGCCGGACGCACCGTCGTGGCCGCCCTCGAAGCGAGAGCCGACAGCTTCCCGTACGGACCGACCGTGAACCCGTCCCGCACCACGAGGAACGCGGATGCGTTGTGGGCGATCAGCCAAGACTCGATCACCGGCGACAACGGAAGCCGCCGTCGACAGTCACGGCTCCGATGGTGTCAGTCTTTGTCGACGCCACCGAAGCGGCAGCCACCAACGCCGAGACCGGTATCACGGTTGAGGCGGCCCGCAGGTCGGGCTGAACACGCTCCAAGCAATCCTGTGTGACGGTGTGGTTGAGGTCACCGCCCGCACCTCGGACGGGACACCGCTCGCCGTCGGGTCGACGCACCAGAGTCATCCCGCCGAGACTCCGAAGGTTCATCCTGCATCGTGACGGCGGGGTCTGCACCATCTCGGGCTGCGTCTCCCGCTACCGCCTCCAGGTGCATCACACCACCCCATGGTCTGAGGGCGGACGAACCGACGCCGAGAACCTGTCGACCGTCTGCTGGTTCCACCACCATGTCGTGATCCACGGCCACGGCTTCACCATCGACCCGGGCTCCCCACCCCAGAGGAGACGCCTCACCCGACCCCGAATCCACGCCCCACCCCACCGCACCACCTGGCGAATCGCATAGACCACGGAGCCGAGCAGCCGAATCGACTCCTCCCCTGACGGGAAGGAATTGTGGGAAGGAATTGTGGGAAGGAATCGAACTGGCTGCTGGCTGCTGGCGAGGTCGTCCTACAACCGCTTCACGCGTCGTTCGATCTTCTTGCGGATGCGGGCGTAGGACGGCGGCGGGCCCTTCTGTAGGGACTTCCCGTCGAGGTAGACACAGTCGCTCTGACCACACGCAATCATGTCTGCCTGTTCGCTCGTGTCGAAACTCTCGAACACGACGTTGTCTCCGAGTTCGGCCGCGGCTCGTCGCGCCCGTTCGTAGACCAGGTTCTGCGCAGGACACCACCCGCTGATATAGCCGGTGACGGTGACCTGGCCTTCGATCGGTTGCGGCTTCGGTCCCGGTTCGATCCATCGCGGGGGAGACGCGTCCGACGTGAACGGCTTCCACAGCAGCTTCTGTATTCCGCTGCGATCAGCTGTCTGATACCCGTGTTTCTTGAACCAGCGGGCCTTCATCCACCACGGAAGCGCCACTCCCCATGCGACCATCCCCTTCGCCCCGAGAGCTTCGGCGTCGCGTTCGGCGGCTGAGAGGAGTGCTGTGCCGATGCCGTGACCTTGATGGTCGCCGACCCCCTGCTTGTACCCGTGCACCCAGATGCACAGGATCATGAAGAGGTCCGAGCCGACCGCCATGGAGTGTTCGATCGGCACGTACTGGATCATCCCGACCGGCCGGTCGTCGTCGATCGCGAGCTTGACCCGGAGTCCGCGCTCGCGCATCGTCCGATACCAACGTGATTTGTGGTCGCCCGCCTCGTCCATCTCGCCGGACCAGTCTTCGAGACAGCGGACGTACGAGTCCTCGTACTCTGCTGAGAGATCAACGACCTTCATCGCATGCTCCTCCGCCACGAGCGTATCAGTGCCGTCGACGACTGACGGCGGAAACACACCCGATCGCTAGGTCCGCGGAGCCGCTGGTCTTCTGGATTGAAAGGCGACACTGAGGCTTCGCCGGATTAGGCGGTGGCCACGGAGCGAGTGAGGTCGCCGATGAGCGAGGCGAGATCCTCGGGGCGTGACCACATCGGCCAGTGGCTTGTTGGCCGACCGACGTAGGTCACGTCGCGCAACTCGATGAGACCCGCCAGCCAGGCGTATCCCTCAGCCACCGCTGCTCTGACAAGGCCGGAGGAATACCCGGTGCGCACGATCGTGCTCGTCACGTCCAAGCGCGCATCGGTGACGAGGACAGACCCCTCCCGGATCGGCCCGACCGGACTCGTGGATCGAGCCCGTTTCGACGGTCCGACCGCGCAACGGCCGCGGCGCCGACGTGCCGTATTCTGAGCGCATGACTTCCGAGATCTTCGTCCGCCCAGCCCTGCCGAGTGACCGCGAAACGATCGTCGAATTCACCCGGGATACGTTCGACTGGGGCGACTACATCGCCGACGTCTTCGACGAGTGGCTCGAACGGGAGGACACGTTCGTCGCGGTCGCCGAAAGTGAAGACAATCGTCCCATCGCTATCGGGGCGGTCCGCATGCTCTCACCGAAGGAGGCCTGGTACTCGGCGGCGCGGGTCAGTCCCGAGTATCGCGGACGCGGGATCGCCGCCAAGGTCTCGAACGAGTTGCGGTCATGGGCCCGGGAGCGTGGCGCCGTCGTCGGACGGCTACTCGTTGAGGACTGGAACGAGGTTGCGATCCGCCACATCGAGAAGACCGGGCCGCGCAGAATCGCGTCCGTCGTGCGGTGTACGAAGCCCGTCGGAGATGCCTCGCCGTCGCCCTCGGGAAATGGCGGTCGGCGTCTCCCATCGAAGCTCAGGTCCCGTCCGGCCGGATCCTCCGAAGCGCAACCGGCCTATGCATCCTGGTCGGTCGGTGAATTGGGTCGGGCATCGCGCGGCCTCATCGGCATCGGCTGGACATTCCGTCGCCTCACGCTTGCCGACCTCGAGACCGCCGCCAAGGCGAGCGCGTTCTGGGAGATCGGTGCAGGCTGGGCGCTCGCAGCACCGGCTTCCGAAGCGCGATTCGAAGTGGCGTGGCTCGAGACCAGAGAAGAAGACGCCAGCGACCTGATCCGCTCCCTCGTCGACTTGGCGATCGGCTCGGGTTCCGAATCGATCTCGATCTGGGTCCCGGCTGTCGACTGGATGGTCCAAGCCGCCCGCCGCCTCGGTTTCGAGACATCGGTACTGCACATCTACGCCCGAGAGGTGTGAAGGTAAGTCGCCAGTCACCCGCTGGGTGCGGTCTTCTGGATCGCTTTCCAGTACAGCTCTATGGGGTGCTTCACGTCGTACTCATCGCCGAGGTAGGTCTTCAACTGCATCTCGCAGCCGGGGTTGGCAGAGGCGACCTGGGTAAGACCGGTAGCGGCAATCTCCCCGGCCTTGATGAGGCCGAGTTCACGAGACACCTCAGGATGGGAGAGTTGGTAGGCGCCCGCTGCTCCGCAACACATGCCTTCCGGGTCAATCTCGATCGGCTCATACCCGGCGGCCCGCAAAATCATCCGGGGTTCGACGACGATCCGTTGCGCGTGCCCGAGGTGACATGGGTCCTGGACCGCAATCGGCTGCTCCCCTTCGACCACCGGCAACTCCCCTTCCGCGATCAGGGAGGCGACGAACTCGGTGGCATCGACGATCCGGTCGGCGAGATCTGCACCGCCGTCGGTCCAGTGGCCGTAACCCTTCATGTGCGCGCTGCACCCGGCGGAGTCGACCACGATCCGGTCGTACCCGGCGAACGCTGCCACATTCTTGGCTGCCATCGCCGCAGCGTCATACGAAGCACCCTCGTGAGCAGCGAGCGCCCCGCAGCACGTCTGGAGGGAAGGCGCGACAACGCGATAGCCGGCCGTGCGCAAGACCTGGATCACGGCGACGTGAGTGTCGGAGTACCAGGCATCCATCACGCAGCCGGAGAGGAATGCCACGGTCCCGATCGGTTCGCCGTCCGGGAACCACTCACGCCCTGCGGTCGTCGGGACCGGGAGCGGCACCGTCCGGAGTGCCTCCGTCTTCCCGATCATCCCAGGCATCCATCTGCCGAGTCCCGAGCGCTGCGCCAGCGCGATCCCCAACGAAGCAAACGCGAGCAGCGGGCGATTCCCGATCGCCTTGCCGAAGACCAGACGCTTCCCAATGGTGACGGTGTCGGGTTCGGCAGCAGCGGCTTCGCCCCGTGCTCCCTCCATGAGCCTGCCGAACGGCACGAGGGACGGACATGCCGTCTCACAGGCCCGGCACTGGAGGCACAGGTCCATGATCTCTCCAAAACGTGCATCGATCGGTGCCAGGCCACGGTCGACGGCGCGCATTGCCGCGATGCGTCCTCGCGGGGAGGCCGACTCGTCTCCGGTGAGCCGGAACGTGGGACAGGCCGGGAGGCACAGTCCGCAGTCGATGCAGGCGCTGAGTTCGTCGCCCGTCGGAGCCCAATCGGTGACCCAGGTCATCAGAGATTCCCGGGGAGGATGGAGCGGTTGCAGATCCCGGCCGGGTCGAACGCAGCCTTGATACGTCGTTGGATGTCGAGCGACGGCGGCGGCGAACCCCACGCGGCGAGGTCATCGTCGGACCCCGCCACCACGACCACGGCTCCCGCAACCGACTCGGCCCAGGCACGCGCCTCGGCCAACTCACCGGCATCGACGACTGCAAACCCCGCGGACACGATCCCGACGCCGTGCTCGGCGATCCATCTCGACGCCCCAAGGTCGCGCACCATCCCGACCGCAGTCGACAGGTGCGCCGCCGGAATCCGGAACTCGACCCGGATCGGTTCGGAGATCGGTTCCGGCCAGACAAGACCGCGTCGGTGAACAACGCCGAGTTGCCGAGCCTGGGCAGCGACCTGGTTCCCTGCACCGCCGAGGTAGGCGAACGATCCCTCTGATGTCTCAAGGACGGCGAGTGGCCGATACAACGTCCCGAGCGCCGTTCCAGCATCATCCACCTCGACGGTCGCAACCGAGAGCGGCTGCGACCAGAGCTTCAACGTCACCTCGCCGATCAGACCAAGGCTGCCGAGCGAGCCAGTGGCGAGTCGCGTCAGGCCGTACCCGGTCGAAGACTTGACGACGGGACTCCCTCCGGTGACGATCTTGCCGTAGCCAGTCGCCACCCTGACCTGCAGCACCCGGTCACGGGTGGGTCCATACCGCAGTCGTCGGTAGCCGGAGAGGCCAATCGCTATGGCACCACCGACGGTGGAACCCGGCATCGTCTCGGGCAGCACGGCGGTCTGGCGACGGGTTGCGATCTCGGCTTCGAGGACATCGATCGGCACGCCGGCCTGGACAACCAGCGTGAGATCGTCCGGCTGCCAGTCGACGATCGCATCGAGACGGGTTGTGGTGATGACCAGGTCGGCGGAGACCGGGTTCCCATATCCCCGGTGCGTTCCGCTCCCCCGAAAGGCGGTCGACATCCCGGCTTCGGCGGCCGCGGCCAGGATCGCTGCCGCCTCATCGAGTGAGGACGGCGCCACAACGTGGGCGGCATCGATGTCCACCGATTCGTCCCTGAGTCGCTCGAGGAGCCGAAGGGTGACGCCGCGTAGACTCGTCATCCGGCCGGCCGATCGAAGCATCGGGATCCGCCGGGCAACACCTTGCCCGGGTTCATCAGTCGGTCGGGATCGAACGCGTCCCGCACCCTGGCCTGGGCGTCGAGATCGTCGGCGTTGAACACCTGGGACATCAGATCCCGCTTCTCCAGGCCGATGCCGTGCTCCCCGCTGAGGGTGCCGCCGGCGGCAACCGAGATCCGCACCATCTCGTGAGCGGCCTCGATCACCTTCTCGGCCATGCCCGGCTCTGCGGCGTCATAGGACACGAGGGGGTGCAGGTTCCCGTCGCCGGCATGGAACACGTTCATAAGTCGAAGGCCGTAGGTGTCGGCGATGGTGTAGATCTCGTCGAGCACCTCGACGAACCGAGTCCGTGGCACAACCGTGTCGTTGAGGTAGTAGTCGGGGGCCGCTTGAGCGATCGCGCCGAACGCCGACTTGCGGCCCTTCCACAGCAGCGCCCGCTCGTCGTCATCCGACGCGGTGCGGATCTCACGGGCTCGGTTCCGTTCGGCAATGTCCTGGATGAGATCGACCTCGGCCGCAATGCCCTTGGGGTGGCCGACGACCTCAGCGAGCAGAACGGCGTCAGCGCCGACGGGGAGTCCGGCATTCACGAAGTTCTCGATCGCCTCGATCATGCCACGGTCCATCATCTCCAGGGCTGCCGGGACGAGGCCGCTCCCGATAATCTCCGACACGGTTCGTGCGGCGTCGTTGATGTCATCGAACGAGATGAGCATCGTCGCAACGGCGGGCGAGTTCTCGGTGAGGCGGACGAGGACGCGCGTGGCGATGCCGAGGGTGCCCTCGGAACCGACAATGAGGCCGCGCAGGTCGTAGCCCGGCAGATCCGGTGCGGCCCCTCCGAGCATCACGACATCGCCCTCGGCTGTTACGAGTTCGACCCCGAGCACGTGAGCGATCGTCGAACCCTCCGCGAGACAATGCGGACCACCGGCGTTGGTCGCCGTGTTTCCTCCGACCGTCGACGCCTGCTGGGACGCGGGGTCGGGGGCGAAATGAAGGCCCCGTTCCGTGAGCGCGTTGGAGAGGTCGAGGTTGATCAATCCGGGACCAACCCAGGCGGTACGCCCGACCTCGTCGATCTCGAAGATCTCATTCATCCGTGTGAGCACAACGAGGACCGAACCGGGACAAGGGACGGCTCCCCCGGCGAGACCGGTTCCGGCACCGCGAGCGACAACCGGCATGCCGGCGCCGGCTGCGACCCGGACGACTGCTGCCACTTCTTCAGTCGACTCGGGGAGCACCACGATGGCCGGATCGCCCGCCGTCACACCTGAATCCTTCGCGTAGATCAGACGGTCGATCGGGTGGGTGTGGACATGCGAGGCACCGAGTAGTTCGACCAGTTGGGCAGGCACGTCCATAGCGGCAGCGTAGTGACCGGGGCCGGTTCGGGGGCCGGTAGCGGCACCCGCCGGCGATCCGATCGACCCCGGCCCCGTGCTCTATCGTGGAGGATCCGCATGGAGCACCGCATCGCCAGCACATCCCCCGGACGACCGGACATGAGCGACACAACGGACCGTGGACCCGTCCAGCTTTTCGTCACGTGCATCGTCGATGTGTTCTACCCCGCCGTCGGCCGGGCTGTCATTCGGGTGCTCGAGGGGCATGGCTTCACCGTCGAATTCCCGGAGGATCAGACCTGCTGTGGGCAGCCAGCGTTCAACACCGGTCATCGTGCCGAGGCGACGTCGGTGGCTGAGCACACCGTGCGCGTCCTCGATGCAACAAACGGCCCGATCGTGGTGCCATCTGGTTCGTGCACAGCGATGATCATCGACCACTACGAGGAGCTCTTCGCCGACAGCCCCGAACTGCTTGCGGTTGGCCGGCGTGTCGCATCGCGGGTTCACGAGTTCACGCAGTTCCTCGTCGACGAGATCGGCCTCGACGGGATCGAATCGGCCACGACCGGCACTGCAACGTTCCATCCCTCCTGCCATGGTCTCCGCCACCTCGGCCTGGGCGGCTACGGCGAGGCGGTCCTCGATGAGGCCGGCATCGAGCGCTGTGACCTGGCCGGTGCCGATGAGTGCTGCGGGTTCGGCGGTCTCTTCGCCCTCGAGATGCCCGAGGTCTCGACCTCGATCATGGATGTGAAGCTCGACAACGTCACGGCGACCGGAGCGGACACCCTCGTCGGCTACGACATGTCTTGTCTGATGCACTTGTCCGGTGGACTGCGGCGCCGCGGATCGGAGATCGAGATCCGGCATATCGCCGAAGTCATCGCACCGGAGGACGGCACGTGAGCGATCAGCCGGCGACCTTCCTCGAACGCGCCAACAACGATGTCAGCACCCCGAAGGCGGCCGCCGTTGCCGCCGGCGCACGCCTCCTCACCACGAAGCGCGCGGCTGCCGTCGCCACCTATCCGGCCATGGACATCATGAGGGACCGGGCGCGAACGATCCGACTGCACGCCCTGACGCACCTCGACCGATACCTCGATCAGTTCGCCGACGCTGTCGAGACCGTCGGTGGCCACGTGTTCTTCGCCGCAACGGCAACCGAGGCCAACGACTACATCCGGAACGTCGCGGCCGACTCGGACGCAGACCTGATCGTCAAGTCGAAGTCGATGGTGACCGAGGAGATCGACGTCAACAGTGCGCTGGAACGCGATGGTCGAACGGTCGTGGAGACCGATCTCGGGGAGTTCATCGTTCAGTTGGCCGACGACCGCCCGTCGCATATCGTGGCACCGGTTCTCCACACAACGCGCCAGGAAGTCGGGCACCTCTTCGCTGCCGAACTCGGTGTCGACTACACCGACGTACCGACCGAGTTGAATCAGATCGCCCGGTCCTACCTCCGCGAGCGGTTCCTCCGAGCAGACATCGGGATCTCAGGCGTGAACTTCGCCGTCGCATCGACCGGTTCCGTCGCCATCGTCACCAACGAAGGGAACGGCCGTCTTTCGACGACAGCGCCCCGCGTCCACATCGCCGTCATGGGGATGGAACGAATCGTGCCGACACCCAAGGATCTCGGGGTGATGCTCGAGGTGCTCGGCCGGTCGGCCACCGGACAGTCGCTGACGACCTACACCAACATCGTCACCGGTCCCCGTCGTCCCGACGACCCGGATGGTCCAGACGAACTGCACGTGGTGATCCTCGACAACGGGCGGTCGGACGTGCTCGGCTCCGAGGTGGCAGAAGTCCTCGCGTGCATCCGATGCGGTGCGTGCCTCAATATCTGCCCCGTGTATCGGAGCGTCGGAGGCCATGCCTGGGGCGATGTCTACTCAGGACCACTCGGTTCGGTTCTGTCCCCGGCGCTGTTCGGCCTCGAAGGCCGGGAGGAACTGCCGTACGCCTGCACGCTCTGCGGTGCATGCCTCGAAGTCTGCCCGCCCAGGATCGACCTTCCCGGGATGCTCGTCGAGACGCGGAACCGGGTCGTCGAGGAGGGCGGCGGTTTCGGCTGGTTGAACCCGGCCATGTCGGCGTACCGACTCGCGGCCACGAAACCCACGGCCTGGAAGTCGGCCATCAGTGCCGCCTCGGTCGGTGGGCGAGTCTCCGGGAACGGTTGGCTATCGCGACTCCCCGGCCCCGGTGGTGCGTGGACGTCGGGTCGAGACCTGCCGGCCCCGGCGCCGATGTCGTTCCGGAAGTGGTGGAGGCAACGCAATGGATCGTGAGGCATTCCTCAGCGCCGTGCGTTCTTCGCTCGGAACCGGAACCGTCCCAGTACCGGGCCCCCTGATCGGAGGGAGCGCCGTCCCCGGCCACTCGCAGGCAGACCTGCTCGAGCGGTTCACCGCCTCCCTCGAAACGGTTGACGGCACGGTCCACACCACCGGGGGCCTCGCGGCGCTCGACGAGATCGTGGCGCTCCATGGCCCGGGACGTCTCATCGCTTGGGACGATGCTTCCCTCCCGACCCCGGGAGCCGCCGAGCGACTGGTCGCTGCCGGTTGTGGGCTGGTCGATTCGACGGTGCCGCGAAACAACGAAGGTCGCGGCGCACACCAGAGCACCTACTTCGATGTTCGTTTTGGCCTCACGGGCGCGGAGGCGGCGTTCGCCGAGTCGGGGTCGATCGTGATTCGGTCGGGGTCCGGCCGGCCCCGCATGGCGTCGCTCATCCCACTCGTCCACATCGCACTGCTGCCGGTCGATCGGATCTTCCGCTCTCAGATGGACTGGATGTCCGATGGTGACGCCGATCTGGCCGAAGTGGCCAACGTCGTGTACGTGACCGGCCCCAGCCGGACCGCCGACATCGAGCAGCAACTCAACCTGGGCGTCCATGGGCCGCGAGCGGTTCACGTCGTGGTCGTCTGACTGGCGGCCTATCAGTCAAGCGGTGCCCCAACCCCCGCCGCCGGGCGTGAGCACCCGCAACCGGTCACCGGCTTCGACCGCGACGGTGCACTTGCCGGGAAGCCTTTCGGGGATGCCGTTCCTGATCAGCCAGTCCTCGCCGGATGCCCCGGGTTCGCCACCCTGCAGACCCCATGGCTGAAGCCGTCGTCGCTCTCCCATCAGCGACACGGTGGCGTCGCTGAGGAACTCGATCTCGCGCTCGATCCCTTCGCCGCCTGGGTACGTTCCCCGACCGCCGGATCCGGAGCGCATCCGGTAGGTCACGATGCGGAACGGATAGTGGGCTTCGAGCGACTCGACGGGGGTGTTCTTGGTGTTGGTCATGCCGGTGTGGATGCCGGACTGCCCGGCCCGGCCCCGCCGCCCGCCCTGACCGCCGCCGACCGTCTCGTAGTAGGCGAATTGGTCATTGCCGATCAGCACGTTGTTCATCGTGCCCTGGCCAGCAGCCGGAACGCGGTCGGGAGCGGCTTGCGCGAGTGCGCCAAGCAGGGTGTCGGCGATCCGCTGGCTGGTCTCGACGTTGCCCGCTGCGACGGCGACCGGACGTGCGGCGTCGACGATCGTTCCCGGCTGGGTCGTGAGCGTCATCGGGCGGTAGCACCCACCATTCGCAGGGATCGTCGGGTCGGTCGCGACCCGGACCGCGTAGTAGAGGCAGGAGCGGGTGACCGCCTGCACAGCGTTGATGTTCCCGGCGATCTGCGGCGTCGTCCCTGTGAAGTCGGCGTTGAGCACCTCGCCGTCGACCGTGACACCAACCGTGATGGGCAGATCATCATCACCCCATTCGAGGTAGTCGGTGAACCGATAGACACCGTCCGGCAGCGCCCCGATGGCAGCCGAGGTCCTACGTTCGCCGTAAGCAAGGAGGGCAGACGTCACCTCATGCCAGCGGCCGATGCCCTCAGAAGTGACCAAGCGCTCGATACGTTGCGCTCCCGCTTCGTTCGCTCCCATCTGGGCCGATAGGTCTCCGATCCGCTCGGCCGGCGTTCGCGTCGCCGCCAGGAACGGTTCGATGAAGTCCGCGATCCAGTCGCCTCGTTGCACGGCCACCATCGGTGACACGACGTGACCCTCTTGGTCGACCCGGGTGGCGTGTGCCGGCATCGAACCGGGTGCCTCACCGCCGACATCGGCATGGTGGGCACGATTGGCCACCCACGCAACCAAACGCCCGTTCACGAAGACGGGGCGAACGAGCGTGAGGTCGTTGAGGTGGGTCCCCCCGGCGTACGGATCGTTGACCGCGAACTGCGTACCGGGTTCCGCGTCTGTTCCGAATCGATCGAGGACTGCCGCGACCGACGCCGGCATGGATCCGAGGTGGACCGGGATGTGCTCCGCCTGAGCGAGCATCTCGCCGGCCGGGTTGAACAGGGCGGCAGAACAGTCGGCGCGTTCCTTGATGTTCGGGGAGTAGGACGTCCGCCGCAGAACGATCCCCATGTCGTCGGCGATCGCCTCCAAGCGGTTGCGTGCGACTTCGAGCGTGATCGGGTCGACCGTCACCACGTCACCTCCAGCGCACCGGTGTGGGTGACCTCAGCTCGCTCCCCGGGCCCGATCCAGGTGGTTGCCTCGCGCTCCTCGATGATGGCGGGTCCATCGACGACAGCGCCGACACCGAGGCCGGTTCGCGACCAGACCGTTGCCTCAGTCGTGCCAGAAGTCGTGATCACAGTCCGAGTCCCGAGTGCTGGTTTTTCGACGACATCCCACCCGAAGGCGTCCTGGGCGGTGATGTGCGCCCGGCCGGTGACGGTGGAACGCACGGTGACAATCTCGATGGGATCACCGGGGCGATCGAACCCGTTGCGTTCCCGGTGTAGGTCATGGAAGCGGCGGCCAAGCGCCTCCCACCCGTCTCCGACGGTGTACGGAACGGTGATCTCGTGCGACTGGCCGAAGTAGCGGACATCAGCGAGGGTCTCGACCTCGCCGGTCGGCAATCGCAGCAGCGCCTCTTCCGACAACTGGGCGAACGCGGGATCCGGGCTTTCGCATTCGCGGATCAGGATGCTCTTCGCCAGGTCGACCCTCGGCGGGCTGAGGAGCAGACCTACGGCGGAGAACACACCGCCGTATGGCGGGACGATGACACCCGCCATATCGAGCGAACGAGCCAGAGCCGTTGCATGAAGGCCACCGGCACCTCCGAACGCGACGAGCCAGGCGTCCCGCGGATCAGCGCCCTGCTCAATCGAGACGGTCCTGATCGCTCCGGCCATGACTTCCTCGACGACACGCACAACGCCAAGGGCGGCCGCTTCGGCGGTCAGTCCTGCCTGTGTGCCGAGCACGCCCAGTGCGTCGATCGCCCCGGCGCTCTGGATCGAGAGCCGCCCCCCGAGCGAGGCATCGCCGGCGATCCGGCCGAGCACGACATTCGCGTCGGTCACGGTCACCTCTGTCCCTCCCCGCCCGTAACACGCCGGACCCGGTTCGGCACCGGCGCTTCTCGGACCGACGCGGAGCGACCCTCCCGAATCGACCCAGGCGACACTGCCGCCACCAGCACCCACGGTGTGGATTGCCGCTGATGGCATCCGGCACGGGAACCCTGCGATCTCCCGCTCATAGGAGATTTCCGGCCGACCATCCTGGATGCGACAGACGTCGGTGGAGGTTCCGCCCATGTCGAAGGCGATGACATGGTCCCTTCCGAGCGCCGTCCCTATGGCCGCCGCGGCCACGACACCTCCTGCCGGTCCGGAGAGCAGGATTGAGGCTGGCAGCGCCGCCGCGTCCGAACCGCTGATCAGCCCGCCCGACGAGCGCATGACGCCGATCGCGTCGGCAAGACCGCTCGACTTTGCACCGGCCTCGAGGCGAGTGAGATAGGCGGCAACCACCGGCGTCAGGTATGCATTGAGAACGGTCGTCGACGTGCGCTCGTACTCGCGAAACTCGGCCACGACTTCGCTTGAGATCGACACGGCGGAGTCGGGTGCGACGCGGGCCAGTTCCGCGGCGATCGCCCGCTCCTCGGTTGGGTCTTCGTAGGAGTGCAGCAGGCTCACGGCCACGGCCTCATAGGCGCCGGGGTCGACAGCCGACAGATCCGCAACCCGGTCCGAGCGCTGGACCAGCGGGTCAGGCCGGTCGGCAAAGGTGTCGTAGAGGCTCGGGCGATCCTGGCGTCCGATCTCTATGACGTCCTCGAAACCCGGTGAGGTGACGAGCAACGTTCTCGCACCGTCGCGTTCGAGCAGAGCGTTCGTCGCTGTCGTCGTGCCATGCAGGAACGTGTCGACACGCGCGGCGAGTTCGAGGGAACCCTCGAGGACGGCTTCGCTCTGGTCCGACGTGGTCGTCGGCAGCTTCGCGGTCCGGATCGTCGACCCGTCCCACAAAAAGAGATCCGTGAACGTCCCGCCGACGTCGACTCCCAGGATCACGAGTCGAATCTCATCGGCGGCCTACGGACGCTACGCTCGAAGGACATGACCGTACAGGTATCCAGCACGCCCAATCCAAACGCCCTCAAATTCGGCGTCGGCGTCGATGTCGGAGGTCCGGCGACGTTCGTCGCCGGCACCGAGACCGACGATGCGACCATGGCCGCGATCCTCGCGATCGACGGCATCACGAGCATCTTCATGACGGCCGACTTCGTGACCTTGTCGAAGACGCCGGACGCGTCGTGGGAGATGATCGTCCCGGTGGCGACCGAACTCCTCGAACAGCGATTCGGGGCCTGAGGCATTCTCAGGAACGCCGTCCCCGCACCACGATCCAGGGCAGTGTGAAGACGATCGGGAACTCGATCGGCGGCTGAAGCGAAGCATCCACCTGCGCGAGCACCCGGTCCATTGCGACTCCGTCGAGCAGCGCCGAACCGGGCCAGATCCCCGATCGCACCGCCTCGACGCCTTCCGCTGCGGAAGCGGCAACGGCGACCGGAAGATCCGCACGGCTCTCGACCACATCCCGCAGTCCAGCACGCACAGCGTCGACGCCGAGTCCGTCCGCCGCGCGGAATCGGAACTGCACTTCATCGGCGACCGCCGGTTCGGCTTGATAGAGGAACCCGTACCGTCGGGCTGCCGGCATCGATTCGGTGAGCCCCCTGGCATCGATCTCACCCAGCCACACGGTCCCGCCAGGGCGGACAACCCTGACGGCTTCCGCGATGACAGCGGACACACCGGCGGGGCCATCCCACGCGGAGAGGGCGACGGCTGCATCGAAGCTCCCGTCTGCGAATCCGGTTGCGGTCGGTGTGGCACCGTCGGGGACGGGTGTCACGAGAAGTGTGGCGACGGTTGGTGTTGTGTCACCGGTCGGTGCCGGTAGCTGGTTGGCGACACTGTCCGCGTACGGTCCGACGACAAGCGTGTCGGACTCCTCGGCGGCACCAAGATCCGCGAGCGTCGAGAGCCAGGCATCACGAAGGGTTCGCTGCTGTTGCATGGACGCCAGCGTAGCGAGGCACCGATCCGCTCCGGCGCAGCGGCCGCCCTACGAACCGGGGATCGTGTCGGACCGCATCACGACCGGCCACCGGTTGCCGGAGCGGTCGCCAATCGTGAAAACGACCCTCCAATCGGGACCGGACGAGCCGCTCTGGATGACCTCTGCGCCTTCATCGAACATTCCGGCATAGTCCAGCGTGGCGGTGATGGCCTCGTCGTGAGCCTCTCCCTCCGTCTCCATCCATCCGTCGATCGTGTGATACACCGGGGGCAGGATCGGGACCGGCAGATCCTCGATCGCGGTCTGGCCGTCGTCGACGGCGACGAGCACATCGACCGCACGTACCGGGCTGCGGATGAACGCCCCATCCGGCTCTTCGGTGAGCGAACGGAACACCACGGACACGGCGTAGCCGCGGGCGGTCGGGCGGATGTCGAATGCCTTCGCCCACTCAACGTAGGAGATTTCGGCATCGTTGGTGTCCGGCAGGTTCGGGAGCGAGGCGTCGTTGACGAACGCCGAAATGAGTTCCTCCGGGATTGGCCCGTCGACGGTGAAGTAGTCCGTGACGAACCACTCTGCTCGTGCGACTGCGAATAGTTCTGCGATCGATGGCTGAACCGCCATCAAGTCGGCTTCGGAGAGCACCCCGGTGGTGCTGGTGCTGGTTGACGTGGAGGTCTCCGCGACCGCTGCAGTGGTCGTCGACTCGACCGGGGTCGCCAGGGCTGCATCGTCTCCGTGGCCGGGAGCGGTGAACCATTGGATCCCGACGAAGCCGACCACCACCGCGGCGATGACGGCTGCTGCCAGGTAGAGGGTCTTGGTTCGGCCCTGGCGATCCTCCGTGAGCAGGGTGCTCCACGGGATCTCTTCGTATTCGTCCACGTCATACCTCCGGGATCTGGAGTGGCTGTCCTGGGTGGATGAGATTCGGGTCGTCTCCGATGAGCGACCGGTTCGCCTCGTAGATCGCCGGCCAGAAGCGGGCGATCTCAGTGCTCGACGCTTCGGTGCCGTCTCGGGCGGCGAGGACCTCTCCCGCGATACGCCACAGGCAGTCGCCGGGCTTGACGATGTAGGGCCTGTTCGGTCGATTGGACTGACCGGCTGTCTGATGGGTCGCGGCGGGAGTCGGGGTCGCCGGCGCGATGTCTCCAACCTCGGCGGCGTCGGAGAGACGAACGATCGGTGGAGCAACCGTCGCCGATGCCGCCCTGGGGCGCATTGGGGCTGCGATCACGCTGACCACCACAAGGACCGCGGCGATCGGCCGGATGGGGAATGGGATGTCGACGGCGCCGAGACGGCGGGCGGCAACCGGCAGCGATCCGATCGCTCCCAGCGTCAGGGTGACAATCGCGATTCCGCCGCACAACGCCATGGCAGGTTCCATGGATCGAAGGTACCGATAGCCTCAATTGACATCAAGAGGGGTGGTTAGGCAATGTTTCCGCGACCTGTGCGATGCCGATGGACCGCGGCGGTCTCGATCAGAACCCTTCGAGGACGATCTTTCCGCGTGCTGTGCCGGTCTCGAGCTGCGCGTGTGCCCGGATCAGGGTCGCTGCGTCGATCGTGCCGGCAACTTCCGTCACTGTGGATCGAATGCGGCCCGCGTCGACCAGAGCGGCTACTTCGTTGAGGAGTCTGCCCTGTTCCGCCATGTCCGGAGTGGTGAAGAGCGACCGGGTGAACATCAGCTCCCAGTGCAGGGATATGGCTTTGCCCTTCAGCATCGTGGCATCGAGTCCGACGGGGTCATCGATCAGGCCGAATCGCCCCTGCGGTGCAATCAACTCAACGGTGTCCGCGAGATGCTGACCGGTCTGCGTGGTCGAGAACACGAAGCCGGGAGCGCCCAGCCCGAGGGCCTCGACCTGAGGAGCCATGGGGCGGCCATGGTCGACCACGTGGTGGGCGCCGAGCTCTCGCACCCATTCCTGCGTCTCGGTACGTGACGCGGAGGCGATCACCGTCAGGTTGGTCAGTGCCCTGAGGAGCTGGATGGTGATTGAACCGACGCCGCCAGCGCCCCCGATGACCAGGATGATCTCTCCCCCCTGCGGGGTTGGGCGGTTGACATCGAGTCGGTCGAACAGCATCTCCCATGCAGTGATAGCCGTGAGGGGAAGTGCCGCTGCCTCCGCATCACTAGCGGTGGCCGGCTTGTTGCCAACGATGCGTTCGTCCACAACGTGAAACTCGCTGTTGGTGCCGGGCCGGGCGATGGAGCCGGCGTAGAAGACCGCATCGCCAACTGCGAAATCCTCGACGTCGGGCCCGACGGCCTCGACAACCCCCGAAGCGTCGTATCCGAGGACCTGCCAGTCGCCCCCTTGTGGCGGCCTGTTCTGACGAACCTTCGTGTCGACGGGGTTCACCGACACAGCAGCAACCCTGACGAGCACGTCGCGGCCTACGGGGTCGGGCCTCTCGAGCGTGATGTCCAGCAGCGCATCCTCACGATCGACCGGACCGGGTGTCCTATAGGCAACGGCTTTCATGGTCTTCCTCCGGTTGTGATGGAACGCTGGCGGTGCGTGACGGGCCGAGGACGCGGGGCGGTCAGGCGGTGGAACTCGGGGTGAGGGTTGAGAGGGCATCGCCACCGACCCGATCTGCGAGCTTCCCCAGAAGGTCCCCGAGTTGGGCGAGTTCGTTGTCCGTGAGGTGTGACCCGACGTGCTCGTCGATGCCGCGGAGGTGCACACGCCCAGCCTCCCGGAAGACCTCCTCTCCCCGTGGTGTGAGCGTGACGAAGGTCCCCCGGCGGTCCGAGCCGCACGCCCGACGCTCGACGAGTCCATCCGACGCGAGCCGATCGACGAGGCGGGTGGTCGCGCTGCGGCTCAATCCGATCTGGTCGGCGAGGTCGCTCGGCCTCATGGACGCCTCCTCGGACTGGGCGAGGATCAGAAGGATTGAATACCAGTCGAGAGAGATCGGTGTCTCGTCCTCCATCTCACGAGCGAGGACGGCATTCACCCGCGTCAGCGCGGTCATCACGCTCCGCCATGCGTCCGACGCCGGGGTGGTTCTGATCTTCACGGCACTCATCTTCAAGACCCTAGAGAAATTAGTTGCATAACGCAATCACATGCCATATAGTTGCGTACTGCAATCGTTGCACAACGCAATCATAGGAGAATCCAATGTCAACCACGACCCAAGAACTCACCAGAACGATCGACGGGGCAGTCGTCCCCGCTGCCGGCACATGGACCATCGACGGATCCCACACCTCTGCGGAGTTCATCGTTCGCCATCTGATGGTTGCCAAGGTGCGCGGTGGATTCGAGTCCGTCTCCGGCACGATCGAGGTAGCGGAGGATCCGACCGCCTCCCGTGTCGAAGTCGTGATCGATACCGCATCCGTCTCGACCGGCGACGCGGAACGCGACGGTCACGTCAAATCGGCCGACTTCTTCGACATCGAGAACCACGCCGAGATGCGATTCGTGTCAACAGCCGTGCGCGCCAGCGGATCGTCCTGGATCCTCGATGGCGACCTCCTGATCAAGGACGTCACCAAGCCGGTGACCCTCGAGTTCGAATTCGTCGGCCTGGCCACCGATCCGTGGGGCAATCAGAAGGCAGCCTTCTCGGCCACCACAACAATCAACCGCGAGGACTGGGGCTTGAGCTGGAACGTCCCCCTCGAGACCGGCGGCGTCCTCGTCTCGAAGAAGGTCATCATCGAGATCGAGATGCAAGCCGCACCCGCTATCGCCTGACAGGTATCGGCGTGACAGGGGTTCGGAACGTCCGGCCCCTGTCCCCGCCATGCCGGTGAGGAACCCACCCGTCTTCGAGGAACAAGCACCTTCGGACCGGTCACATCCCGGTGGTGGGCTGGCGCACCATGGATCTCGATCTCGTCCTTGTCGTGGCGCATCCACGGCCTGAGCTTCATGGGACGAACACGCACGCGTAGGGCCGTTGGACGCCGAGTTCACGGTCGGCGGTACTGGACCGCGTTGCCGACCTTGCCAACGGGAACCAAGACCTCGGCGCTGCGCAGGCAGTAGGCCATCTGTTGGGCAATGCGTCGTGATCGACCGAGGGCCGTTGCCAGGTCTTCCGTCGTGAACGTCTCGGGGAGTCCGGCGGGGATCAATGCCGCCAGGTCGTCGACACCGGAGATCATCGCCGTGTTCACAACGTCGACCAGGCGACGTTCGATCACCATCCAACCCTTGCGTCGCCAGGCCCGGCCGGGCGCATGCTGGCGGTACTCCTCCTCGGTGGTCAGCACCAGGTGCACCTCCAGCAATGGGTGCGCAACGAGATCGGGGAAGCTCACGAGTTCTGCGAAGACGTCGATCGGTGTCCCGTGGCGAGGGGACCGTCGGCGCCCGAGTTCGGTCCCATCTCCGTCGACCTTCACGATCCACCGGTCCAGAGCGATCGGATGAACGATCCTCACCCTCCACCCAAGCTCCAGAAGGGCCGTGACCTTCTGCTTCATCGAGGAGAACCCGCGCGTCTGTATCTCGATGAGCAGGTCGTCTCTGACCAGGTCGACGACGAACCGGTCGACGGGCACCTCGATACGGTCACCGGGACGCGAGTACCAGCGCTTCAGAGCAGCGTGCAGGTGTTTCTCCCCGAGAGTCCCGATGTGGGGTGCGGTGCCGGTCACGTGCGCGAGCGTAGGCCCAGACGACGGTGCACCCATGAATCAACGACATCGGCCCCGGCTTCATTGGGGCGCCTCACACCAGCGATCCGTCAGCCGCCGATGTAGGACATCTCCACCTTCGGGAGTCCGATTGCCACGCCGGAACGGTCTTCGCTGTACCGGTCGGTCCTGGCTTCCCACACGCCGGTGATGATTCCGTTGAGGTCATCGTCCGTCGCCCCGGTGCGCATCGCGTCGCGGAGATCGGTGCCGGCGTGAGCGAACAGGCACGTGTAGATCGAACCATCGGCGGAGAGCCTCAGTCGTGAGCATTCGCCGCAGAAGGGGTTGGTCACCGAGGCGATAACGCCGATCTCGCCGGCACCGTCGCGATACCGCCAGCGGTTCACGACCTCGCCGGTGTAGTTCGGCTCAACGGGGTCGAGCGGCCACTCGGCGCCGATCGTTGCGAGGATCTCATCGGCCCCGAGGACGTCGTCCATCCTCCATCCATTGGAAGAACCGACGTCCATGTATTCGATGAATCTCACGATGTGCCCGGTCCCCCGGAACATCCCCGCGATCTCCAGCAGGGCATCGTCGTTGAGGCCGCGACGCACGACGGTGTTGATCTTCACGGGGGAGAGTCCGGCGTTCTTCGCCTCGTCGATTCCCTCGAGGACGCGCGCCACGGGGAAGTCGACGTCGGCAGCGTGACGGAAACGGACGTCGTCTACGGCGTCGAGGCTCACCGTGATGCGATCAAGACCGGCGTCTGCGAGCGCTTGCGCATGGCGAGCCAGGGTGCTCCCGTTGCTGGTCATCGCCACATCCCGGATCCCGTCGACCGCCGCGACTCGTTCCACAAGATCGGCAACGCCGTGCCGGAGCAGCGGTTCGCCACCCGTCAGTCGGATCTTCTCCACACCGAGACCGGCGAACAGTCCGACGAGTCGTTCGATCTCCTCGAACGTGAGGATCTCGTCGCGCGGCAGGAAGACGTGATCTCGGTCGTAGACGTCGCGCGGCATGCAATACGCACACCGGAAGTTGCAGCGGTCCGTGACGGACACGCGCAGGTCGCGCAACGGTCTACCAAGTGTGTCGAGAAGCATCGATCAGAGGCTACCGAACGTTCGGCGCTCCGGATACGCTCAGCGAATGAGGTCGAGGAACTCGCTCCGGGTGCGGGGATCTTCCTTGAACGTGCCGGTCATGGCGCTGGTGATCATGGCGCTCTCCTGCTTTTGGACACCGCGCATCATCATGCAGAGGTGTCGCCCTTCCATCACAACGGCGACGCCGTGCGGATCGAGAATGTCGGTGAGAGCGTCGCCGACTTGGTTCGTCAAGCGCTCCTGCACCTGGAGACGGCGGGCGAACACGTCGACAATCCGTGCGACCTTCGAGAGGCCGATGATCTTCCCCTTCGGGAGATACGCAACGGCTGCCTTCCCGAAGAACGGCAGCATGTGGTGCTCGCACATCGAGTAGAACTCGATGTCCTTCACCAGCACCATCTCCTCGGCGCCTTCCGCGTCGAACACGGCATTGTTCACGACCTCCTCGAGCGAGGTCGAGTAGCCACTCGTGAGGTAGTCCATCGCTTTGGCGACCCGCAGCGGCGTGCGCTGTAGGCCTTCGCGATCGGGATCCTCACCGATTTCGAGGAGTTGCTCGCGAACGAGGCCCTCGAACTTCGGGGCGTACACGTCAGCAACATCGTCGAAGTCTTCGGGTGCCCGAGGTGAATAGGGAGTACTCAGGTGAATAGCCATGACAATACGAACCTCTCCTGGGCCTACGTGTTTCGCTATTTCTTTCGTAGTCCGACCATCACTTGGATGAACCCAATCTGGCGCAACTTCCGCGATCGGGATCGCGACATGCGGGGCGGTGCCCGCGAGGGGGTCCGGGAGCACCCATCCGTCGTGGTCGATCTCGACCTCTCCGAAGTAGGCAATGTCGAGGTCGATCGTGCGCGGTGCGTCCGGATCATCGGTCCGCTCTCGACCCAACTCCTGCTCGATCGCCCGGAGGGCCATCCGCAGATCCACAGGTCCAAGCTCCGTACACACGAGGACCGCTGCGTTGAAGAAGTCGGGAGCGCCCGCAGGCCCACCGACCGACGGGCTCTCGTAGAACCGGCTCACCTTCTCGACGGTGATGTGCGGTGCACGGCGGAGGAGTCGGATCGCCTCCGGCAGATTGCGCTCACGCTCGATGTTCGAGCCAATGGCGATGATGGCTTTGGCCGTCCCGTCACGCATCGGCAAGCTCCTTTCTGGTTCGGTGGATCGTGATGCCGACCGAACGAGCATGACGCAAGGCGCCCGGCTTCTCCACGGTCATCTCGACCACAGCCACGCGATCGTCCGACGCGAAGCAGATCTCGACGAGTTCAGCAACGAGGCGCTCCACGAGCATCGGCTCACCGTCTTCAATGTGCTTGATGAGTCGCTTCGTGATCGTTCGGTAGTTGACGGCATCGTCGATGTCGTCGCTCATTGCTGCCGGGCGTGTGTCGGCCCAGAGCGTGGCATTGATGAGGATGTCCTGCGGGTTCACCCGCTCATCCGGGTTGATCCCCAAGATCCCCGAAACCAGCAGATCCTTGATAAGTATCCGATCGAACCCGTTCATGAGGTCCTCCCCTGCTCGAACTGGCGATTGGCGACGAGCGACTGGTGATTGGCGACTCACAAGAGGTGCCCTCCTCCGTCGACTCGAATGATCTCTCCCGTCACGAAATCGTTCTCGAGCAGGGAGAGCACGGCAGCGACCACCGGCGTCGTCCCTCCCGCCCGCTCGAGTGGTAGTTCGGCGGCGAGGCGGGCGACGTAGTCGTCGTCCTCGTTGGGTGGTGGCAGGATCACGCCGAGTGCGACGGCATTCACCCGGATCCGTGGTGCGAGTTGGAGCGCCGCCGTCCTGGTGAATGTGTCGATCCCGCCTTTGGCGACGATGTAGCTGAAGTGCTCCCGGTAGGGGCTCTGGGTGCGGACGTCGGTGATGTTGACCACCGCGCCGTCGAGATCGTCCGGGAGTGAGTTGGCGAGGGCCTGGGTCGCGAAGACCGGCGATGCCAAGGTCAGGTCGAGCGTTCGCCTCCAGTCTTCGAGCGTCACGTCCCCGAGAGTGTCCGTGGGAAACCCTGAGGCGCTGTTCACGAGAACCGATGGGGTACCCAGCGACTGTTCGGCGAGGGTGATGAGTTCGCCGCCGGTCGACGGATCGGACAAGTCGACAGATCCAGTCGCTGCCCGCACACCGAGGCGGCGCACCGCATCGGCTGTCTCCTCTGCGGGTCCGGCAGATCGGTTGTAGTGAACGAACACATCGGCGCCGGCACCCGCCAGACCGAGAGCAATGGATCGTCCAACGCGGACGCCTCCACCGGTCACGATCGCAACTCTTCCACGTAGTTCCATGGCTTTGAGCGTAACCACCCTGGGATTGTTCGCCGGGTGGTTTTGCGGGTAACCGCTGCCTTGCTCCGTGACCGCCTATCCTGGCCTCCGTGAGCAAGGAAGACCCGAAACACGGACGCTGGATCCTCCCCGTTGTGGTTGCCGCGTTGATTGGAATCACCTACCTCTTCGTCAACGCGCTCCCGCCGGCGGAGATCCCCGTAGGGACCACAACCACGGTTGTGGCCTCCGAGACCACGACGACGACGGCGGCCGGCGCAACGACCTCCACCACACTCCCCTCTGACCTCGCTGCGTTCCTCCAACTCGTCGACGAGTACGCATCAGACGCAACCACGATTGCCGCCGAGATCGATGCCGCCAACACGGCGTGGGAGAACGACGAAGCGTCGTTCGCCGACACGCTGGCCTCGTTCGAGGCTTCGGGGGTCGAGGCGGAGACACTCAGCGACAGCGTCGCCGCCACCAATGCGCCCGACGCGTATGCCGCGGTCTGGCCCGATGCCGTGACAGCCGCCGCAGCCCTTCCTCCCGGCGTGGACGCCGTCATCGAAGGTCTTCGTGCCCCGGACGACGGGACCGCCCGCCGCGAAGCTGTGGCCGCGTACGCGTCACTGACCGACGAGTTCCTCACCGCCATCGACGCGGTGAAGGCCGCTACCCCGTAGCGGTGGTGGGCCAACCGGCATCGGTTGGGGATCCGACGAGCCAAGCTCCGCAATGGTGCCGAGAGGATGCGCATTGTCCGCACCGAACCTGAGACTCGCCGGTCCTGTGCTCGACGCAGCACATCCGCTCGAACTTGCCCGGTTCTACGAACGACTCCTCGGTTGGCCCATCGTTCGCAGTGAGGGACCCCGGTCCGGAGGCCCGCCTGAGGATGGTTGGGCGCTGCTGCGATCACCGGACGGATCACAGAAGATCGAGATCCAGTGGGAACCCGGCTACGTCGCTCCAACCTGGCCCCCGGTTGCCGGCGAGCAACTCATGATGATCCATCTCGACTTCGGCGTAGACGATCTCGATGCGGGGGTCGTCTGGGCAACCGACACTGGAGCACGGCTTGCCGACCATCAACCTCAAGAGCACGTGCGGGTATTACTCGACCCCGAAGGCCACCCGTTCTGCCTCTTCGCCGACGAACGCTGAACGACGCGGCCGGGAGGCCGGTCGCCGTCGGATGCCGGCGTCGACGAACGTGGGAGAATCCCTACCGCCGACTGCCGACACGGTCGTGTTCCTCGCGACCTCATTGGACCCATACGCTTCCAGGGCGTTCGGCGGTCGTGGTGGCAGCAACAAACGATAGGAGTTGGGCGATGACCCGCCGACGTCGTACGCAGGGAGAGAACTGATTCCGAGTCTCAATGACCCATCGTGTCGCTGACCGGTCCCGATCCTGTGGCGGTGGAGCCGTCAGGGCCGGGACGCGTAGCCGTGCTTGCTGCGAAGGTCCCTCCCGAGGCGATCGCCGCGATCACAGGGGTCGGGATCGGAGTCGTCATCGTGTTGGGCATCGTGCAGCGGGTCGCACTCCCGGAATGGGGTTTCGCGAACCTCGACTCGGAAGCATCATTCGCGACGGTGTTCTCGTCGACTCTGCTGTGGGCCGTCGCCTTCTGGTGGTTCCTCGTCGCCGTGACGAGCCGACCCCGTTCGCTCGCACTCTGGATCTGGTGGCCGGTTCTGGCATGGCTGGCCCTCGACGAGGGCAGTGCCATCCATGAGCGCGTGGAGCGGTGGTCGGGGATCGATTGGCAGATTCTCTACGTGCCGGTGATGGCCCTGGCGGTCGTGGCATGGTGGGGTGTGCTCCGCCGGTATCGAGATCAAGCGCCCATCGCGGTACCGCTCATTGTCGTTGCGGTGGCCTGGTTCATCGCGTTGGCCCTTGAACTCGTTCAGAACTGGGGCGGAGCACCGATACAGTCCTCGATCTACGACCCGACCATGATCCTCGAGGAAGCGCTCGAGATGGTGGGAGGCACGGCGCTCCTCGTTGCTGCGGCCTCGGCGCTCCGTCGGGCGGTTCAGACAGTGCCGCACGGCACAGAGTGACCGCGGTCACGCACGGGTTGGCGGTGTTCGCCAAGCGCGAGCACCAGACCGAGGCTGAAGAGGCTCGGGCGCACACCCACAGCGCACAGAGAAGCCCGCCCCCACGGACGAGGGGGCGGGCTTCTCCGCTCGGTTGACTTGTCGCTCGACTGCTGCGCTACTCGGCGAGCGCTCCACAGATCTTGTCGGTAATGAGGGCCGCCACCGTGTACGGATCGGCATTGGCGTTCGGGCGGCGATCTTCGATATAGCCTTTGCCCTCTTTGGCGGTCTGCCACGGAATCCGCACCGATGCGCCACGATCCGAAACGCCGTATGAGTACTCGGTCCACGGTGCAGTCTCATGGAGACCGGTCAAGCGGCGCTCAATGCCCGCTCCGTATACCTTGATGTGTTCCTCCGGATTGACCGCAAGTGCTTCGCACGCCGCAATGATCGGTTCGTACGACTCTCGCATGGCCGTCGTCGAGAAGTTCGTGTGCATCCCCGCACCGTTCCAGTCGCCGTCGACCGGCTTCGGGTTGAGATGGGCAGAGATGTCGTAGTCCTCGGCGATGCGGTAGAGCAGCCAGCGAGCCATCCAGAGATGGTCACCGACCTCGACTGGACCGAGGGGTCCGATCTGGAACTCCCACTGACCGATCATCACCTCGGCGTTGGTGCCGGAGATCTCGAGTCCAGCCGCCATGCACGCCTCGGTATGGTCCTCGACCACGTCGCGTCCCCAGATCTCATCCGCGCCGACGCCGCAGTAGTAGCCGCCCTGAGGGGCTGGATATCCGCCGACCGGCCAGCCGTGCGGACGGCCATCCTTGAAGAACGTGTACTCCTGTTCGAGACCGAACCACGGGTCCTGGTCTCCGTACTTCTCGAGCGCAGCAACTGCGGCAGCCCGCGTGTTCGAGGGGTGTGGCTCCATGTCTGGGGTCAACACCTCGCACAGCACGAGGACGTCGTCTCCGCCGCGAATCGGATCAGGACAGACAAAGACCGGGTTCAGTACGCAGTCGGAGAGGTTCCCGGGAGCCTGCTCGGTGCTCGATCCGTCAAAGCCCCAAACCGGCAGTTCTTCGCCTGACGGCACGATCTTGGTCTTCGACCGCAGCTTCGATGTCGGCTTCTGACCGTCGATCCAGATGTATTCAGCTCGATACGCCATTGGTTCCTCCGATGTCCGTTTGGTGTATTCGACGAGACAGGCGTGCTTCGCCGAACACGTTGTGTGAAGGATGCCCGGGAGTCATTGCCCGCCGGTAACCGCTGTGTGAACGCTGTGTTACGAGACGATCGAGGGCTGGCGCCACAGCAGGAACGCCGTACGATGGTGGTTCTTGGAGGCCACACACTCATGGACAGACAGCACGAATATGTCCTCAGGACGGTTGAAGAACGGGGGATCCGATTCATCCGCCTCTGGTTCACCGACGTCCTTGGGTTCTTGAAGTCGTTCGCGATCACACCCGCGGAACTCGAAGTCGCGCTCGAAGACGGCCTGAGCTTCGACGGGTCGTCGATCGACGGCTTCTCCCGCACCTATGAAGCCGACATGCTGGCCCGACCGGATCCAACGACATTCCAGATCCTTCCTTGGAAGTCGGGGAATGACGGCGTGGCGCGCATGTTCTGCGACATCGTAACGCCCGACGGCGAGCCCTTCGAAGGCGACCCGCGTCACGTGCTGCGGCGGACGATGAAACGGGCCGCCGACCTCGGCTACACCTTCTATGTCGCTCCGGAAATCGAATACTTCTACTTCGCCGACTCGGGTCCCGAACCACAGGTGCTCGACCGTGGTGGCTACTTCGACCTCACGCCACTCGACGTTGCACAGGAATACCGACGCTCCACGATCGTTGCGCTCGAGGAACTCGGCATTCCGGTGGAGTTCTCGCACCACGAGGTGTCTCCGTCACAGCACGAACTCGACCTCCGGCACACCGATGCACTCACGATGGCCGACAGCATCATGACCACTCGCCTCGTCGTGAAGGAAGTCGCGATGGAGCAGGGCATCTACGCTACGTTCATGCCCAAGCCCCTCGCCGAGTTCGACGGGTCGGGACTCCACCTCCATCTGTCGCTATTCGAGGGTGAGACCAACTCGTTCTACGAGGAAGGTGCCGAGTACGGCCTGTCGAAGGTCGCCCACGGATTCATTGCCGGGCTGTTGCGCCATGCCAACGAGATCACAGCGGTCACGAATCAGTGGGTGAACTCGTACAAGCGCCTCGTCGGTGGCTTCGACGCCCCCGTGTTCGAGACGTGGGCACGCAACGACCAGACGGCCCTCGTGCGGGTCCCGGCTGCGAAGCGAGGCAAGGTCGACTCGACGCGGATTGAGTACCGCTCGCCGGATCCCGCAACGAATCCGTATCTTGCGTTCTCGGTCATCCTTGCCGCGGGTCTCGATGGGATCGAGAACGACTACGAACTGCCGGACGAGATGGGCCACGATGTCCTTGGGATGTCGCCAGAGCAGTTGAAGGGATCCGGTATCGAACGGCTTCCGTCGAACCTCAACTCCGCCCTCCACGTCATGGAGGAATCCGAGTTGGTCCGTTCGACACTCGGCGAGCACGTATTCGAGTGGTTCATCAAGAACAAGCGTCGCGAGTGGTCGCGCTATGAACAACACGTGTCTCGCTACGAACTCTCCGAGTACCTCCCCGTTCTCTGATGTTCGTCGCGGTCTTCCCTCCCACGCCGTCGGCTGCCCTCACCGGGGCGCTGATCTCGACCGGGTACAGCCCGGTCCCGATTGCGGACGTCGCTGAGGCTGGCCGCCGCGAACCCGAGCAGGGCTGGTCCGCAGCCGTCGTCGAACTCGCGGACGATGCCGGTTTGGCCGTGATCGTGGCTCGCAAGCTCAGGGAGGAGTACGGCATCCCGGTCCTCCTCGTCGTCGATCGCACGCTGACTGCCGACCTCAGCGACCATGAGGGTTTCGACGACTTCGTTCTCACACCGGTAGATCAGAGCGAGCTGGCGGTGCGCCTCGGCCGCCTCGATCGCGTCGAGGCGGTTGAGTACAGCGATCCGATCCTCCACCACGAAGACCTCGAACTGAACACAGCGACCTACCAGGCAACCATCGGAGGCAGGCCGCGCGACCTCACCTTCATGGAGTACGAACTCCTCCGCTTCTTCGTGGAGCACCCGCACCGAGTGTGGTCACGGGAGCAGATCCTTTCGAAGGTCTGGGGCTATGACTACTACGGCGGTTCGCGCACCGTCGACGTTCACGTCCGCCGCCTCCACGCGAAGCTCGGCGAAGAGCGATCCTCCTGGATCGCCACGGTGAGAAGCGTCGGCTACCGGTTCGGGTAGGGACCGGGCTATCCGAATTCGATGCCTTGGGCGAGGGGCAACTCGCCGGACCAGTTGATCGTGACGGTCTGGCGCCGCATATAGGCCTTCCAGGCATCCGAACCGGATTCGCGTCCGCCGCCGGTCTCCTTCTCACCTCCGAAGGCACCGCCGATCTCCGCACCAGAGGTTCCGATGTTGATGTTCGCAATGCCGCAGTCGGACCCGGCCGCAGACAGGAACGTCTCGCCGGAACTCACCGAATCGGTGAAGATCGCAGACGACAACCCTTGGGTGACACCGTTGTTGATCTGGATGGCCTCGTCGACGGTGTCGAACTCGACGAGGTAGAGGATCGGGGCGAAAGTCTCGATCTGCAGGATCGGAGCGTCGAGCGGCATCTTGATGATGGTGGGCTCCACGAAGTAGCCGGGACCGTCGATCACGCCGCCGCCGCACAGCAATTCGCCGCCCTGCTCCTGAGCAATACCGACCGCAGCGGAGAAGTTCGAGACGGCCATGGCGTCGACGAGGGGACCCATGAGGTTCGCGTCGTCGAGCGGATCACCAATCTGGATCGTGGCGTAGGCGGAGACCAGACGCCGGGCGATCTCATCCGAGACACCGCGCTGGACGATGAGGCGCCGCAGCGACGTGCACCGTTGGCCGGCGGTCCCGACGGCGGCGAAGACCGCAGCCCGGGTCGCCAGGTCGATGTCCGCGTCGTTCATCACAACCATCGCGTTGTTGCCGCCGAGTTCGAGGAGGGAACGACCAAGGCGCTTCGCGACGGCTGTGCCGACCTTCTCCCCCATTCCGCACGACCCGGTGGCCGACACGAGCGGAACCCGACGGTCATTGATCATGACGTCCCCGACCTCGGCGCCGGAGCCGACCACGAGGTTGAAGACGCCTTCGAAACCAGATCCCTCCATTGCCCTGGCCGCGAGCTTGTTCGTCGCAACGGCCGTGAGCGGGGTCTTGGACGACGGCTTCCAGATCATCGTGTCACCGCACACGGCGGCAATCATCGAGTTCCAGGACCACACCGCAACCGGGAAGTTGAAGGAGGTGATGACACCGACCGGACCGAGCGGATGCCATTGCTCGTACATGCGGTGGCGTGGACGCTCTGAAGCGATGGTCAGACCGTAGAGCTGACGCGACAGGCCGACCGCGAAGTCGGTGATGTCGATCATCTCCTGGACTTCTCCCTCGCCCTCGGCCCTGATCTTGCCCATCTCGAGAGCGACAAGCGCTCCGAGGGGTTTCTGGTATTCGCGAAGCAGATCGCCGATGACGCGCACATACTTGCCCCGCTCGGGGGCAGGGAGCATCCGCCACTCGGTGAAGGTGTCGGCCGCTGAGGCAACGACCTTCTCGTAGTCGTCGCCATCGGCCCGCTTCACGGCCCCGATTCGCTCGCCGGTGGCCGGATTCTCGACCTCGAGCTCGGTGCCGCCGGTCTCGAGCCACTCACCGGCATACGCGCCGGAACTGACATCGTCCAGATCGAGGGCGGAGAAGATTGCGTCGCGGTTCACGGTCGGACCTCCTAGCGGGGATGTTCGATAGGTGAACGGTAGTCCCAATCAGGCATCCGCCCGTCGAGAGACAGACCCCGCTAGCGCGCTGCGATCGTCTCGATCTCCACGATGAACCCGCCGGGGAGGGCAGACACTTCGACGGTTGCACGCGCCGGCTTCGCCTCGCCGACGAATGAGCCGTAGATCTCGTTGACTTTCGGAAAGTTGCCCATGTCGGTGACGAAGATGGTGGTCTTGACGATGTCGTCGTAGCCGAGACCCACATCCGCGAGGACGGCGCCGATGTTGCGCATGACCTGCTCGGTCTGTGGCTCTACCCCACCAGGAACAGCCTTGCCCGTGGCAGGATCGACCGCGATCATCCCGGAGATGAAGACGAGTCCGCTCGCCTCGGTGGCAACGCTGTATGGGCCGAGCGGAGTCGGACCGCTTGGGGTATCGAGGATCTTCTTCGGCATGGAACCTCCCGATTCATTCGGGCGGCAGTCTACGGAACCCGTCTAGCCGCGTTTTCCGCAGGTACAGGAGTGACCGGTCTCGTTTGGATTGTCGATCGCGAATCCGGAGCCATCGGTCCCCTCGTCGCGGAAGTCGACCGTGGCGCCGGACAGACGTTCCAAGCTCTCCTCGTCGATCACGACCTTGAACGCGCCGGCATCGACGACCGAATCGGTCTCCGAGACAGCGGCATCGAAGAACATGTCATAGCGGTATCCCGAACAGCCACCGGGACGAGCCCCGAGCCGGAGGGCAAGACCCTCTTCATGCTCGTCGGCAAGCAGTTCTCGAACCTTCTCGGCCGCTGCATCGGTAAGGGCCACCGGGGTCATATCAAGCGTCATTGAACGTTGCCTCCTCCGCACGTCGCTCGGCGATTCTATCAACTACGGCCGTGTGTGTAATACGAATCTCTCGCGGTAGGATCGAGGGCGTGACGACCCGAGACGACATCGAATCCGCCCTCCGCGGAGTGATCGACCCTGAACTCAATGCCGACATCGTGGAACTCGGCATGGTGAGCGGCATCGCGGTCGACGAGTCCCACGTCGCCATCGGAATCGCACTGACCATCGCCGCCTGTCCGATGCGTGACCAGATCGAGACCGACGTCGTCCGCAAGGTCAAGGCCATTCCCGGTATCGAGACCGTCTCAGTCGACGTGACCGCCATGACGTCGCGCCAGCGCTCAGACCTCATGGGGACCGTGCGATTGCGCGCCAGGGAGAACGCCACCCCCACGATGATCAGCCCGCAGACGCGCGTCATCGCCGTGTCGAGCGGGAAAGGGGGCGTCGGGAAGTCCTCGCTGAGCGTCAACCTGGCTCTCGCGATTTCGGCCCTCGGCCACCGGACCGGCCTCCTCGATGCCGACATCTGGGGGTTCTCGGTGCCCAGGATGCTGGCTTCCATCGACGAACGACTCGAGGCCGGCGACGACAGGAAGATCCAACCGCTCCAGGCGGCCGGACTCGAAGTCGTATCGACCGGCCTTCTCCTCGATGACGAGGACACGGCCTTGATGTGGCGTGGGCTGATGCTCTCGAAGGCGCTCGAGCAGTTTCTCACCGACGTGGCGTGGAGTTCGGACTTGGGCTATCTCGTCATCGACATGCCGCCCGGGACCGGCGATGTCCAGATGGCGCTCTCGCGCATGCTCCCCCAGGCTGAGATGGTTGTCGTGACCACACCACAGCGTGCGGCGCAGAAGGTGGCGGCCCGAGTCGCCGACATGGCGCGCCGGTCACACATGCCGGTGGTCGGCGTCATCGAGAACATGTCGGGGTTCACCACCGAGGACGGCCGTCACTACGAACTCTTTGGCTCCGGCGGCGGCCTTGAACTTTCCGAGGACCTCGGAGTGCCGCTTCTGGGGCAGATCCCGCTGGACCCGAACGTCGTGAACGGCGGCGACGAGGGACGGCCCGTGGTCACGGCTGACCCGGACGGACCAGCCGGTGCCTCGATCCGGTTGGTGGCGACGAGGCTCCTCGAACTCGTCCCTCCGGCAGCTGAGGATTCCTGTACGGCGAGGATCGCCGTGCTCGAGGAGCAGATCGCCGCGATGTGACCGAAGTCACCGGTCGCCGTTCGAAACGGCTTCACCGGGTGACCGCAGACGTGCCGCAGAGAACGTTGACCGTCCGGCACGGCTTGGCCCAGCGACCGGCGCCTCGATACGCCGCGCTACCGTCAAGGGGATGGTCACCAGATTCGCACGCTTCGCCTTGTTGATTCTTGCCATATCGCTGATGGCGGCAGCTTGCAGCGATGAGTCCCGACCGTCGGTCGCCGAGTGGCAACCGCAGTGGGAGGCCGTGCAAGCCATCATCCCGGCTCCGGACCTCCTCGGTGATCCGCCGGACGCCGAGCTGTGCAACACCGTCCATGTGGCCGTACGTCTCGAGGCCCCCAAGCTGTTCCCAACGCCGGATCCGACGATCGACGACGCGCTGACGGATTGGACCGAGGTCGCTCGCGGGATGTTCTTCGAATGTCCGCCCGACGAGCCCAACATGCGCGGCTTCGACCAGGCGTATGCCGAACTCGAACGGTTCGCCGCTGAGATCGATGCAGTGATCGCGCTCGACCGCCAGGGCCTTGGCGACCCATCTACCGGCTGAGACGGATCGATCCGGCTCGGAGCCTTCCCCGGCAGCTCAGCGGGTCAAGAACCCTCGGCCGCACTCATCCGAGCGGCGATGATGCCGGCCTTCCACCCCGGTGCACGCCCACCGGTGGGCGGATCGAGCCGATCGGGGGCGAGTCCGCTCAGGGCGAGCAGCCACGAGATCACCGAATTCGAGTTCCACATCTCACCGACTCCAGCCTCGTCGCGGCCCCACGTCATCATTGGCACGCGGGAAACAAGTTCGACCAGGCGAAGAGCCGTCCTGCGATCGCTGCTCAGCCGCTGTGGACCTCCTTGTGCCTCATCGGCGTCGGCAATGACGCCATCCGCCCAACACCGCACCTCGTATCGAAACGCTCTGAACCTCGCCAATCGACGGTCGTAGACCGGCCCTTCGCCGACTACCCCTCGCGATGCCGTGTCGGGATTCGGGCTCGGCCATGCGTTCTCGATGGTGAATCGACGACCCCCGACGTGTACTTCAAGCGCTGTGTGGTAGAGATCGAGTGCCGTCCGCCCCTCGGATCGGGCTTTGACGGCCTCATAGATGCGCCCGTTCATCCGAACGAAACCGACACCACCCGCGCCAAGGGGAATCCAGTACAGGTCGACGCTTGCACCGGCAGGCCGGGACGCGGACTCCGGTTCGACGCTCACGACACCAGTGTACGTTCAGCAGTGTCATCCGGGCGGAGTGTTGCGTGGCGGGACGGCCTCCACCCTACCCAGTGTCTACGGACCGTCGGCTCCGCCACCACATGACGAACGACACGGCGAGTAGCAGGCTCCCGGCAGCGAACACCGCCCAATCAGGACCCTCCTCGAGACGACGCCCGTCTTCGATCGTGGTCAAGGCGGACACGTCGAGATACGTCTCCCCGCCCCGCTCCGGGTCGTGATAGCGCCACACGCCCGTGGCCTGCACGAGCGGCCCCTCCAGGCGATACCCGCCGACCGGCGCCAGCCCTTCGCCGAGTGCCGTGGGCATCCGGATGCCGACACCGACGTTGGCCCCTGCTCTCGGTCCACCGTCCACGAGGGCGTCCCGCGCATAGGAGTCGTCGTTGAGTTGCGTCCACATATACCCGTCGTGCCGGAAGCCGTAGTCACCGACAAGTTCGCCTTCGATCGTGATCTCGTTGCCGTCGAATCGTTCGCCGTCTACGAGCAGGTCTGAGACCGGCACGACCTGCGCTGCGAAAGCACCCGGTATCCCGAACAGGAGGAGCATCAGCACCGTGAGCAAGGGGAGAAGGCCGGCCCACGCACGGCGCCTGAGGCGCAGATGCCGCGTCATGTCATTTCCCCCTCACCCAGGCGTAAATGAAGCCGAGCAGAGCGAAGACGGCGACGAACTCGAGACGGCCTGCCCACATCTGAACCATGTAGGTGAGCTTCATCAGCATCGGCATCGCTGGTTCGGTGACTCCAACAGACAAGCCGACCGACGCCCCGGCGCTCACCGATTCGAAGATGGCCTCCTGGAATCCATACCCGTAGCCGAGCGCCACGCCCGCTCCGAGCAAGAAGAGCGCAACGTAGAGGAGGGCAATCGTCATCGCCGATTGGGCAAGTTCGGGAGTGAGACGCTTCCTGCCCGACTGGAAGTACTGGGTGCTGACGACCGCACCCTCGGGCAGGAGCAACTGCTTCGTCTGGGCCACGACTGACTTGACGATCAGGCCGACGCGCAGCGCCTTGATGCCACCAGCTGTCGACGATGCCATGCCGCCGAGCGCCATGGCGACAACGATCCCTGCGAATGCGAGACCGCCCCACGTCGCCAGTTCGGTCGACGGAACGGTCGCGAATCCAGTGCCGGTGTGCGCCGACATGACCTGGAAGAAGCCCTGACGGGTCAAGCCCGGTACGGACGTGTAGATCCCGGCGACACCCAACCCGATCATCGTGAGCAGCATCGTTCCTGCGACCGTGGCCAGGATCATGCGCGTCTCGAGATTCTTGAACAGGGACCGACGCGGGCCGCGCCACAAGGCATAGTGCAAGCCGAACGACATCGCCCCGGCCACCATGATCACCATCGTGGCGAATTCGAAGATGGCTGAGTGGTAGTAGCCGAGACTCGTCGACTGTGGGGCGAATCCGCCGGTGTCGAAACCGGCGAAGAAGATCATCAGTCCGTGGAAAAAAGCGCGCTTCCACTCGAACCCGAGGACGTGGTGAGCGATGACACCGAGAACCACGACCCCGGCGACAAGATGGACGAGCGCAACCGCCCATATGAACCGGGCCGTCGACCGGACCGACGGCAGGATCCGGTCGTCGCGTGCCTCGCCGTAGTACAGGGTCAAGCCCCCGCCTCCAGCGAACAGCACGAGGGCGGCGATGATGATGCCCTGACCTCCCAGGAAGTGCAGGAGGTGGCGCCAGAAGTTGAGCGACGGTGCCATGTGGTCGAGGTCTTGAACGAGCGCGAGGCCGGTGGTCGACAGGCCGGACATTGCGTCGAAGGCGGCATCGACGGGTCCTCCGTAGTGACCGGAGAAGATGAACGGGATCGATCCGATCGCCGGAACCACAAGCCACGTCAACGCCACGACCACCATCCCGTGGCTCCAATCGAGGCGTTCGTTCGCCGGGCGGTACCGCAGACCGAGCTGGCCGAGAAACGCGAAGACACCGATCATCAGAAGGAACGAGGCGAACGGATGCCATTCGCGTCCGAGCACCGCCCACACGAGGGGCAGACAGCTCGCTGCCGCAACAACGGTGAAGATTCGACCGAGCGCGAAACCGACAATCCGGAAGTCCTCGCGTTCAGGTCGAATCAGCATGTCACGTGGCAGCAATGACAATCGCCGCGACCACAAACGCCGCGACCACGAGACCGATGACGATGCCGACTTCGAGCGCGAACGCGAGGACCGCTCCACCGAGATCACCGGACCAGCGCCGAACGCGTGCCCCGTCGCGGCTCCTCACGCGTGGCTCCCTTCGGCGCCGAAGACCCGATGGAGTTCAGACTCCAGCGCAACCGTCGTGACCACAGCGATCCGGTCCCCTGGGAACAGCCGCGTTGTCGCCTCCGGGACGATCACCTCATCACGCCGCATGATGGCGGCGATCAGCGACGGCGCCGGCAGCTGCAGTTCCCGGAGGCTGGTCGGCGCGAACCTGGACGGAATCTCGAACTCGGACAACGACAGTTGCCCGCGACCGAGGACCGCAATGCGTTCGAGCTGAGAGACCGCCAGCTCCTGCGATATGACCTGAACCATGAGATCGGTAATACCGACAACGGGTATGTCGAGCGCCTCGAACGTCGCTCGATTCCACGGCGTGTTGAGCCGGGCAAGGACTCGCTTCGCGCCCAGCGTGAGACCGAGCTGGCTCGCCACAAAATTCACTTCGTCAAGGCCCGTCACTGCCAGCAGCCAATCCGCGTCGTGGACACCGGCCGCTTCGAGCACTCCCACGTTCGTACCATCACCGTGAATGACAACGGCGTCGACGTCATCAGCAACGGCCTGTGCCCGCGCCTCATCAGCTTCCACCAATGCCACGAAGTGCTCGCCCGACACCAACTCTCGTGCGAGGAACGAACCCACCTTGCCGCCGCCGATCAGGATCGCCCTCATGACGGCTCCGTCGGCTGGAGGTACTGGTGCACGCGGTCCCGCACGCCGAGCCTGGCCGCCGCGACGACGAGGTCATGCTCGCGGAGCTGGAAGGAATCCGTTGGTATGTGGGTGGTATCGCCGCGCCGAACGGCGGCGACCCGAAGCTGGTTCTCGACCTCCAACCTCTCGATCGTGAGTCCTTCGGAGTTCGGCCCGATGACCATTTCGACGATCTCGACGTCACCGCCGGAAAACGTCAGGTGGTACTCGAACTCCTCCTCGACGATCCGCTCAAAGATGACGTTGGCGGTGAGTTGAGCACCTGCCACGTACGAGATGTCGAGCGCCCGATACGACTCGGCTCGTCCGGGCTCGTCGAGTCGGGCGAGGGTCCGCGGGACACCGAACACGCGCTTGGCGAGTTCCACCGACATCACGTTCGTGTTGTCCGAATTGGTCACCGCCACGAACGCGTCGGCGAACTCGATCCCGGCTTCCTTCAGTAGCCGGATATCGATCGGTCGGCCGAAGTGTGTCGTTCCGTTGAAGGTCGAGCCCAGGGCCTTGAAGGTTCCGGGTCGGTCGTCGATGATCGAGACATCGTGGCCATCGTCGGCCAGATGCAGCGCCAGATCGCTGCCAACGCGACCACAGCCGGCGATGACGATTCTCGTGTCGGGTCTCCTGCTCGTAGTCGGCTCATCCTAGAACGACCACCGAACCGCTCCGGCCCTTCGAGCGCAGCGGCAGGATCAATGCTTCCGGTCGCTGCCTACCTACACAGGCTGTTGACCATCGGATATGGGTTGGCCCAGTCGCCACCACCGGGTTGCCAACCGAGGTGAAGATGCGGGGCCCACGATGGCGAGTTCCCTGTGGTTCCGACGATGCCGATTGGATCACCCGCCGAGACCTTCTGGCCTCCTGTGAGCCCTTCGGCCCAGGCGTCGAGGTGGGCGTAGTAGTAGATGTCGCCGGAGTTCCCGTGCAGGTACACCGAGATGCCACCGAGCGAACTGTTTGACAGACGGTAGATCCGGCCGCTCTCCATCGCGACGAGCGGTGTGCCACGAGAAGCCGACATGTCGACACCCTTGTGAGTCCTGCCGCCGGAGCGCGGTGCGCCCCACGTGTTCGAGAAGGATGAGGCGCCGTTGACCGGACACACCCGAGTCGCCGGGGTAGGTTCGGGGACCGTGGTGGTGGTTGTCGGCGGGGGTTCCGTCGTCGTTGTCGTCGTTGACTCCACTGATTCGACAACCGTGGTCGTGGTCGTGGACTCCTCCGGTGTGACCTCGGGTACAACGGTGGTGGTAGTAGTTGGGGCCGGGACCGTCGTGGTGGTCGTGGAGACCGCCGCAACCTCGGTCTCCTCCGGCACCGTCGTGGTGGTCGTTGACGTGGCGGCCTGCGCGACCGCCGCCGCGGCTTCAGCGGCTTCGGCTTCTCGGCGCTTCCTGGCCTCTTCCAGTTCGCGAAGGCGCCGCTCCTCGGCTTCGCGTTGCTTGCGCTCCTCCTCCTGCTGCTGCCAGGTCGCCTCCAACTCCCGGTATTCGGCGTTTGCCACGTCGAGTTCGGCAAGGAGTCGAGCGGCGAGACCCTCGATTTCGACGACGAGGTCTCGCTGCAGGGCAAGCGCATCGTCCAGTTCCTGGACTTGGGCGCGGTACGCATCCTCGACCGAGCGCATCTCGTCGATCACCCGCAAGTCCTGATCGTTGGCGGCGCGCAGATAGGTGGCACGCACCGGGATGTCCGTGAAGCTGGTTGACCCGAGCACGGTCGTGACCGCTCCGTCGGATCCGGCCGTCATGTAGCTCTCCCGCACGACGTCCTGTGCCGCGAGGCGCAGGATCGCCAGTTCCTGCTCGGTCTCGGTGACCTTGCTCGCGAGTCCGTGGAGGCTTTCACGGATCTGGATCTCGTCGGCGATGGCGGCTTCGTAGCGGATGTCCGTCGCTTCGAGGCTCGCCGAAACCTCGCCGTTCCGGAGCCGGGCCGCTTCGAGGTCGGCTTGCGTGACTTCCCCGCCATCTGCACCAAGCGCGGGCGCGGCCAACCCTAGGAGGAGACCCAGGATGAGAGCGATGCGTATCTTCATTGTCTCGCGATCAAATCGACCATCGTGGATGGCCCCGCTGCGCCCGCCGAGAACCCTACCTCTCCATCGGCGTTCAGCTTGGATAGCTGAACGATGACCTGTTGGATCGCCGCCTGGCGAAGCCCCGACGGCACGAAGGCGTAGACCGCATCCACGAGGTCCGACACCGTCGTGGCCCCGGCGCCGATCGCGTCGAGGATCTCCTGTTCTCGGGCGAGACGGTGTTCGATGGAGTGCTCGATCACCGCTCCCGCGTCGTCCATCGAGTCGCCGTGCCCCGGTTCAATGCTGTCGACCCCCAGATCCTGAACCCGGTACAGCGAGTCGAGGTAGGCAGAGGCGTCTTCCATAATCACCGACGAACCGCCCATGATGTGATCGCCGGTGAACAGTCGTCCGGCGAGTCGGAAACACAGATGGTCGGCCGTGTGTCCCGGTGTATGAACCGCAGTCAGGTGCATTCCCCCGACCGCGATCTCGCTCCCGTCCGACAGGCGAATATCGGGAGCGAATCCTGGACCAGGCCGGTTCCCGAGAACAGGCACGCCGAGGTGTTCTGCGAGGGGGTTGGCGAGCGGTGCGTGGTCGGAGTGGGTGTGGGTCGCAATGACTGCCATCACGGCCCGGCCCGCAACGGTGTTGAGGATGGCGAGGAGGTGGCTGTCGATGATCGGTCCCGGATCGAGGATCGCGACCTCGTCGCGGTCGCCGATGAGGTAGGTGTTCGTTCCAGGTCCGGTGTAGATGCCCGGATTCGGTGCCAGCACCCGCTCGACCGTCACGGGGTGGCGACCTCGGGAAGCGTGTCCGTGCCCGACCTGGTGATCCTTCGTGCGGCCTTGAGGAATGCAGGGTCGGCCTCTTCGGCAGCGGCTTCTTCGAACCCAGGGTCCCCCGGCATCAGAACCTCCACCTTGTCGGCGACGATCGAGAGCCGTGGCTGGATCGCCGGCACCGCCGATTGGGACACGACCTCATCCAACAGGTCCGCGACCGACACGAATCCTCCGAGGAACTCGAGGATCCGCCTCGTAGGAAACGCGACCTCCCATCGCCCGGTTGCTGCCCGATCCAGGACATCGACCGGGTGGATCCATGCAGCATCGACCAACTCGATGCCGTCGACGATCGGATCGAGGTCGGCGGGAGCGGACGCAACGAAGAATCGGGTGTCGAAGCGGACCGGGAGTGGGGCCGGGGTGATCCAGTTTGCGAAGTAGAACAGGGAGTCGCCGGCGAATCGTTCGCCTCCGGCCAGGGCTACAGCGAACAGCGAGTCATCTACCGACCGCTGCTCCGTGACAACGGCACCGCTCGTGAGCATCCAGATGCCGGTCTCTTCGACGAGTTCACGCACGGCAGCCGCACGCCACACCAGGAGCCCAGTGTCGGCCGACTGCACGGCGTCGTGCGCAGCTTCAGAGCCGTCCGTCTCATCGACAGCGCCGCCAGGGAAGACCCAAGCCCCTCCCATGAAACGGGCCTCTGGCGTCCGTCGCGCCATGAGTACGTCGATGCCCGGGGGTGTGTCACGAACGAGGCAGATCGTCGAAGCGGGCCGTGGCGCCGCCCTCACTGAACGATGGTCCAGCGATTCGCCGAGCGGGCAACGAACCACCGCCGAATCGCTTCTCGGACTGGCGGCACCAGGAGCAGGAATCCGACCGCGTCGGTGAGCAGGCCAGGCGTGAGGAGAAACGCTCCAGCAATGAGGATCATCACGCCGTGGGCAAGCGATGCCGCGGGAACCGCTCCGTGCTGGAACTCGAGGCGGGCGGTCTGCATGGTGTCCCGGCCTTGACGAGCAACGAGCCATGATCCGACGAATGCCGTGACGATGACGAGGCCGATGGTCCACCAGGCACCGACGGCCTGACTGAACGCGACGAGGAGGGCGATCTCCACAACGGGGACCACAACGAACGCAGCGAACAGAATCCAGCGCCATCGCATGAGGCCGAGGATACCGGTACCGGTAGTCTGCGCACGTGGATCCGCGCGACCTCCCCTCTGTCGATGCGCTGGCCGGTGATCTCGCCGGCGACTTCGACCTGCCGCGCCCCCTGGTGGTCACGGTGTCACGGCAGGCAATCGAGGAGGCCCGTGCCGATCTGCGGGCAGGGTCGCCGGCCGACCCGGTTGCCATCGCCACGAATCGCCTCCGCGATCTTTCCTCTGCACGGCTGACGGCGGTCGTGAACGCCACCGGGGTTCTCCTCCACACGAACCTCGGCCGGGCACCGACGATCGGTGATGACATCCCGGGCTACAGCAACCTGGAGTTCGATCTCCCGACCGGCACACGGGGTCGGCGTTCCGGCTATCTCGCCGAATTGATCGCCTCCACGGTGGGAGCCGAAGCCGCTCTGGTCGTGAACAACAACGCGGGGGCCTTGTTCCTGACACTTGCCGCGCTCGCCGGCCGGGACGGTCGCGTCGCTGTGTCCCGGGGGGAGTTGATCGAGATCGGCGGTTCGTTCCGCCTCCCTGATCTCATGAACGCCTCGGGAGTCCATCTCGTCGAGGTTGGAACGACCAACCGAACGAGGGCGAGCGACTTCACCGATGCTCCTGGGTCGGTTGAGGCCGTACTCAAGGTGCATCCGTCGAACTACCGCGTCGAAGGGTTCGCCGAGGAAGTGTCGTTTGCCGACATGGCGAAGGTCGCCCGGACCATCAGTGCCCCCTACATCGCCGATGTGGGGAGCGGACTCCTTGATACCGCCGTTCCGTGGATCGCGGGCAATCCGCCGCCGTGGCTCGCCGGCGAACCGGGTGTTCGCCAGACGCTGGAGCAGGGTGCAGATGTCGTGCTCTTCTCCGGGGACAAACTGCTCGGCGGACCTCAAGCCGGCATCGCCGTCGGGCAACGCGAGATCATCGCCAGGATGGCGAAGCACCCGATTGCCAGAGCGCTCCGCATCAACAGCCCGACGATCGCGATGCTGACCTCAACGTTTGAGGCATATGCAACGGGTGCGGCCTCGTCGCTTCCGTTCTGGACGATGGCCACGGCTCCTGCTGAGACCATCCGCAACCGAACTGAACGCGTTCTCACTGAGTCGGGCGCCGTCGGCACGATCGTCGACGGTGCGTCACTCCCCGGTGCGGGGTCGGTCCCCGGACTCACCATTCCGACCCCGGTCCTCCGCCTCGGCGGGAGCGAAGAACAGTCATGGCGTGTGCTCGCGGATCATGTCCCACCCGTCGTAGCTGCACGACGAGACGGGGCGACGCTGGTGAACCTGCGATCCGTCCGACCCGACGAGGACTCGATCGTCGCTGCTGCGCTGGCTGCGATCTGATGCCGATCATCGGGACGGCGGGGCATGTCGACCATGGCAAGTCCACCCTCGTCCAGGCGCTCACCGGAAGAGATCCGGATCGCTGGACCGAGGAGAAGGAGCGGGGCCTCACCATCGACCTCGGATTCGCCTGGGCGCTTCTCGGCGAAGAGACGGTCGGGTTCGTCGACGTGCCCGGACACGAGCGGTTCATCAAGAACATGCTCGCCGGCGTCGGGGGACTCGATGTCGCCCTCTTCGTCGTGGCGGCGGACGAGGGCTGGATGCCGCAGTCCGAGGAACACCTGGCTGTCCTCGACCTCCTCGGTGTCGCACACGGGATCATTGCACTCACCAGGATCGACGTCGCTGACTCCGATCTGATCGAACTCTCGACGCTCGACGTCGAAGAGCACGTGGCATCCACGGTGGCTGAAACCTGGCCGATCATCGAAGTCTCCGCTCTCACGGGTCAGGGCATCGACGATCTCGCAGCGGCCCTCGGAGAGGCACTGGCGGCTGCCGGCCCGCCCCGGGACGCCGGCAGCCCCCGGATGTGGGTCGACCGAGCGTTCGGGATCGCGGGGGCAGGAGTCGTGGCGACAGGGACACTGACCGGAGGAACCCTCTCGGTCGGTGACCGCCTGCAGTGCTACCCGGGCGGAGAGACCCGGGTGCGGAGCCTGCAATCCCACGAACTCGATCGGGAGACGATCGGCCCGGGCTCGCGCGCCGCCGCGAATCTCGTCGGTGTAGAGCAACGCGACCTCGAGCGCGGGACGCTCCTCGCAGCACCCGGAGCGATCGGGATGTCCGACCGGTTCCTCGCGCAACTGCGCTTCCCGCCCCGCTCGCCGGGAGAGGTCACCGACCGGGGGGCCTATCACGTCCATCTCGGCACCGCGACGGTACCGGCACGGCTGAGGGCCGTGACGACCGGAACGGAGCCAGCGGTCATCATCACCACCGATCTGCCGGTGCCGGTGTCGGTCGGGGATCGCTTCATCCTGAGAGACACAGGCCGGCGCTCTGTCGTTGCCGGCGGCACAATCCTCGATCCCACGCCGCTCAGACGTCCGACCGCAGACCACGTGACCATCCTCTCCGGAGCCGTCGGGCACGGTCCGAACGAGCTGGCCGACGCGCTCGTCGCGGTCCACGGCACCATCGGCGTGATCGAGCTTGACCGATCGACCGGCGGCGGCGTCCCGGCAGGCGCCGTCACCGTCGGGAACCAGTATCTGTCTCCCGAAGTCTTCGCCGATCGTGGCCGCGCATTGACGGCAGCCGTCGTCGACTACCACCAGCGATACCCCCTGCGGCCCGGTCTTCCGAAGTCGGAGGCTGCTTCCCGTCTGCAGATCGACGCAAGCCTCGTGCTGGCACTGGTTGAGGCGACGCCGGACCTGGTCGAGGAGGGCCCGGCAATCCTGAGGACCGGGTTCACGACCGAACTCGGCCCAGATGAGGTGACCGCCTGGGATACAGCACGGGAGACGCTGGCCTCAGATCTTGCTGTTCCAAGAGCATCGGAGCTCGGTCTATCGGACGAAGTGCGACACGTGCTGATCCGACGCGGCGACCTCGTTCGTGTTGACGTCGACCTTGTCCTGTTGCCGGATCAGATCGAAGAGATCACTGCCGGGATACGCGAACTGCCGGACGGATTCACGGTTGCAGTGTTCCGCGACCACTTCGGCCTGTCACGAAGGCATGCCGTGCCACTGCTCGAATGGCTGGACGCCGAGGGTTGGACCCGTCGCCGGGGAGATGGGCGCTCGGTCAGTTCGCCGCGCGCAGGTTCCGCTGGCGGCGCTCCGACTCCGTGAGGCCGCCCCAGATCCCGTAGGGCTCCCTGATGGTCATGGCGTACTCGAGACACTCGTCGCCAACGGGGCAGATGCGGCAGATCGACTTTGCCCGGATCTCTCGACGCTCTCGCTCTTCTTTGCGTTCGGTGACGTTGGGGGGAAAGAACAGATGGGAATGGCTGCCGCTGCACGACGCAACGGGCTGCCAAGAACGATCGAGCACTATCACGGTTTATGCCCTCCACAAGCTCGAAAACCGAAGCCTCGGCGAATGTAGGAACCAGCAGACGATGACGCCAGGAAAATATTGTCAAACCTAGGTGATTTCTTTTCCCCACTTTTCGCGCTCTTACGCGCGAGTGCGGGCCGATTCCGTCAGTCGACGACGGCGGGGACGATATCAAGGACGATTCCATCGACCCCCGTGACTTCGACATCGTCGCCGGCCCGGATCCCGGCCTCACGATGCGAGCGGCCCCTCCACCGGGCCTCATCGACGACCACGATGCCCTCAGGATCGAATGATGTCTCGGCAGTACCGGTCCTCCCGACGAGGTTCTCCCTACCGATCGTGGTCGTTGAGAAACGGGACCGCACGATCGTCGTCAGTGCCACACCGTAGAAGAGCGCCATGCCGACAACGACGACGAGCACGACCCACCACGTCGGAGCCATCTGCGGTCGCGCTGACGTAAACGTCAGACCTCCTGAGATGAGCGCGACGGTCCCGAGGATGCTGCGCCACCCAAGGCGGATCCTCTGGAAGTCCCATGTGTAGAGGAACAGTCCGGCCACAACGACTGCGACCGACGGCCAAGACATCGGGAGCGTTGCGAGGCCGTATCCCGCCAGGATGAACGACACCACCGACGCAACGGCGGCCACACCTGCTCCTGCGGCGTAGAACTCGAACGTGGCAGCGGCGATCGCCGCCACCAGGAAGAAGAACGCGGCCTCCGGCTGCAAAGCGAGTCGGAGGAATCGGTCCCAGAGGTCCGGCTTCATGAACTGGACCACACGAGACGTCGTTGCCACCTCGGTCCCGTCATCGAGCGTGACGAGTTCTGCGGTCTCGATCTCAAACGTCACGTCGCCCCGGGCAACCACCGCTCCGTCGAGTCCGACGATCAGTTGGCCGATCGCCGGGACCACAACGTCGACGTATCCGGGTATGGCGCGGTCGACCACCACCGACTCGGCCCCCAGGAGTGCGACCGAGGCCTCGGCTCGAGCCGCTCGTTCCTCAGGGGTCGAGCCGGGGAATCGCTCTGGGTCCACCGAGATGGGCTGCGAGTCCGTCATGACGGCCGGATCGAGGTATCCGACCCGCGTCCCGGGGGCGGCCGCTCCCCGATCGGCCCGGTTGAGGAGGCTCCCGACACCGCCGTACGCGACCGCCGGTCTGGCTCCGACCCAAACGACGACCGGGGCCCGGGCCTCGTCCATGGCGGCGAGCAGTGGGTCGATGTCGCCGGAGGCAACTCCCGGTGCGTCGACCTGCAGGATGAACAGGTGGGCGGGCGTCTCCTGCAGTGTCTGCACCGCGAAGTCCATCAGGCGTTGGTCAAACGCCTTCTTGAGGTCGACCACGACCACTGGCAAGTCATCGTCCTGGGCGGTCGCCGTCCCGGCAAACGCCATGATGGCGATACCCAGAAGCAGCAGCGTGAAGATCCGGCGAAACACCCGGCGATGTTACGGCCACTCTCAGCCCAAGACACGAGGCCATTCCCCTCCTCCAACGACCGGCGACCGGCGACCGGCGACTACTCTTCCCTCCCATGTCACGAGTACTCGTTGTTGCCGACGATCCCTGGGTGGTGAGCGAAGTCCACGCCGCTCTCAGCATCGGGGCGAATGAACTGATCGACCACGCTGATCCATCCACCGCTGCGGTGGCGGCCGCCGACGAGTCGGTGGATGCCGCCGTCGTCGATTTGCAGGTTGCCTCGATGGGCGGGATGGCGATCGTCCGATCGATCCGTGACAGCAAGAGCCCGGTACCGACAGTGCTGCTGCTCGACCGGGACGCCGATGCCTTCCTTGCCGGACGATCAGGGGCGAGCGCGTGGGTGGTCAAACCGTTCACAGCATCTGACCTTCGTTCCGCCGTCGCCACGGTCACCGCCGTGCCGGAGGGCGATGACGACTCCGGAGCGGTGTGAAGGAGCCTGCTGAACCTCCGAGTATCAGCACGACCGGGGCTTCACGGTGAGCACCGAGCAGGTCATCTACCTCGCGATCCTTGCGGCGTGCACAGTTGGTTCCGGGTTCTTCTCCGGGTCAGAGACCGCCCTCATCGGCATATCGAAGGAGCGGGTCCACCAACTCGCGTCAGAGAGCAAGGCCGGGCGTCGCGTCGAACAACTGATCTCCGATCCCGAACGGATGCTGTCCACGCTCCTGGTGGCAAACAACGTCGTCAACGTACTCGCGGCTGCGGTCGCCACGACGTTGTTCATCGGCCTGGTCGGAGAGCAGTGGGGGCCGTGGCTCGCAACCGCTGCCGTTACAACCGTGATCCTCATCTTCGGCGAGATCACACCGAAGACGCTGGCCACCCGCTACCCAGAACGGTTCGCGCTTGCCGTGGCACCGTCGATCTGGCAACTCTCCCGCGTGCTCGCCCCGGTGGCATCGTTCTTCGGAGCCATCACCCGCGGAATCCTTCGACTGCTGCAGGTCCCAATTCGAGGCAACTCGGACGCCGTCACCGATGCCGACATCCGGGCCCTCGCCGAGTTGGGGCACCGCGACGGCCAGATTGAAGAGGTCGAGCGCGAGATCATCGACGCGCTCTTCGACCTGGCGGATCGTCCGATCCGGGAGGTCATGACACCGAGGGTCGACATCGTCGCACTGACGGATCCGGTCTCGATGGACGAAGTGCGCGGCGCCGTTGCGGCGACCGGTCATTCCCGTTTCCCGGTGACCCGGGGCGACCTCGACGACCTGGTGGGCATGCTGTTCGTGAAGGATCTCCTCCAGCGCACGACCGACGCCTCGTCAGACGACATCGTGGCGCTGCTCCGCTATCCCCAGTTCATGCCGGAGACGGCAACGATCCTCGACGCCCTCACCGAGATGCGACAGCGCCGGTTCGCGATCGCGTGTGTCGTCGACGAACACGGCGGAGTCGAGGGGATCATCACCGCGAAGGACCTCCTCGCCGAACTCGTCGGCGAACTTCAGGACGAATACGACCCCGGCGTGGCGTCGGTCGTTCGGATCGGTCCGCATCAGTGGGTGGCCGACGGACGGCTACCGATCGAGGACCTCGCATCGGAACTCGACCGCGAACTCCCGGGTGGGCCGTACAGCACGGTCGCGGGTTTCTTCATGGCAATCGCGGGCCATGTCCCCGACGAGGGAGACTCGATCGAAGTCGACGGGATCCGCCTCACGGTCCTCGACATGGAACGCAACCGGGTCGACCGAATCGACGTCTCGATCATCTGACCGAACGCCACAGCAGGAACAGGGGTACAATCCCCGCATTCGGGACGTAGCGCAGCTTGGTAGCGCGCATCGTTCGGGACGATGAGGTCGCCGGTTCAAATCCGGCCGTCCCGACTCATCGAGACCCCGCCCTCGTGGCGGGGTTTCGCATTTCCGCTCCCAAGAACGCAGCGAACCCAGGGTTCTCTGCATCGCATATGGCGCTGTCAGCCCGCCGAATGGGGCCGGGTTCGGCTACCGATCGAGCAGCAACTCCGCCAATTGAACGGCGTTGAGCGCGGCACCCTTGCGCAGGTTGTCGGCAACGACCCAGAGGCTGATCCCGCCCCGATCCCCGACTGTCTCACGCACACGACCGATGAGCACATCGTCGATACCGGCCGAGTCGAGCGGTGTTGGAACGTGATCGTCCGTCCAGATTTGCGCACCCGGAGCAGCAGCGAGGATCTCCTTCGCCTCATCGAGCGGCAGCGGACGGTTGAAGAACATCGTCGCAGCAATGCCGTGCCCGACCATCGTCGGGACACGTACACAGGTTGGCTCGACTTTGATCAGCGGAGCCTCAAGTATCTTCCGTGTCTCGTGGACGAGTTTCCACTCTTCGTCCGTGTACCCCTCTTCGGTGATGGCACCGGCCATCGGAAGCACGTTGTAGGCGATGGGGCGTTGGTAGAGATCGCCACCCGGGTCTTCCCAACCGCCATGCTGGAGCACATCCCGATCGCCCCGGAACCAGTCGATCTCCCGCTCGAGCGTGGCCATCCCTTGTTGTCCCGACCCACCTGTCGCCTGGTACGACGACGCGACCATCCGATCAATCCCTGCCGCTTTGTGGAGCGGTCCCGCGGCCATCATCAGCGCCATCGTGGTGCAGTTGGGATTGGCAACGATGCCCTGGTGAGTCTCGATCGCGGCGTCGTTCACTTCGGCGACGACGAGCGGCACGCTGGGGTCCATTCGGAATGCCGACGAGTTGTCGACGACGGTTGCGCCGGCCTCGACGAAGCGGGGAGCGTACTCCTTCGATCGGCCACCGCCGGCCGAGAAGAGGGCGATGTCGATCCCGGTTGGGTCCGTGGTGGCCAGGTCCTCGATCGTCACGGGTCCCCACGGGGTCTCTGCAACGGTCCCGGCAGACCGTTCAGAGGCGAGCAGTCGGACACTTCCAACCGGATAGTCGCGCTCGGCGAGGATGGCCTGCATCGTTCGACCGACCGCCCCGGTGGCACCGACAACCGCGACCGTTGGCGACGAGAACCGTTTCATGACTCCTCTCCGATCAGACCCCGGTGGAGGGCTTCAACGGCCGCCTGGGTGTCGTCGCCGCGGACGACACAACTGATGCGGATGGTCGAGGTTGAGATCATCTCGATGTTCACGCCGGCGTCCGAGAGGATGCGGAACATCGTCGCCGCTACGCCCGACTCCGACTTCATCCCGGCCCCGACGACCGTGATCTTCGCGATATCCGGATCGAGATCGACGCCGTTGGCTCCGATTTCGGCCGCTACCCGCTCTGCAACCTCGACGGCGGTTGCCGCGGAACTCTCCGGCACCGTGAACGAGATATCCGTCACGCCCTGGCTCGAGATGTTCTGGACGATCATGTCGACGTTGACACCGGCGACGCCCATCGGTTCGAACACGGCCGCCGCAATCCCGGGTTGGTCCGGAACTCCCTTGACGGTCAGCTTGGCCTCGGAGTCGTCGTGAGCGATCCCGCGGATGATCGGTTCTTCCATCGTCTCCTCCTTGACCCAGGTTCCTTCTTGGTCGTGGAACGACGACCGAACGTGGATGGGAATGTTGTAGCGAATCCCGAACTCGACGCTTCGGGCCATGAGAACGCCGGCCCCGGCGTTGGCAAGTTCGAGCATCTCGGTGAACGTCACTTCGTCGAGCCTTCTGGCAGTCGGGACGACCCTCGGGTCAGCCGTGAACACGCCATCGACATCGGTGTAGATCTCGCAGAGGTCGGCGCCGAGCGAGGCGGCGAGTGCTACGGCTGTGGCATCGGAGCCTCCCCGGCCGAGCGTCGTGACATCCTTGGAGTCGGGGCTGACCCCCTGGAATCCAGCGACGATCGCGACTTTGCCCTCATCGAGGCACTCCTGGACTCGGAACGCGCGGATGTCGAGGATTTCAGCACGGCCGTGGTCGGCCGTCGTGAGGATCCCGGCTTGGGAACCGGTGAAGCTGACGGCGGGTACGTCGTGCGCCTCGATCGCCATGGCCACGAGCGCCATCGAGATTCGTTCGCCTGCGGTGAGGAGCATGTCCATCTCGCGGGGGTGCGGGGTCTCCGAGATCTGGGTTGCGAGGTCGATGAGGGCGTCCGTTGACTTGCCCATCGCCGAGACGACGACCACCACCTCGTTGCCGGCCCGATAGGTCTCGACAACCCTGCGAGCCACGTTCCGGATTCGATCTGCATCGGCGAGCGAGGTGCCGCCGAACTTCTGTACCACGAGTGCCATGTGGCGATTGAGTGTAGGAGCAGCCGGGACGTCTGCTGCGGCCCTCTGAGGGACCGGCGCATCACACCATTCCACGGACTGACGGCATCATATGCGAGGTGGAGAACCCTGGATTCGCGGCGTTAGATATCTGGGGACTGGACGTAGCATCCCCGGCTGTGCCAAATCGAACCACCCTCGCTATTGCCATCGCCGCCACCGTCGTCCTCGCCGCGTGCGGCAGTTCCGAGACCGAGACCACCTCGACGACGGCAGCGACCACCACGTTGCCCGAGGTGGCGCTCGACGTGGTTCCGCGCACCTACGCGGAGTTCCGCGCCCAGCCGACGGCGTGCGGGGCTGAGGCGCCGGCCGAGGTCACCCCCATGCAGTTCGACGCGCCGGGTGACGTTGGTATCAATGCGGACCAGCCACTCGACGTGATCATGTCGACGACGTGCGGCGACATCGAGATCGAACTCGACCCGTCCCTGGCGCCAGAGACCGTCAATTCATTCATGTTCCTCGCAGCCGAGGGATACTTCGACGGGATCGCCTTCCACCGGGTAATCCCCGGCTTCGTGGTCCAGGGCGGAGACCAGACTGCCTCCGGAGTGGGTGGTCCCGGCTATACGATTCCCGATGAGCCCCCGCCAACCGGTGTTGGCTATGAGCGCGGCACCCTCGCCATGGCGAACGCCGGTCCGGGCACGACCGGGAGCCAGTTCTTCCTCGTCCTCGAAGATGTCGACCTCCCCCCGTCCTACAGCATCTTCGGGACGGTCACCGAGGGTCTCGACGTCCTCAACCTTCTTCAGGGCGTCCCGCTCGGTCAAGCCGCCGGCAGACCCGATCCAACGCCGAGCACCCCGCTCGAGTCGATCTACATCAACAGCATCAGAATCAAACCGTGACGCGTGAAGGGGGAGCACATCGCACTCCCCCTTCCACACTCTTGACTTGGTCTGGCGTCCGGCTCAGCTGACCTGAGAATCGTTCCGCGGCGCCAAGTACTTCGCCCACCACTTCTTTGCGGTGTCGATCCCGCCGACGCCGAAGGCGATCGCGAAGGCGATGCCGAGAGCAGCCGTCAGAATCTTCGTGATGTCCGCCGCGAAGTTGATCTTGAGCAGATCCATCGCGAACAGAACGCCGAAGAGGACGATGAGGATCTGGACGGCCCACGTCAGCCACGGCACATCCTTCTCCTGAGCGAACGGTCGCACGAGGCTGGCCGTCCAACTCGCGACCGCGGCAGCGATCACCACGATGACTGCGGCCACGAGCACGATCGGAATCCAGGCCAGGAACCGGACGAGGAGCACCTCGAGGGTTTGGATCTGGAGCACCCGGACCACCATGAGCCACAACACCACGACGAGGTAGGCGTAGGCGATGGTGGCGGTGATTCCCGCAGCCGTCTGGTCCGTACCGGCGAGGGCATTCGTGATGCCCGCCTTGTCGAAGATGGACTGCATGAAGCTCCAGTTCAGGAACTTCTCGATGAGTTTGCGGACCCATTTGAGGATCCAGCGGCCGATGATGAGTATCAGCAGCGCAACAATGATGCGCGGCAACCACTCAGCGGTCAGCTGCCCAAGGGTCTCAAACTCGGCGACGAGTTGGTCCCAAAAGGACATAGTGCTCCACTCCTTTGTGTGCGTGTGTCTTGCCGAGCGAGAATAGCTTCGTGCCTGCAGCCTCTGCAGGACCAGCCGGGAATACACCGGATTTCCATCGACCGTCACGTCCGGTAGCCTTCCAGCCATGGCAACCGACAAGAGAGACAGACAACGAGCGAATCGCGCGGAGAAGCAGAAGGCTGAAGCGAAGGTTCAGCGGCGCAAGCACTACTTGGCTCTGGCGAAGAAGTACGGCCTCTACGCGCTCCTCATCGTCGTTGCGCTCCTAGTGATCACGTTCGTCACGTCCTGAACGCGTGGCCGTCGACCTCCACCTCCATTCGTCGGCCTCCGACGGGACCGAGCCACCCGACGTCGTCGTAGCCAAGGCGTCAGCACTCGGCCTCACGGCGATCGCGCTCACCGATCACGACACACTCTCGGGAATCCCCGCGGCCCGGGCGGCTGCGGCCCATCACACCATCGACCTCATTTCCGGTGTCGAACTGTCGGTCGACCACGCCGGGTTGAAGATCCACATGCTGGCCTACTTCGTTGAACCCGTGCCGGGACCGCTCCAGGACCGGCTCGGAGCGCTCCGCTCCGGGCGGGACACGAGGAATGTGATCATTGTCCAGCGACTCAACGACCTCGGCTACCCCATCACGATGGAGGATGTCCTGCGCCATGCCGGAGGCGATGCGGTCGGACGCCCGCATATCGCAGACGCCCTCGTCGAAGCGGGGTTGATCGCCAGCCGATCCGAGGCGTTCTCCGGTCTTCTCTCGGACGGCGGTCGGGCGTATGTCGAACGGGAACGCCTCACCGCAACCGAGGCCATCGACCTGACGATCCGGTCCGGCGGCGTGAACTCGATCGCCCACCCGCTCACCATCAACGCCGACGCCGCGACACTTCGGTCGGTGCTCCGCGATCTTCGCGACGAGGGCCTTGCAGGACTCGAGGCCCACTACTCGGAATACTCCCCATCGATCAGAGGTCAGCTTGCAGGCGTTGCCGCCAATCTTGGCCTCGTCGCCACCGGCGGTTCGGACTATCACGGGGCCGGGAAACCGGGTCTGGAGATCGGGACCGGACGCGGAGACCTCGTCATTCCTGCGACGGCGCTCGAAGGACTCCAACAGCGCCGCCCATAATCGGTCAACACCGAGCATCAACCGTCCGATACCGAATTGGGGAATTGAAAGGACACGTGTGACTCCGGTGGCGTCAACCAATCGGGCGCCGATTGAGTACGCGACGATTCGCGTGCAGTTTCAGAGTGCCCGCGCCGCCATTGCGGCGGCTTCGTGCGTCGTAGCACTCCTCGTTGTCGCGTCCGGAGCCGGAACCTTCGCCATCCCATACGCCGTTGGCGGTCTCATCATCTCCGCCGACGCCCTCTTCCGCCGCACGCACGGAGATTCCGCTGCTCCGCCGCTCCTTATCGACATCACTGCGCTTGGCGCCATGTTCGCCATTGGCGGCGCCGCTCCAGCGGTGCAGGTCGCGGCGATGGCGTACGGCCTCGTAGCAATGGCGCTCCTTCTCCCGGTTCGGCAGGCTGGACTCTTCTTCGCCTACGCCGTCGCATGGGCCGCCGTCGTCGCGGCCACGGGCGGAACGGGCGTGCTGTCGATCAACGAACACGCGGGATTCAACGCCTTTCTCACCGTCGTTCTGATGATCGCCATCGCAGCACTCATCTCCGGCGCGGCGCGCGTCCTCATCCAAATCCAGGATCGGCAGCAGCGCCTCCTCGAGCAGGAACGGCGTACGGTCGAGGTCAAGAACGAGTTCGTCTCGATGGTCTCCCACGAGCTGAGAACGCCGATCACAGGAATCTCCGGCTTCTCCGAGACACTACGCACCCACTGGCGGGACCTTCCACCGGCCGAGGTCGACGAGTTCCTCACCATTCTTCGCGGTGAATCCGACCACCTCTCCAATCTCGTCGAAGATATCCTGGTAATCCCCCGGCTCGACTCCGGCCACCTCCGCTTCCACCTCGAGCAAGTCAGCATCGCGACGATCGCCGAGAAGGCCGCCGAACTCGTCTTCGACGAGGAATCGTCCGTCGAGATCGACATCCCCGTCTACGTGACCGTCTGGTCCGACCCGGCGCGCCTCCGTCAGATCCTCCGCAACCTGATGGAGAACGCCAGCAAGTACGGCGGCAACGAGGTGTACATCTTCGGTGAGGAGCGCCGAGAAGGTACCTACACGGTGATCGTCGCCGACAACGGCACCGGTGTCGCTGAAGCCGATCGAGAGCGAATCTTCGAACACTTCGAGCAACTCTCCTCCGGTGATGCACGCCTCGAACAGGGCGTCGGACTCGGCCTACCGATCGCAAAGAAGTTGGCCACGGCCATGGGCGGCGACCTCTGGTACGAAGACCGCTTCCCCGTCGGGGCACAGTTCTGTTTCGACGTGGACATGGTCAAGGAAGCCGAGCGCGACACCACCCCACTCCCAGCCGAGACGACCGGCAGCCGGTAGTCTCGGCTCATGCTCCCGTACAACATCGATCACGTCGCAATCGCCGTGCACGACCTCGAGACGACCCTTGCGGACATGAAACGACAGTACGGAGCTGAGCCGCTCTCCCGTGAGACGGTCGAGTCACAGGGAGTCGAGGAGGCCATGGTCGCTGTCGGCGGTTCCAGCGTTCAAATCCTCCAACCCCTCTCGCCTGACACCCCTGTTGGCCGTTTCCTCGAAAAGCGGGGCGAGGGCATGCACCACATTGCTTTCGCGGTTCCCGACATCGAGGCCGCCCTCCGCCACCTCAAGGCGGCCGGGACCCGCCTCATCGACGACGAGCCGCGCGTCGGCGGCGGCGGTCATCGCATCGCGTTCGTTCACCCGTCCGCGTTCGCGGGTACCCTCATCGAACTGGTCGAGGGAGAGACGTGACCGAATTCATTTCAATCAAGGGCGGCGCAGACCCGGCGATGGCCGCCGCCATCGCTGCGGCCGTCTCTCATTTCGAGGAATCCGAGGCCGAGACCAAAGCGACGCGTCCCCCGGTACCGAAACCGAGCCCCTGGGTCCAGTCGAGCCGCCCCCGCGAGATTCCCCCACCGCTGCTCTCCCATCTCTTCGACGCAGCGCCATGGACCGAAGAAGCCGAGAGCAACGACTGACGCCTTCACCGCTCCCGATCTCACCAGTTAGCATCCATCGGACTCCACGAAAGGGTTCCGATGGCCACCGTCATCTCCTCGATCGCCAGGACACCGATCGGCCGATTCCGAGGCGGCTTCACCCCGTTCTCAGCGATGGACCTTGGCGGGTTCGCCATCGCGGCCGCCCTCGAGCGGGCGGGTCTCAAAGGAGACCAGATCGATGAGGTGTTGTTCGGGCACGTGATCCAGACCGGCCAAGGCCAGGTGACGAGTCGCCAGGCGGCGTTCAAGGGTGGCATCCCGATGACGATCCCGTCGACGACGATCGATAAGGCCTGCCTGTCCGGAACCGCGACAATCGCGGACGCCGACATGCACATCCGTGCCGGCGAGTCCCGGATCGTCATGACCGGCGGCATGGAGTCGATGACGAACGCTCCCCACCTCCTGGCCGGGGCACGCTTCGGTTATGGCTACGGAGGGACGGAACTCATCGACTCGCTCAACCAGGACGGTCTGATGTGCGCCTTCGACGAGGTGCTGATGGGGCAGTCGACCGATCTCAACAACGCCAAACTGGGCATCGGTCGCTCCGAGCAGGACGAGTGGGCGGCCGCAAGCCATGAGCGTGCCCTCGCGGCAACGGAGTCTGGGGCGTTCGATGCCGAGATCGTGCCGGTTGAGGTTCCCCAACGCCGCGGCGAACCGCTCTTGATCTCGCACGACGAAGGTATGCGCCCCGGCACCACCGCCGAAACGCTCGGCAATCTGCGGGCTGCGTTCCTTGCGGACGGCACAGTGACGGCGGGCAACGCGTCTCAGATTTCAGACGGAGCGGCTGCGCTGGTCGTGGCCGACCGGAGTGCCGCCGAGGAACTCAGCATGCCCGTCGTTGCCGAGATCCTGGCCTACGGACAGACCGCGGGTCCAGACACGAGCCTCCATGCCCAGCCGGCAAACGCCATCCGAATCGCCGTCGAGAAGGCGAACCTCGAAGTGTCGGACCTGGATCTCGTTGAGATCAACGAGGCGTTCGCCGCAGTCTCCCTCTACTCGGCGAAGCTGCTCGGCATCTCCCACCAACGCGTGAACGTGAACGGCGGCGCCGTCGCCCTCGGCCACCCCCTGGGTGCGTCCGGAGCCAGGATTGTCGTGACGCTCATCAGCGCACTCCAGGCACGCGGAGGCGGGATCGGAGCCGCTGCACTGTGCGGTGGTGGAGGACAAGGCGACGCACTAATCGTGAGGGTGTGAACACATTGACAATGGACCAACCCGCAGACCGGAACCTCGCCCTCGAACTCGTCCGTGTCACCGAGGCAGCCGCCATAGCCGCTGCGAAGTGGCAGGGCCGCGACGACAAGATCGCCGTCGACCAGGCAGCGGTGGACGCCATGCGCCACATGCTCGCGACGATCGACATCGACGGCTTGGTCGTGATCGGTGAAGGCGAGAAGGACGAAGCACCGATGCTCTACAACGGCGAGATCGTCGGCAACGGCAGGGCCCCCAGAATGGACGTGGCCGTCGATCCGATCGATGGGACGCGCCTTTGCGCTCTCGGCATGCCGGGAGCACTCGCGGTGATCGCCATGGCCGACAGCGGTTCGATGTACGCACCCGGGTCCCTCGTATACATGGAGAAGATCGCCGTCGGGGAGGAAGCCGCGGGGACCGTTGACATCAACGCACCCGTCGAACACAACCTTGCCCAGGTCGCGAAGGCAAAACGCAAGGACATCGAAGACGTGACGGCGATCATTCTCGATCGGCCGAGGAACGCGGACTACATCCGTCGCGTCCGGGCGGCCGGTGCCCGCATCGCTCTGATCGACGACGGCGACATCTCCGGTGCCATCTCCACGGCCAAACTCGACAGCGGCATCGATATCCTGCTCGGTATCGGCGGGTCACCGGAAGCCGTCACCGCCGCGTGTGCGATGGCTGCCCTCCGAGGTGAGATCCAGTGCAAGCTGTGGCCACGCGACGAATCCGAGCGGCAGTACGCCGTTGATCACGGACACGACCTGGATCAGGTGCTGACGACCCGGGACCTCGTCAACTCCGACAGCACGTTCTTCGCCGCGACCGGCGTCACGTCTGGCCCACTCCTCGGCGGGATTGGGTTCTTCGGTCGGAGCGTCGAGACACACTCGGTCGTGATGCGCTCGAAGTCGGGGACAATCCGGTTCATCGAGAGCACGCATCGTCTCGACTGGTTGGAAGACGTCCACGCCGGCGACTGACGCCCACGGCTCTAGGGGACGTCCTTTCGAGGCAGGTTGTTCTCGGTCACGATCTCTGCCGCCCATCGGGCCGCCTGGCCGACCACCTCAGGGCAGTGAACCGAGTGGGCGCCGGCGTCTTTGAAGCACACCACATCGTCCGCATCGTTCAGGTCGAACGACCGGCCGATCACGCTGGCCTGGATATCACCGCACACAATCGAGCCGTAGCGCTCGACGAACCGAGCGCGCAGGTCCCCGACCATGCGAGATGTCTCGTACCGCACGCCGGCCGCATCGGAGAAGTCATCGCGGTCGCGGCCCTGAAGCTGTCCCAGGAACATCGTGGCGCCGGTGTATGCCCCGCAACTGCCGTCACCCGAGAGACCACCGCCACCGGAGAGCCCGGTAGCAGCACGGAAGATCGCGTCGTCGCGTTCGTCGAACGTGTCCTGGAGCGCGGCGAGCACACACTGGGCGCAGCCGTGGTACTCCGCCTCGTTCTGCTTGCCGGCCTCGTAGGCGCGATCGGCTGCGTCGTTGGTCATCGGTTTGTGCTCCATGTGGTCAGCCTGGTTCCGCTCTGGCAGACCGCAGTGTCCGTGCGATCGCAGCCACCGTCCAGAGGCGAAGGCCCTGGGGCCAGCTACGAGCTACGAGTTGCGAGGGAATGGAGCGCCGCGTCGTATTCGGGTGCAACCACCGACCAATCGAAGTGTTGGACGCTCTCCGCAAGTTGATCGGCAATCGCCGATGCTTCGACGCGGTTCTGGAGCGCCCATCGCACGCGAGTGGTGAGTCCATCTGCACTGTCGTAGAGGCATCGGTCGTGGAACGGTTCAGGGATGCGTTCGGGATAGACCAGGCGGTTGGGGAGTACCGGAAAGGCGCCTGCGGCCATCGCCTCGACGATCGCGATGCCGAAGAACTCATGCTCGGCGGTCGAGACCACAATGTCGGAGTGCCTCAGGAGATCGACGTACTCGTCATCCGGGAGGAACCCGAAGGCCACCAGGTGGTCCCCGAGGAGGCCGGGGAGGCGGTCGAAGGATTCCGGACTCGAGACGAATCGTTCCCCGGCCACGGCTACCTCGAAGTCGAGGCCCTCGGCAGCAAGCACTTCAACCATCTCGACGAACTCGTCGGGCCCCTTGTCATGTTCCCAGCGCTGATTCCAGACGATCAGCGGTGGACCGTCCTGGGTGCCCACCGAAGGCGGGTCGATGCGCCGAAGATCGACACCGACCGGAAGCACGATCGACCGCTCCTCAACCCCCTCGATGAGACGGGCGTGGCGACGGTCGGGGAACTGGCGGAGGAACCGCTCGACCTCCTTGAAGAAGTGCGCTCGGTGGAATTCGGAATTGAAGATTGCGAGGTCTGCGACCGCCGCGCTCGACCAGTTGACCATCGGATACGTGAGGTCCGGCCGATCGAGCGGCGAGAGCGGATAGGCGAACTGGCTCTCGTGGAAGTAGACGGCGATCGGCGCATCTCCGATCGTCTGCCGTGCGGCTCCGGCGAATGCGCCCACGCTCATCATCGAGGAGGCGAGCACCACGTCCGGCGGTTCCTCGATGGTCGCGGCGAGGTCAGCGGCCAGCGTCAGATGGGCGCCATGCATGCGCCACTTCCAGAACCGGGCCTCATGCGTGACCAGCGTCACATCGTTGGCGCTGTTGGCTACGTAGCCGTCGGCCCATGCCTGGTGGGAGCCCCCGTAGTAGGGCTCGATCAATGCAACTCTCACCGGCAAACCATAGGAGGAACTCGCCTCCGGTAGTCGTAGCGGCAACGCTCCCGCCAACGAATCGTTCGACGGTCCGGCTAGAGCTCTTTGCGCCCTGACAGAGCACGCCCGAGGGTGATCTCGTCGGCGTAGTCGAGGTCCCCGCCGACAGGCAGGCCGGACGCCAGCCGCGACACCGTCACGCCAAGGGGCTTCAGCATCCGGGCAAGGAACATGGCGGTCGCATCCCCCTCGAGTGTGGGATTGGCAGCAACAATGACCTCGGTCACGTTCTCGGCATCCACCCGGGCGAGGAGCTCGCGTGTTCGCAACTGATCCGGACCGATCCCCTCGATCGGAGAGATCGCACCGCCGAGCACGTGATATCGGCCGAAGAATTCGCCGGTCTTCTCGATCACCGGGATGTCCTGCGCCCGTTCAACAACGCACAGAACGGTCGGATCGCGGCGAAGGTCCCGGCAGATCGAGCACTCCTCTTCCGCGGTGACGTTGAAGCATCGGTTGCAGAGGCGGACTTCCCGCCTCATCGACGTGATCGCATCCGCAAGGCGGACCGCGTCTGCCTCCTCGGCGTTGAGGAGGTAGAACGCCAATCGCTGCGCGCTCTTCTGGCCGACTCCGGGAAGCCGGGCCAGTTCGTCCACAAGCCGCTGCACGGGCGGTTCGAACATCAGCCGAGGATGCCGCCGAGATCCATTCCGCCGGCAACGCCACCCATGGAATCGGCGGCATCTTCCGCAGCCGATGCGAGTGCCAGGTTGACGGCCGCGACCACGAGGTCGCCCGCCATCTCCGGATCGTCGGGATCGAGAACGCCCGGGTCGAATTCGACCGAGACAAGCTCTCCGGATCCGCGAACGACGGCCTTGACGACGCCGCCGCCGGCCGTTCCCTCATAGGTCTTCGCTGCCAACTCGGTCTGAGCGGCCTCGATCTGCGCTTGCATCTGCTGCGCCTGCTGCATCAGCTGGCGCATGTCCTTTGGCATTTGTGGTGACATGCTGCCAAGGCTACCCGCTCCCTGCACCTGTCTCATGACACCCGGCGACCAATCCGAGGCTGCGCACTAGCGTTTGCGGTACACCGATTGATCGGAGTGACCCATGCGCACGACCTCCAGGAATTCCCTTCTCCTCGCCTTCGCCCTCGCACTGCTGACCGCTTCCTGTTCGAGCGGTGGAGAGACTTCGACAACGACAACCTCGCAACCGCCAGAGGAGGCCACCGTGATCTCGACCGAACCGCCCGCGGACACGACGACCTCCACGACCTCTCCGACGACCCCGGCCGAACCCGAGGCCCAGATTTGGTCGGGCGACCTCGCAGGACAAGTCGTTGAGTTCCAGTTCATCGTCGATGATGCCGGAACCGTCAGCGGCCTTGCCGGCAGCCCGACTGAGGAAACCCCCGACGTGCCGATCACTGGAGCGGTCATCGATGGTGCTGTGACCATCAACATCGCGGCCGCTGCTGCTCGGTTCGAGGGCGAGGTAGACGGAGACACGATGACCGGCACGTGGTACCAGTCGGGAGCCGAACTACCCGCCGTCTTCGAACGCCAGACCGAACCGACCGTGCTCGCACGGCCCCAGGAACCCACGCCGCCATTCCCTTACGACGCCACCGACGTCCGGTTCGAGAACGGCGACATCTCCCTTGCGGGGACGCTCGTTGTACCAGAGGGAGACGGACCGTTCACCGCGGTCGTCCTGACCTCCGGATCCGGCTCGCAGGATCGCGACGAGACCATTGTCGGCCACAAGCCGTTCCTGGTTCTGTCCAACGCATTGGCGCTCGCCGGAATCGCCTCACTTCGGTTCGACGACCGTGGCGTCGGGGGGTCGACCGGTGACCCAACCGGAGCGACGACGGCAGACCTCGCAACCGATTCGGCAGCCGCTATCACGTACCTGGCCAAAGACGGTCGATTCGACAGCATCGGCATCGTCGGGCACAGCGAGGGCGGAATCATCGGACCGATGGTGGCGAACGACACGGATCTCATCAACTACGCCGTGCTCCTCGCCGGCCCGGGACTTCCGGGACTCGAGGTCCTCCTACGCCAAACCGAGGACCTGATGCGGGTAGAGGGATCGCCCGAGGCGGACATCACCTGGCAGTTGGAGTGGCGACGTGCGGTCATGGAGGTCTCGGCCTCCGATCTGTCGAACGATGACGCTGCAGCGGAGATCGAAACCATCGTGTCGACGGCCCTCAACGACCCCCCGACCGACGTCTCCGAACCGCTCGACCCGTCCCTGACCGAGCAGTTCGTGGCGGCGTTCACCGACCCATGGATGCGGTTCTTCCTCGCCTACGACCCGGCCCCGGCTCTCAACGATCTCGACGTGCCGGCGCTCGCCCTCATCGGCAGCCTCGACCTTCAGGTTTCGGCGGAGGAGAACATCCCGGCACTCGAGACCGCGCTCTCCGCGAACAGCGAAGCCACCGTGTCCGAACTCGAGGGCCTCAACCACCTCTTCCAGACCGCTGAGACCGGAGCGGTGTCCGAGTACGGACGGATCGAGGAGACGTTCTCTCCGGCTGCACTCGACCTGATCACGAACTGGATCCTCGAGCACAGCTGAGATTCGTCGCGCCATGGGCTTGATCGCCCGAACCTGGGCGGTCGAGCATCGCTACCCTCCACACCGATGCGTTATCAGGCCCTCTACCGGAAATACCGACCGCAGCGTTTCGATGAGGTCGTTGGGCAAGACCACGTCGTCGGCACCCTGACACGAGAGGTCACCGACGAGAAGGTCGCCCACGCCTATCTCTTCGCTGGACCGCGCGGCACGGGGAAAACCACCAGCGCCCGTCTCCTCGCGAAGGCGCTCAACTGCACCAACCGAGGCGACGACGGCGAACCGTGCAACGATTGCCCCTCATGCCTCGGGATCACCGAAGGTACCTCGCTCGACGTCATCGAACTCGACGCCGCCTCGCACAACAAGGTCGAGGATGTCCGCGAGATCAGGGTCAATGTCGGCACCGTCGCCGCCGCCGAGGGCGCGCACCGGGTCTACATCCTCGACGAAGCACACATGCTGTCCCGCGCAGCCGGAAACGCGCTCCTCAAGACACTCGAGGAACCGCCGGAGCATGTGGTCTTCGTGCTCGCCACCACCGAGCCATACAAGCTGCTCGACACCATTCGGAGTCGGTCTCAGCGGTTCGACTTCCACCCGGTGTCTTCAGAGACGCTCGTCGAACACCTCAACGACATCTCGACGCGTGAAGGATTCACCAGCGATCACGCCGGCCTCTCGATGATCGCTACCCATGCCCGTGGATCAGTACGCGATTCGATGAGCCTCCTCGAACAGGTAGCGGCACTCGGAGATGGCGTCGTGTCCACCGAAGGAGTCACGCGTGCACTTGGCCTCGCCGACGGCGACGCCTTCATCGGCCTTGTCGCCTCCATCTCGGACCAGGACGCCCCGGCAGCGCTCGGCCTCGTCGCTCAACTCGCCTCCCGTGGAGCCGACCTGCGCCGTTTCGTCGCCGACTCGCTCGGGTTCTTCCGCGGCATATTCCTCGCCCAATACGCTCCGAACCTCGAAGAGATCACCGACGAACCCCCCGAGGTCCTCGACGAGTGGCGTCGTCAGGCCCGCATCCTCTCGTCGGCAGACGTGCTGCGAGCCATCGACCGATTCTCCGATGCCCTCCTTCAACTGCGCCAAGGGCGAGAAGAGCGCCTCGTCCTGGAGTTGGCGCTGATCCGCCTCACCCGCCCAGAGACAACAATGGATGGAGAGTCGCTGTCGGCTCGCATCGACCGGTTGGAGCGAGATGTGAGGACCGGGTCGCCGGTCGAAGACTCCTCCCCCTCAGGGGGAGGTGGCCCGAGCGCAGCGAGGGACGGAGGGGGTCTCTCGCGGGACGAGTCGCCGGTCGCCAGTCACCAGTCACCAGTCGACGCCGATTCCTCCCCCTCAGGGGGAGGTGGCCCGAGCGCAGCGAGGGACGGAGGGGGTCTCTCGCCATCGGATGAGGACCCTGTAGCGTCAGCGCCTCCGACTGGGGACACCCCACCGGAGCCTGAACCTCCCGCACCACCCGAGCCGGTATCTGCCTCCCCGACCGCCCCCTCCGGTGAAGTCACGCTCTCGGAGTTCTCGGCGGCGTGGCCGGTTGTCGTCGCACGGATCCGGTCGGACTTCGGCGCCAGGCGGCATGCCTTTGTCCGCGTCGCCGAACCCCTCTCTGTATCAGGAGGCGTGGCAATTCTCACCCTGCCGACCCATCAGCACTTCCACCTCGAGCAACTCAACGCCGACGACCAACTCCTCCAGGCACTCGAGGCGATCACCGCCGAGGTTCTCGGCTGCACGGTCAACCTCCAGTTCCGCTCCGACGACGACACGGCGCCCGTGGCGGCCGACGAAGGCGAAGCGGACGAGAGAGAGCCGACCCGGGCGCCCGAACCGGAGCAACTCGACGAGGGCATCGAGCGCGAGAAACCCGAAGACCTCATCGTCGACATGCTCGGCGGCACCGTCGTCGAGGAGTAGCGATGCGCCTCGGGATCGATCTGGACGGCGTTGTCGCCGATTTCAACACCGGCTGGGTCGGTCGCTACAACCGTGAATTCGAGGCGAACTTGACCACCGACATGGTCGACTCATGGGATGCCATGGGTGACATCACTCACTTCGAGACCCTCAGCGACTTCTGGACGTGGGCGGAGAACGGCGACGGCGACTCGATCTTCCGGCACCTCCCTCCCTACCCCAACGCCCTCGAGACGCTCCATCGACTCGCAGCGAACCACCAGATCGTGATCATCAGCGCCAAGTTCGGCTGGGCGCTGCACGACACGTTCGCCTGGATCGCCGACAACCAGATCCCGACGAGGGAAGTCCACATCACCTACGCGAAGTGGCGGGTGCCGTGTGATGTCTACCTCGACGACTCCCCGCACCAGATCGTCGAACTCCACGAGAACCGCCCCGAAGCCGTGGTGTGCCGTTTCGTCCGCCCATGGAACGAGGCCGTGTTCGGCGTTCGCGACGTCTCCACCTGGGACGAATTCGAAACCCTGGTCGACCAGCGGTGGTGCTGACCGAGTTGGTTTTCGGAAGCAGTGACCGAGTACCATTGCATCGCTGGCACGGGCGCACCCAGTGCCCAATCGACACAGGAGTAAGAATGAGGAAAATCCCTCTGATCGTCCTGGTCCTCGCATTCGCTCTCATCGCAGCTGCATGCAGCTCCGATAGCGACGATACGACGACCACGGCGGCCGCCGCCGAGACAACAACGACCGCCGCACCGGAAACAACAACCACCACCGCGGCACCCGAGACAACGACAACCGAAGCCATGGTCGAGATCGGCACTGCCGACAACCCGATCAAGGTTCTCTTCGTACCGTCCGTGAGCGCCGAAGAGATCATCGCCGGTGGCGAGATCCTCAAGGGTGTTCTCGAAGAGTCGACCGGCCTCGTCTATGAGGTCAGCGTCCCAACGTCCTATGCCGCGACCATCTCCGAAATGTGTGCGTCACCCGAGAACACCGTCGGCTTCATCCCCGCAACCGCCTATGTCATCGGCAACGACGAGTGCGGCATCGAGGTTGCAATGAAGTCCCTGCGCTTCGGATTCACGGAGTACTGGGCCGAGTTCATCGTCCCGCGCGACAGCGACGCGACGTCCCTCGCCGACCTGGCCGGCAAGAGCTGGGCCTACCCGGATGTCGGCTCGACCTCCGGCTACCTGGTCCCCAACGGCATGTTCCTCGCCGACGGCATTGAGGCGGGCGAGACGGTTGAAGCCGGTGGACACTCCGCCGTCGTCAAGGCGGTCTACAACGGTGAAGCCGACTTCGGAACGGTCTTCTTCAGCCCGTCCATCGACTCCGAAGACAACGTCATCTGGGACGGCACGACGGCAGACGCCGACGTTCCGGCGGACCTCGTCGACAGCTGCGTGCTCGACGGCGATGGCGAGATCGATTGCAGCGGCGTGTTCCACGCGCGACGCTCGTCGAAACATCCGTGAAGAGGCCCCGGACGTGATCCAGAAGGTCAAGATCCTGGAGCTCTCGCAGCCGATCCCGAACGACACCGTCAGCTTCGCGCCGGACATGTCGGACGAGATCAAGACCAAGATCGTGACGGCGCTCGCCGACTACGCAGCGAATGATCCAGAAGGATTCGCGACTGCGTTCGACGCCTACTCCTGGAGTGGCATTGCGCTGACCGACGATTCGGAATTCGACTTCATCCGTCTGCTCGTCCAGGAACTCGGACTCGAGTCCGGCGACCTCTAAAGGCAGTTGATTCGAAACACTGAGTATCGGGCGGGGACACGAGTCCCCGCCCGCTGCTCGAACAAGCAGACAGGGCGCCAGATCCATGCTCAAGGTTGAGAACCTCACGAAGATCTACGACGGCGGCACACAGGCACTTGACGACGTCTCGTTTGAAGTCGAGAAGGGCGAGTTCCTGGCCGTCATTGGATTGAGCGGATCCGGCAAGTCAACGCTGTTGCGTTGCATCAATCGACTGATCGAGCCCACATCGGGCACGATCACCTGGGACGGCATCGACATCACGACCGCTTCCCAGGAAGACCTCCGACGCATCCGACGCCGCATCGGAATGGTCTTCCAACACTTCAATCTCGTCAGCCGATCGAAGGTGCTGACGAACGTCCTCGCCGGTCGCCTCGGCTACCTCAACCCGGCACTCAGCGTGGTCAACCGATTCCCGAAGGCCGACCTCGAGAAGGCCCATGCCCAACTGGCGAGGGTCGGCCTCGAAGAGAAGGCAGGGGCCCGGGCCGATGAGCTCAGCGGCGGCCAGCAACAGCGGGTCGGTGTGGCAAGAGCGATGATGCAGGACCCCGAGATCATGCTCGCCGACGAACCCGTCGCGAGCCTCGACCCGGTCCTTGCGCACAGCATCATGCAGTACCTCGAACTCATCAACCAGGAGGACGGCGTGATGGTGCTGTGCTCGCTCCACTTCCTCGACCTCGTCCACCAGTATGCGGACCGCGTCATCGCTTTGAACGAAGGAAAGCTCGTCTTCGAAGGGACCCCGGAGGAGATCGACGACGACAAGTTCAAGGAGATCTACGGGAAGGAGGCCGAGCGCGTTGGCTGACGCAACCCCGACCTCCACCGACCCGGCCACCCCGGAAGACCCAGCACCGAACGGCAAGAAGGGTCGCGGCTGGCGCCGATCGCTCTACATCATCATCGCGATCCTTGTCGCGTTCGTCATCTACGCCTTCGCGTTCGCCAAGACCGACGTCTCCCTCGAAGAGATCCAATCGGAGACCCGCCAGGAACAACTTTTCCGCATCCTGCGAGCCCTCGCTCGGCCAGACCTCGTCACCTACGACAAGACAGACCTTGTGGTGACCGCCGATGTATACGTCCCGTGCAACGGGGCGGAACCGACCCCGGTGACCCCCGCTGAGACGGGGGAGACCATCGTGGTCACCCCGACCTGCGCCGAGGCCGGCGATCTCTTCACGGTCAACGGATCCGGCTACGAACCGGGAGCCAAGGTCTCCGTCAACTTCGTGCCGGTATCGGACTTCGACATCGTGCTGCCCCAGGGGCGCGTCGAAGCTGAAGAGGACGGAACGTTCACAGTCTCGTTCGAGGCTCCGAGCCGCAAGACCGACGACCCACAACAGGTCGAGGCGATCACCCAATCCAACGTCGGTGGATGGCGGAATCGCGTCACCGTCTGGACGGACACGAACAAGAACGGCGTCCAGGACGGAGAGTCACTCCCCGATTCCGGCGAATCGATCGCCGCCTACACCAGCGTACTTCCCGAATTCGACATCCGAAGCCCCGGTGGCGTCACCCTGGTCGATGACAACAACAACGTCATCGACTTCATCAGTTGGGGTGGCTCCTTCGAAGCAAGCACCGGCTCGGGAACCGGACTCGTGAGCCGGGACATCGGCCTTGATCCGTTCGACGCGGGCCCGGACGGATCCGTCCAACTCACCGGCAGCGGCACTACCGCCGAGGACTTCACCTGGTCCGGACCGTCGGCGAGCAGTCTCGGGACAATCAACGCCGGCCAGAGCACACCGGCCGGGGACTCCCCGGCCACCCTCTTCTTCAACGAGGTGGCATTCGACGACGTACAACAGTTGGAGATCGCAGGACCCGCGAATGCGAGCGTGGCGGACGTCTCGATGATCTTCTTCGACGGCGTCGACGGCACGCAGTACAAGATCGTTCAGGTTGCGGACAAGACCGACCTTTCGCCGAGGCTCTCGGACAACGCGATCAACACGTGGGACCGCATCGTCGAAACCGTCATGCTGGCGCTCCTCGCCACAACGGTCGGAACGATGCTGGCTGTACCGCTGAGCTTCCTCGCGGCGAAGAACCTCATGCGGGACGTGACGGTTCCGGTGATCAACCTCTCGCTGTCCCTCATCGCCATCCCGATCGGCCTGATGGTCGGAATCCAGGCCTCGCGGTGGGCCTCGTCCCTCCGAGCGTTCACCGATGCGAACTGGTTCACGCTGCTGGTGGCACTCGTCGTCCTGGTTGCGATCATGTGGCTCTTGCTGCGGTGGGTCTTCCCGCCCGAAGAAGAGGACGAACCGCCAACGCTTGCGCTGCGAGCGCTGCGGGTCGCTGGCCTGATCGGCGTGGCCTTCCTGCTGCTGATCAGTTCCTACATCATCGGCAACCTGCTGATCCTCCTCGGAGGGTGGATGGAAGACCTCATCTCCTTCGCCCGGTTCCTCGGGAGTTTCGTGGTCTCCCTCGGCGAGATCACCGAGATCGCGATTCCGGTCTTTTCATCTCTCATCGGAGCATTTGCCCTTGCCGTTGCAGCAAGCAAACTTGGCTACTTCTTTGTTCGGCATGCGTCGCGCCCTGTCGTGAACATGGCGACGCTCGCGGTGTCGGCCATTGCCGGAGCTCTCGTCGGGATCACCATCGGCGCGATCATCGACTGGTTCTACCAGTTGGAGAATCCGTTCGCCACGGTGGTCGTCCCCGCGGCCATCGGTGCGGTCTTCGGTGCGTTCCTCTCCGTGAAGGCACTGCGCAAGGCCGAGGATCAGAACATCGGCTTGACCGTCTACTACATGGCCCGAACGCTGTTCAACGGCCTCCGGTCGATCGAGCCGCTGGTCATGGTGATCATCTTCGTCGTCTGGGTCGGCATCGGCCCGTTCGCCGGTGCGCTCGCCCTGGCACTCCACACCACCGCGGCGCTCGCCAAGCTCTATTCGGAGCAGGTCGAGAGCATCGCAACCGGTCCGCTCGAGGCCGTCCGGGCGACGGGGGCAACCCGACTCCAGACGATCATCTATGCCGTCGTGCCACAGATCGTGCCGCCGTACATCTCGTTCACCATGTATCGCTGGGACATCAACGTGCGCATGTCAACCATCATCGGCTTCGCCGGCGGTGGCGGTATCGGCTTCCTCCTGCAGCAGAACATCAACCTGCTGCAGTACCGGGCGGCCGCCGCACAGATGCTTGCGATCGCAATCGTGGTGGCGTCGATGGACTACATCAGCTCGCGGCTCCGTGAGAAGTTCGTCTAGCGATGGGTTCATTCCGGCTTCGTGACCGGGTAGTGACGGAGTTCGAGGAGGTGGAGGGACTCGCTCCTGCGGCGACGCGATCGACCGCGTCCCTCGGGCGGGCCATCCCCGAAGAACCCGATCCCTGGAGAACCTGCTTCGAACGGGACCGCGACCGGATCCTGCACTCGAAGGCGTTTCGCAGGCTGAAGCACAAGACACAGGTCTTCATGAACCCGGAGGGCGACCACTACGTCACCCGACTCACCCACACTCTCCAGGTCACCCAGGTTGGGGTAGCGATCGCACGCGGCCTCAGCCTCAACCTGGCACTCACCGAGGCAATCTGTCTGGGGCACGACGTCGGACACTCGCCGTTCGGCCACACCGGGGAAGAAGCCCTGAGCGAATTCGTCGAAGGTGAATGGCGACACTCCGACCAGTCGGTTCGAATCTTCGAAGTCCTTGAACCTCACAACCTGAGCTTCGAAGTCCTCGACGGGATCCGGGCACACCCATGGAAGGTCGAGACCCCGGCATCGACCCCGGAGGGTGGGATCGTCCGCTTCTCCGACCGGATCGCCTACCTCGCACACGACGCGCTCGACGCGATCCGCGCAGGTGTGCTCGGCCCGACCGACTTCCCTCCTGCTGTGCTCGAGACGCTCGGCGTGCCGGGGAGCGAGTGGATCAACACGATGATCACGTCGGTGATCACCACGTCGTTGGAGCGGGACGAAATCGCCATGGACGATCACACGCTCGCGGTGATGCACGAACTACGCGACTTCATGTTCGAGCACGTGTATCTGCGAGCGGAGGTCGAACCACAGCGGCGCCGGGCTCGGGAGATCGTCCGGAACCTCGTCGAGTACTACGAGAGCCATCCGGCGGAGGTTCCTGTCACCTATCGCCAGGACGATGCGGATGCGCTAACCCAGGTCATCGACTTCGTCGCCGGCATGACCGACCGCTACGCCATCGGCCGCCACGACGAGCTGTTCCGACCACAGTTGTTCTGAGTCGCTTCGGAGTATTCCTTCCCCTCAGGGGAAGGGATTGAAGAAGGGGATGGGAGTGGAGGAATGCTCACCCGGCCAGGGCGCCGACGGTGGCGAGGAGCAACAGGTTCAGCAACGTCCATGCCATCGCCACCGTGATGTAGTTTCGGAACCAGTGGGCCCATGTCTCCGAACGGACCGCGAGTGAGGTCCCAACGAGGTACCAGAGCGGCAGGCTCGTCACGAGACCGAACACAACCACCGTCGTCCTGGAGACCACGATGAAGTCGAACGACAGAAACCAGGTCGTCGGAAGCGCGATGACCAGCATTACCGCGGCAACGAAGCTCGCCGCGAAGTCCTGAAGATCTCCCGGCTGTCGTGAACCGACCGCCAGCGCCATCACCACCATCAACGACGGATAGCCGAGCGCGACAAGGCCAGCCGTCGTTCGTCCGATCGACGAACGGCGCGGAGCGAACGAGACGTTAGGAGTTGCCACGAGAGCCTGAACACGACATCACGCGAATCGTACCGCGCGATACCCGGTCCGGCAGACTGGGGTCTCGGAAGCCCGTGTCCCTGAACCATCGAGAAGAGCGCGAAAACGCTCGACCGGGGGTCCGCTCGTCTCGCAAATACCTGGCCTTTGGGTCTAGCCTGAGGCTCCGAATGTCCGTCTCACCCCCCACCAAAACGGTCATCCTCGTCTTGCTGCTCGCGCTGCTTGTGGTCGCACCGATCCCGGCCGGTGCGCAGACCAAGAGTGACGTCGATCGAGCCGAAGCTGCCAAGGAGCAGGCCTACCAGGATCTCCTCGATGCCAACCAGGCCGTCGGCTCCGCTATCAGCGAACTCGAAGGCATCGAGGCCGAACTCAACGAACTCACCTATACGATCAGTCGCCTCGACCGGAAGATCAACGAGTTCGACGACCAGGTCGAGGAACTCCGGACCAACGCCCAGGAAGTCGTGGTCGAGGCGTACACCAACTCGGGGACCGGGCTCGTCACCGCAGCCTTCACCGCAGGGTCGATCCAGGACCTCCTCACGAGCCAGACCCTCATCGGCCAGGCGACCGACCGGGATCTTGCCTCGCTCGATCTCCTCACCGCCGTCAACCGAGAGAACGACCGGCTGAAGATCGAGATCGCCGAGAAGCAGGCCGAGGTCGAGGTGCTCGAAGAGCAGCAGATCGCCGTCGTCGAGCGGCTCGCGGTCGCCCGTGAGAAGGCCGACGAGGTATTCGAGTACGCCAAGTTCAAGTACGCGGACGTCCTCGCCGACTACGAGGCAGAGCTCAAGCGCCAGGCAGAGGCCGAAGCTCGCCGCAGGGAAGCCGAAGCCGCCGCCGCCCGCGCCAGCAACAACACCTCCGGCGCCGCGCGCAGCTCTGCCGCCGCCGGCCTCCCCGCCGTAACGACGAAGGGCGTCGTTTGCCCGGTTGCAGGGAATACCTACTTCATCGACACCTGGGGCGCTGCCCGTCCGGGCGGCCGCACTCACAAGGGTGTCGATATGTCGGGTGCCAGCGGGACCCCGCTCGTCGCCATGAACTCCGGCAAGGTCCGCCTGAACTGGCACTCCGCGGGCGGCCGGCAGGTCTACGTCTACGGCGACGACGGCAACTTCTACTACTACGCCCACCTCAGCGGTTATGCCTCCGGCCTGAGCAACGGCGACCGGGTTGCCAAGGGCGAACTCGTCGGCTACATGGGTGCGACCGGCAACGCCTCGGTCTCCCACCTGCACCTCGGCATGGGCCGCATCGGTGGTGCCTACGTGAACCCCTACCCAACGGTCCGCGCCGCCTGCTGATCAGGTAGCTACCAGTCGCCAGCTGCCAGCTACCAGCTCGAACACCCAGCCTTCGCCGTGTGACAGGCTTCCTGGTCTGACGCGCCGGCGCCACAACCCCTGGCTTCTGTCCCTGAACTTCCGGATCGGGCTGGTAGCTGGCAGCTGGAAGCCATCTGACTGGCGTCCCGACCTTCATTACCCTTCGCCGTTCATGGCTCCTCTCATCCACGCCCACGGCCTCACAAAGAAGTTCGGCGACTTCGTCGCGGTCGATGAGATCGACTTCGCCGTTGAGCAGGGTGAGTCCTTCGGCTTCCTCGGGCCCAACGGCGCCGGCAAGACCTCCACAATGCGGATGATCGGAGCGGTGAGCCCGATCACGAGCGGTTCCCTGTCCGTCCTCGAACTCGATCCCGAGCACCAGGGTCCTCAGCTCCGCTCCAAGCTCGGTGTGGTTCCTCAGGAGGACAACCTCGATGAGGAACTCACGGTCTACGACAACCTCATGATGTACGGTCGCTACTTCGACCTGCCCAGGGCGGTCATCAAGGAACGCATCGAAGAACTCCTCGAGTTCGTGCAACTCACCGAGAAACGCAAGTCGAAGGTCGATGCACTCTCCGGAGGCATGAAGCGACGCCTCACGATCGCCCGGGGCCTCATCAACGAACCGGACCTTCTCATACTCGATGAGCCGACGACCGGCCTTGACCCGCAAGCGCGCCACATCCTCTGGGACCGCCTCTACCGTCTCAAACAGCAAGGGGTCACGCTGATCATCACGACCCACTACATGGATGAGGCCGAGCAACTCTGCGACCGCCTCGTCATCATGGACAAAGCGAAGATCGTTGCCGAAGGATCGCCCCGTTCACTGATCGAGGAGTACGCCCCCCGGGAGGTCGTGGAGTTCAGATTCCCACCGGGTGTGCTGGAGGACGTCGCGAACCGCCTCGAGGCGCTTGCGCCTCGGGCCGAGATCCTGGCCGACCGCGCGCTTCTCTACACCGCTGACGCAGAAGAGACGATCTCCCGCGTTGCTGCCGAAGGCCTCACCCCCGAGACGGTGCTCGCCAGACGCTCCTCCCTCGAGGATGTCTTCCTCCGTCTCACCGGACGCACGCTCGTCGACTGATGGCCACGCCACTCGCCCTGCGCGTCTTCGAGGCTGAGGCTCGGGTCTACCGGCGCACCTGGCGCGGGTCGGTCATCTCGACGTTCCTCAATCCGATCCTCTACCTCGCGGCCATGGGCATCGGACTCGGCTCGCTCGTCGACGCCAACATGCCGGAGGGCGTGGAAGGGGTCACCTACCTCACCTTCCTCGCCCCGGGGCTCCTCGTCGCAACGGCCATGCAGACCGGCGCCGGAGAGGGTTCGTGGAAGGTCATGGCCGGCATGAAGTGGACGAAGACGTACCACGCCAAGCTCGCTGCCCCGATCGACGTTCCCGGTCTCGTCGGTGGCCACATGCTGTGGGCCGGTGCACGGGTGCTCATGGTGTCGGTGGTGTTCGCATTCGTGATGGCCGCATTCAGGGTCGCACCCCTGTTTCAGTCACTCCTTGCGGTGGGACCGGCCCTCCTCGTCGGACTCGCCATGGCGGCGGCGACGACCGCGTTCACTGCCCGTCTCGATGACCCGGCCGGCTTGCCGATGTACTTCCGCTTCGTGGTGATCCCGATGTTCCTGTTCTCCGGCGCGTTCTTTCCGATCACCAATCTCCCCGGGTGGCTCCAGGTCGTCGCACTCGCTACCCCGATGTATCACGGCGTCGAGTTGAGCCGCGCCATCGTCGTCGGCACGGAACCGCCGGTTGCTTGGTGGATCAGCGTCGCCTCCCTCGTCGCTTGGATCGCGATCGGGACCGCTCTCTGCATGGGGCCGTTCCGCAAGAGGCTGAAACCATGACCGCCGGTCCACTCCTCACCCGGGTCGTTCCACCCCTGCCGCGACGGTGGCGGGGCGGCTACGTCGTCGAACGCAACGTCGTAGCGACGAAGTCTTTCTGGCCTGTGTATCTCTCCGGCTTCTTCGATCCGGTCTTCTACCTCCTCGCCATCGGTGTCGGCATCGGCCAAATGGCAGGCGACGTCCAGGTGGCCGGCATCCCGGTGGACTACACCGCGTTCGTCGCACCTGCGATGCTCGCTGCGTCGGCCATGAACGGTGCCGTCTACGAGTCGACCAACATGTTCTTCAAACTGAAGTACGGGAAGATCTACGACGGAATCCTCGCGACCCCCCTGGATGCCCGGGATGTAGCGAGCGGTGAGATTGCCTGGTCGCTCGCACGAGGAGCGATCTACTCGCTTGCGTTCCTGCTCGTGATGGCGGTGATGGGTCTCATTCACTCTCCGTGGGGGATCCTCGCCTTCCCGGCCGCGATCCTGATCGGTTTCTCCTTCGCCGCGGCCGGAACCGCCGCCACCACCTACATGCGGACGTGGCAAGACCTGGACCTCATCACCCTCGTTACGCTGCCCCTCTTCTTGTTCTCGGCGACCTTCTACCCGATCGACGTGTATCCCGAGTTCATCCAGGTCGTGACCTGGGTGTCACCGCTCTATCACGGTGTTGTGCTGATCCGGGGCCTCACGCTGGGAATCCTCGAGTGGACGATGCTCATCAACGTCGCCTACCTCACGGCGATCGGAGTCGTTGGCTCGTTCATTACGGCACGACGCGTCGGAACACTGCTCCTGAAATAGCCAATCGTCGATAAGCGTTCCAGAACGACCCGTCCGTTGATACGCTCTGCCGACAGCACCGACCAAGGAGCCTCCATGACCAGCCGAACGCTGAGTGTGCCCGAGATCTCATGCGGACACTGCAAGTCGTCGATCGAGGCGGCCGTGGCCCCGCTCGACGGCGTCGATCGCGTTGAGGTCCAGATCGAGGCGCAGACGGTTGAATTCGAGTACGACGGCACCGACGCGACCCTCGCCACGGTCGTCACCGCGATCGAGGACGTCGGCTACGAAGTGCCGGACCAGGCCTAGCCCGAGTGCCCCCAACCCCTCCCGACACGATCTCGTTCGACGTCGAGGGGATGACCTGCGCCTCGTGCGCACTCCGGATCGAGCGGGTGCTCGGTCGCCAGGATGGCGTCGAGTCCGCCGTCGTCAACTTCGCTGGGCAGGAAGCCAGAGCCGTCGTCGATCCCGGCGCCGTTGATATCGCCGGATTGCAGGCTGCCATCGAGAAGCTCGGCTATGAGATCACGCCTTTCGCCGAGGGCGAAGATCGCCGCTCGCTGACCGAGCGATACGACGAGGAGGTCGCATTCCAGAAGCGGAACGTCATCGGTGCCGCCGTCCTCTCTGTCCCGGTGATGATTCTCGCCATGCTCGGCCCGGACGCGCTGTGGTCGGAGGTCGTGCAAGGCATCCTCACGACCATCGTCGTGTTCTGGTTCGGACGACAGTTCCACTCGGCGGCCTACAAGCAGATCACCTCGCTCAGCCCGGCCATGGACACCCTCGTGTCCGTCGGCACGGTGACGGCGTGGGCCTACTCCGTGTGGGCCGTCTTCGCCGGGTATCCCGTCTTCTTCGAGACTGCAGCAATGATCGCAACGTTCATCCTCCTCGGGCGCTACTTCGAGGCCCGAGCGAAAGGGCAGGCGTCGCAGGCGATCACCAGTCTTCTCGAACTCGGAGCCAAACAAGCGCGGGTGCAACGAGGGGAAACCGAAGAGATGGTGGACCTCGATGCGCTCGCGGTCGGATCGATCGTCATCGTCCGCCCGGGCGAGAAGATTCCCACAGACGGCAGGATCATCGCGGGTGCCTCGTCGATCGACGAGTCGATGCTCACCGGCGAATCCGCAGCAGTGGATAAGTCGGAGGGCGAGGACGTCTTCGGAGCAACCATCAACCAGCAGGGCCGCCTCGAGATCGAGGTGACCCGTCTCGGCGGCAACACTGCCCTCGCTCAGATCGTAAAGCTCGTCGCAGAGGCCCAGGCATCCAAGGCCCCCGTCCAGCGCCTCGCAGACCAGGTCAGCGCCGTGTTCGTGCCTGCGGTGATCGCAATCGCAATCGTGACGTTCGTCGCCTGGATGATCCTCGACGGCGATATCACCACCGCCATGCGCAGCGCCGTGGCCGTGCTGATCATCGCCTGCCCGTGCGCCATGGGCCTGGCGACACCCACTGCCATCATGGTCGGCTCCGCCCGAGGCGCCGAGCAAGGTGTCTTGTTCAAGTCGGCAGAAGTGTTCGAACGAGCAAAGGCCATCGATACCGTCGTATTCGACAAGACCGGAACCCTTACGCGTGGCGCGATGACGTTGTCCGCAATCGAGACCAACGAGCCGCTCGATCGCTTCTTGATGCTGGTCGGGTCAGTCGAGGCGGCGTCCGAGCATCCAATCGGCATGGCCGTTGCCCTCGGCGCCGAGGAACGCGACGTCACACTCGAACCGGTCACGGATTTCGCCGCACATCAGGGACTCGGCGTCGTGGGGACAGTGGATGGCGCTGCCGTCGTCGTTGGACGCCCGACGCTCATGCAAGAGCTCGGGATTGAGGTCCCACAACGCGAGGCCGATGCCATGGAACGAATCGAGGGCGCCGGGCACACGGCGTTCCTCGCCGCGTGGAACGGCGAGGTTCGGGGCACACTCGGGGTCGCAGACACCGTGCGCTCGTCCTCGAAGGAAGCCGTCGCCGAACTGAACGACCTCGACGTCGATGTCGCCATGCTCACCGGAGACAATGCCCGCACGGCTGACGAGATTGCTGCGCAGGTAGGTATCTCCCGGGTGATTGCCGGTGTTCTGCCGGCCGGCAAGGCCGACGAGGTTTCGCGTCTCCAGGACTCTGGCCGATCGGTGGCCTTCGTCGGTGACGGCATCAACGACGCCCCGGCGCTCACCAGGGCCGATCTCGGAATGGCAGTCGGCTCAGGGACCGACGTCGCCATTGAAGCGGGCGATGTCGTGCTGATGTCCGGCGACCCGAAACTGGCCGTCACGGCGCTCGGCCTTGCCCGGGCCACGTTCCGCACCATCAAGCAGAATCTGTTCTGGGCATTCGGCTACAACATCGCCGCCATCCCGCTCGCCGCACTCGGACTCCTCAATCCGATGATCGCCGCGGCCGCCATGGCCTTCTCCTCGGTCTCGGTGGTGACCAACTCACTCCGCCTCCGCCGGTTCGGCCGGACTTGACAATCCCCGCTGATTGCGCTGCCCTCCGCCCTACGTATGAACATCACGACCTTTGTCACACCCGGCCTCGGCGATTCCACCTACTTGATCGAGCATGAAGGGGTTGGCGTCGTCGTCGATCCGCAGCGTGACATCGACCGCTTCGTCGAGGCGGCCGCCGGTCTCGACACCCGTTTCGTGCTCGAGACGCACCTCCACAACGACTACGTCTCCGGCGGACGGGCCGTCGCCGCGACCACCGGGGGCGAACTCGTGCTTCCGGCGTCATCGGGAGCAGCATTCGATCACCGGCCGGCGTTCCACATGGAGGACCTCGACGGCGGGCCCCTCACCGTCCGTCCGATCCACACGCCGGGACACACGCCGGAGCACGTGAGCTACCTCGTCCTCATCGACGACGAGGCCGTCGCCTTGTTCTCCGGTGGGAGCTTGCTCGTCGGCTCCGCCGGCCGGAGTGACCTCTTGGGTATGTCCCGAGCCGAGACGCTCGCGAAGCTTCAGTACGGATCCGTCACGCGTCTCGCACAGCTTCCGGATGCAGTCGGGCTCTATCCCACCCACGGCGCAGGATCGTTCTGCACGTCGTCAGTGGCCGAGACCGCAGCGTCGACCATTGGCCGGGAGCGGCTGACGAGTCCAGTGCTGGCCCACCCCGACGCAGAGTCGTTCGTTGCGGATGCTCTCAGCGGGCTGCAGCCGTACCCGGACTACTACGCCCATATGGGTCCCATCAACCTCGCTGGGCCAGAACCGATGCCGGATGCGCCGATCTCACACTTCGCCGTTGGCCAGATACCCGATGGCGCTCATATCGTCGACATTCGGCCACAGGCGCTCTTCGCAACCGGACACCTCCCAGGGTCGTACGGACTCGAACTCGAGGACCAGATGGGCGTGTGGGCCGGTTGGCTGCTTCCCTTCGACGCGCCGATCGTGCTCGTCGCTACGCAGATCCAGGACGCCGAGCCGGCGGTCGTTCAACTCGCCCGAATCGGTTTCGACCGGGTGATCGGCATCGTGACCGATCTCGGCGACGCGGAGGTTCTTGCGACCTACCGGCAAGCGTCGACCGATGCCCTGAGAGACGAACTCGCCGCCGGCACGCCACAGGTTCTCGATGTTCGCTCCCCCGGCGAATGGGAGGGCGGATCGATCCCCGGGGCGATCCACGCCTACGTCCCCGACCTTCGCACCGCCATACCGGCGAGCCTCGACCGTGATCGACCGGTCTGGGTGATCTGCGGCGGCGGCTATCGATCCCAGATGGCGGTCGTCTTCCTCGAAGCGGCCGGCTTCAACCCAATCGTGGTAGCCGGTGGCGGCGTTGAGAACGTCCTCACCGAACCTCAGGCGTAGTCGGCGCAGAGCCCCGCGATGATCTCGACCACCTTGTCGACGGCTGCATCGATCTCGGGATCCAACTCCACGCCGGGCCCGACGCGTTCGATCTCGATTCCGCACACGACCATCGCCTCAGGCAACACACCGACGGCGCCACCGAGGTCGATCGCCTCTGCGAGTCCGACGAGATGCGTCGACGCCGATCGCCACGCCGCAGGGAACCCCTGGATGCCGTCGATCCGGTGAATCGTGCCGGGGACGTCGCCGGAGACCACCGCATCGACGACGATAGCCAGCTCGGTATCCCTCCAGGTCTCGAGGAGATGCGTGGCGTCACCAACCGACTCGACCACTGCGACCGTGTCGGGAAGACGACCCGCGAGCCGATCGAGAACGATCGGCCCTGCGGCGTCGTCACCCATCACTCGGTTTCCTACGCCAATGACGACGACTTCAGACACGTTCGACCGTGAGGTCGAGGAAGTGCGTTGCACACGAGATGCACGGGTCGTAGTTGCGGATCGACTGCTCGAGCACCCACGACAACTCCGGATCCGGAAGGTCGAGATGCTGCTCGAGAACGAATCGCAGGTCCGACTCGATCGTCAGTTGGTTCTGCGCCGTTGGAGGCGTGATCTGCGCATCCGCGATGCGGCCGTCCTCCTCAAGCCGGTACTGGTGATAGAGCATGCCGCGCGGTGCCTCGGATGCACCGTGGCCCACCGCCGCCTTCGGGGTGTATCGCACCCACGACTCGGCCGGTTCTACGTACTCGTCGATGATCCGTAGCGCCTCTTCGATCGCATAGAGCGTCTCGACACTCCGCACGATGATGCTCTTGAACGGATTGTTCACCACCGGTGCAAGGCCCGCCTCAGCGGCGCACTTCTGCGCCAACGGCGTCAGCTTCTCGAAGTTGATCGCATACCGCGCCAGCGGACCGACGTGATAGGCACCGCGTCCGCGTACCCGGGAATGCAGCGCATTCGAACGCTCGACGTGTTCCTCGGTGAAGAACTCATTGAACTGAGAGACCGGGATGTCGATCCCCTTGCTCGACGCGATGTTGCCCTCGTTGAAGGGGTACTCGTCGGGATGACACACTGAGACATACTCGAAGTCGAGCTCGGCCTCGGGGAATGTGAACGCGCTCGTCCACTTGATCGTCTCGACCGCGGCGTCCTTCGCCCACTCCAGTTCAGGAACCAGAGCGTCCAGTTCCTTCTTCGTCGGAACTCGGTAGAACCCGCCGACGCGCACGTTGATCGGGTGGATCTCGCGACCGCCGAGGAGCGCGACGACATCGTTGCCGGCCTTCTTCATCCGCAGGCCGCGCTCGACGACCTCACGATGATCAGCCGCCATGTGGATGCCACTCTCATAGCCGAGGAAGTCCGGCGCGTGCAGCAGGTAGACGTGGAGCACGTGGCTCTCGATCCACTCACCACAGTAGATGAGACGGCGCAACTCACGCAGCGCACCGCCGACGGTGACGTCGAAGGCGTCCTCCATCGCGTGCACCGAACTCATCTGGTAGGCGATCGGGCAGATGCCACAGATGCGAGCCGTGATATCGGGTGCGTCGGTGTGTGGACGGCCGCGGAGGAATGCCTCGAAGAACCGGGGCGGTTCGAAGATCGAGAACTCGACGTCCTCGATCTGGTCGTCGACGACCTTGACCCGCATCGAGCCTTCTCCCTCGACTCGTGCCAGATACTCAACCGAGATCTCTCTCGCGTTCGTCATCGCGCACCTCCGATCTCAATCGACGCCTCTCGACGGTCGCTCTCGATGCGGAACGCCTCCGACCAGGCATTGAACCCTCTCAGTGAGTCCACGATCTGCCGGTCGGACAGGCCCATGTACTCGAACTGGTTCGCGAGCGATCCCGCGTTGGCGCTCTCCATGGGTCCGAAGCAGCCGTAGCAGCCGCGGTCATAGGAGGGACACAAGGCGTTGCATCCGGCCTGGGTGATCGGTCCGAGGCACGGCGTACCGTGTGACACCATCACACAGGGATTCCCCTTTGCTTTGCACTCCACGCACACGCTGTACGCCGGGATGTTCGGCCTGCGTCCCTGCAGGAACGCGACCAGCACTTCGAGCAACTGGTACTTCGAGATCGGACAGCCCCGCAACTCGAAGTCGACCGGCACGTAGTCGGCGATCGGCGTCGACTTGTCCAATGTGTCGATGTACTCCGGGTGGGCGTACACGTAGGCGTTGAAGTCGTTGACGTCCTTCCAGTTCCGCAACGCCTGAATCCCTCCGGCCGTCGCGCACGCGCCGATGGTGATGAGCACGGTCGTCTCTTCGCGTATCTGCTTGATCCGGTCCCGGTCGTGAGGCGTCGTGATCGACCCCTCGACGAGCGTGACGTCATACGGCGGAGGTAGGACCTCACGGGAGGCCTCCATGAAGTTGGCAATCTGCACAACACCGGCGACCGCGAGCAGTTCATCCTCGAGATCGAGAAGGCTGAGCTGGCACCCGTCGCAAGATGCGAACTTGTGAACAGCGAGTGTCGGTAGCGCCACGTCACACCTCCCTAATCCAGCAGGACCCTGCCATTTGCGCACACGTCATCACCGGACCGTCCTTGCAGAGAAAGAACCTGCCGAGTTGGCAATGGCCGCACAGGCCGACCCCACACTTCATGTTCCGCTCCATCGAGACGTAGAGGCGATCATCGGTGATCCCGCCGCGTTCGAGCGCCTGGATCGTGAAGCGCATCATGACTTCCGGTCCACACACGAACGCAACGGCGGTGTCTCCGTTGTACGAAGACCTGCCGACAAGCGACGTAACGACTCCGACGGGCCCGCGCCAGTTCGAGTCGGCCTGGTCAACCGTTACCAGGACCTCGAGATCGAAGCGGCCGCGCCATTCGTGGATCTGCGAGGCGAACAGCAGGTCACCGGGTGACCGGGCGCCATACATCAGCGTGACGTTCTCATACCGATCACGATTGTTGAGCACGTCGTACACGACCGGTCGGAGCGGCGCTAGGCCGACCCCGCCGGCGACGATCAGCACGTCCCGGCCCTCAGCCGCCTTGGTATCCCACGATGTGCCGAACGGGCCGCGCACACCGACGAAGTCGCCAGGCTTCAGCCCAACGAGCGCATCGGTGACCGCACCGACCGCACGGATCGTCTGGACGATCTTGGTGGTATCGGCAGGGTCGCCGCTGATCGAGATCGGCACTTCTCCGATCCCGAATGCGTACAGCATCGTGTATTGCCCGGGAAGGAAGCCCCAATCGCTCCCCGGCGGCTCGATCTCGAGCGTGTAGGTATCTGCGAGTTCCTGCTCCACGGTGAGGATCCGGCAGGGCACCGGACTCATCACGTGGGTGTTGGGTTCAGCGGAAAGTTGAATAGACATCGAGCAATTGAATCCTGAGTGCTTGCATCCGGGTAACGATGATCTCGGTGAACCGACGCATCATCTCGTACCCGAGTTGCGGGTCGGCCAATGCGATCTTCTTCAGTGCGGGTCCGTCGAATTGGATGGCTTTCACGTCGCTTTGACAGCTGGCGTCGAAGTTCCACCGGTACGGCGGATACATCCACGACCAGCCGAGGAAGTCACCCCGGTGGAGCGTCTGGATGATCTTCGACCCGTGCTCCTGGGTACGGAGCGTGAGTGCGATGTCACCTTCGAGAATCAGGTACGACATCCTGGCCGGACCGCCCTCGACGAAGATCACGCTGCCCTCGTCGAACGTCACCAGCCTCGCCGTCTCCGAAATCGTACGGATCTGCTCCTCGGTCATGCCCTTGAAGAAGGGCTGACCGACGAGCACTTCGAACACTTCGCTCATCCGGCTGCCTCCTTGACGGTTGGGGTTCCAACGGCGACACGGCGAACATCTCGTTCGCGAATCTCCGCAGCCTCCTTGGTGATATCGATACCGACCGGGCACCAGGTGATGCATCGACCGCAGCCGACACACCCCATCTCACCGAACTGATCCACCCACGAGGCAAGCTTGTGGGTGAGCCACTGGCGATAGCGGGGCCCGGGGGATGGCCGCACCGGGCCACCGTTGACGTACGAGAACTCGAGGGTGAAGCACGAGTCCCAGGTCCGAACGCGTTCGGCCTCGGCACCGTCGAGGGACAGATGGTCCTCGACACTCGAGCAGAAGCACGTCGGGCAGACCAGTGTGCAGTTGGTGCAGGAGAGACAGCGCTTGGCAATCTCGTCCCAGTACGGATTCTCGAGGTTCCCTTGCAGAACCTCCTTCAAACCGTCGGTCTCGAGAAAACGCCCCATATGCTCCGCAGCGCGGACCACCATTCGGCGGGCCTCGACCAACTCCTCGTCGAGTGGGTGCCGTGCCGTGAGTGAGGCGAGGACTTCTGATCCCTCGTCGCTTCCCGCCTCTGCAATGAAGTGGTGGGTATCCCCGTCGAGAACTTCGGTCAACGCCACGTCGTACCCGTCCGACACGCCAGGTCCGGTCCCCATCGAATCGCAGAAGCAGGTCGGCGCCGGATCCGTGCAGTTCACCGCCACGGTGAACGACTGGTTCCTGCGCCCCGCATAGACGGGATCTCCGACGGCGCCATAGACCTTGTCCTGAACCTTGAGCGCCGCCACCTCACAGGGTCGAGCGCCGAAGAATGCGTAACGCGGCGGTTCCTCCGGTTCGAGTGTCTCGAAACCTCCGTCGGTTCGCAGGCCCTTCCAGAAGACCGCTCCCGGTGGGGTGGTGAACCTCCTGAAGGATTGGGGGCCGACAACGTACCCGAAGAGGGCACCGTCCCCCCGCTCCTCAAGCCGATAGGTGCCGGCCTCCTGCCGGTCGGTGAGTCCGACGGGAAGGTCGTCGGTCGAGGTGATCGTGTCGTACAGGATTGTCTGACCGCGAACGGTCGGTCCAACGACTTCGTAGCCCCGATCGGCGAGCGCGTGAATGAGGGCGTCGACACCCTCGCGGTCGATGACGAGTGTTTCTCTCATCTCTCCATCCTGGGATGCTGCCACCACGGTAAGAACCGGCTCAGGCCGCTTCTAGGGCCGGAATGCTCGGGCCCCAGGCCATTCGGCCCTATCGCGATCTCGACCGGCGATACGACACCTGCCCGATAGCCTTCCCGGTGTGGACCCCGTACGACGCTTCGAACGACCCTCTCTCCGTAGGCCGCGAGCGATCCTGGCCTTCGAAGGATGGAACGACGCCTGCGATGCAGCCTCCGGCGCCCTGCGCCACGCGCTCGACCAGTGGAACGTCAAGCGACCATTCGCCGTGATCGAATCGGAGGAGTTCTTCGACTTCCAGGAGCACCGCCCCGAAGTCACCGTTCTCGATGGCCGCGTCGAATCGATGTCCTGGCCCGAGACCCGCTTCTACGCCGTCGTGCGCCCCGACCGGGACCACGATCTCGTGATCGTCGTCGGGGATGAGCCGACGTTCCGTTGGAAGACGTTTGCCCGCACCGTCGCCGCCGTGCTGTCCGACTGCGGCGTGGAATCGGCAACCATGCTCGGCGCCTACATCGGTTCGGTCACGCACTCGATGCCCGTTCCGCTCTCCGGCGTCGCCACCGATCCAGCAACGCTCGCAGACAGCGGCCTTCCGCCCACCGACTACGACGGACCCACTGGGATCGTCGCGGTGCTCGGCGAGGCGTGCAAGGAGACGGGGATCCCCGCAATCAGCATCTGGGCAGCGACACCCCACTATCTCGCCGCGAACGAGAACCCCATGGCCATGCGGGCGCTGCTGCGCAAGGCGGGCCAGATCATCGGGTTCGCGGGCGACAGCGAGGAATTGCGGGGACTCGAAGCCGAGTTCATCCTGCAGGTTGACGAGGCGGTCGCCGAGTCCGACGATCTCGCCGAGTACGTCCGGGAGATCGCCGAGCACGACCGGACGCTGGATCCAGGTCGGTCTGGCGAATTGTTCGACGAGATCGAACGCTTCCTCAAAGACGTCTAACGGCGCGAACCCAGGGTCCTCCACCTCGCACATGACGCCGTCAGCCCGCGGAGTGGATTGGAACGACAGCCCCGGTCATTCTGTGAGCCCACGGCGCCAGAAGAGAAAGCGGAGAACCCTGGGTTCGCTGATTCGGTCGGAAACGAGCACCGCCCACGGTGACCGTGGGCGGTGCGAAGAACTACTTCTTTGTCTTGTGGCGATTCGCCTTGATGCGCTTGCGATACTTGTGCTTGCTCATCTTTTTCCGACGCTTCTTGATCAGCGAACCCATTCAGGAGACCTCATCTCAACGATTTCGGGGACCGGTTCCGGCGGCGGCGAGGCCGGCCGGAGCCCATAAGGTTCCCTCAGGATAGGCCTGTCGGTGTTCAGGCGTCACTTTGATGACCGTTCTAGCGCAACCCGTCGTAGTCGACCGGCAGAACGCGGACCACCCCTGAGCCGTCGAGGACCCGCTCCAGGGCCGCGACCACCGGTGCCTTGGTCTCTGCTGTGGCGAAGGCCAGGGTGGTCGGCCCTGCACCCGACCAGGCAGCGTGTAGCGCTCCTGCATCGCGAGCAGCATCAATCATTGCGGTTGTGACCGGTGAGAGCGGCCCGCGAACCTCTTCATGAAACTCGTCTCCCGCCGCTGCGGCGAACGCCTCCGGATTCCCGGTGCGGAGACCCTCGACGAGGAGCACGGCCCTCCCGACGTTGCGGGCGGCCGCGGCGAGCGGAACCTCAGGTGGCACCACCTCGCGAGCACGGCGGGTCGCGAGCCTCGTCTCCGGAATTCCCACGACCGGCAACAGATCAGGACTGATCTCGAGTCGGTAGGGACCGGCCGAACCGACCGCCATGAGGCCGCCATATACGGTGGGGGCTGCGTTGTCGCCGTGCCCCTCGATCTCGGCTATGAGTTCGTAGATCTCGTTGCGCACCGGTTCCCGCCCCACCGCACGCAGCGCGGCTGCCGCGGCGGCGGCGGTCACGGCCGAGGACGAACCGAGACCCCTGGTCCTCGGGACCTCGTTCTTCACGACAAGGGCCATCGGTCGACCGACCGCAGACATGACGGCCTCAAACAGCATGTCACCAGCTTGCAGTTCAACCGGGCCTTCACCATCGTCCGCGCTCATCCGATCAGCGGGGACGGCCTCAACGACGCATCGCAGACCGAGCGCCAACCCGAGCACGTCGAAACCGGGGCCGAGGTTGCCGGACGAGGCTGGGGCGGATGCCTTCATCGGTCGACCGGTTCGATGAAGATGCGGGTCGCCTCCGGAACGGCCTCGACGATATGCCTCTCGATCTCGACGATCGCGGCCTCGATTCGATCACCGTCGATCCCTTCGTCGAACTCGATGTCCATGGTCACGAGGATCTCGTCTGGTGCGAGTTGCATCGTGAGGAGTCGATCGACGGTCCGAGCGTCGGCAACGGACAGCGCGGCAGCCCGGATCTTCGCTCGCTCCTCGCGCGTCGCCGACTCGCCGATGAGAAGCGACTTCATTTCCACCGCGAGTACCCAGGCCACGCCGGCCAGCAGCACACCGATGAGGACCGAGGCGATCCCATCCCAAATCGCGTTCTCAGTGAGGCGTGCAATCGTGAGACCGACCGCTGCAATGAGCAGACCGACCAGGGCCGCGCTGTCCTCGAACAACACCACCAGGAGCGACGGGTCCTTCGACTCGGTGATGGTTTTGCGGAACGTGCGCCCGGCGCGCAGTTTGTTGAATTCCTTGAGGGCCGGTCGAAAGGCGATGAAACCCTCGAACATCGCTGCGATCGCGAGGACGGCCATCGAGAGCCAGAAGCCCTCGCCTCCGTGGCCGTGCGGATCCCGGATCTTCGAGAAACCGGAGATGATCGAGATGACCGAACCTCCGACGAAGAGGAACACGGCAACCATGAAGCTCCAGAAGTACATCTCCTTGCCGCGTCCGTAGGGGTGGCGCACGCTCGCGTCGAAACGCGAAGCAGCGTGGCCCCTGAGCAGGAACAGTTGGTTGCCGGAATCGGCAAGCGAGTGGATGCCCTCCGAGAGCATCGCACTGCTCCCAGAAATCGCCGCAGCGATGAACTTGGTGACCGCAATCCCAGCGTTCGCGACGAGCGCGAGGACGACAAGGCGTTTCGATTCCGATGCCATTGGGGGGAGCGTAGTGCGGCACTCGTCCTCGCCTTTCTCGGTCTGGTCCGAAATCGGTCAGTCCCGAGTCATGATGTCTGAGAGACCCTCACTGAACGCCGAGGTCGACCCCAGTAGATCGGAGGCGGGTCCGACCATTTGTTTCCCGAACCGCTCGCGTAGGTCGTCCACGGCGGCGTCGAGTGCCTGGAGTTCGAGTTCCTTGGAGCTGCCACCAACGAGGTCGGTGTCGAAGATGGGGAGTTCGAGTTGGAGCGGCGAGGCCGGCACCAGGTGGGACATCGCAATGCCGAGCAGGCTCAGGCCCCGGTTGGGGAATTCGTCGAGGACACCGGTTGTGAGGTCGAGCGCGGTTCGATAGAGCACCGCACTCGATGCCGTGGCCGTGCGCATCGTGGTAGCACGAGTGATCGCCTGGAAATCGCTGAAGCGGGCTCGCACGGTGAGCGTTCTGCCCGCCCGACCCCCTCGGCGCAGCCTGGCCCCGACACGTGAGGCGAGCCGCGAGAGTACCCCTCGCAGGTACTCAGGATCGCGGTGGTCTCCACCGAAGGCTCGCTGAGCCCCTACCGAAGAGGAGCGGCGCCCCGTCACCACGCCCCTGGGATCTCGATTCCACGCGAGTTCATGAAGGTGCTGGGCACGGTGCCGCCCGATGCGATCGGCCAAGAGGCGTGTTGGCGCCTCCGCCAACTCCCCGATCCTCGAGATGCCGAGGTCGGCCAGTTGGGCGAGTGTGACGGGCCCGACACCCCACAGGTATCCGACATTCAGTGGGTGGAGGAACTCGATCTCGGCACCGGGATCGACGATCAGGGAACCATCCGGTTTCGCAACCTGGCTGGCGATCTTGGCCAGGAACTTGGTCGGTGCCCCACCGACCGACACGGGTAGTCCCGTCTCGGTCCGCACCTTGGAGCGGATCGTATCGGCGATCTGCTGCGGCTGCCCGAAGAGGTGGATGGCACCACCGACATCGATGAACGCCTCGTCGATCGATACCGGTTCCACATGGGGGCTGAAATCGCGAAACACGTCGAAGACGCGATCGCTGTATTCGATGTAGTCGCCGAACGCACCGTCGACCACGATCAGCCCGGGACAGAGCTTCTTCGCCTCACGGATCCGCATCGCGCCCCGAACACCCATCGCCCTGGCCTCGTAGGTGGCCGAAAGCACCACTCCGCCGCCGACCGCGACGGGCTTGCCGACCAGGTCGGGACGTGAGAGCAGAACTACCGAGGCGTAGAACGCATCGAGGTCGGCATGGAGAATGGTGGCCGCGCCGCTGACTGGCATGGTTCCATCCTGTCAGACGCGTGTGACAGAATGGCTGGCATGTCTCCACGGCTCGATGCCATAGGAATCGTCGTCTCGGACATGGCCGCTTCGGTTGCCTTCTATCGCCTCTTCGGGCTCTCGTTCCCCGAGGGCGGCGAGGACGAGGGGCATGTCGAGGCGCTCCTGACGGGAGGTGCGCGCCTGATGCTCGACACCGAGGCGTTGGTGCGCTCGTTCGACCCAAACTTCCGGCCGCCATCCGAGGCTGGTCGGATCGGTCTGGCCTTCCTGTGCGAGGACCCCGAAGAAGTCGATCGGGTCTACGACGCCGTCCTCGACGCCGGACATCCGGGAGAACGTCCCCCGTGGGACGCGTTCTGGGGGCAGCGGTACGCGACCGTTCTCGATCCAGACGGCAACAGCATCGACCTCTTTGCGCCACTCGAGGGAGGGCGGGACAGCTAGACCGAGACGAGTTCCTGGGTGGTGGTGTCGTCGGAGACGCGTTCGGAGGCGACCGTCGACATAGTGCGTACCCGCTGAGGCCGCCGGACGACCCAGATCGTGGCTGCGATCAATGCCGCGATGCCGCCGACGATCACAAACACATGCAGGTTGCTCGCGGCGATGATGGCTCCGCTACGTCGGAGCGGCGACCGACCGCCGTCGGGGTCGAGCACCCAGCCGCCAAACCGGAACAGGACGGCGAACGACAGCGCAGAGAAGGCGACCCGCGCCGCGAGGCCGCGTAGCGTCAGCCACCGATCTTCTGCGATGGCCACTGCCATCGAGCCGAAGAGGAGCAGCATCCCGGCAGACACGAGCCCACCAAGAGTCAGGACATCGCTCGCTTCTTCGGCGACGACGCCGACCGAGACCGCCTCCCCAGCATCCAGAGCAACGGGATCGAGCGAGTCGACGGTCGCCTCGACGGATGCGGCCGGAACCTCGAGTCCCTGCGCCGCGAACTCATCCACCACCTCGGGGACGAGCGGAGCGAGAGCGGAAGAAACATCGATCGTCGCTTCGCTGCCGGGCGGCGCTACGAGCGCGTCGACGACCTGACCGATGAGAGCATCAACGGCTGCTGCAGCCTGCGGGCGGCTTTCGAGTTCGTCCAGCACACGTTCGGCATCGACCGGGTCAATGCCATCCGTCGCTGCGAGCCCTTCGCCAACCCAGTCCCACACTCGGTCCGTCACGAGATCGGCAGACAGAGCCGCTTCGGTCGACCGGGTGATCGTGTCCTGGTCAACGGTGACGGCTCGGCCCCATATCGCGACGAGGAGGAGTGTCGTCGAAAGGCCGAAGACCCACAGGACCCAGGGCAGCGCAAGACGTCGCGGCCTGAGCCAGCGACCGGGGCGAGATTGGGTATTGATGGTGCGGTTCATAGCAAATGCCCCCGGATCGAACACGGGGGCCTGAGATCAGGGTATCGGTTGTCTCAGTTATCCCAACGCCCGTCGGTGGCTACCGTGCCGTCCGTGAACGACGTCGACATTGTTGAAATCCTCGACCTGGACCGGCTCCTCGTCCTCATGGTCCTCGCCATGGGTCTGGCGATGGTCTTTGGAAACGGCTTCGCCATCTGGCAGGACCGCCGCGGCAAGAAGCCGAAGGGCGAGGAAGGCGAACTCCGGGGGCCACGCGCCTACTGGCTCCTCGGCGTCGGCCTCGTGATGACGATCTGGGGCCTCATCTCGCTCTAACCCGCGCACCACTCCCGTTCTTGCGTAACTATCGGAAGCGGGCTTCCACTATCTACGCAAGAACCGAGAGAGCGGATCGGATCTCGTCGGCGACCCCGTCCGGGCGATTGGTCAGGTCCCACCACGTGTACCGCAGCACTCTCCACCCCAGCAGTTCGAGTTCATTCTGCCGCCGGCGGTCATTCCGAAAGACCATACGATCCATGTGGAACTGCTCGCCGTCCAGTTCGACCGCAAGGCGGTGTTCGACGTAGGCGAAGTCTGGGCGACCGACGAAGACACCGGAAGGGTTGGCGATCCGGTGCTGCGCCGTACCGATCGGAACGCCGCGCTGAGCGAGGACAGTCCGAAGAAGGTCCTCGAGGTCGCTCTGCGTAGCTCCATCCCATTGCGACCTCGCATCGAGCAGCGGTCGAATGACGCCGACGCCGCGCCGGCCGCGCCGGGCGACGCGGCGGACGAAGTCGTCAACCGTCTGCAACGTCACGAGGTCTCCGCTGATCCCTGCCTCGAGTGCCCGCTCGACACGCCATGGTTCGGTAGCGCCGAGATCGACGATCGTCCTCGCAGCGGTGGTCGTCGGAATCCCGTCGACCGTCACAATGTCCGACGGAATCAGGTCCAGCGACTCGTGGAGTCGCACATCGAGTCGATGGCGTCGATCCCATCGACGGGTCACGATGTGAATGCGGGGCCCGACGCCACGGAGCAACCCCCACAGGTAGGCGGCCGACCGATGGGATGCAGCCGTGGGTGCTCCGATCGAGAGGATCGCCGCCAATGTCGCTCTGTGCCAGGTCTTCGGGGCCCCGGCGAGCGCGAATACGGTCGGGTAGATCCGTTCATAGACACCCCGTCGCTCGCGATCTTCGATTCCCCGTCTCGTCAGACCGCACGAGACGGCCTGGTCCGCGCTGAAGGCGCCGTGCTGTTGAGACGCGAGTTCGCTGAGTGCGTGATCCTTCGACACCGTCGTCGACTCTGCCACGCCACCACCGCTGTTGGAACCCCTTCGATCGCAGCAAACCGTTCTTGCGTAGATAGTGGAAGCCCGCTTCCACTATCTACGCAAGAACGGGAGGGGCGCGTGGTCGCTACCATTGCGGGGGTCTGCGGGTGTAGTTCAATGGCAGAACATCAGCTTCCCAAGCTGAATACGGGAGTTCGATTCTCCTCACCCGCTCCGCGGGCTTCCGGTTGGTAGGGGATCCGACCGTCGGTATAGCCCTTCAGCGCAACGCACCCTGTCTCAGGAGCCACACCCTCATGAACTCCTCCCTCATCACCGCCGTTGTGTTCGACCTGGGGGCCGTGCTTGTCGACTGGAACCCGGAGTACCTCTACGCAAGGCTCATCCCCGACCCGGACGAGCGCCGCGTGTTTCTCGGCGAGGTCTGCACGCTCGAGTGGAACTACGCGATGGACGGTGGCCTGTCGGTCCGCGATGAGGTGGCGAAGCTCGCCGCTGAACGGCCCGAGTACGCCGATCTCATCAACGCCTGGTGGGACAGGTGGCCAGAGATGCTCGGCGACGAGATTCCGGGGACGCGGGCAATCGCTGAACGTATCTCCGCATCCGGAATGCCGCTCTACGCCCTTACGAACTGGAGTTCCGAGACCTGGCCACTCGGCCTCGCACGATTCCCCTTCCTTGATGAGGTTTTCGACGGGATCGTCGTCTCCGGCGACGAAGGGGTTGCAAAGCCGGACCGGCGCCTCTTCGCCATCCTGAACAATCGATACGGTCTCGATCCGGCGACCACCGTATTCATCGACGACTCCCCCACAAACGTCGCCGCGGCCACTGTCCTGGGCTACCGAGCGCATGTCTTCACGAGCGCGGACGATCTTGAAGCCTGGCTCAAGGACCTCAACGTCCTCTAGGGCCGGCACGTTCGGCCTCTTCCGCCGGTCCGCCGCTCTTCGTGCCCGGTCTATCATCCGCGGCCATGATCTTCTCCGACCGGACGATTCTCGAAGCCATCGACGCGGGCCGGGTCTCGATCGACCCGTTCGACCGCAACCTCGTTCAACCATCGAGCGTCGACGTTCGCTGTGACCACCGCTTCCGCGTCTTCGAGAACCATCGCTACCCGCTCATCGATCCGAAGGCTCTTCAGAACGACTTGACGAAGGAGGTCGTGGCCTCCGAGGACGCTCCGTTCATCCTCCACCCGGGCGAGTTCGTGCTCGGCACGACGCTCGAGACCATCCGCCTCGGCGATGATGTGGTTGCCCGTCTCGAAGGCAAGTCGTCCCTGGGACGACTTGGACTCCTCATTCACTCAACCGCCGGCTTCATCGACCCGGGGTTTCAGGGTCAGGTCACGCTGGAACTCTCGAACGTAGCCAACCTCCCGATCGCGATCTATCCCGAGATGAAGATCGGCCAGATCAGCTTCTATCAGATGACGACCGCAGCCGACCATCCGTATGGCTCGGCGGAGCTGGGGTCGAAGTACCAAGGACAGCAAGGGCCGACGGCGAGTCGGATGCACCGCGACTTCAAGGGAGAATCCGATGGCTAGGCCAGAGGTAGCACGGGTCGCGTCGATCATGCTCGACTGCAACGACCTCGACAACATGGTGGCATTCTGGGGTGCGATCCTCGACGTGAAGGTGAAGAACCGCTTCCCCAACTACGTCTGGATGACTCGCGTCTCACGCGGCGGACCGGCGCTCGCTTTCCAGCAGGTCTCGGAGAAGAAGGCCTCCAAGAACCGTCTCCATCTCGACCTCAGCACGTCGGACCCCGAGTCGTTGGTTGCCCACGTCGAGGAACTCGGAGGCGAGCGCCTCGAGGATCATGAGATCGCGGGATTCCACTGGACCGTTTGCGCGGATCCTGAGGGCAACGAATTCTGCATCACGAAGACCCACTGACCTGACCGGTGATCAGTCGGCGTCCGCGCCCCGCGCCTCTTTGGCTGTGCGTGCCACGAAGTACTTGGCCTGCGGATGATGGGCGATGAGCGCCGACGTCGTCTGCTCCGGCTGATACTGGTAGCCGGTCTGCTCACCCACCGTGACACCGATTCGGTCGGCGTCGAGGAGTTGGGCAACCCGCTCATTGTCCTCGAGGTCGGGACAGGCCGGGTAGCCCCACGAGTAGCGGCCGCCGCGGTACTTCTGACGGAACAGGCCCGAGATCGTTGGTCCATCCTCGTCGCCGAAGCCCCACTCCTCGCGAATCCTCCGATGCCAGAGTTCAGCGAGCGCCTCGGCCATCTCGACTCCGAGGCCATGAAGGATCAAGTAGTCCTGGTATCGGTCGGCCCCGAACAGCGCCTCGGTCCGCCGTGACACCTCGCTCCCCATCGTCACGATGTGGAACGCCGCGTAGTCGCACTCGCCACTCTCGACCGGCCGGAAGAAGTCAGCGATACACAACCACGGTTCGGTCCGCTGCCGGGGGAACGCGAATCGGGTCTGCTCCTGTGTGCGGGTCTCGTCGGTCCACACGATGAGTTCGTCGCCGTCTCCGTTCACGGGATAGAAGCCGTAGACAACCTGCGGGTGAAGGAGGTCCTCGACGCGAGCCTTCTCGAGGCGCTCCCGCAGGAGCGGGCGGAGGCGCTGACGGAACTCGTCGTCGGTCTCGCCCTTCTCCGGACGGAACTGCCACTGGTTGCGGAACATCGCCGTCTCGTTGATGTACTCGGCGATCTCGTCGAGTCCGACGCCTTTGACGACGCGGCTGCCGAGGAAGGGAGGCTTGAAGATCGGGCCGTCGGTTGCGACGGACGGCGCCCGTGCCGGCACCGCAACATCGACCTCGGCAACGGGCGTTGTCCCCCTTGGTTTGCCGACCGCGGGGGCTGCGGCGCCGGAGACGATCTCCTGCATGGCGTCGAGCCCGGAGAACGCGTTCTTCCCGTAGTAGAGGGGCCCGGGGTACCGGCTTCTGAGGTCGTGTTCCACGTATGAGCGGGTGAGGGCGGCGCCTCCCAGGAGCACCGGAGCGTTGCCGAGGTCCCGACGGATCAACTCGTCGAGGTTGTCTCGCATCACGAGCGTGCTCTTCACAAGCAGGCCGCTCATCCCGATGGCATCGGCGCCCGTCCGTTCGTACGCCTCGATCAGTTCGTTGACGCCGATCTTGATGCCGAGATTGTGCACCTCGAAGCCGTTGTTCGACAGGATGATGTCGACGAGGTTCTTCCCGATGTCGTGCACGTCACCGGCGACGGTCGCCAGCACGACGGAGCCCCGGGTCGCGACTTCGCTCCGCTCCATCATCGGTTCGAGGTAGGCGACCGATGCCTTCATCGTCTCGGCAGAGCGCAGCACGAACGGAAGCTGCATATCCCCCGACGCGAACAGGTCACCGACGACCTTCATCGCGCCGAGCAAGACATCGTTGACGAGACCGAGCGGCGTGTGCCCGGCGGCGATCCCTTCGTCGAGATCGGCTTCAAGATTGACGCGGTCGCCGTCGATGATCCGCTGCTCGAGGCGCCGCTCGATCGACCAACCGGCCCGCTCCTCATCCGTGGTTGTGTCCTCGACGGTGTCGGCCGAAACGGCGAGCAGAACCTCGAGCGGGTCGTAGTCGGCGGTTCGGCGATCGTAGATGAGGTCGAGGCACGCCTGCCGTAGTTCTTCGGGCATGTGGTGCAGCGGTTCGATCCGCCCGGCGTGCATGATCGCCGCATCCAGACCCGCCTCCAGGCACTCGTACAGAAAGACCGAGTTGAGGGCCTTGCGTGCCACCGGATTGAGGCCGAAGGAGATATTCGAGATGCCGAGGATCGTGCTGCTGCCCGGGAACTCCGCCTTGATCCGCCGGATCGCCTCGATCGTGGCCATCGCGTCACCCCGGAGATCGTCGTCTCCGGTCGACAGCGGGAAGGTGAGGGCGTCGAAGATGAGGTCTTCGGATTCGAGTCCGTGTTCGTCGACGGCCAGATCGTGGATCCTGCGGGCCACCCGGAGCTTCCACTCGACATCACGCGCCTGCCCCTCTTCGTCGATCAGGAGGCACACAACGGCAGAACCGTGCTCCTTTGCCAGGCTGAGAACCCGGCCTGCGCGGGAGTCGGGACCGCTTCCATCCTCCAGATTCAACGAGTTGAGCACCGATCGACCGCCGAGGCGTTCGAGACCGGCCCGCATCACGTCAGGTTCGGTCGAGTCGAGCACCAGCGGCACCGTGATCTCCGACGCGAACCGGGCCGCGATGGTCGCCATGTCGTCGGTTCCGTCCCGTCCGACGTAATCAACGCAGAGATCGACGAGATGGGCCGACTCGTTCACTTGGTCCTCGCCGATCGCAACGCACCGATCGATGTCGCCTGACAGCATGGCGTTTCGGAACGCCCGAGAGCCGTTGGCGTTTGTCCTCTCGCCCACGATCAGGAACGACGTGTCCTGGGCGATCGGCGTCGCGCTGTACAGCGACGAGACAGACGGAACATGGACGACGTTCCGCTCCGCCGGCTTCAGCGGTCTGCAGGTTGCGACGACTTCAGCAAGGTGTTCGGGCGTGGTCCCACAGCAGCCTCCGACCGCCTGCACCCCGTACTCGACGATGAACCGGGAGAGATGGTCGGCCAGAGCGTGCGCCGTCAGGTCATATGACACCCTTCCGTCGACGATCGATGGCAGGCCCGCGTTCGGAATCACGGAGATCGGGAGGCGGGATCGTTCGGAGAGGTAGCGGATCGGCCCGTACATCTCCTCGGGGCCGGTGGCGCAGTTGAGGCCGAACACATCAGGATGCAGCGCTTCGAGCGATGTGAGCGCTGCCCCAATCTCGGTGCCCGGCAGCATTCGGCCGGTCGTCTCGATGGTGACCTGCACCTGGATGGGGAGATCGACGCTTGCGGATCGCATGGCTCGCCGGGCGCCGTTGATCGCCGCCTTCGCTCCGAGGAGGTCATATTGCGTCTCGACGAGGATGAGGTCGACCCCGCCGTCGATGAGGCCGGCCGCCTCGATCTCGTAGGCATCGAGCAGTGCGCGGTAGGTGATCTGCCCGAGCGTGGCGAGTTTGGTGCCGGGACCCATCGATCCGGCCACGAACCGCCGCCGTCCGTCGGCCAGGCGGTACTCCTCCACGGTTCGCGAGGCGATCTCTGCAGCGGCAGCCGAAAGCTCGTAGGCACGGTCCGCGATGCCGTACTCGCCGAGCGGGATGCCGAAACCACCAAAGCTGTTGGTCTCGATCGCGTCGACCCCGACATCGAGGAACGATCGATGGAGGCCCTCGACCACATCAGGGCGCGTGACGTTGAGCATTTCGGCACAGCCCTCGAGTTCAGCGCCGCCGAAGTCTTCGCTGCTCAGGTCCAAGCCGTGGAACCAGGTGCCGGCCCCGCCGTCGAACACGACGACGCCGCCGGCGAGCGCGTCCAGGTAGCCGTTCATGTGCGCCGGCCGCCGGTTCGGGTATGCGGTTGTGTCGGTCGATCGGCTCGTTCCACGAGCGATCCTCCATCTCGGCTCGAGGCGCCCTGCACTGCAATGCGTGTGGGGGGTCCGGCCATGATATCCGGACGGTCCTGCCACGGGCCCATTCGGTGTCTAGGGTCGCGATTGATGGATGCAACCTTCACCTTCTCGAACCCGTTGTGGGAGTACGGCGGCGCGAATACATGGGTGTTCGTGACGCTGCCCGCCGGACTCTCCGACGAGATCGCCGACCTGGTGCCGCAGCAGCCTGGCTTCGGCTCGGTGAGGGTCGCCGTACGGATAGGAGAGACCGAATGGTCAACATCGCTCTTCCCGGACAGCAAGCTGGGTTCCTACGTACTGCCGGTGAAACGAGCCGTCCGGGATCGGGAGCGCCTCTCGTTCGGCGACACTGTCGAGGTGCGCATCCGACTGGTCCTGGAGTAGGCGAGTCGGCGATGCCTACAGCGAGTGGCCGGTATCGAACGACGTCCCGTCGGTCAGCCAGAGGTTCAGTTCGTCGCGGCGAGGTCTGTGAAGGCGCCCCGACTCGACGAAGTAGGCCTGGTCTACGAAGGCGAGCGCTGCAGGATCGTGGGTCGCCATGACCACCGTGGTGCCTGCCTCCGCGATGCGTCTCAGCAAGCCGAGAATCGCGGCCCCGGTGGCCGTGTCCAACTCGCCGGTCGGCTCATCAGCAAGGACGTAGCCGGGTTTGTGGACGAGCGCACGGGCGATCGCCACCCGTTGCTGCTCACCACCGGACATCTCGTCCGGACGGTGTGCCGCCCGATCTTCCATCCCGACCGCTTCAAGCGCAGCGGTAACGGACTCCTTTGCCGGCTTCCCGGAGATTCCGAGCAGCCGGAGCGCAACATCCACGTTCTCGTACGCGGACAGCAGATTGAGGAGGCTGGCCGACTGGAACACGAAACCGAGCTTCGTCCTCCGGATCGCGGCCGCGTCGTGTTCGCTGATCCCGTCAACGCGCTCGCCTTCGATGAGCACCTCGCCCGAGTCAGGTCGCTGCAGAAGACCCATCATGTGGACCTGCGACGTCTTGCCGGAGCCGGACGGCCCGAACAGGGCGACGAAGGATCCCTGCTCCACGGCGAGGTCGACATCGATGGCACCGATCGCTCCATTGGAGTATCGCTTCGACACGTTGCGTAGAACGAGGCTCATTCGGGTCGCTCCTCGGGTTGCAGCAGGATGCCGTCGTCGACGAGTCTTACTCGCACGTGGTCGCCGATCCCCGACTCGATCAGCATGTCTCTCGGTAGCTGCACCATGCCTCGTTGGTCGATGGCGACGAGTTCCTCCTGACCGCGACGGCCCTGGGTTGCGATCCGTCCGTCTGCGATCCTCACCATCCGATCGGTCCGCACTGCAAGCGCGACGTCGTGGGTAACCACGAGAACGCTCAGGCCTCCCTGATGCGACAACCCGCGCAGGAGTTCGTAGATCTCGAGGCTGGTCTCGGTGTCGAGTTCGCCGGTTGGCTCATCTGCAAGGAGCACTTTCGGGCCGAGGGCGAGCGCTACGCAGAGCGCCAACCGCTGCTGCTCACCGCCGGAGAGCGTACCGACCTTGGCATACGCCTGGTTGCGGAGGCCAACGGCATCGAGGAGCGCCAGTGCTCGCTTCTTGCGCTTTCGGGACCCCACCCCGGCGAGCAGCATCGGGAGCTCGACGTTGGCTCGCACCTTCAGGTAGGGGATCAGGTTCCTGGTGAAGTCCTGCCATACGAAGCCGACATCCCTGCGGTAGTACTGGGTCAGTTCCTTCGATGTCACATCGGAAAGGTCCTTGTCTGCGACGACCACCCGGCCGGCGGACGGACGCTCGAACCCTGCCAGGATCGTAAGGAGCGTCGACTTGCCGGAACCGGACGATCCGACGATCGAAACGAACTCCCCTTCACCCATCACGAAGTCGAGTCCTTGGAGGGCAACCACTTCGAGGTTCCCCTGCTTGTGGATCTTGATCAGGTTGCTCGCCTGAATGACAGGTGCCATCAGCGATCCACCTCCCTCAGGACCTCGCTCATCTTCCCCGCTGAGACCCGTCGGGTCGCCCAGACGACCGAGAAGATCAGCATCACACCGACGATCGCGGAGAAGATGGTGAGGCTGAGTGCGGGGATCTCGATAAGGATCGGCGGCACGATCTCCTCGGCCGTCTCGCCGAGTTGCAGGAACGGCAGCATGACGACCACGAGGCCGATCCCGCCAAGGATTCCGATCACGGCCCCGAGTCCAACAACCACGAGCTGCTCCACAGCGAAGGTGGTTGCTACACCACGCCTACCGAATCCGAGGGCTCGGAGCACGCCCATCTCTTTCGCTCGACGGGCGACGGCGAGCAGTACGTAGCCGGTGACGCCCGCAAGGGCGAGCACGACGGCCACGGCGGCACCGACGAAGAGGATCGCGACCAGGCCGACCTGCACCGGACGGCTGGTGAATGAGGCTGCGACCCGCGGGATCGTGAAGATGGCCTCTGGTTCTTCGCCAATCTGCGCGGTGATGCGACGGACGGTGGTGTCCACGTTGCCGGTCTTCATCCAGAATTCTTGCGGTGCCTGCGCTCGCGACACACTCCCCGTGCGACTCCAGGTTGCGGCGCCGTTGATCCAGGCGTTGACCGCATCGAGATCGACCACCATTGCTCCCTGCCTTCGCCGATCCGTCATCGTCGGAACGAGGTCGACGAACCCGACCAGGGTCCCGTTCACCAGATACGAGCCAATGGAATAGGCCGACCGGTCGCCGACGTTCAAGCTCGCAATAGCGGCGGCCTCATGATCGAGCAGGACGTAGATGTCGTCGGGGATACGCCGTAGTTGGGGGACGGTGTTGGTAGAGCGCGTCCGCGTGGGGACCGTCCACTGCGACACCTCTCCGGTCCGATACAACGGAGAGGTGCGCACGTCGTCCACCGTCGGCTCCTCGGCCCCTTCGGGTACCGCGGCGTACCTCGCTTCCGCTGCGAGATCCGCTGGGCGGTCGGTTCTCACCACGAGATCATTGATGGCAGTCATCTCGGAGAGATCGAGTGGGATGGACTCACCATCCACCACCTCGACGATGTCGGTCATGAGGACCGAGTTCCCATCCACGGCCAAGCCACCGACGGCAGACCGCTCGATCCATAGTGCGTGGACCGACAGCGGCGGTTCGGGCGGCGACGCAACGTCGTTCTTGCCGGTGGAGAGGTCGATGGTGACCGTCGTCCAGGCGTCCGAGGTGATGTCGGTATCGGATTCCATGGTCCACAACCGCGATTTGGCGTCGATCACCTTGGCGTATAGGCGATAGTCATTGTCGCTCGGCTCGAGTACTGCCTCCTCGGCGAGACTGATCGGCACCACAACGGCGTCGACCTGCAAGTCGGTTGCTCCCGGTGCGAGTTCGATGCCAACGTCGGGCGGCTGACCGTCGGGACGGAGAAGCGAGAAGATCTCGTCTGGCGTCGCGGCTCCGAAGTCGGGACGCCACGTCACCACTTCTGAGAACGAGGCCGGACGAACCGCCAGTACCTCGGCCCGGCGACCGCTCTGACGGGGGGCACCGTCGGTGCGGAGGACCGGTGACCCGATCGACCCCTCTGGAGTGTCGAGGTAGCCGGCCTCGTCCGCCACTACCCGCACGTCGGTCCCGGCTTCGTAGGCTGCCCGGTCGACGAACGACTGCTCTACGGTCGCGGCATAGGTGAGAGCGAAGGTGCCGAGGCCGGTCGTCAGCCAGACGAGGAGGGCGAGACGACCGTAGGGGATGGGATTGCGGCTCAGATGCCATCCGGGCAACGCGAGGGCCATCGACCGCGAGCGCGTCATCAACGAACCAACAGCTTTGAGGAGCAGCGGAAACACACGCAACAGGATCAGTGCACCGCTGAAGAGCAGCAGGACCGGGAACACGATGGCGAGGGGGTCGAGGGTGACCTCGTCGCCCGTTGTGTTCACGAATCCGCGCTGGCTGAGTTGGATGAGGACCACGAGTGACAGGGCGATGGCAAACAGATCCAGGTTGTAGCGCTGCCACACCGACTTGGTCCCGGGTCGGGCGGCGAGGGCTCGGAGTTCGAGCACGCCGCGCCGTGCGAACGGGAGAATCGCCACACCCATGGCGAGGAACGTGATCACGGCACCGGCAAGGAGCCATCCGCCGACCGAGTCGACCTGGGTCACGTCCAGCGGTTCTCCGCCCGTAAGGTCGGAGAGCGGGGGTATTCGGCCGGTCAGGCGAACCAGGAATCGGGCAACGAACGGAGCCATCACCGCCGCGGCGGCTGCAACGAGCATGGATTGGCCGAGGTGGATACCGACCGTCTGCCACTTCGACGCACCGCGACTCTTCAACAGCGAAAGGTCCGAACCCTCGCGTTCAACCGTCATCGCCGAGGTGTAGACCAGGAAGTAGATCGCCCCACCGACGACCAGAGCCAGCATCGCCAGGATCGGCCCGCCAACAACCACTGATCGCGTCGAGAACTCGTCGAGGAGGAGGGGGAGGAACGTGTTGGTCGGGATCGACCCACCGGCCTGTTTGGCGACCTGCGCTTTGAACTGGCTGATTCGGCTCTCGATCTCATCGAGGTCCTCGAGCGTCACCGTCTCGATGTCGAGGGGCATCCGCCAGCGTTGCGTCACGGTTGGAGCATCGAGGCCGCGTGCAGTGCGGCCCCAAGGATCGCCTCCCACCTCACCCGGGCCGGAACCGGCAATCGGAAGCGTTCCAGTCCACGTGTCGAAGGTCGACTGATCGAGATAGAGCATCATCTCGGGATCGTCGATGCCCCAGATCGTCGCGTCGGGGTCCGCAGGCGCAACGATGCCTGCGACTTCCACGTACTCGAAGATGCTCGGGAGACCGCTGAACGGGCGAATGAAGAACGTGTCTCCGACGCCGAGACCGGTCAGTTCGGAGACCCTCTCGCCAATTGCCAGCGGCAGGGGTCCATCTTCCGGGATCGGCACGCCGAGCAACGGCGCCGGGAACTCGCCGGCCAACACGGTCAGACGAGCGTCGAGGTCGGGTGTGGTGAAGATCCGGACCTGCGTCGCTTCCCGGGGCGGTCGCGGGTACGGCGGGGGCGGCCACTCCTCGATGGGGACCTCTCCGGCGGCCGCGAGCGCCGCTGTCTCCTCCTGCCAGGCGTCGGCCTGCTCGAACCAGTCCCCGACCGGGATGACTGCGTACTCCCGGGTCTGGGAGCGCTCCTCGATGGTCGGGTACCACGGGACGATCCACTGTTCGTGTGCCTCGTTGACGATCGTCCGGTTCGATGTTCCAAGCGCCCGGCTGTAGTCATTCATGTTGGAGAACGCCGTCATGTCGACTTCGTCGGCGACGGCGCCCTTCATCGTGAAACGCAGATCGACAGCCTGCACCGACGACTCGTAGAGCGGGACGACCACAAGCAGGGCCATGACGAGCGTCGCCCCGAGCAGGGACCCGATCAGGATCCCCTTCTTCGCCCACACGCGGCGAGCGACGAGATCGATATACGTCCAGATCCTCATGTGTCGAGTCCCTTGCCTACAGACCCCCCGGCAGGCTACACGCCTGTCGCACAGGGATCGTCGGATACGCGCCCGGCACCTAGCTGATACCGGGCAACGAAATCTCGGTGGCGTGATGGCACGCGACGCCGCCATGCGGGGTGGTCCGCATGGGGGGCTCCACCGTGCGGCACACGTCGCTGGCGTAGGCACAGCGCGGAGCGAACGCACACCGCCCGCCAGGGATCTCGGCGAGCGGAGGCTGTTCGCCCGGGATGGGACGCAGGCGGTCCGAGGTGAGGGCCGGGATCGAGCCGAGAAGGCCCGACGTGTACGGGTGGCGTGGTCGCCGGAAGGTCTCCCCGATCGGGCCCTCTTCGGCAATACGCCCGCCGTAGACGACCGCGACCCGATCGGCGACGCGTGCGACGACGGCGAGGTCGTGAGTGACGATCACCATCGCCATACCACGCCGCTCGTTCAGGTCCTTGATGAGGTCGAGGATTGCTGCGGACACGGACACGTCGAGGCCCGAAAGCGGTTCGTCGGCAATGAGAAGCTTCGGGGCCTTCACCAATGCTGCCGCCAGCATCGCCCGTTGGCCCATGCCGCGGCTCAGTTGGGAACTGAACGCTCTCATCATGCGATTCGACTTCGGCAGCTGGACTTCGCCGAGCGCGTCGAGGACCCGTTCCCGGATCTCGTCGTCGGTGAGGTCGGTATGCGTTGCCAACGCTTCGCCGGCCTGTGGCCCGATCTCGAGGATCGGAGTCCACGACGAGATCGGATTCTGAAACAGGAAACCGACTTCGGATCCGACGATGCGCGCCCACTCGGGGTCGACTTCGTCCGTCACCGTCCCCGATTGCTGGAGCAGCCTTCGTTCCTTGCGCCGTATCGGTCGCTCCGGGTCCTCCCTACTCCCGCCCGGCTCGAATCGGAGACCCCGGTACGTGGTGGTACCGCCCAGGACGCGACACCCCGTCGGGAGGAGACCGAACGCACCGAGCAGCATCAGCGATTTCCCTGATGACGACTCGCCGATGATCGCAAGGGTCTCTCCTGTACCGACGCCATAGGTCGCCCCAGGGATCGCCTCTACCCACCCCTCAGAGAGTCGGTCTCCGTGGACACTGCTTGGCGGCCGGCCACCCCGCGAGTTCGCCGCGTGGACGTCTTCGACCGCGATGCGGAGGTGCTCAACCTCAAAGAATCTCCGGGACACCGGCTACCTCCTCCTCGGTTCCGCGGCTCGCGATCGTACCGGCGGCCACGACGAGGCCAACGCCGAGCCAGGCCAGTGCGTCCGGTTGCTCGCTGAGGAAGATCGCGGCCCATACGACCGCCGATGCCGGTTCGAGGTACATGATCACCGAGACCACAGCCACCGGAAGCTGGCGCATTGCCGACCAATACACCACACCTGCCACACCGGTGAAGAGCGCCCCGAGAATCACGAACTGGGGCCATGCATCGGCCGAGAAGCGAACGGCCTGCACGGTGAACGGGGCGAGGACGACAGAGGCGACCACCAGTTCCCAGGTCGCAACCGTCAATCCGCCGAGGTTGGCCGCGAGCGGTTTTCCCCACAGCATGATCACCGCGAGTAGCGCTCCCGAGACTCCGGCCGCCGCGGCACCCGCTGCCGTCGCCCCGGAGCCGGGCCGGACTACGAGCAACATGCCGACGACTCCGAGGGCAAGCCCCGCGAAGGCGTGCCAACCGGTCCGTTCGTGGAGAACGGGGCCGGCGAAGACGGCGGCAAGGACGGGTCCGATGTAGACGATGGCGAGCGAGACCGCGACCGTTGTCAGGTTGAGAGCGAGGAAGAACGAGAGCCAGTGGGCAGCGAGCACCAAGCCGAGCACCACGAGCCGGCCGGCCTTGATCCTCGGAATCGAGAGCTTCGAGGTTGCCGCCGAGTACAGAAGGAGCACCACGGCACCGAGCGTGACCCGCATGGCCACAAGATGGGTCGGTGGGGTATCGATGCGGACGAACAGCGGGATCGCCCCCCATGCCACCGCGAGCACCGCGAGCGAAATGACCGCTATCGCCCGCGTGGTTCCTGCTCCGGATGCCATCCCGTCAGGCTACCGCTGGGCCTGTTCGCCGGATCGGGGCTGTGGATCAGCCTCGACCGAATGGCGACCGCCAACTGGCGGTCTATTCCGGGTAGTACCCGGTGGTCTCGTCGATCAGTTCGCGGACGATGTCGGCATGACCGGCGTGGCGAGCGGTCTCCTCGATCATGTGCGCCACGATCCACCGCAGCGCACGGCGTTCCCCGTTCCGATCGCGAACGGAGAGATCATCCATCTGAGCATCGGCGGTGATCTCCTTCGCCCGAGCGATGGCTGCTTCGTAGAGGGCGATCACGCTCTCGATCGTCTCGTCCTCTTCTATACGGAAGTCGGCATCGGGATCGCCTTCGCTCCATGGGTACTCGACGTCGTTCCCGGCGAAGAAGTCGTCGAACCACCAGCCTTCCACGTAGGCAAGGTGTTTGACCATGCCGAGCAGGCTGGTCCCGGATGCGACAACGGGCCTGCTGGCCTGCTCCCGGGTGAGGCCTGCGAGCTTCCACACCATGATGGCGCGATTGTTGTCGAGCATGGCGAGGAGCATGTCCTTGCCGGAGCCGGTCTTGGGTGTCTCGCGTGTCTCCATGAACACGACGCTACCCCATCGCGGCGGAGGAATCCGGCGGAAGGCTCTGCGAACGGTTCGTGGTGCGGTGCCTACGAAACGACGAGCTTGACTTCACCGGTCGCCAGGTCATAGACATGGCCGGTGATGCCCTTCGGGGCGACCACCAGCGGTTCCGAGCGGAGACGCTCTACGCCACCGCGGAGTTCATCCTCGAGCGACGTGAATCCGTGGAGATCGTAGGGCACCGGTCCGAGTTGCGCCTCGGCGACTTCCTGCGTCAAACCGTTCGCTCCGCAGTCCGTGTGCATCATGACCATGATGCGGTCCACACCGAGCAGTCCGGTCGAGGCAATGAGCGACCGTATGACGTCTTTGGTCACGACGGCCCCGGCGTTGCGGAGGATGTGGATATCCCCAACTTCAGCACCAAGGATCCGCAACGGATCGACGCGGGTGTCCATGCACGCCACGACGGCGGTCTTCTTCCTTGGCTTCTTCGGGAGCGGTTCGCGCTGGTCTCGCGCCTGACGGAGGAGTTCTTCGCTGTTGCTCATGATCGAGATGATACGCATCGGGCAACGCGCCTCAGTTCGTCGGCGGAGAAGACCCAGTCAGGCCGGTTCGCGTACCGCTGGTCGATCGAGGCGCAACAAGGTCTGCTCGCTCCCGAACTCCTCGAACCGCTTCTCCGGTTGGAACCCGAGCCTCCGGAGGAGCGCGAGCGCGGCCACATTCGCCGTCTGGGTCACGGCGATGATCGAGGCGTCGTCGAGCGTGGCCCAGACCCATCGGATCGCCGTTGAGACGGCTTCGTGCGCGAAGCCGAGTCCTGCCCGATCCGGCATGAATTGGAACGAGACTTCGAGGTCGCCTCGGTCGCGATCGAAGGAGCAACTGCCGATCGCCTCGTCGTTCCCTTGTTCGGCGATGCAGAAGGCTCCCCACTGCTCCCCGATGTCCGCACTCCATAGCGCCTCGACTGCCGCATCGTCGACCGGGCCGCCGAGGAACCGCCGCACCTCAGGGCTCGTGTACATCGCTACGAGCGCGGCCTTGTCACGTTCCTCGAACGGACGAAGCGTCAGACGGTCGGCGGTGAGTGAGTCAGCGGTCCAGGGCATGGAGTCGCAGTATGGCCGCGATGCCGGTCCGGCGCCGAACACCGACGCAGGCCCCCTGCTACGTTCGCCGACAAGGCGATCGAGTACGCCTGGCGTGGAGAATTCACGATCACCGAGGCGAACGCGTTGCACGCAGCCGCATTCGAGCATCGGTGATACGCCGACGAGGAGTGGGATTGGCTCGGTCTCTGTGAGCGGCACAGCCTGGGATGGGGGACCGCTCGTCACGACGCGGCGCTCAGCGGCTTCGTCAATGTGTTGTGGGATGGGCTCGTCCATGCGTGGATCCAGAATGTGATGACGGCCGCCTCCTCTCGTCGGACCGGCGTCGGATCGAGAATGGTCGCGCTGGCACGGGATGAGGCCGAAGCGGCCGGATGCGAGTGGCTGCATGTCGACTTCGACGACGACCTGCGCTCGTTCTCCGTCGACGCCTGTGGATTCACGCCGGCCAACGGTGGACTGATCGATCTGATGCAAGCCAGCCAACTCCCACCGGGTCGCCGCCTGGACCAACAACCTCGCGTTCGGCCCTGGTTGCCGTATCGGCCGGTCGGTACACCAGGGTCATGACCGATCGACCCGCCGTTGCACCGCGGTATGAGCAGGTGATCTCCGAACCGGTTCTTGATCTTCTCCGGAAGGTGTTCCGGTCGATGAATCGAGGAATGGTGCTGATGTGGCGCCTCGGTCTCGGCCGGTGGGCCGATGCCTGGCCGTCAGTCGGTGGGCGCATCCTCGTAGTCGAACACCACGGCCGGAAGAGTGGAAACCGCTATCGCACGCCGCTGAACTTCACACCGGAATGGCGGACCCGATACTGCCTGGCGGCCTTCGGCACGAAGTCCGATTGGTACCGCAATGCCATGGCAGCGGGGCGGATCGTTGTGTGGCTCCCCGATGGGATGTGGACGGCCCACCCGTCCGATGTCACCGAAGCGTCGGGAGCGCTGGATCGGATCCGACAGGTGTTGATCGACTCCGGGTTCGCTGCGAGAGCGGTCGGTCTGAATCCGAAGGACATGACCGACGAGGAGATCGCGGCAGCGACCGCCGAATACCGTCTCGTTCGTCTCGATCTGATCGACCGGTGCGACACAAGCCCGGCAGATCTGTGGTGGGTCTGGCTCCCCGTCACGGCAGCGACCGGACTCGCCATCGGAGCGATCGCCCTTCGCCGGCGGAGTTCGTAACGCGGCTACAGCACCCGGCTGAGTGCCCGATTCGGCACCCATCCGGCGGCACCCGTATCGGCGACGCACCACGTCCACGAACCGGCGCTCTGATAGCCGGCGACCACGTCGTCGACCTTGACGGCGAGTTCGGCAGTGGAGTAGTCAACGGTCACGGTCCCGTTGCCGTATTCGTCGATCACGAGGTAGTCGAGCGGAACCCACCCGGTCGTGCCATCCTCGCCGGTGCACCACCGGTAGGCCGTCCACTCGGTGTCGTGGTGACCGACCGTGACCTTGTCCCCTTCGTGTAGGACGAGAGGCTTCCGATCGGCGGGAACCCACTCCTCGATGACAAGAAGCCGCATACCGGTCATGCGATCGGAACATCCCTTCCCATGTCGGCGAACAAGGTGAACTCGGGCAGGAAGGTCATCTGGATCTTGCCCACGGCACCTTGACGATGCTTCGCAACGACGACCTCGGCGACGCCTTTCGACTCCACCTTGTCCGGGTTGTAGGCCTCATCACGATAGATGAACAGGACCACATCGGCGTCCTGCTCGATGGCGCCCGACTCGCGGAGATCGCCGAGGCGCGGTCGCTTGTCTTCCCGGCTCTCAAGTCCACGATTGAGCTGCGACACGGCAATCACCGGAACGTGGAGTTCTCGAGCGAGGTTCTTCAGCGAGCGCGAGATCAGGGCGATCTCCTGCTGGCGGTTCTCCCCGCCCGATCCGTTCATCAACTGCAGATAGTCAACGACGACAAGGCCAAGACCGGGCTTACGCCGAATGCGCCTGCACTTGGCACGGATCTCCGTGACGGTGAGGCCGGGAGAGTCGTCGACGTAGATCGGCTTCTTGTAGAGCGCGCTGGCGGCATTGGAGAGCTTGGTGAAGTCGGCCTCGGTGAGGCGGCCGGTGCGGAGACGCTGCGAGTCGATGCGGCCGTTCGCACACAACATGCGGGAGACCACCTCCTCGCGGCTCATCTCCAACGAGAAGATCGCCACGGGTTCGTCGTTGCGTGCGACATTCTCTGCGATATTGAGTGCCAGGGTCGTCTTCCCCATGCCGGGACGGGCCGCAAGCACAACGAGGTTGGTCGGGTGGAGCCCTGCAAGCTTGCGATCGAGGTCCCGGAATCCGGTGGAAAGGCCGGTGACCTCTGAACCGAGGCGCTGAAGCTCTTCGGCGCGTTCGATCGCCGGGCCGAGGAGCGGATCAATGGGTGCCAGGCCTTCGCCAACCCGACGCTCTGCAACCTGGAACACCTCTTGCTCCGCTCGATCGATGACGTCCGCGATCGGTTCGTTCATCTCGGCGGCGATGCCCCCGATCGTGCCCCCGACCCGCATGAGGCGGCGGCGGAGGGCATGTTCTTCGACGATCCCCGCGTAGTAGTCGACGTTCGAAGTCGTCGGAACGGTGTCGAGCAGGCGGGTGAGGAAGGCGACCCCGCCGAGGCGCTCGAGCGCACCGTCACGTCTGAGCATCTCGGAGACCGTGACCGCGTCGATCGGCTCGTTGGAGTCGAAGAGCGTCTGGACCGCCTCGAACACCTGCTGGTGGGCCGGCCGGTAGAAGTCCTCGGCTTTGAGCGTCTCGAGAGCGATGTTGGCGGCGTCGGAAGACAGGAGAACCGCACCAAGAACAGATTCCTCGGCCTCAATACTGTGCGGAGGCACCTGAAGCCCACGAGCCCCTGGGGGGCGCTCAGCCACACTCGTCACAGATCCTCCGTTCGTTCTCATCCCGCGCGTTACCACCACGGTGGCACGTGGGTGTGACAGGAAATGCCGAACACCCGTACACCGTCAGAAGTGCGGCGAGTCTACGACCGACATCCAGCGATCCATCCGTCACAGGCCAACTGTTTTCCGCGCCCCCTGTTTTGTTTTCGCGCAGTGCCAGCGAAGCGCGAGTCGGGCCCGTCCTTGGACGGGCCCGACTTCGATCATGTTGGCGCCAGCTACGCCGGAATGACATCCAGCGTAACCGCGAACTCAACCTCCGGATGCGGCCGAAGCATGATCTCGTGGAGACCGATCTCCCGGATGGGAGCCTCGAGCTCGACGATCTTGCGATCGACCGTGATTCCGGTGAATTTGGTGATCGCTGCCGCGATGTCGCCATCGCCGATCGAACCGAAGAGCTTGCCTTCGTCGCCGGCGCGAGCCGCAACCACGACTCGGGTGCCGGTCAGCGACTGGGCGTAACCCTCTGCTTCCTGACGGGCGGCAATGAGCGCCTCCTCGCGGGCAATGCGCATCGCCTCGGCCTGACGGAGTGCTCCATCGGTGGCCTTGACGCCGAGCGACCGCGGGATGATGTAGTTGCGGCCATATCCATTGGCGACCTCAACGACATCGCCCTTGTTGCCGAGGTCCTCGACATCCTTGGTGAGAATGACCCGCATTACTTCTGCCTCGTCGCAAGGTACGGCAGCAACGCCATCTCGCGGGCGTTCTTGATAGCCGTGGACACCTGACGCTGACGCTTCTCGCTCAGACCCGTCACGCGGCGAGAACGGATCTTCCCGCGGTCGGACATGAACTTGCGCAGCAGTGCCACGTCCTTGTAGTCGACGAACTCGCCCTCTTTGAAGCGGTAAACGATCCGCTTCCTGCGACGGTTGTCGAAGGCGGGACGGCGCCGCCTCTTCGTACTCCTAGTTTTCGGCATCGATGTTCTCCTTTAGAAGGGCGCCTCGTCAGGCCCGTAGTCTGTGCGAGCGACGGGAGCGGCCGGCTGGCTCTGACCCTGGCTCTGGTTCTGACCCCCACCCGACCATCCTCCGTCGGCGCGGGGTGTCTTCGTAACGGTCGCCGTGGCCCAGCGCAGCGAAGGGCCGATCTCCTTGATGTCAACCTCGACGATCGACCGCTTGTCACCATCCTGGGTCTCCCAGGAGCGCTGCTGCAGTTCGCCGGTGACGATCACGCGAGAGCCCTTGGTCAGGGACTCGGCGACGTTCTCTCCCATGTCGCGCCAGCACGTACCGCCGAAGAAGCTGGTCTCTTCCTGCCACTCGCCCTGGCTCTGGTAGCGCTTGTTGACGGCGAAGCGGACCTTCGTCATCGCAACACCGCTCGGGGTGAATCGCAGTTCCGGGTCCTCAACGAGGTTGCCGATCAGGGTCACACTGTTCACGTTGCTCATCGTTCTCTCTCTTCTCTCTTCCCGTACTCCCCCCGGACACATTGATCATGAGGGAAGCGTGTGACAGGAATCAACTCTCGCGATCGGTTCTCCGTACGATTTTGTGACGGACGACGGCGTCGGACAGCGACAAGGCGCGGTCGAGCGCATCGACAAGAACCGTCTCACCTTCGAAGTCGAGGACGGAGTAGTAGCCCTCGTTCATGTGGTCGATTTCATAGGCGAAGCGTCGCTTGCCCCAGAAATCCGTATTCGTCACGTTGCCGCTGGTGTCGATCGTCGCGGAGACTTCCTCGACCTGCTTGCGAACATCGCTCTCGACCATGTCAGGTCGGTGGATGACCATCAGCTCGTATGAGCGCATCGATATCAACTCCTCTGGACATTCGCGGTGCGAATGGTCCCCATGGGGACAGGATCTGGCAGCCGTTGGGCCGCATTCTTCGCCGAACCGGAGTGCGGTCGGCGGTGTACGACCGAGAGTGTACCGTGACGGGACCCGTAGCCACCGGGGCCCGCAACGGCCGGCGCAACCTATTCGGCGATCACCAGCCGGGAACCGGGAACAACGAATCCGAGGTCTCCAGCAGGTGCCTCGACCGCAGAGCGATACGATCCGCCAGGGCGATAGGACGGGCACGGGTCGGCGGTACAGGGTTCCATCGTCAGAAGGTTCACGAGACCGCCGTCGCTGTCAAAGAAGGCTATGTCGAGCGGGATGAGGGTGTCCTTCATCCAGAACCCGCCGTTGGACTCGGCTTGGAACACGAACAGCATGCCGTCGAGGCCACCGAGGTCGGTAACGCCCATCAAACCTTGGGACCGCTGGTCGGGGGTCTCGGCAACCGCGACGGTGAGTTCCCGCTCGTCGATCGTGATGGTCGCCGTGTCGAAACCCTCGAGTCCGACCGGTTCGTCTGAGACGCACGAGGCGGCAAGCAGGGCGGCAACCAGAAGCAACAGAGTACGTATCGGCATGCCCGGAACGCTACCGCGATCGGCGACCGGCAATGCTCGGTTGTCTCATCCGATGGCAACCCATCGAGACCTCACACGACCGGCTCGCCACATAGCTCGTCTCATCAGGCGGTGGCGATCGAGCGGTTCGATTCCCGACGACCGACCATGACCAGCAGCACCAAGCCGACAGCGATCAGGAGCGCGGCGATCTGCCCCAGAACGATCGCGTCGACGCCCGTCATCGGCAGCGCGTCCACAACGACCGAGGCGGCGTCTGTGTTGTTCGCAGTCGTTGCTTCGTTCGCAGAGTCGGCCGCCGCCACGGTCGCATCCATCGAGATCGTCGAACCGCGCTCGGCCGTCACCACGGTCCTGAGGGTGATCGCAGTCGAGGAGCTCGCGACGAGGTCGCCTTCGCTCACGCATGTCACCGTTGAGCCGGCTGCGGAGCACACCCACCCTGGTCCGGTGGCGGAGACAAGGGTGTGTCCTGTCTCGATCACACTCGTCACCATCACCGGTCCCGGAGCCATCGACGGGCCATGGTTCGTCACCACGGTCGTCCATGCAACCTCTTCGTCCGGTCCGGCCGACATTGGTGCGACGACATCAACTGACAGGTCGAATGAGACGTCGACCGTCGAAACGGCCTCATTGGTGTCGGCGACCGTAGCTTCGCCTTGCGAAGCGACGACGGACGCTTCGTTGATGAACGGGCCGGGGTGACCGTCGGTGGCCACAAGCACGACCAAATGGACGTTTGCCTGTACTCCCGGTGGCAGTCGGTCACCACCGTCAAGAAGGCTCATGTCGGTCACACCATCGTAGGCGTCGTTGACCGTCAAACCGTCACCTGTGAGCGAGATGACGGACGGTCCGAGGTCGCCAAACGCCTTCTTGAGATCGTCTTCAATCTGCAGACCGGTGAGGGTCACGTTCCCGGGATTTGCCACATCGATCGTGTAGACGAACGTGAATGATCCATCACCGTTCGAGGCGGTTGACGCTGACTTGGCAAGCGTCACGTCAGCCGCTTGCTCGATCGGGGTCGCAATCTCCGTGCTCGCCTCAATGATGTCACCCGATGGCGCCATTGCTGCCACCACGGCGGTGTTCGTGATCTCGCCGGCGTCGATATCGGCCTGCTCGATCGCGGCGGATCCGGTGCAAACGACGGAGCTGCCCGGAGCGGCCGAGGTGGCGTCGCAGTTCAGATCATTGATCACAGGATCGGATACATCGACATCGTCGAGGGTCACGTTGCCGGTGTTGGTGACCGTGATGGTGTAGGTGACGAGATCCCCGGCGTCCGTACGATCAGTCGGCAGGACGACCGCGTCGTCGATGGCTGCCGTCTTGACGATAGTGATGGACGGGGCCTGCTTTGCATTCACCGTGACGGTGTCCTGGCCGACAACCGCCGATCCGGCAGGATCCTGCCCTGCGGCGGTCGCGGTGTTCGAGATCATGCCGTGGTCGATATCTGACTGAGTTGCGGTGCGCACGGCCGTGCAGTTGACCATCCCACCCGGCAGGAGAGCGACCGGTGGTTCCATGTCGCATGCGAGTGATCTCTTGTCAGCCGACGCGTCGCTCACTCTCACGTCGGAGAGGCTGGCGTTGCCCGTATTGGTGACGACGATTTCGTACACCACCTGCTCTCCCGGACTCGCGAAGCTGGAAGCCCCTGCGCTCTTCGCGACTGCGAGAGACGGCTGAGTCTCGAGGCCCGTCGAGACTGCATCCTCTGCGGTCACTTCCGTTCCCGTGGGCGACTCCGCCGTCACGGTCGCGGAATTGTCGACGCCGGCAGCATCGATGTCGGACTGGATCACGGCGTACGCAGCCGAGCACGTCATGGTGGCGCTCGGGGGGAGGCTCGTCTCAGGACATGAGCCAGCAGCAAGGGCATCGACGACAGCGATTGACTCAAGGGTGACGTTGCCGGTGTTCGCCACTTCGAACTCGTAGTTGATGACGTCGCCGGCGTCGACCCGGCTGGAGGGCGCCACGACGGTCATGTCGAGCGACCCTGTCTTCTGGAAGGCCAGCGATGGCCGCTGCTCGATGTCGACGACTGCGGCATCACTGTCGGAGACCTGCACACCCTCGGCGTCGGTTCCGATTGCCTGAGCGTCGCTTGATACCGAACCGGTGTCGACATCGGATTGCGTCACCACATGGGTTGAGAGGCAGACCATCGAGGAGTCGGGAGCGAGAAGTTCGTTCGGGCAGACCACCGAGTCTCCGAGTCCCTCGGTGACATCGACTGACAGGGTCGCGGAACCGGTGTTGGCCACCTCATAGGAGAACACGATCGTATCCCCGACACTGAGGTCGCCCGACCCATCTGCGTCCGAAGTGGACGCGACACTCGAGGTCACGGAGACCTCACACTCGAGAGTCAGAGCGACAGCATCCACGAGGTTGCCCACACTGCCTGAATCCTGGGGGTCGAGCATGAACCGTGTCAAGGTCTGGCCATCGGGGACGACGAACAGGCCGTCGTAGCGGACGAAGTCTGCCGTCCCAGTGGTGATCGTCGCTTGGGTTTCCGGCGACGACACATCGCCCATGCGCACAACGACCGTGTCGTCGTTCGTGCGCCCTCGGTGATAGAAGCTCCATCCGATTCGATCACCCGGCAGTGTCGCTATGTCTTGCCAGGAAGGGCTGTTGTCGTTCGCCTGAAGCTCAGACAGTTGCGCCCCGCTCGGAGCGACTGCTCCGAGAAAGCCGGACTGCCAGATCTCGATGACTCCACTTGAGCTCGACCAACCGGCGACCTCGCCCTGCGACACGCCCCGCCAGTTCTGCGACAGCACAGGCGCCTCCCACGACAGATTCACCCCGCGGGAGCAGTTGACCGAAGCGGCAAACGCCGGTGCCGGTGTCGCTGAGATGCCAACGAACATGGTCGAGGCAAGCACGACAAACGCCGCCAGTGCTCGAAAGAGGCGCTGACCCACTGCTGCCGTCTGCAAGGCCTGGGGGTGTTGAAGTCTCATGCCGCGTGAATCGGCACGGTCGAACGCCCACCCGAGAATCAACCCAGGAAGTGACTAGTTGACTAGTCACTCGCCACCGGCGCGACGTTCCGAGTTGGAGAGGGCGCCAGGCACTGCCGCGGCTAGAACTCGGCGATCGTCTCGCCCTCTGCGAAACCGCGGAGGATCTCGAACGACTCGTCGGCCATGTGATAGGTCTCGTCTTCGGATGGGAATGTTCCGGCTTCGATGTCCATGAAGAACCGCTCGAGCGCCTCGACGGCGTCGTCGGCGAGGTTCGCATAGGAACGGACGAACTTGGGGAGGTACTCCCCGCCGCCGAGTCCCAACACATCGTGAATCACGAGCACCTGCCCGTCGCACGATGACCCGGCACCGATGCCGATCGTCGGAACAGGGATCTCCGCGGTGATGATCTGTGCAACCCGATCCGGAACACCTTCGAGCACGAGAGAGAAGACACCGGCATCGACAAGGGCGTTGGCGTCGCTGATCATCTCGTACGCGGCCTGGGCTTCCTTGCCCTGCACGCGGTATCCGCCCATGGCATTGACCGACTGCGGGGTAAGTCCGAGGTGGCCCATCACAGGGATTTCCGCGTCGACGACTGCCTCGATCATCTCGACCCGCTTGCGCCCGCCTTCGAGTTTGACGGCAGCGGCTCCGCCCTCGCGCACGAGACGCGCAGCGTTGAGGACCGTGTCTTCGGGTGAGACGTGGTAGCTCATCCACGGCATGTCGCCGACAATGAGCGCCCGAGGTTCGGCCCTGGCGACGGCTGCTGTGTGGTGAACCATCATGTCGACGTTCGCCGCAAGCGTGTCGTCGTGACCGAGCACGACGTTGGCAACCGAGTCTCCGACGAGGATGATGTCCGCCCCAGCCCGGTCCGCAATCCTCGCGGTCGGGAAGTCGTAGGCAGTGGTCATCCGGATCTTCGCTCCGCCTTTGCGGGCGCGGATCATGGGGGCGGTGACGGTAGTCATCGGTTGCTCCTCTCTCCCCACCCGGTGGGTTGGGGGACGCATCGCAGCATCAGATCGGCGGTTCTGTCGGCCTCGGTCGCCTCAAGAGGTCGCCCGTGCGCAACCGCACAACAGGAACGCTAGCGGCTGGAACCATGTTCCGGGTATTCGAGATTCAGGGTGACTTCCGGGACGGGCCAGTGCGGTAGCGTTCTGCCATGGCACGCAAAGACATCTCCATGACGGCCGAGGAAGTCACAGCCTTCCTCAACGAGACCTCGATCCTCCAAGTGGCGACGATCGGCAAGGATGGAACGCCCCATCTGGCACCGATGTGGTTCGTGATGGACGGCGACTCCATTGTCTTCCGATCCTTCTCGCGCTCACAGAAGATCGTGAACCTGCAACGCGACCCCCGATTGACGGTGCTCACCGAGGACGGCGACGTCTATGCAGAACTCCGCGGGGTGATGATCAAAGGACAGGCTCGCCTCGTCAACGACCCGGCGTACGTCTTGTCCCTCTATGGGCGCCTCGCCGCGAAGTACACCCTCATCGGCGACGGCCCGGTTGAACTCACCGACGAGGAACTCGAGGCTGCCTTCGGACGAGCCGCCTCGAAGAACACGGCGGTCGTAGTCGACCCGATCAAGGTCGCCTCCTGGGACCACCGAAAGCTCGGCGGCGGGTACTGAGCACCCCACCCCCAACCGTTCTTGCGTAGATAGTGGAAGCGGGCTTCCCATAGTTACGCAAGAACGAGAAGAGTTGCGGGTTCAGTCGGCACAGATCTCCAGGATCGCGTCGCCGTAGGCCTCGAGTTTTGCCGGACCGATGCCGGGTACCGACGCCAGTTCGGTCTCGTTCTGTGGACGGATCCCGGCGATGGTTTCGATCGACGCATCGTGAAGGATGACGTAGGCGGGCACCTTCTTCTCCCGCGCCGTCTCGAGACGCCATGCCTTGAGCCGTTCAACGAGGTCGGCGTCGGCCTCGACGACGTCCGCGGACGGCGTGAGTGGTCCCGTGCGGCCCCCGGACGTCACCTCGTCACCCCAGCGAGCCTGGAACTGTCCGCCCCCGTCGACGCCCACCCAGAGGCCGTCGGTGTCGAACTCAGTGACGATCCCCATGACACCGCCCTGAAGCGTGACCGCGTCGCCGAGGGACACGGATACTCCCGGGGTTGTCCGTTCCCGTTTCCTTGCGGCTGTCGGCCGGACCGGTGCTGCGACCCGGGACGCTCTCCCCGTGAGTTCACCGAGGAACGGCGACGGGCCATCGGAATCTGCAAGGACTACGACCTGTTCGATCCCTCGCGTGATCGCGACGTGGAAGATCCTCCGCTCCTCCTCGATGTCGGTCGCGAGATCGTGCGGCAGCAGGCCCCGGTCGGCACCGAAGACGATCACCCGGTCCCACTCGAGGCCCTTGGCCCGGTGGACGGTCGACAACGTGATGCCGTCTGGCCCACGCTTGGCAATCATGTCGCCAAGCCATGCAGCGAAGTCGGAAGCCGTCGGATGGATCACCGCTGCCCTGCGGAGAGCCACGAGATCGTCCGATTGGGCCGACCGATCCGCCCTCGAACGGCCGCGGTCAAGTGCGTGCGCTGAGGACTCGAGACCAACCCTTCGGATGACTACGTCGAGGAGTGCGGCCGCGTCGTCTCGTTCGGCGGCGTGGGCCACCAACTCCAGGTCGTCGATGAACCCGTCCCAACGCTTGGCCTGCTTCCCGTCGAGCACCCGGCCGGCCTCGGTGACCGCAGCGAGGTCCAGGTGTCGCCGCCCGCCGAGCAGGTCATTGGCCAGCCGGTTGAGACCTCGCGAGGGCCGCCGCACCGCAGACATCACGTCGCGTCGCTCCATGCGCTCCGGATCGAGCCCGAGCCGCATCCAGGCGAGGGTCGCCGAAACGACCGTGCGCTCGAGGATGCCGGGGCCGATGGGGGACGAGAATGCGATATCCCGGTCGGCGAGGGCAAGGTGGATGGGCAGCAGCGCCGAGTTGACCCTGGCCAGGACGGCGACGTTCGACGGGTCCGTTTCTTCGAGCCACTCCTCGATGCAGTCGGCGGCGGCGAGACCGATGCGGGCATCGTCGATGGTCTCGACACGGAATGCTTCGGGCGACGGGTCGGCGTCGGGTCCGTATTCGATGGTCTTGTCGATGCGGCGGTCGTTGTACGACAGGAGGTGCACGGCAGCATCGATGACTGGAGCCGGGCAGCGGTAGTTGGTCTCGAGGGGGTGCGAAGCGGCGCCGGGGAAGAGGGTTTCGTAGTCGATGAGGTAGCCGGGGTCGGCTCCTGCATACCCGTAGATCGTCTGGTCGTCGTCTCCGACGCCGAACACGTCGAGTTGGGGAGAGGAGAGCAGTCGGATCAGCAGCAGATAGGCGCCGGTGAGGTCCTGGAACTCGTCGACGAGCACATGCCGGCAGCGCTCCTGCCACCGGTGGCGCAGATCCGGGTCGGTGAGCAACGCTTCGATGGCGCTGTACACCTGCTCGTCGAAGTCTGCCTCGTTCCCCCGCCGCAAACGCTCGCGGAATCGCTCGTAGACGGCGGCGAAGTCCGGCACGTCGTCGCGACCGAACTCGACGGCTTCAGGTGATCGGAGGGCAATCCGCGTCTCGGCGAGGGCCTCGATGTACGGACCGATTGTGTCGGTGTTCGGTCGCCGGGGGGCCTGGACGATCCGGTCGAGGATCGAGCGCACTTCGCGTTCGTCGAGCAAGCGGACACCCGATCGTGCCTCGCGGACGATCTCCCACCCGAGCGAGTGCACCGTGCGGACGAGCGCACCGGACGTCACCCCTGCGCGGTCCCGCAACTCGGCGGCGGCCTTCGTGTTGTAGGCGAGGGCACAGAGCGTCGATGGTTCGATGCCGCGATCGTCGAGTAGGTGCCGGAGACGGGCCGTGAGGGTTCGGGTCTTTCCCGAGCCGGCAGGGGCAATGATGCGGGCGGGGCCCGATCCATGGTTGGCAGCCTCTGCCTGATCCCGCGCAAGGCTGCCGTCGACCGGCTCAAAGGGTGGCACCACATCGAGGCGCCCCAGCGTCACCGACTCGGATGGAACCACCGCTTCGAGAACATCGACCGGCCCGCGGGGTCCACCATCGATCCAGGCAGGCGCGCCATCGGGCAGATAGACGTCGGCCGGCCCGCCCACGGTCGCTCCGAGGGCCGCCGCCTTCATCCCCCACCACCACTTGGGCGTTCCTGTGCGAGCGTCGTAGGTATTGGCCCACACAAGGAAGTGCAGACGTTCGAGCGGGAACGTGAACGTCGGACCGGCCTCGAACGGCGGCCCGGCATCAGTCTCGGGTGATCGGAGAACGGCCGGATCGACCCCCAACTCGATGACGATCGGTTCCCGGTGCACCCAGGCGCGGTGCAACCGGTCGATGACCGCTTCCGGATCCTCGAGGACGGCGGCATCGATGAGCACGACCGGCGCCCCGCTCCACGGTTCCGGAACGGCGGCATCGGGTGTGATCACGACCGATCGGCCGAGGGGTGCGGGAGCATTCACGATCGCGAGGTTAGGGGGCGTCTGTGACCAGGCGGGGAGCAATGGTTGACGTTGTCTATATCGATTCGATATAGTTATATCGCTTCGATATAGAGGAGACCGTCGGTGCTCGATTTCGCCATCCTTGGGCTGCTTCGGGAGGAGCCGCGCCATGGCTACGACCTGAAGCGCGCCCTGGGCGATCTCGGCTTCTGGCAGGTCTCGTTCGGCTCGCTCTATCCAGCGCTCCGGAGACTCGAGAAGCAAGGATCTATCCAGGCCACCAAGGGTGGGGGGCGGCGTAAGGCGTACCGGATCACCGAACCGGGCCGTATCCGCTTCGCCGAGATGCTCGCGGAGGCCGGGGACGGCTCGGACCGGGGATTCCAGCTTCGGTTGGCCTTCCTCGGATATCTCGAGCAACCCCGTCGTCTCGGTGTCCTCGAGAACCGGAGGACGATGCTCCAGGACCGTCTCCACGGTGCCCGCGACTCCTTCCGGGGAGCGCGCAAGAGCACCAAGAGTCCGGACCGCTACCGAATGGCCCTCATGGAGCGAAGGGTTCGATCGACCGAAGCGGATATCGCCTGGCTCGACGAACTCATCGCAAGCGAACGCGGCGCTGCCGCCAGCGCCTGAACCACAGAACCTGAACAAGGAGACTGACATGTCCAACACCGTTCGAGTCGCGATCGCCGGTCTCGGCAACTGCGCCAACTCGCTCATCCAGGGCGTCGAGTACTACCGCAACGCTGACGCTTCGCTCAAGGTCCCCGGCTTGATGCACGTCGACCTCGGCGGCTACCACGTCGGCGATGTCGAGTTCGTGGCGGCGTTCGACGTTGACGCGACGAAGGTCGGTCAGGACGTCTCCAAAGCCATGTGGTCCGGGATGAACAACACGATCGAATTCGTTTCGGTGCCGGAACTCGGCGTCGAGGTCCAGCGCGGACCGACCCTCGATGGCCTCGGCACCTATTACGTCGACGAGGTGGAGGAGTCGGCGGCCGAGCCGGTCGATGTCGTGCAGGCCATCCAGGATGCGAGAGCCGACGTGCTCGTCTCCTATCTGCCGGTGGGTTCCGAGGAGGCCACCAAGTTCTACGCCCAGTGTGCGCTCGACGCCGGTGTCGCGTTCGTGAATGCCATCCCCGTCTTCATCGCATCCGACCCGGTGTGGGCGGCCAAGTTCGTCGATGCCAATCTTCCGATCATCGGTGACGACATCAAGTCGCAGGTCGGGGCCACCATCGTGCATCGTCAACTCGCGCGCCTCTTCGAAGACCGTGGCGTGAAGATCGACCAGACCTACCAGCTGAACTTCGGCGGCAACATGGACTTCAAGAACATGCTCGAGCGCGAGCGTCTGCAGTCCAAGAAGATCTCGAAGACGCAGTCGGTGACCAGCCAGATCGAACGGCGGATGAACTCCGAGACCGTGCACATCGGCCCGTCGGACCACGTACCGTGGCTCTCGGACCGCAAGTGGGCCTACATCCGGCTCGAGGGCACCTCGTTCGGCGACGTGCCGCTCAATGTCGAGTTGAAGCTCGAAGTCTGGGATTCCCCCAACTCGGCCGGCGTGATCATCGACGCCGTACGTGCCGCGAAGATCGCGCTCGACCGCGGCGTCGGTGGCCCGATTCTTGCCCCGTCGTCGTACTTCATGAAGTCGCCGCCGGTCCAATATCACGACTCCGTGGCCCACGACAACGTCGAAGCGTTCATCGACGGATCCGGGGACCTCTCCTGCGACCTCGAGGCGTTCCTCTCGGCATAGCCAGGACTCAGTTTCGAGCGTGGGGGGCGGTCCTTCGGGGCCGCCTCGTCGTGTCGGCGGACCGCACGGTGGATCGTGTCGATTTGGCAGCCCACCAACTTCTCAGTTGACTCCAATTGCGTCAATGCCGATAGGTAGGTGAGCGACCAGGATGGAAAGAGATGGCGTTCTGTAGTCAGTGTGGCGAGAAGCTTGTCGACGACGCAGTGTTCTGCACCGCTTGCGGCAGACCAGTCCAGAAGCCGGAGGCTCCACCGCCCGACCAGTCGGCGACTGTCGAGACGACGCCTCCCAGCGGAGCGCCACAGCACACGCCCGAGTCGTCACCTCCGCCGGCCGCCGTCCCCCCGCCGATTGACCCTCCGACCGCCGTCGCCGCTCCCCCATCGGGGAACGCCTCCGGCCGGAATACGCGGGCGCTCCTCCTTGGAGGTATCGCCGCCCTTGCCTTCGCCCTCATCGCGGGAGGAGCGGTGGTTGTGGCACAACAGGGCGACGACGCAGACGCTGTCGTCATTCCGGTCGCTCAGGACACCATCAAGAAGTCCACGAGCACCACATCGGCCGCCGTCACGACAACTATCCGTCAGGCAACGACAACGACCACGACCGCACCGACCACAACCACCACAACGCTTCCTCCGACCACGACGACCACCCTGCCGGCCGACCTCGTTGCTGGAATCGAAGGATCCGGTACGTTCGTCGCCGCCGGGAGCGACGCGACCGCCGCGTTCCTCGAAGACAGCGTCGCGAAGGCCCGCGCCCAGGACTGGGATCTGTCGGTGATCGCCCTTCCCGCCGAACCCGACGAAGGGTTCTCCCCGTTCGCAGGCTCGATCGCTACGGCGATGAACCTGGGAACGGTCGTAGCGGTTGGCCCCAACGGACTCGGGTGGGCATCGCAGGAGACTCAGTTCTCCGAAGGCGAATTCGAACGGGCGTGGGGGTTGATCCCTCCGGGATCGAACGAGGACCAGGCCGTTGACTCGTTCGTGAGGTCGGTCCTCGGCGGACCGGACTCGGTCGGTGTCGTGGACCCCTTGACCGGCGAGTGGGTGGCCCTGCGCGCCGACGGCGAGCGCACCGTCTTCAGTTTCGGCGAGGTAGGCGATATTCCCGTCGTTGGCGACTGGAACTGCAACGGCATCGCAACCCCCGGCGTGTGGCGCGAGTCGACGTATGAGTTCCTGACACTGGACGCCGTTGGGAATGGCTCTGAAGACTCCTGGTTCGAGTACAACGACCACGACGATGTCATCCCGCTGGCGGGCGACTTCGATGGAAACGGCTGCGACAGTGTCTCGTTCTATCACAAGGCCAGTCGCAAGCTCAGTGTGTTCGCCTTCACCGGGGAAGACCTTGCCAGCGAAGACACGATCAAGGCCCTCACCGAGTATGTGTTCGGCGCCACCGGCGACATTCCCTTCGTCGGCGACTTTGACGGCGATGGCATTGACACGATCGGGCTCTATCGACCTTCGACGGCCACTGTCTATCTCAAGAACACATTCGATGGAGGGCCGGCAGATCGCGAGTTCCCGTACGGGGCATCGGGCGATGTCCCGATCGCGGGAGACTGGGGTCCGGAGGATGGAGTCGACACGGTTGGCGTCTACCGGCCAGATGCCGGGAACTTCTACCTCCGCTACGAGAATGCCAAAGGCCCCGCCGACGAAACCATCGGCCTCGACGTGCTGAACGCTGTGCCGGTGGCGGGACCCTTCGGTCTGGACCGTTCGGGCTGATCAGGGCCAGTACGAGCGGCTCCTTCTTGAGCCGCCGACTGCTCGCTACCGGTGGTCGAGTGCTCTGACGAGGAAGGCTGCCATGGTCTCGCGTGAGACATAGTCGGTCGGACAGAATCTGGTGTTCGCCGGAGGGTTGCAGCCCCTGGTTATCCCGGCCGTTGCCAGACGCTCGATATCGACTTCGAACACCGAACCATTGTCGTCCGTGAAGTCCACCGACCCGCGATCCGTCAAGTCAAGAGCCCGCACGATGAAGGCGGCCATCGACTGGCGCGTGACCCGCGAGTCGGGACAGAACCTGGTGTTGGCCGGCGGATTGCAGCCTTTCGTGATCCCGGCCGCCGCCAACCGTTCGATGTCGGCTTCGAACATCGAACCGTTGTCGTCCGTGAAGTCCACCGACCCGCGATCCGTCAAGTCGAGAGCGCGGACCAGGAAGGCGGCCATCTGGCCCCTGGTTACGTAGCTCTTGGGGCAGAACCGGTCATTGGTCGGCGGATTGCAGCCGGACGTGATGCCGAGCGCAGCGAGTTGCTCGATCTCGGCTTCGAAGATGGACGAGTCGTCGTCGCAGAACGGTCCGTCGCACGCCGGGTCATACGACGACGAGGCGAAGAACAGTTCGGTGACCCACCAGCCTGATCCGTCAACGTAGGCGCCGAGCGCGACGAATCGCTGGCTCTTGTTCAGGATGTTCGCTCGATGGCCGGGCGAGTTCATGAACATCGTGTGGACCTGCGAACAGTCCGGGACATTCGAGTTCGACGTCCACGCGATGTTCTCCGCCCACGTGTAGGTGCCGGAAGGCAGGATCGGCGCACGCTCAGCGCTGTTCATGTGCCGGAACTCGTTGTATCGCATCCACCGGGACCACGCACGCACCTGATCGATGCGATCGGTCGCCATGCGGAGCGGAACCGCGCCGACTTCAGCGCGGTCCTCGTTGATCATCTCGAGGAGGCATGCCTCGAATTCGTCGGGTGAGATGGCGGCGTTTGCCGTGGTGCCCGGGAGGACGACCAAGAGTCCGGCCAGCACTATCCCGACCACAAGCAGCAGCCAGGAGCGTGGAATAGTTGTCGTGTGCAGCGCCATACGACCCCTCCTCACCGCCCGGGGTATACCAAGGCATCGGTCAGACCGTCGTCGCACTTGAGTCGACCCTCGCGAACGCGAGATCTCTTCCATCGTGGTCCGGACGTGCGATACACTCACGCCGCCAATCACGGGGAGCCTATGCGCCACATCAACTGAGGATCTACCACCTCCGGGTCATTGACCCGCCCACACAAGGGAGTTGCCATGTCCGCTATCCACGTTGCTCACGTCTCGTTCTCCTATTCATCTGCCGCCCGCATTGTCGACGACGCCTCATTCAGCCTCGGTCCTGGGTGGACCGGTCTCGTCGGGGCGAATGGCTCGGGAAAGACCACCCTCCTCGATCTCCTCGCTGGTACCCACCCCCCGGACAGCGGTGCGGTCTCCTTCGTACCCCGGCGTGCAGAGCCGGTGCTCTGCCAGCAGCGAGTGGACGACCGCACCAGCGAGGTCGACTCCCTGGGTTCGGCGTGGGGTCGCGACGCCGTACGGCTCAGGGCACGCCTGCGGCTCCATCCGTCCCATCTCGATCGGTGGTCAACGCTGTCACCGGGAGAGCGGAAGCGCTGGCAGATCGCAGCTGCACTCTCCCGCAGCCCCGACGTGTTACTCCTCGACGAGCCTTCAAACCACCTCGACACGGAAGCCCGCTCTCTCCTGATCGCGGTCCTCTCCGACTTCGGTGGGGCCGGCATCATCGTGTCCCACGACCGGCAGATCCTTCGCTCGCTCACGACGCGGACGCTCAGGATCCACCGAGGTGCGGTCGAACTGTGGAACGGCTCATACGAGACGGCAAGGGATGGCTGGGAGGCAAGATCGAATCGCGTCGCCCAGGAACGCGACCGCTTGAAACGCGAGCGGAAGAAGACCGCCCGGCGACTCGCTGACCAGCGTCGCGTCGCCCAGGAGAAAGACGCGAAGCGCTCGCGGGACCTGCGCAGTGCCGGCCCGCGGGACCTCGATACGAGAGGAGCCGTCGCCACAGGGCGGCACGCGTCGGGTCAACGGGCAGGAGCCCGCGAGCGGGAAGTCACCCGATCCCACCTCGAGTCGGTGTCAGAGCAACTCGCCACGATGGCGGTCGAGCGGAACCACGGCGGAGCGATCGGGATCGCCGGTTCGGTTGCTCCGAAGGAGTTCGTCCTTCGCCACGATGGTCCGGTGACGATTCCGAACGGCACCGAACTCTTCTCGGCTGACGTGGCCGTGCGTCGGGGCGACCGAATCCGTATTGCCGGGCCGAACGGTGCAGGCAAGACCACATTGGTGAACACCCTTCTCCGCTCAGCCGTCATCCCTGCGGAGCGGATACTCGTCCTCCCCCAGGAAACAACAAGGGACGAATCGGTTGATTGGCTCCATACCGTTCGGGCGCTGCCATCCGACGATCGCGGCCGGGTCCTATCGCTGGTCTCGCTCTTCGGATCGGATCCGGCCGCCCTCCTCGCCTCCGACCTGCCATCGCCGGGAGAAGCCAGGAAACTCGCACTCGCACTCGGGATGGGAACGGCCACCTGGATGATGGTTCTCGACGAACCGACGAACCATCTCGACCTCCCCTCCATCGAACGCCTCGAGTCGGCACTGCTGAGCTACCCGGGGGCCATCGTGGTCATCACGCACGACGAGGATCTGGCAGCGGCAGTGACCACGGCGACGTGGACCATCGATCCGGAGACGGGATTGACACAAACAGTTGGTTGACATACGGTTGCACTATGGCAATACCGATTACGGAACTCAGCCCATCCGAAGCCGCCGCATCGCTCGCCGCCCGCGGCGGACCGGAGTGGACGCGACAACTCATCGACGAACTCGACCGGACAGTCCGCACGGATCCGCTCGACCGTTTCGTGGCACTGTGGGATCTGTCAAATGCCGCCGCCGCCCGGGTATTCGGCGTGTCGCGCCAGGCTTTCACAAAGTGGCGCAAGACTGGCCCGCCGGCGATCCGCTCTGCCGCTGTCGCTGACCTCGCCTCCGCAACTGATCTCCTCGATCGATATGTGAAACGCGAGAGGATCCCGGCGGTGGTCCGCAGACCGGCCGAACAGTTCGACGGTCACTCGCTCCTCGAGATCGCAGAGCACGGCGACACGCAGACGGTTCTCGAACACGTTGCTGCCATGTTCGACCTGCGGCGCACCCAGCCGTGATCGATCCGCTTCCAGTCGAACTGCCAGATGGGGCATCGTGGCATCGCGTTGCAGATGTTTCCTGGAGCGACCCTCTCGATCCCTCATTCGCACAACAGCAGGGCGGACGGTGGAATCCCCCGAATTCGTTCCCGACGCTCTACCTGAACGGTGATCTCCCGACTGCCCGAGCGCAGATCGAGAGGATGCTCGACGGCTACCCCGTCGACCCCGAGGACCTGGATGCTCCGTACGTTTTGGTCACGGTGTCACTCCCGAGAGACCAGACGGTCGCCGATGCAATCTCCGACGAGGGTCTCGAACGCCTTGGTCTTCCCGCGACCTACCCAACGGCAAAGACCGGTTGGGTCCCACACTCGGCCTGTCAGCCAATCGGTGCGGCCGTTCGTCTTGCCGGACTGCGGGGCGTTCACGCTCGTTCCGCCGCGACCGTCGACGGAACCGGTCGCGAACTCGCCTGGTTCCCCGCTCGTCCGTCGTCGAAACCTCGACGTCTGGAGGAGGATCGCCCATTCACCGACTGGTGGTACGACCGGGGATAGGGGACGACCCGCCAGGCCTCACCTTCATGTGTGAGCCCCCAGAGCCCCCTCCGCTGCGCTCCGGCCTAGCGGCCGGTGCTCGCGCCTCCCCCACTTCGTGGGAGAGGCGAAGAAGCGGCCCGTATTCGAATCCGAGACTCGGGACCGGCGACTGGGGACTGGCGACCGGCAACTTCTAGAGGCGCTCTCTGAGCCAGGCGATGTCGGCTGCTTGATCTTCGGGTTCGCCGGGGGTCTCCACGACGATGGGGGCGTTGGCGTCGCGGATGACGCCGACGAGGAGGTCTTCGGGGATCTCGCCCTTGCCGAGGTTCGCATGGCGATCCCGGTGGCTATCGAAGGGGTCCCGCGAGTCGTTGCCGTGCACGAGCGCGACCCCTCCGGTGTGGCGGGTAATCCGCTCAACGGCGGTTGTCAGGTCCGCACCGGCAGCCCAGGTGTGGCAGGTATCGAGGCACACGCCAACGTTGAAGTCGCCGATCGCCGCCCACAGGGGTCCGTAGTTGTCGAGGTTCTGCATCACCGTGTTGCCGCTGCCTGCGGTGTTCTCAACCAGGACCGGCACGGTGACGTCGAACGAGTCCAGGGCCTTGAACCAGCGTTCGAAACCGACGTCGACCTCTTCGTCGGCCCCGACGCTTCCCCCGTGCACGATCACACCCTTGGCCCCGATCAGGTCTGCCGCTTCGACGGTCTGTGCCAGCATCTTGCGTGAAGGAATACGCACCCGATTGTTTGGCGAGGCAAGGTTGAGGAGGTAGGGAGCATGCACATAGAAATCGACCGGGGACTCCCGAAGAGCCTCGGCGTCAGCGCGCGGCACCGGCTTCTTCCACGATTGTGGGTTGGAGACGAATATCTGAACCACGTCTGCACCACGGGCCGACGCCTCTTCGAGTGGTTTCGCCGCGGAGACATGGGCTCCGATCTTCAGGTCAGTCATCGGTGATCTCCTCGGGATCGGATTCAATGGAGACGTCAGCGCCATCAGATGGTTCGTCCGGTTCGGCTGGCGCAGTCACAACGCCGACCGGTTCAGGAGTTGTCTCGTCGTCGCCGGCGACCTCGGGGCCTGAAGCCTCGAGTGCAGCGGGTGGCGGAGGCGGTTCGAGCACAGGAGCCGCCGGATCCGGGAAGTTGTGAGCGTGCTCCATGGCGATCTCTGCGTGGATGACCACCTCGCCGATCGGGGTCTCCCACCCATCGGCGTCCACGACCAGGCGGTTCCCCTCCCACACTGCGCCCCACGGTTCGGCGGGCAGGCCGGCGGGGTCGCGCACGTCGATTACGAACACGTCGCGGTCGTAGCCGCCGTCAGCATCTGCGATTGAGGCCGATGAGACCGCTTCGATCGCACTCCATGGAAGGAACGGCGGTTCCTCTCCCGGAGGTCCGACGGTGAGGACGACACCATCCTCGCGGAGTACGAGAAGCGGTGATCTCCGGATGAGCGACGTGACCGCATATCCAAACAGCCCCCCGCCGCCGACCATGAGGAATGCTCCCCAGGCGTAGTCGGCTCGGCGCTGGTTTCTTCCCTTCGAGGTGATCTCGTCGTTGTACGTGTCGGGAGGTGTAGAGAGCCAGTGGCCCCACATGATGTCGACGGCGCCGAGCATGAGAAGCAGGGCGACGAGACCGATGAGGAAGAGGCGGACCGGAGATCGGTCGACACGCAGCAAGGTCATTCGGCCACTCCAAGGTCGGCTGGTGTGACCAGGGCGACATAGGGGATGCCAACCGCATCGACCTTGGCAGCCGCCACGCCAGCGCTCCGATCGACGAGTGTGATCACCTGGGCAATCCTGATACCCGCCTCCGTCAATGCTTCGATGGCTTCGAACATGGCCGATCCTGTCGTCGTGGTGTCTTCGAGGACCGCGACAATGTCGTTCTCCCCGACCGGTCCCACGATACGGCCGCCCACGCCGTGACTCTTCGCTTCCTTGCGGACGGAGAACGACTTGAGGGACCGCCCTCCCGAGGCCGAGGCGATCGCCGTTGCGATCGCGATGGGGTCCGCTCCCATGGTCAGGCCACCGACCGCCGTGACCTCCCGGTCGAGAACGTTGGCGACAGCCTCTCCCACGAGGACCGCTCCATCTCCGTCGAAGGTGGTCTGTCGGGCATCGATGTACCAATCGGACGTTGCGCCGGACCGCAGCGTGAACGGCCCGTCCGTGCGAACCGCGTGTTCGCGCAGGTGAGCCACGAGGCGCCGTTTGGGTGTGGTTTGGGGGTTCAAAAGAAATCCAGAAAAGTGCTCAAGGATTGTTCAGGTGTGACCGATACGTTACTCAGACAGGATGCCTTCCAACCTCCCGTCTAAGCCCGAACCGAGGCCGCCGCAAGGCGGCCTTCGGTTCGTCCGGAGTCGGTTTTCCAGTGGCACCAAGGGTTCCTCGCCGGCACCGACCCCATGACGACACCGCGGCACGCCAGCCCCTGTGTGTAGGGTCGACCCATGATCTCTGACGCGTTCCCCTACGAATCCCACTTCGTTGATGTCCTCGGTTCGCAGATGCACTACGTCGAGGAGGGATCCGGCAATCCGGTTCTGTTCCTCCACGGCAACCCGACATCGAGCTATCTGTGGCGGAACATCATCCCGTACGCGGTGCCGCATGGGCGTGCGATCGCCGTCGACCTCATCGGAATGGGCCGGTCCGACAAGCCGGATCTCGACTACCGCTTCTTCGACCACGCCACCTACCTCGACGGGTTCGTCGAGGCTCTCGATCTCGACAACCTCACCCTGGTCCTCCACGACTGGGGATCCGGCCTCGGCTTCCACTACGCCGCTCGACATCCCGAACGGGTGAAGCGCATCGCGTTCATGGAGGCCATCGTCGAAACCTACCGGTGGAGCGACGCACCTCTACCCATCGCATGGCTCTTCAAGCGGTTCCGCGACCCGGTGAAGGGTCACCGCATGAACGGGGAGAAGAACTTCTTCGTCAAGCGTCTTATGCCGATGATGGTCTCGCGTCGCCTCACTCCGGTGGAGAAGGCCGCCTATGCGGCGCCGTATCCCGATGTCGCGAGCCGGAAACCCGTCGAACAGTGGCCGCGGGAGATCTCGTGGGACGGCGATCCGGCGGACGTCACCGAGGCGGTCACCACCTACAACGCCTGGCTCCGGCGTTCACCGATCCCGAAACTCTTCCTGTGGGCGAAGCCCGGAATGATCGTCCGCGGAGAGAAGGCGGCACGACAGATCGCTGTGATGTTCCCGAACACCGAGACGGTCTTCGTCGGAAAGGGCCGTCACTACATCCAGGAGGATCAGCCAGAGGCAATCGGAGAGGCACTCTCCGACTGGCTCGGCCGCACGGCCTGACACCTGCCCTATCGTCGACGGCATGCAACTCATCTTCGTTCGACACGGCGAACCGGACTGGACCGGCGTCGAGTCGACGCTCCACGACCCGCCCCTGACCCCGCGCGGCCATCAACAAGCTGACCGTGCCGCAGCCCGACTCGCCACCGGCCCCGACATCCCGACCGACCTGGTCGTCTCCCCGGCCCTGCGGTCACAAGAGACCGCCCGCCCACTCGCAGCTCGGACCGGACTCGCCATCGACACCGTCGATGATCTCCTCGAATTGCGAATGCCCAGCCGGGCCGGACTGACCGAAGAGGAGGGTCAGCAACTCCAGGCTGATTCCTTCAACCGACGACCGGCTCAGTGGTGGGATGGGCTCGATGGTGGTGAGACCTTCGCCCACTTTCACCGCCGCGTAACCGGAGCCCTCGAGGGCGTACTCGGCGACCGGGGCATCCGGCCGGATGCCGAACACGAACGCCTGTGGTCGATCGACAACCCCGACCAGTGCATCGTCATCGTCGCCCACGGCGGGACCAACGCCGTCTCGATCGGATCCCTCCTCGGTGCCGCGCCCGCACCCTGGGAGTGGCGACGGTTCACCTCCAACCACGCCTCGATCACCCGCCTCCGCACGATGGAGTTCTCGGGCGGATTCGTCTGGGCGCTGTGGGCCTTCAACGACCAGGAGCACCTGCCGGTCGACCTGCGGACACGGAAGCGCTACTTGCCGTAGCGGCGGGTTCTCCTCGTGAAGTCGCGCAAGGCCCGCAGGAAGTCGATGTAGCGGAACGCCGGCCAATAGACATCGACGAATGCATACTCGGCATACGCCGACTGCCACAGGAGGAACCCGGACAAGCGTGCCTCACCCGATGTGCGGATCACCAGATCCGGGTCGGGCAGGTCGGACGTGTAGAGGTTCGCGGCGATACCGTCGGCGTCGATCCGGCCGGCGATATCGTCCGTCCCGTCTGTTGCCAGCTTTGCGACAAGATCCTTCACCGCGTCGACGATCTCCTGCCGACCACCGTAGGCCAGCGCGATCGTCACCCGCCGGTCGCCGTACGGCATCCGTTCCTCAAGGCGTTTCGCCGATCTCTGGAGATCCGGCGGCAGTAGATCAAGGCTCCCGATGAATCGCACGCCGACATTGGCGCCTCTCAGCGCATTCGGGATCTCTTCGAAGAGTTCCATGAGGACTTCGTAGTACGGGTTGAGTTCTTCGTCCGGCCGGGCGAGGTTCTCTTTCGAGAGCAGCCAGCAGGTGACGGCCGGAACCTCCAGGTCGGTCGACCAATGGAGGAACTCGACGAACTTCGTCATCCCGACGCGGTACGACGCCTGGTAGTCGGGTAGTCCCTCGCTTCGGGCATAGCGGCGGTGACCATCGTGGATGACACCTATGTGTCGTGGAAGGCGCTCCCGATCGAGCGTCGCGAGCAACCGGTTCTCGTAGAACCGGTAGAGCGGACGGGTCGCAGTCTCACGAACTCCCATATGCCTCCATGGTAGAGGCAGGAGATCTCTGCACACTGGGAACCCGCCCGTGCCAACATGGGCTTCCGAGACGGAGAGGAGGCCACATCGTGGCCATGTCGGATGAACACAAGGCAGCACTCGCGCAAGGCCGTCGCGAATCCAAGGCCATCAAGGCGTATCTGGTCGCGATCTCCATCCCGAAGCGGCGCGGCCGGCCCGTCACCCCGGAAGTGCTCGAAGCCAAGATCGCGACCCTCGACCGGCGCATCCTCGAGGAGACGGACGTCCTTGCGCGTGTCGACCTCTTCCAGGCACGCATCGACGCCCAAGAAGCACTCGACAACATGGCGGCGGTCGTCGACCTCGACGCCCTCGAAGCCGGGTTCGTCGAATACGCCAACTCTTACTCGCTCCGCAAAGGCATCTCATGGCCCGCATGGCGCGAAGCCGGTGTCTCGGCCGAGGTACTGAAGGCCGCCGGCGTGAAACGGACCCGGAAGGGCTGAACCGGAGGCAGGAAAGCGGTCTCGGTCGGTCGTCGAGGAGCAACCGTGGCCCAATCAAGGGCCGTGTGTTGCCTGGTCCGGCCGGTAGCCTCACGACCATGAACCTGCCCGTCCCCCGGTGGACTCTCGGGAAGATGCAAAACCCGGTGCGTGGATTCCTCCACGGCAGCGCAGCCGCTGCCGGACTGATTGGGACCATATTCCTTCTCTTCCATGCTCCGACCTGGCCCGTGCGGTTCGCCGTGCTGGTCTTCGGGCTCGCCATGATGGCGCTCTACACCACGAGTTCGCTCTACCACTCGATCCCCTGGCGTGACCGATGGAAGAAGCGGATGCAGCGGGCGGATCACTCGATGATCTACGTCCTCATCGCCGGCACGTACACCCCGGTCGCCGCGATTGTCCTCGACCCGCCGTGGAACTGGATCGTCCTCTCCATGGTGTGGGGAATCACAGTCGGTGGGGTCGTCCAGAAGGGCCTGTTCCCGAAGGTCCCCGGATGGATCTCGGTGATGATGTCCACGATCCTCGGCTGGCTCGGCGTCTTCTTCTTCTGGCCCATGATCCAGCGCCTCGGTTGGCTCCCCGTCGGATTCGTTCTGGCCGGAGGTGTGCTCTACACCGTGGGGATGGTCTTCCTCGTCACGAACCGGCCGCGGTTGTGGCCGCGGGTGTTCTCGTACCACGAGGTGTTCCACATCATGGTGGTGTCCGCAACGTCGCTGCACTTCCTCGTGATCTGGCGGTACGTGGTGCCGCTCGGTGCGGCGTAGAGAGTCGCCAGACTCCAAACGCCAGCACGGTCGACTTCCTCGCCTTCAGTGTTGGATTCGAGCGGGTTGTTGACGCGTGCTCTTGTGCGGATCGGGACGACACACGTGATGGGGGCGGCGCGGCCTTCGTCTCCCTCACGAAGTGGGGGAGAAGCGATCGAGCGGCTGCTCGATCGCAGAGGGGGCCTCTCACCACACGCCAGGTCTCATCTGCGCGACTCACGCTCCCAGAGCCCCCTCCGCTGCGCGCCGGCCTAGCGGCCGGTGCTCGCGCCTCCCCTACTTCGTGGGAGAGGCGAAGACAAGGCCTGGCCAGGCGTCTCACATCAACAACGCTCCCGAGCAGAACACCGAGACGAAGGAATGGGGCGCGGTCGAGTTCGGTGTGCCCTACTCGTAGCTCTTGGCCGTTCGCTAGTAGCGCTCGGGGAGGGTTGGGCCTGGGACGCGGATGAGGAGCAGACGGCCGTGCTCGTAGCCGCCGTTGTGGAATCCGTACTCCTCGCCGGAGGCGATGTGGACCGTGTCCCCAGGTCCGGCTCGGAACGTCTCCCCTGCGACGCGGAACTCGATGTCGCCGGTCACCACGACGTACATCCGATGCGTCTTCTCAGAGACCCGCGAGGTCCGTTCGGCGCCCATCGGGACCATGATCTCGGCGATCGAGCCAACTGAGAACGCATCGCCGGAGAGCTCCCTGACGACGAAATCGCCGAACTCGAATGGAGCGGCATCTGCGTATCGCTTGTGTTCCATACACCGATGGTAGGCCATTGAAATCGAGGAATGTCCGCCAAACGACTCCCGGACCGTTTTCTGTCACACCCTCCGGATACGGTGTCCCCATGATCGAGATGAACCCAACACCAGCCATGACGGATACAGAGATCGAGGCCTGGTTCGGCGCAGCCGGACTCACCGTCAGCGTCGTCGAACGGTGCCCCGTCGTCGAGTGCGACTCGTGCTCCGGGTCGCACACCGACCCGCTCGCCACGGCGGCCTGAGCCGTTCGATCGCGGCAGCCCACGTCGTCACGGCAACTGTGAGCGCAACTCCGTGATCTGCTCGGCGACGGACGCGAAGGAGCCGCCGCGCGGCGACCGACGTGCCTCGACCGAGCCACGAGGGTCGAGGAGAGCGAGATCTTCAGCGACGAACCGCTCGTTTGCTGCAGCCAACTCCTCAGCCGTCACCGAGTCGAACAATCGCCCTTCCGCCTTCAATCCCGCCACGAGTCCGCCGACCGCGCTGTGTGCCTCGCGGAATGGGACGCCCCTGGCAACCAACGCCTCGGCGAGATCGAGCGCCACCACCCAGGTCGTGGGGGCAGGCGGATCGAATTCTGCGGTCGCGATCATTCCGGTGATCGCCGCCAGCGCCGTCGTCAGCACGTCGTCCGCGTGGAACACTGCCCGCTTGTCCTCCTGCAGGTCCCGGTTGTATGACAGCGGTAGACCCTTCTGCAGAGCCAGAAGGCCGGCAAGGTCACCAATGACCGTCGCGGCCTTGCCGCGAGCGAGTTCTGCAATATCTGGGTTCTTCTTGTGCGGCAACGCCGACGAACCGGTGGTGTGGGCGTCGTCGTACTCGACCCAACCGAACTCGTCGGTCGACCACAACACGAGTTCCTCGGAGAGGCGCGACAGGTGCACCATCGCCTGTGACACACAGAACACGTATTCGGACGCGAAGTCCCGCGACGACACGGCATCGAGCGAGTTGCCAAACGACGCCGAGAACCCGAGGCGGTCCGCGACGAGATCGGGTCGGAGCGGTAGCGCACTGCCGGCGGCGGCGCCCGCTCCAAGCGGCGAGACGTCGATGCGGGTTCGGGCCTCGACCAGGCGGTCGGCGTCGCGCAGCAGCATCCATGCGTACGCGAGGAAGTGGTGTGCCAGCGGGATCGCCTGCGCCTGCTGGAGGTGGGTGTAGCAAGCAACGATCGTGTCGCCGACCTGCTCGGCTTGGTCCACGAGGACGGCCACGAGATGCTGGATTTGTTCCACCCGGTGGTCGACCGCACGGCGGAGATAGAGCCGCACGTCGAGAGCGATCTGGTCGTTGCGAGACCGGCCCGTGTGGAGATGCCCGGCATCCGGTCCGATCAGTTCACCGAGCCGGCGCTCGACCGCGGTGTGAACATCTTCGTCGGTGTCCTGGAACTCGAACCGGCCGAGGTTCGCATCCTCGAGGATGTGCTCGAGGCCTTCTTCGATCCGGACCACGACATCCGCAGGGAGCAACTCAACCTCGCCGAGCATGGCGACGTGCGCCAGCGACCCGGTGACATCGTCCACGAGAAGCCGCCGATCCGACGGGTCGGTCGTGAACCGCCACAACGTCTCATTCGGTCCGGAGGCAAACCGTCCACTCCAGAGCGTCATGAGACGCCTCCGGCGTCGGTCGCCAGTCGCCAGTCGCCAGTCGCCAGTCCGACCTCGTGGCTCGCGACTCGCGGCTCGTGGCCCTTTGTCACTCGCCCTCCCCCATTCGCTTCTCGGCGAAGGTTCGCAGACGGAGGCTCTGGAGGTGGATGAACCCGTCGGCGTCGGCCTGGTTGTAGACGTCGTCGGCCTCGAACGTGACCGTCGCCTCGTCATAGAGATCGTGGCTGGCCGAACGACGGCCCTCGACGACGACCTGTCCCTTATAGAGCCGCAATCGGGCCTCCCCGTTCACGCGGGTCTGGATGTCGTCCATGAACGCTTGCAGCGCCTCGCGCTCCGGCGAGTACCAGAAACCGTTGTAGACCATCTCCGCGTAGCGGTTTGACAACTCGTCGCGAAGGTGGGCGACCTCGCGGTCGAGGGTCAGGGACTCGACGGCACGGTGCGCGTGATAGAGGATCGTTCCACCCGGTGTCTCGTAGACGCCGCGGCTCTTCATGCCGACGAATCGGTTCTCGACAATGTCAATGCGTCCGACACCGTGGCGTCCACCGACCTCGTTGAGCAGCGTCAGCAACGGAACCGGGCCGAGCTCCACACCGTCGACCGAGACCGGTGTGCCGGCACGGAAGCCGATAGTGATGACCTGTGGATCGTCGGGCGCGTCCTCGGGGTCGGTCGTCATGCGGAACATCCCGGGAGGCGGACCCACCCACGGATCCTCGAGCACGCCGCCCTCGTAGGAGATGTGGAGGATGTTGGCGTCCATCGAGTACGGCATCTTGGGTGTCGTCGGAATCGGGATGTTGAACCGCTCGGCGTAGGCAACGAGGTCGGCGCGACCCTTCATATCCCACTCACGCCAGGGAGCCACGACCTTGATATCGGGCTTCAAAGCGTACGCCGAGAGTTCGAAGCGCACCTGGTCGTTCCCCTTGCCGGTCGCTCCGTGTGCGATGGCATCGGCGCCGGTCTCTTCTGCCACCCGCACGAGTCCCTTCGAAATCACCGGACGGGCAAGCGAGGTACCCATGAGGTAGTAGCCCTCGTAGAGGGCGCTCGAACGGACCGCTGGGAAGACGAAATCTTCGACGAATTCGTGTGTGAGGTCCTCGGTGATGGCCTCAACGGCCCCGGTCGCAAGGGCCTTGTCGTGGGCTTCCTGCGCCTCGTCGCCCTGGCCGACATCCGCCGTGTAGGTCACGACCTCGGCGCCGTACTCCTCGATGATCCATCGCAGGATGATCGACGTGTCGAGTCCTCCGCTGTAGGCCAGGACGACCTTGTTGATCCCTCGCTTCACATCATTCTCCTTCGATGATTGCCGCAACCGCCGCAGCGTCTGTTTCTTGAGCTATTGCAATGAACAGCGTGTCGTCCCCTGCGACCGTCCCGAGCACGCCCTTCAAACCTGCAGTGTCGATCCGACTCGCGAGCAGGTTGGCGGCACCCGGAGGAACGCGCACCACGACCAATGGCCCGGTAACGGTGACGGACTCGACGAACTCGTCGGTCGCCGCGGCGAGCGCCGCTCTGGCACGCCGCATCTCGGCAGGATCCTGGACTCGGTAGCGAGAAACCTCGCCCTCACGGACCTTTATCGCTCCGATCGCTTCCAGGTCGCGGGAGATGGTGGCCTGCGTCACCGTGTGACCAGCGTGCAGGAGCAGCCTCCGGAGCTGCGCCTGGCTCTCGATCGTTTCGGTCGTGACCAAACGGGTGACGAGCCGCCTCCGAGCTTCCGTGGAGCTCACAGAACGGGCTCCTTCGTAATCATCGTTCCAATTCCCTCGGGCGTGAAGACTTCGAGCAGCACCGAGTGCTGGATGCGGCCGTCAAGGATGTGCACCCGCTCAACACCGGCCTCGATGGCGTCGACGCAGGACTCGAGTTTCGGGAGCATCCCCGCCGTCACCGTTCCGCCCGCGAGGATCTCCTTGATCCCGTCCTCGGTGACCCGCTGGATCAACGAGTCTTCTTCGCCGAGGACCCAGTAGAGCCCTTCAACGTCCGTGAGGTACACCAACTTCTTCGCCCCGAGCGCGGAAGCCAGGGCACCGGCGGCCGTGTCGGCATTCACGTTGTAGACCTCGCCGTCCTCTCCACGAGCCAGTGGGGCAACGACGGGCACGTAGCCCTGGTCCTGCAGGCTGGCGACGAGACCTGGATTCACCTCGGTGATGTCCCCGACGAATCCCAGGCGCTCGTCCCTCGGTCGTGCAACGAACAGGTTCCCGTCCAGGCCGTTGATGCCGGTTGCGAGGGCCCCGTGGGCGTTGACGAGACGAACGATGTCGGGATTGATTTCTCCGGCGAGTGTTGCCTGGACGACCCGCATCGTCTCAGCGTCGGTGACCCGGAGTCCTTCGAGCCACTGGGGTTCAACGCCGCGTTGGTGCATGGCCTCGCTGATCCTCGGTCCCCCACCGTGGACGATCACGACCTTGATACCGACGTAGTGGAGCATGGCGACGTCATCGGCGAAGGTGCTTCGGAGACCTTCGTCCACCATGGCCGATCCGCCGTACTTGATCACGACAGTCTGACCCCGATGGGCCTTGATGAACGGCATGGACTCGGAGAAGATGCGCGCCTTGCCCATCGTGCTGGCGATCCGCGGCTTCCCATGGGTGGGTGGCGTGTGTCCGGTACTCATGACCGCTCTCCGTTGAACATCACATACTCAGGCGTCAGGTCGGTGGTGAAGACCCGGGCGGTCCCTGGCCCGCCCCCCACGCACATCGTCACACCGAAGTCTCCTTCCATGGCTGCACTCACGGCGTCTTCGTCGAACGGGATTCCCGCACCCTTGCGAACAACGCTCGTTCCCGCGAACGCGATCGTGAGTCCGTCGAACTCGACCTCTTCGTCGACTTCGCCGAGCGCTGCCACGATCCTCCCCCAGTTCGGGTCCGCTCCGTAGAACGACGACCGGACGAGGACTGAGTCGGCCACCTTTCGGCCGATGTTGCGTGCAGCAGCATCGTCGGTGGCGCCGGTGACGGCCATCGTCACAACCCGGGTTGCCCCCTCGGCATCGGCGGCAATGTGCCGGGCGAGATCGACGGCGGCGCCGGTGAGGGCCGCCGCGAGCACATCAGGTTCCGGAGAGACGCCCGACACGCCGGACGCCATGGCGATCACGGTGTCGTTGGTCGACGGACACCCATCGACGTTGAGGGCGTGAAACGAGTGGTCGACGGCGACTCTGAGCGCCTGGTCGAGGACGGGTGCGGATACTGCTGCATCGGTGGTGAGCACCACGAGCATCGTCGCCATGTCGGGCCGGATCATGCCGGCCCCCTTCGCCATCCCACCGACCGTGAACCCGTCGGCCTCGACAACGACCTCTTTCGGCTCAGAGTCGGTGGTCATGATCGCCGTGGCAGCGGCGCGGGCATGGCGTTCTTCGGATCCGAGTTCGGCGACTGCTTCCACCACGCCGCCGGTGATCGCTTCCGGGGCGAGATGCGTTCCGATCGTGCCCGTCGAACAGACCAGAACATCCTCCGGAGAACAGGCCAGGAGTTCCGCGGTCCGGTTCGCCGTGAGCTCCGCGACTGCCCGTCCCCGCTTCCCCGTGGCCGCGTTGGCGCAGCCGGAGTTGAGGACGACTGCCTTGGCGGTCGGGGCCGAAGCAAGATGGCTCCTCGAGAGACGGACCGGTGCGGCGGCTGCCATGTTGGTGGTGAAGACGGCTGCGGTCGGGACCGGCCGGTCGGCTGCCACGACGGCGACGTCGAGGATCCCATCCGGCTTGATCCCCGCCGACACACCGGCGGCCTTGAATCCTTTGGGGGCAAGAACGCTCACGGCATCCATCCTTCCATCGGCAAGCCGGCCGTCTCGTCGACTCCGAGCATCAGGTTGGCGACCTGCACGGCCTGGCCGGCGGCCCCCTTGACGAGGTTGTCGATAGCCGAGATGAGGACGACGGTTCCTGTCCGGGCGTCCAGGTGCGCCGAGATCATGGCCCGGTTGGAGCCGGTGACCCATTTCGTCTCCGGCGAGCCCTCGACCAGCGACACAAACGGTTCGTCCCGGTAGGCCGCTTCGAGCGCGACGACGATGTCGTCGAGTGACGTCCCAGCGGTGCCCGGTGCGTACACAGTGCTGAGGATGCCGCGCTGCATCGGAACGAGGTGTGGCGTGAAGATGAGTTGTGTGGGACCGCCTGCCACCTGGTCGAGGGCCCGTTCCATCTCCGGCTGGTGCCGGTGGGCCAGCACCTTGTAGGCCTTGACCGACTCGTCGACGGCACCGAATTGGAGGTCGGGGTGAACGCCCCGACCTGCCCCGGAGACGCCAGACATCGAGTCCACGATGATTCCCGTTGGCTCGACCAGGCCGGCCTCGAGGACCGGGGCGAGCGGAAGGATCGCCGAGGTTGGGTAGCAGCCGGCCATGGCGACACGGTCGGTGGCCGCAATGGCGCCGCGGTTCATTTCGGGGAGTCCATAGACCCACTGGCCGAGCTGCTCCGGGTAGGGATGCTCGACGTCATACGCGGACAGATACCGGTCGGGGGTATCGAGACGGAAGTCGCTCCCGATGTCGACGACCGCGATCCCGCGGTCAAGGAGGGTCATGGCCGGTTCGGCCGACGCCCCGTGGGGCAAGGCGAGGAACGCCAAGTCGACCGGGGGTGCCGCCGCAGGGTCGTTCGGTCCGAGCATGCGATCGCCACCACGGAGGTGCGGATGGACAACCCCGAGGTTCCTGCCGGCAGAGGAGTGTGCGCCGAGATAGTCGATAACAAAATCGGGATGGCCGTCAACGAGACGGATCAGTTCGCCACCGGCGTAGCCGGACGAACCGAAGATGGCAATGGAACGAGACATGGAAGGAGGCCCTCGAGCGAGCAGCGAATATACGCATATTCATGTTCTAATGCAATATTGTGCTGGTGGAGGATTGTCGAACCGGTCGCCGATCCGCGAACCTGGGCCATGACCGAACCACCGACGGAGCCGCATGCCTGCGATCAATCCAATTCTTGCCCATCAGTATGGATGGGACGAAGCCCTGCTCTTCGTCGTACCGATTGTGGTCGCGGTGGTCATCGTCCGAAGACTCGACAAGAAGTCGCGTGGAGACAAGAGCGACCCGCCGACGAAGAAATAGATCCCGACCATGAGAACCCCTCGTATCGGGCCTGCTTCGCAGCAACCGCCGGCCTTCCTCCGCTCCGCGGCAACTCGGCTCCTCCGCTACCGAGCTGCTCCCCGCTTGTGCAGCGTCCCAACCTCGACAAGACTCACGTCATCCATCACCAAGGAGGACGGAGTGGCACTCGCGCCAATCGAACTGTTGGTCATCGGCTTCCCCGGCAACCAATTCACCGGCGGCATTCTGCCTGAACTCGAGAGACTCGTAGAGGACGGCGTCATCACCGTCGTCGACGCTCTTCTGATCGTGAAAGAGGAAGACGGCACCGTCGACTACCTCGAACTCGACCAGATCGACGCCGGCGAAGACATCGCGGCGCTTGGACGGCTGCTCACCGACGCGAACGGACTGCTCTCCGACGAGGACGTCGAAGAGTTCGCCGCTGCGCTCGAGCCTGGCTCGTCCGCGGCAGCGCTGGTCTTCGAACACACGTGGTTCACGCCGCTGCGCAACGAGCTCCTCGACTCAGGAGGGTTGCTGCTCGCCAACGTCCGCATCCCCGGCCTCGTGGTCGACGAGGTGCTCGCCGCAGTTGCCGAACTCGAAGACGAATAGGAGAAACGAGAATGCCCCGAAGAAGAGGACGTCCCGGAATCGCCGGAACGATGGCCCGCACGGCGGTCGTCGCCGGAACCGCAACCGCCGTCAGTGGCGGAATGCAGCGTCGCCGGTACAACAAGGACCAGGCCGCGTACGATCAGAATGCTGCCAACCAAGCCGCCTACGAGTCGCAAGAACAACTCGCTGACATGCAGGCGCAAATGAACGCCATGCAGGCGCAGCAGGCACCACCGGCGGCGCCGGCCGCAGCTCCCGCAGCAGCGCCAGCCGACGACACCATCGCCCAACTCAAACAACTCGCCGATATGAAGTCGGCGGGCCTGTTGACAGACGACGAGTTCGCGGCTGCCAAAGCCAAGCTGCTCGGCTGATCGCAGAACGTAGCGCCGGGGCCGGCAGACCAGGAGTAGATGCTCCGTGGTCTTCCGGCCCTGGCGTTAAATCGAAAGCGACGGCAGGCTATGCCGACATGAAATCCCGGGTCACACTCCTGTTCGTGCTCATCGCGACGCTGCTGGCGATCGCCCTCCCGTCGTCCGCACAATCCGAGGGAGAGGATGATCCAGTTGTCAGGGTCGTGTTCTTCTTCTCTCCCACCTGCGGTCACTGCGAATACGTGATCAACGAGGTCCTCCCCGGCGTGTTCGAGGAGTACGGCGGCGAGCCGTCGGTCTTCTTCGACGAGGCCCTCCCTCCAGAAGAGGTCGCGTTCTACGAAATGACGAACGGCACGCTCGACATCCTGTTCGCGGACGTCACGGTCCAGCAAGCCGCCAACCTGTATGAGGCCGATACCGAACGCCTCAGCGTCCCGGACGAACGAATGGGTGTTCCCCGACTTGTTGTCATGGACGACTACTACGTCGGGTCCGCCGAGATTCCCGAAGAACTCCCCGGCATCATCGAAGCCGGCATCGCAGCCGGCGGAATCCCCTGGCCGGACATCCCAGGGATCGAGGACGCCATCGCGTCCGTTCCAGGGATGGCCGAGGGCAATCAACCGATCGACGGCGAATCGACGGAGGACCCCGCTGCAGCCATCCCCGATTCCGAGGATCAGACCATCACCGAGAAGTTCGGCAATGACCCCGTCGGCAACAGCCTCGCCGTGCTCGTGCTCATTGCGATGATCGCAAGCCTGATCGCCGTACCGATTCTGATCGGCAAGGGCATGCTCTCGTCCACCCCGGACTGGTTGATCCCGGTCCTGGCGGTGATCGGTATCGGTGTCTCCGTCTATCTCGGGAGTGTCGAGGCGAGCGGAACCGAAGCTGTGTGCGGACCCGTCGGCGACTGCAATGCCGTGCAGCAGAGCGAGTATGCGACGATCTTCGGGGTCCCGATCGGAATCCTCGGCATCATCGGATACGGCATCCTGCTCGTCGGTTGGATCGTTGCGAAGACGACGAAGGACCGCGTCTCCGACCTCGGGATGATCGCGGCCGCTGCTATTGCCTTCGGCGGCACGCTCTTCTCGATCTACCTGACGTTCCTAGAACCGTTCGTCATCGGAGCGACGTGCATGTGGTGCCTCACGTCGGCGATCGCCATCACGGGTCTGCTGTGGCTGACCGCGGGACCCGGGTGGTCGGCATTCGGGCGCATCCGGTCGTCGTAGCCCTCCCGCCGGAGAACGTCAGGCCGAGTACGTCCCCATGAGCGTCGCTTCGGCGAGCACGCGCCCTTCCACGGCGGTCACGACCTCGTCCTTCGTTGCACCCTCGGCAAGGCCGAGCGCACCGTCCAGCGCGAGCACCCGGAAGAAGTAGCGGTGGGTCCCTCCAGGTGGGCACGGACCTCCGTACCCCAGCCGCTTCCAGGAGTTGAGGCCGCCCGTGCCGAGGGAGCCGACGTTCTCGGGAATCGTGCCGACCGGTTCGATGTCGTAGGCGACCCAGTGGTCCCACGTCCCGACGGGGGCATCGGGATCGTCCATGACGAGCACCAGTGATGCGGTCGCCTCCGGTAGTCCCGCGATCTTCAATTCAGGAGACTCGTCTGCCCCGTCGCACGTGAATCGCGCGGGGATGGGGCCGCCAGCCTCGAATGCGGGCGAAGTGATTTCCATGCTCCCTCCTTCGGGGTTGGGTTCGGTCGACAAGGAATCCGGCGAACCCTGACCACCGCACGCAGCCACAACGAAGGACGCGAAGAGCGCTACCAGCGCCAACCGGACCATGTTCCGAGTATGGCCGCTCAACCCCGACCCGGCTACCCCTGTTCGGCGGCCCATGTGTCGAGGAGTTCGTAGGCCTCCTCTTCGGAGTACGGGCCATCGTCGATGCGCTTCTCGTAAAGCATCTTCATGATCTCGCCGACCTGGCGCCCCGGCTCAAGATTGAGGTGCTCCATCACCTGGTTCCCGTCAATCGGCGGTCGAAGCGCGTCAAGCTCTTCCGCCTCGCGGAGGATCGCAATCCGTTCTTCGAGTTCGTCGATCCGCCGACTGATCGTCCGCTCACGGCGCCTGTTCCGTGTCGTCACATCGCATCGCACCAGTTCGTTCAAGTCGGTGAGGAGCGGCCCAGCGTCGCGAACGTAGCGCCGCACCGCCGAATCGTTCCACCCCATCTGATACGTGTGGGGTCGCATGTGGAGGAACACCAGGCGAGCCACGTCCTCGGTCGTCTGCTTCGAGTACCGCAGGGCCTTCATGCGCCGTCTCACCATCCGGGCTCCGACGACTTCATGGTGGTGGAACGAGACGCCGCCGGGTCCAAACTCCCGTGTCGCCGGCTTCCCGATGTCGTGGAAGAGCGCTGCGAGACGGAGTTCGAGTCGCGCCGACGCTTTCTCCACAACCGCGATGGTGTGAGCGAGCACGTCCTTGTGTTGATGCACCGGATCGATCTCGAGCGCAAGGGCGGGGAGTTCGGGGATGAACTCTTCTGCAAGGCCGGTGTCCACAAGACCCCAGAGTGCCGGTCCGACGTGGTCGCCAATCAGGAGTCGGTCGAGTTCGCCTTTGATCCGTTCGGCGGAGACGATCTCGAGCCTCGCGTGCATCCGGTGGACGGCGCCGATGGCTTCCTCGTCTGGAGCGAATCCGAGCCGGGAGACGAAGCGAAAGAGACGCAGCATCCGCAGCGGATCATCACCGAACGAGATCTCCGGATCGAGCGGCGTCCGAAGAACCTGGCGGAACAGGTCGGTCAGTCCTTCGAACGGGTCGATCATCTCTGGCGTCTCGTCGCCAGAGGTCGGGACCCGGATCGCCATTGCATTCACGGAGAAATCGCGCCGCGAGAGGTCCTCCTCGATGTCGTCCGAGTAGGTGACTTCGGGCTTGCGGCTCTCATCGCGGTAGACCTCAGATCGGAAGGTCGTGATCTCGTGGACACGGCCGCCTTTGATCGCCCCGATCGTTCCGAAGGTCTTGCCTGCGAGATAGAGATCCGCTGCCCAGGGTCGAACGATCTCCTCGATCTCTTCTGGTCGTGCTCCTGTCGTGAAGTCGAGATCGGCGTTTGGCCGGTCGAGCAGGGCGTCGCGGACACTGCCGCCGACGAGATAGAGATCGTGTCCGGCTGCGCCGAACAGATCGGCGAGATCCCGCGACGGAGTCCCCTCGTCCAACAGTCCCTGGAGCCGCGGCGGAATCATGATTCCCTCCAACGGTTTGCGAGCCGATCGGCGTACTCGTTCCAGGTGAAGCCCACGTGGGCCTTGATCCATCTCAGGTCGAGCTCGGAACGCTTCCGGTACACCGAATACGCTGAGCGAACCAGGTCAACATTCTCGACCGGCCCGGTCTTCCGCTTCCACCCCCGTGCCTCCCAGCCGGCAGCCCACTCATTGATGGTCCTCACCGCAAGGTTCGAATCTGAGTAGACCGGGAGCGCCGTCCCCTCGGGGACGAGTCGCGCTCCCTCGATCAGTGCGGTCAATTCCATCCGATTGTTCGTGGTGTCCGGATCGTGGCCGTAGGCCTCATCGACGATCTTCCCTTCAACCACGTAGACCGCCCCCCAGCCTCCCGGTCCCGGATTCGGAACACAACCCCCATCGGTGAACACGCCCGTCTGCGGATCGTCGGTTGACGAAGCCGGCCCGAGCGAAGCCGGTTTGGCATCGCGGCACGGACGGCACTCCTTCGGGCTCCAGCCCGGGTATCGATCCAGGACGTCTTGGGACAGCGAGAACGCTTGCGAGCAGGTTTGACAGGTGAAGCTGGGCATGCGCCCAGGAGCGTACCGACCGACAGAGCCGAAGAGCGACTATGCGCTCAGCGCACCGCGGGATTGGGCTGCGAGCTTGAAGTCGGTCGTCGACGTGGCGTGGGAGAGCGCATCTTCGAACGAGACGTCGCCACGCGCGTACAGCGTGAGGATCGCCTGGTCGTAGTTGCGCATGCCGAAGAACTCTCCCTCGGCGATGTCCGTCGCGATCGTTGGGGTCAACGCTTCGTCCTTGAGTTTCTCGGCGACTCGTTCGGTGTTGACGAGCACCTCCACCGCTGCCGCCCGCCCGGCCTCGTCGGCGCGCGGGATCAGTTGCTGGCTGATGATTCCCTTGAGCGTCGTCGAGAGCAGTTGGCGCACCTGCTGGCGCTGATACGGCTCGAAGGACTCGACAATGCGGTTGATCGTCTCGAGGCTGTCAAAAGTCGGGAGGACTCCAACGACGAGGTGGCCGGTCTCCGCCCCACGCAACGCGGCAGCGAGCGTCTCCCGATCGGGGAGTTCCCCGACGAAGATCACATCGGTGTCGTTGCGCATGGCTGCCCGCAGGCCGGAAGCGAACGAAGCGGTGTCGAGGCCCACCTCGCGCTGGGAGATCAACGACTGGTTGTCCGGGTACAAGTTCTCGATGGGATCCTCGATCGTGACCACCGAACACTTGCGAGTGGCGTTCACGTGTTCGATGACCGCGGCGCCGGTGGTGGTGCGGCCCGATCCCGAGGGACCGGTGATCAGGAGCAGCCCGGGGCGCTCATCGGCGAGGCGTTCGACAACTGCAGGGATGCCGAGTGCCTCGAACCCTCCTTCGAGCTTGCCAACGGTCCGAAGGACCAGCGTGACCGAGCCGCGCTGGCTGAAAGCACTCACGCGGAAGCGGCCGAGACCGGAGCGGCCGATAGCGAAGCCCGCTTCCCCATCTCGCTCAAAATCTGCTCGATCCCGATCGGTGACGATCTCGTCGAAGTAGCGCTGCGTATCGGCCTGGGCGACCATCGGCAGGTCGGATCGGTGCACAACGCCATCGATCCGGAACGCCGGGGGCGATCCGACCTTGAGGTGCAGATCGGATGCGCCAACGGTCGAGATTCTCTGAAGTAGCTCGTCGAGCGACGGCAACGATTCGTACACAGCGTCTCCTGAAGCCCGGGGTAGGTTCCCGTGTCTATCGGCGCCTCAGAGACCGGCCTTAATCAAGATCCCAGAAGAGGGAATCGACGGCGAGAGCGCTATCGACCCACGGGTCAGGCACTTGAGGGCGTTCCATGGGCGACGTTCCGAAGGCAAAGCCGTCAAGGGTTGCCGCCACCGACTCCGTGATCGCATCGAGGTTGTAGCCGCCTTCGAGGAGGAACACGGTGTTCGTTCGATCCATCACCTGGCCCAGCGATGCCGCCATCATTTCGTAGTCGAGCGGGAGCAGCCCCAATCCACCCAGCGGATCCTCGGCGTGGCCGTCATAGCCGGCGCTCACCAGCAGCCAGTCCGGGTCGAACTGGGTGAGGATCGGCAGCACGATCCGGGAGAAGGCGTCCCGGTAGGTCTCGCCCCCCGTGCCGCGCGGCACCGGAATGTTGACCGACCTCCCGGTCCCGAGTCCTCCCCCGACCTCCTCTACTCTCCCCGTACCGGGGTAGTAGGGAGCGTGGTGCATCGATAGATACAGCACATCGGCAGACCCGGCGAAGATCTCCTGGGTGCCGTTCCCGTGGTGAGCATCCCAGTCGACGATCGCGACACGTTTGCCGCGGGCGACCAAGGCCGCAGCCGTGACGGCGATGTTGTTGATCAAGCAGAAGCCCATACCCTTGCTCCGTTCGGCATGGTGCCCCGGAGGGCGGACGGCAGCGAAACCGAAGTCGGCTTCTCCCACCTCGATCGCGTCGACAGCGGTGATGCCTGCGCCGGCCGCGTAGCGTGCCGCCTCCCACGATGCCGCCGAGATGTACGTGTCGGAGTCGAAGGCGCCTCCGCCACCAAGCGCCACCGTCTGGATTCGCTCGAGATAGTCCTCCTTGTGGACGGCGAGGAGTTCCTTCCGGGTGGCCGAGCGAGCCTCGACGCTTATTACCTCAACGCCGCTGACCCGGATACCCGCGATGGCCGCGCCAATGCGGTCCGGTCGCTCGGGATGCTCCCAGGGAGCCACATGGCTCAAGCTTGAAGGATGTGTAACGAGGGCTACCCGCATGCCCCCATGGTTCCACATCTGTGAGGCTTCGCGCCAAACCGAACAGCCGCCGTTCGGTCGCGACGTCCTACACCCAGGGTACGCTGAGGTCGCGCCGGAAGACTCGGAGGTGTCATGTCGGTGGCGGAGAGTCCGATACCGGTACTCCAGCGCGGCTCCTGGCCGGAGCCGATTCGATTTCGGAGAGGCTGGGCTCGCGCAGACGCCCGGCGCTGGAACGACTGCACACCCGACGGAGCACTCCGCTTGGTGCGCGGCGGGTCAGCGTTTCTCACCCTCTGCTCCGAGCGCCTCAACGACCTCGGCGCGCCCCATGTCTTCTCTCCCCCGCTCCCTGCGTCGAGTCGTCGCCCCTGGGGAGAAGCGGGATTCGAGGAGTTCGTACCGCTCTCCCTGATGCGTCTCGAACTCAGTGAGAGCATCCCTTCTCCCGACCACCTCGTCATCACGCCTCCCGAGACGAGCCTCCCGGCGCTCCTCACGATCGACCACGCAGCGTTCGACGAATTCTGGCGTTTCGACGGCCACGGGATGCGAGAAGCGATGGCAGCGACCGGCACGGCGAGGACGCTCCAGATCCGCGGACCGGAGGGCGAACCGGTCGCGTTCGCGATCCTCGGGTTTGGTCATGCCATGTCGTACCTCCAACGCCTCGCTGTTCACCCCGACTGGCAAGGCCAACAGATGGGCCGCTCCCTCACGAGGGGCGCTGCCCGAATGGCTCGCAAGGCCGGAAGCAAGGCGATGCTGCTCAATACCCAGGCCGGCAACCAGGCCGCTCTGGACCTCTACGAGTCGGAGGGATTCGTCACGCTCCCCGAACCGCTCGCGCTCCTCCGTCGGGGTTGACCGGTGCCCCCGCGCATACCCGGCCGTTATCGCATGAACGTGCGCCTCGGCGCCGACGGAGACGTCGAGGAGTGGTTGGCAACCGACGAGCAGCTCGAGCGTCCCGTCCTTATTCGATTCCCCGGTCCCGATGCCGACCCCGCCCGGGTCGCCCAGTTCCTCACTCCGATCCGCGCGGCGGCGGCAACTTCTCATCCCCACGTGCAGCGGGTCTACGCGGCCGGCGAGGTCGACCACTCCGCGTTCGCGGTGGCCGAATGGGACGGTGCCGTCACCGTTGCTGATCGTCTCAGGGCGGGAGAGACGCTCCCCATCCCCGAGTACCTGCCGAACGCATCCGGCGTCGCTGCGGGCCTGGCGGCATTCCACGCGAACGGAGGAATCCACGGTGCGATCGACGCCAGCGCCATCCACTTCTCCGCGGCGCATCCGGCACGTCTCGCGAGTTTCGGTCGCATCCCGACGACCACCACGGCGGCGGGCGATACGGCGGCACTCGCGGTAGTCCTCCGAGAGTCGGTGACCGGCACCGATAACCCGGCGATCCTGCCCTCACACGTTGCGGAAGGGATTCCGACCGCCGTGGATGACGCTCTCGCGGCAGCCGAGGCCGGCACGCTCGACGCCGCAGGTCTCTCCGATGCCCTCAGCAACGCGTTCCTCCACCGCGAACCAGTGGTTGAGCACTCCTGGTCGGTGAAGCCTCTGATTCTCTTCGCTGCGGTTGTAGCCGTCCTTCTCTCCCTCTCGGTGGTTGGACTCGCAATCGACGTCGATCCCGACTCTCCGTTCCTCTATCCGGCTGCGCCCGCCGAACAGGACCCCGGAGCACCACCCAGCACAGCACCGGCTACCGACGCCCCCACAGAGAACGCCATCCCCGCGCTTGCGACTGTCTACGACCCCTACGGAGACGGGATCGAGAACGACGAGGCAATCGATGCCGTCGTCGACGGCAATCGGAGCACGGGGTGGGAGACCGAGCCCTACCCGGATCCTCTCGACGAGACGAAGGAAGGCGTCGGCATCATCCTGGATCCGCCGGTTCCTATCGGGGCGATCGAGGTCAGCGGAACGCCGGACACCCGGTTCACCGTTGCATGGAATGCCACGGTCCCCGACGTGCCGGGCGAGTGGGATCGGATCGGCGCAGCCCAGATCCTCACGGGGACGACAAGGCTGGACGTGGCGCACCGCGAAGAGGGCTTCTGGCTCGTCTGGCTCACCACGCTCCCCGAACAATCGGATGGCAACTACGGAACTTCGATCTCCGAGATCCGGCTCCTTCCGTGAATGAAACCTTGGCCTCCGTGCCGACTACAGACCAGAATCACGGGCAGTGACCTCCCGCTCAGCGGAAGACCGCGTGCTCATTCGCCGATACCTCGAAGGCGACCTCGATGCCTTCGAGGAACTCATGCGTGCCCACGAAGACCGCGTGTTCGGCATCTGTCTCCGCATGATGAAGGACCGGAGCGCCGCTCTCGACGCCACGCAGGACGTGTTCCTCACGGTCTTCCGGAAGGCTGATCGCTACAAGGAGCAGGCTGCTTTCAGCACCTGGCTGTATCGGGTCTCCATCAACACCTGCTACGACCACCTGCGCCGACAGCAGCGCAAACGCACCGACTCGATGCCCGACTACGTCGATCCCGCCGACCCCAGGAGTGGGGATGCGTTCCATGCCGTTGAACTCCGTCCCGACATCGAGTCCGCACTCTTCGGGTTGTCTCCGGACTTCCGCGCCGCCATCGTGCTGGTAGATCTCGAAGGCATGTCGCTAGAGGGGGCCGCGGATACCCTTGAGGTGCCCGTCGGCACCGTGAAGAGCCGCCTCTTCAGGGCCAGGAAGCTGCTCGCCAAAGAACTCGGGAACTTCGCGCCGGGGTCGGAGCATCAAAGAGAAGAACCATGAGCGAACACGACCTCAATCTCATCACTGACCTGGTCAGCGGCCGGCTCTCGCCCGGCGAGCGCGACGAAGCGCTCAGGCACATCTCGTCCGACCCCGCGCTCCAGGCCGAGTATGAGACCCAACTCGCAACCGCTTCTCTCCTCTCCGATCTGCCGGCACCTGCGATGACCGCAGACGAACGTTCGACGCTCCACGCCGCGCTTCGCCAGCAACTCCACCTCGACGACGCCCTCGCACCGGTCGTCGCCCCGGCACCGTCGCGTTGGCAGCGCTGGTGGGCTCCCGTCGCCGGCCTGGCAGCAGCGGCCGCCGTCATCGTCGGAGCCGTCGTGATCCTCCCGAACAGCGGATCGGACGACTCGTTCGAGGTCGCCTCAGCTGCGTTGACGGACACCACGGTGGCCTCCCGCAATGCCGACCCGTCAGTAGTCGGAGAAGACGAATCGGACGGCTCCTTCGCTGCAGAAGACACCGAAACACCCCAGTCCGGCGCCGCGGCCGAGACCACGACCACCGCGGCCGCCTCCGAAGAGACGACGACCACGGCCGGCGCCGGTGCCGAGGGCCTCACGGGAGAGGCTCCCACCGACGCACTCCCCCACCTGCCAGACGGCGACCTCAGCAGCATCGCCCTCGCCTATGCCAACGATCCTGAGACCTTCGCAAGCGGGTTCGACTTGTCGACCAAGGACGGTTCTCCGGACACCGCTCGTGGCGTCGACGTCTGCGTGGCTGAAGCGTCATCCAACGACGATGCCTCCGTCTTCGTCCCGGTCGCCACAATCACCGTGGACGGCGCTGACGCCGTCGTTCTGGTGGTGACGCCCCCGGACGCTGAGCCCTACTTCGTGGCGCTCGACGTCGCTACCTGTGAGGAACTCGGCAGCACCCTGCCCTGAGCCGCCCGGGGTTCGACTATCCTCCTGGCGTATGACCGATCGATCGCGCACTGACTACCCGGCCAAGATCGCCGACGCTCTCGAGCAGATCTCCACCCGCATCCGCACACTCACGGTGGATCGAGTCGCGGTCGGCGTCACCTGGGCTGCCATCGGCATCCTGATCGTGACGCTCGCCGTCATGGCGGTCATCTGGTTGTTGGTCGCACTCTTCCGTGCTCTCGGTACCCTGATTGGGCAGGAACTCGCGTACGCCGTCGTCGGGGGCATATTGCTGCTCGCCGGGGTGTTTGTCTGGATGAAGCGCCATCCAGTTGACGAGCCCACATCACCACAGGAGTAGCCATGGCCGAGAAGGTCTTGATCATCGGGTCCGGTCCCGCCGGCCTCACCGCAGCGATCTACGCCGCCCGCGCGGATCTCGCACCCGTCATGATCGAGGGGATGGAACGAGGCGGGCAACTGATGCTCACCACCGAGGTAGAGAACTATCCAGGTTTCCCGGACGGCATCATGGGTCCCGAGTTGATGGACGGAATGCGCAAGCAGGCCGAACGATTCGGCACCCGCATCGTGTCCTCTGACGTCACCAGCGTCGCCCTCTCAGAACGTCCGTTCAAGGCGTGGGTCGGTGAGGACGTCTACGAGGCTGAGAGCCTCATCATCTCGACCGGAGCCTCGGCACGCTGGCTCGGCATCCCCGGCGAAGAGAAACTTCGCGGCTACGGCGTGTCTGCCTGTGCAACGTGCGACGGATTCTTCTTCCGCGACCGGGAGATCGCCATCGTCGGCGGAGGAGACTCCGCCATGGAAGAGGCCCTCTTCCTGACGAAGTTCGCCTCGAAGGTGACGATCGTGCACCGCCGCGACGAGTTCCGGGCCTCGAAGATCATGGCCCAGCGAGCGATCGACCATCCGAAGATCGAAGTGATGTGGAATACGACGGTCGACGAAGTGCTCGGTGACGATCTCGTCACCGGCCTCAAGGTGACCGACACCACCACCGGTGAACAGTCGGTTCTGCCGGTGGAAGGGTTCTTCCTCGCCATCGGCCACGACCCAAATACCAGCATCTTCCAGGGCCAGCTGGAGCTGGATGTAGCTGGATACATCGTCACCGAGTCTGGGTCCACCGTCACGTCGATCCCCGGCGTTTTTGCCGCCGGAGATGTCGTCGACCACTACTACCAGCAAGCGGTGACAGCTGCGGGGATGGGCTGCCAGGCCGCGATCGATGTCGAACACTGGCTCGATAGGGTCGGGTCCTAGATCAAGTCATGTGAGCGCCGGAAGGTACGGACGCTCCAACAATCACGAGGAGCCAACATGGGACAGAACACCGTCACAGGGACCGATGCCACGTTTGCGGAACTCGTCGCCTCTCCCCTGCCGACACTGGTCGACTTCTGGGCAGAGTGGTGCGGGCCATGCAAGATGATGGACGGACCGCTCGAGGAGATCGCGGGAGACATGGCCGGGCAACTCCAGATCGTCAAACTCAACGTCGACGAGAACCCGGCGACCGCCATGCAGTTCGGCGTCATGAGCATCCCGACGATGATCGTCTTTCAGGCGGGCAAGGAGCAGAAGCGCCTGGTTGGAGCCAGGAGCAAGGCCCAGTTGGAGTCCGAGGTCGCTTCGTTCGTCTCCTGACCAAGACCGGCGGAGAGACCAAACCGTGAGGCTCTATCACACCGGCGACCGTGGGGAACCGGTCCGAGATATCCAGCGACGCCTGGCGGGTCTCGGTGTTTCGGTCGTCGTCGATGGAACCTACGGTCCCCGAACCGCCGACGCGGTAGCGCAGTTCCAGGAGTCTCGGGGACTCCCTGCCGACGGCATCGTCGGTCCGGAGAGCTGGCGAGCGCTTGTCGAGGCCGGGTTTCGCCTGGGCGACCGGATGCTATATCGTCGTTCGCCGATGATGCGGGGTGACGATGTCTCCCGCCTGCAACGCAGCCTCGGGTCACTCGGGTTCGATGCCGGAAAAGTGGACGGACTCTTCGGACCGGACACGCTGCGGGCCGTGCTCGACTTCCAGCGCAACCGCGGAATGTCCGAGGACGGGATCGCCGGCCGCGAAGTGGTCGAAGAGCTTCTCCTCATGGCCAAGGCAACGGACAAACCAGGCCGCGAGGAGGTGCGCGACCATGTCTGGATCGACTCTCTCCCACGTCCGATCACCGGCGCCCGCATTTTCGTAGACCCGGCAGGAACTGAACCGGCCGATTCCGAGGCCACGTGGGCGGTCGCCACGCACCTCACCTCCGAGATCCAACTCGCCGGGGCACGCGCGCTCCTCTCCCGCAGCGTCGATACCGCACCGTCCAAGAGTCTCCGGGCGGGTCGGGCGAACCGCCACGATGTACACGTCGTCGTATCGATCACCGTCCCGTCCGACGGAATTGAGGGCGTGTTCTACTTCGGAACGGAACTCAGCACCAGCGAGGCCGGCCGCACCATCGCCGTCCACCTCGGACGCCACCTCGCTCTCGACCCACTCCCCCGCGCCATGCCACTCCTCAAGGAGACGCGATCTCCGGCCGTCGTGATAGCCGTCTTGGATCCGCAACCCGAGCTCGGCACGACAATTGCGCGAGCCATCGTGGACCTGTATGCCAACGGGCCGGACGAGGTGTAGCTACCAGCGCCCGGCAGGAATGAGCCGTTCGTGGCGGTATTCGGCGGCTCTCTAGGCGAAAAGCTGGCGGTAGATCTGCTCGAGGTGCTCGAGCGAGCCGTATTTGATGACCATCTGGCCGCCATCCCCACGGGCCTTGATCGTGACGCTCGTTGAGAGGCGTTCCGACAGCCTCTCCTCGAGTTCGACGATCGCTGCCGGACGCATCGCGGGCATCTTCTGCCGCTTCGGCTGCTCCTCGACCGCTCGTTCTTTCACCGCATCTTCCACGGTCCGTACCGACCAGCCTTCGGCGACCGCTCGCTGTGCGATGTGGACGGCATAGGCCTCGTCGTCGAGAGCCAGGAGGGCACGGGCATGCCCGGCCGACAGCTCTTCTCGTTCGAGCATGCCCTGGATCGGCGCCGGAAGCTGTAGGAGCCGCAGCGTGTTCGTCACGGCGCTCCGGCTCTTCCCGACGCGATTCGCCACCTGCTCATGCGTCATGCCAAAATCTTCCAGCAAGTTCCGGTAGGCGGCCGCCTCCTCGAGCGGAGAGAGGTCCTTTCGCTGGACGTTCTCGATCAACGCCTCGCTGAGGTATCGTTCATCGCTCTCGATCGAGCGAATCACCGCAGGGATCGAGCGCAGACCGGCGATGGCCGCCGCCCGGAGTCGGCGCTCGCCCGCGATCAGGACGTAGGTCCCCTCCGGGTCCCCCGGTCGAACAACAATCGGTTGCAGAACCCCAACCTCGGTGATCGACGCGGCCAACTCCCCGAGCGCGGTGTCGTCGAAGTGTACCCGGGGTTGCTGGGGGTTCGGGGCGATATCGGAGAGTTCCACCTCCGCAAACCCCACCGATGGATGATCGACCGGGATCAGCGCGTCGAGGCCCCGCCCCAGTCCGCTCTTACGTGCGGGCATGTCTCCTCCGAAACTCTCGTGCCAGTTCTCGATATGCGATCGCACCCCGCGACATCGGGTCGTAGGCCTCGATCGGCTCGCCGTAGGATGGGGCCTCCGAGAGACGAACGGTCCGGGGAATGACGGTTCGATACGTGGTATCACCGAAATGCTCTCGAACCTGAGCGACCACATCGGCGGCAAGCGTCGTCCGACCGTCATACATGGTCAGAACCACGCCCTCCACCTCAAGCTGAGGGTTGAGGTTGCGCTGGACGAGCTGCACGTTCCGCAGAAGCTGGCTCACACCCTCGAGGGCGTAGTATTCACACTGGATCGGAATCAACACCTCGTCGGCTGCCGCCAGTCCATTGACCGTCAAGAGACCGAGCGACGGCGGGCAGTCGATCAGGACGAAGTCGTAGTCATCAATGATTCCCTTGATCGCGGTGCCAAGGCGCGCTTCCCGGGAGAACATTGAGACCAACTCGATCTCGGCCCCGGCGAGTTCGATCGTGGCGGGGACCACGAAGAGGTCCCGGACCGAGGATGGTTCGACCACGTCTTCAATTGGCACATCTTCGACCAGGAGATCATAGGTCGAGTACTCGATCGCCGATCGGTCGATCCCAAGACCGCTCGTCGTGTTTCCCTGAGGATCGAGGTCGACGAGGAGGATCCGTTCTCCTTGAAAGGCAAGGCCTGCACCAAGATTGATGGCGGTCGTGGATTTGCCGACGCCACCTTTCTGGTTGGCGATAGCAACAGTGATTGCGGGCATCAGGCGGGGTTCCCGTCCTTGGTTCGCGAGTCGGTCCGCGTCATCCTAAGGAGCCATGCGGGGGAGTCAAGGACCCCGTGCCCGGTCGACAGCACGTCGACGACGGTTCCGGGTGGCGAATCCGGCAGTGAAGCCGGCTCGGTCCTCCGGCTGAGGCCAACGACGGCACACCCGCCCGACTCCAACCGGGGCGCCGCCGCGGCCAGCGCCCGGTCCGGTCTGAGAGAGGCCCGGAAGACGATTGCGGGCCAGAGCGTGCGCATCTGATCGATGTCGGACTGCATGACGGCAACATTCTGGAGTCCGAGGACGCGTGCGGCGCGTCGGGCAAGGACGCAGCGCCGTTCGGATCGGTCAAGGAGCGTGACGGCGGTCTCGGGATAGACAACAGCGAGCGGAATTCCCGGCAATCCCACGCCGGCCCCCACGTCGAGGAGCCGCTTGGGTACCACCGTCCAAGCCGCAGCGAAGGTAAGTGAGTCGGCGACGTGCCGGTCCATGATCCGGCCGGTCTCCTCGGGGCCGATGCCGCCGGCTTCTGCTCCTTCGCTCGCCAACCAGGTCGCGAAGTCGGCGAGTTGGTCTCGTTTCGCCGGGTCGAGGGGAACACCGGCCCATGCCGCCGCCCGATCGAGACTGGCGGCGGCATGTTTCCCGTGAAACATCGGGTCAGGCGTCGTCGGTGCCGCTCTCGATCTTGGCGATAACCACGGCGCGGCGGGGTTCGTCACCCTCGGAGTACGTCCGAACGCCGTCAAATGCACCGGCTGCGTCGTGAACCACCTTGCGGTCTGCGGCGTTCATCGGTTCAAGCATCATCTCCCCGCCATTCTCGACCAGTTGCTCGACCAGCTTGGAGGTGTAGATGGTGAGTGCCTCACGACGTCGTGCGCCATATCCTGCGATGTCGATGCGCATGCGGGGCGCCCCGAACGTGCGGCGCTGAACCGTCGTGCGGGTCAACTCGAGCACAGAGTACATCGTCGCACCCTTGGGGCCTACCAGCGCCTCGGTCTGTTCTCCGACCACGTCAAGGTAGAGCACCTCGTCTTCGATACGGGTCTGGACCTCGCCATCGAGACCGAACGAGCCCAACAGGCCGGAGAGGAACTCCTCAGCTACCTTGGCCTGGTCCTCGATCGACGACTCTGGTTTGTCCTTCTTGGGTTCTTGTGTCCCGTTGTTGTCCATGGGGCGACGCTCCTTCGGGGGTCGGTTCTTCTTCTTGTCTGCCGGCGGCTTCTGCTGCTTCGCTTGCCCGGAAGGCTTGTCCTTCTTGGCATTGCGGCCGTCTCCCCGCCCGCTGGAGCTCTTCTTCTGTCCGCTCACGTTGTTGTCAGGCTTGGCCCCGCGCCGACCCCTGCGGTTCCGCTTCCGGGGTTTGCGTGACACCTTCACGATTGCCGACCGTCCGCCCACGCCCAGGAACCCGGCTTTCGGCTGCTGGATCACTTCGACCTGGGCATCATCGGTCGATTCAAGTTCTAGTTCGTTCAGCGCGGCCTGGACCGCGATCTCTACCGTCGTCCCGGTAGCTTCAACCCACTCCATCGTCTATTTCCTCCTGCGGCGGTTCTTCTTCTTGCTGGCATTCTGCGATGGTCCGTTCGTCCCAGTGGCTCCATCGTCCGGTTTGTCGGCCGGAAGTGCCGGCTTCTTCTTGTTGTCGTCTCCCCCGGCGTCCATCCGTAGGATCAGGGCCTGTTGCCCGATCCGGAAGAGGTTGGACGTTGCGAAGTAGATCCCGAGACCTGCGGTGAGCGTCCAGGAGATGAAGCCGAAGAAGATCGGCATGATCTTCATGGCGTTCTGCATGGACTGTGCCGTCTGCGACTGCTCGCCCTCCGGCTTCTTGCTCGTTCGTGTGGTCTGCACCTGCTGATAGAAGCCTGCGGCCACGATGACGATGATCAGCAGAACGTAGGGGACCGCGTTCAGCGGCGTGAGGTCGCCGACGCTGCGAATGGCGTCGGGAACCACCGAACTGGGGGAGGCCGTGAGGTCCATGCCTAGGAACATGTGGTTGATGGCCTCGGCGCCGTCTCCGATGTACTTCGAGTACGCCTCGCCGTCGGATTCGATCTGGATGCTTCGCAGCACCGAGAACAGCCCGAACCAGATTGGCATCTGGACGATCAGGGGGAGGCACCCCGCAGCGGGGTTCACGCCACGCTCCTGGTACAAGGCCATGAGCTGCTTGTTCAGCTCTTCCTTGTCTCCCTTGAGTTCCTTCTGGAGACGCTTGACTTCCGGCTGGATCTCCTGCATCGCCTTCATCGAACGCGTCTGCTTCAGCGTCAGGGGGAACAGCACGAGCGAGATCGCCAGGGTGAGGAGGATGATGGCGATTCCCAGATTTGGAATAATCTGGTAAAAGAAGTTGAGGACCCCACCAAGGAGGTCGAGGAGCAGGTTCCAGGGATTCACGCGTCGCTCCCAGCGTTCGTGTTGTTGTTCTTGTGTTGGCCAGGCTCAGGGACGGGATCGTATCCGCCCTCATGGAACGGTTGGCAACGTCCGATGCGTTTGACGGCCATCCACGCGCCGCGACCGGCCCCATGGAGGCGAATCGCGTCGTATCCGTACTCTGAGCACGAGGGATAGTACCGGCAATTCCCTCCCATAGCGGGAGAAAGGACCTTCTGATAGGCCCGGACCGCCCCCATGAGAATCCTGGCGGCCGGCGATGGCTTCGGTTCGTTCGGGGTGCTCATCGTGGATCAGCCACCTCGGCAGCGGCGACCGCCTCGCTGAGGCGACGGATCAGATCGCCGAATCCCATCGTCGCCGCACCCGGAGATGCGATCACGATGTATGCCGTATCGGCCTGGAGTTCGACCTTCATCATGGCCTCCCTGAGGCGCCGCTTTGCTCGATTCCGTCGTACGGCGTTCCCGACGCGGCGAGCCGCGACGAACCCGACTTGCGGCGGTCCGAGCGATCCCGGGGCACGGAGCACGGTGATTCCGCCCGAGCGACTCGCAGTGCCGGAGCGGAAGACGGTGGTGAACCGCGCCGCCGGCTTCAACGAGACGAACGGTCGTCCGGTGCTAGGCAGTGAGGTGCCGCCGGCCTTTGAGGCGACGACGCTTGATCACGGCGCGCCCGGAACGAGTCCGCATGCGAGAGCGAAATCCGTGCTTGCGCTTGCGACGACGCACGTTGGGTTGATAGGTACGCTTCATTGTGAGGTATCCCCGATTGGGAGGTCGCGCTGCGACCGGGAAGATTCTGGACGACGTGATTCTACGCCTCTCTCCGTCCTATCCGCCTCGGGACCGCCAGAGCGCGAAGTTCAACGATGGTCCGCGAAATCCAGCGCTCGTCCGCGAAACATCGCAGCGCGGGGTTTTGGGGCGAATCAGGGACCGAACTCGTTGATGGCAATTATTCCCAGCTCCGAAAGCCCTTGTCCCCCTTGCCTTTCGCTCGGCGGTCGCTCGAACCCGTCGCGCCCTACCGTCGATTTTCCCCGTCTTGCCGGTGGCTTCGCCCACTCCATATACTCGCCGCCGGTCGTGGGTAACCCCCCGTACTTCCCCGGAGAATTGTCTCCGGTTCTGACGGCTGAGGGGGAGAGGGCTTGGACCGAAGAACGGATTTCTCCACACCCTGTGGATAGGTGTGTGGACATGATATTGAGAAGGAAATGGGGCATTTCGGGTGGCAGAAACAGACTCGTCCACCGTGGAGTGGGAGACCTTCCACCAGCAAGTACGCAGGCGCGTGACGCCGGCCGCATGGCAGACCTGGATCGAACCGCTCCACTCGAGCGTTGAGTCCGGGAGTCTTCGCCTCGTCGCTCCAACGGACTTCCACTATCGCTGGGTCGGCGACCGCTACCTGCCGGCGCTCGAGGAAGCGGCGATGGACACCCTCGGCCTTGCCGTCGAACTCTCCGTCGTCCCGACCATCATCGATCCAAATGCCGCACCGCCGGCGGTCGCACACGCCCGCCAGGTCTCGCTGCCGATCGATACCGAGCAACCGGCGCGGAGCCACATCAGCGACCCCCGCCTCGTACCGAAGTACACCTTCGACAACTTCGTCGTCGGTCAGTCCAATCGGTTCTCCCACGCGGCGGCGCTCGCCGTCGCCGAACAGCCGGGGAGTCACTACAACCCGCTCTTCATCTACGCGAATGCCGGCCTCGGCAAGACACACCTCCTCCATGCAGTCGGCCATCACCGCATCGAACTCGATCCCATGGCCATTGTCCGGTATGTGTCATCCGAGCAGTTCTTCAACGAGTTCATCAACGGTATCCGTAGGAAGCGCATGAACGAGTTCAAGGATCGGTACCGCACGATCGATGTGCTCCTCCTCGACGATGTTCAGTTCTTCGAGGGGAAGGAACAGATCCTCGAGGAGTTCTTCCATACCTTCAACAGCCTCTACGAAGCCGGCAAGCAGGTCGTCATCAGCTCCGACCGTCACCCCAAGCACCTCTCGACCCTCGAGGATCGGCTGCGCAGCCGTTTCGAGTGGGGTCTGCTCACCGACATACAGAGCCCGGACGTTGAGACACGTCTCGCAATCCTGCGAAGGAACGCTGACTTCGCACCGACACCGGTGCCGGCGGATGTCATGAACTTCATCGCTGAGAACGTCCACCAGAACATTCGCGAGTTGGAGGGAGCCCTCACCCGGGTTACCGCGTTCGCCTCGCTCACCGATGAGACGATCACCCTCACGATGGCCCGCGAGGTGCTCTCGGACATCGTTACCACCGGAAGGACGGCCCCCCTCACCGCTGAACGCATCCTCCAGGCGACGGCAGACTTCTTCTCAACGAGCGTTGACGAGCTTGTCGGTCCGAGCCGCCGTCAGCCGCTGGCTCGGCATCGACAGATCGGGATGTATCTCTGCAGAGAGAACACCGACCTCTCCCTTCCGAAGATCGGAGCCCAATTCGGCGGTCGCGATCACACCACCGTGATCCACGCAGTCGAGAAGATCAAGTCGCTCATGCAGACCGACAAGGAGGTCTTTGACCAGGTCTCAACCCTCGGACAACGCCTGAGGACAACGTGACGCTTGTCCCCACCGTCAGCCGTGCTCATCGTGAGCCTGTTGAGTACCCTGTTCTTGCTCACAGACCATGTGGATGGAGAAACCGTTTCCCATCAATGATTTCTACCCCTTCTCCACAATCCACACCGCCTACTACTACCGCTACCGTTTGAATGAGAACAATCAAGAAGCAGAGGAAGAAGAACTGTGCGTATCCGAGCCGAACGTGATGACCTGGCCGATGTTCTGACCAGGGCGGGCAGAGCCGTCGGAAGTCGATCACCCCTTCCGATCCTTCAGGGACTTCTCTGTGAAGTCGAAGGGGGACGCCTGACGGTCACCGGGACGGATAACGAAGTCACCGTCCGGACCTATCTCGAGGTGGAAGCGTTGGAGGACGGTGCCACGGTCATCCCTGCGAAGCTCGCCGCCGACGCCGTGAGGAAACTCCCCGTCGGCGCCGTCTCGATGACGGCCTCGGACGGAGAGGTCGAGATTACCGGCAATGGGCCACGATTCCGCCTGCGCGAACTGAGCGTTGGTGACTTTCCGACGATCGACGACACGCTCCCCGCTGAGACCATCGATGTGGTGGGGGAGACGCTGGTGAAGGCACTGAGCCAGGTCGGTATCGGGGCATCGGCGGACGAAGCGAGGCCGACGCTCACCGGGGTTCTGTTCGAGGAGAACGAGGGAGGGTTGCGGCTCGTAGCTACCGATTCCTACCGCCTCGCCGTGCGTGATGTGCTCGGCATCGGCGCCACCGGTTCGAAGCTGGTGCCCTATCGCGCCCTGCGCGAACTCGGTCGCACCATCGGTGACGGACCGATGAAGGTGGCGCTTGGGGACCGCGAGGCCGCGTTCATCACGGAACAGGGCCGCCTCACAGCACGCATCATCGATGCCACGTTCCCGAAATATCGGCAGTTGCTGCCGGACTCCTATCCGAACCGCCTCGAGGTCCCGAAGACGAGCCTCCTCGATGCGGTGGCTCGCGCCGCGCTCGTAGCGGAGGACCACATCCCGGTCCGGCTCAACCTCCACGATGGTGGAATCGAACTCAGTGTGATTCGTCAAGAGGTTGGCGAAGAGACCGAGCACATCGAGGGCGTCTACGAAGGCGAGGAGATGACGATTGCCTTCAACACGAGATATCTCACTGAGGGCGTCAGCGCCATGGACTCGGACACGATCATTCTCGAGACGATCGATGCCTTGAAGCCGGGTCTGCTGCACGGTGAAGGAGATGAGGACTTCCGGTATCTGCTGATGCCGGTTCGCCTCTAGACGGATTCCGCCACCACCGAGCGGCGGAGGAATCCGCGCGGAGGCGAACGATGTATCTTTCCTGGCTCGAACTCACCGACACGCGCTGCTACAAGAAGCTGCGTTTTGAGCCGGCTGAGGGCGTCAACATCCTTGTTGGCAACAATGGGGCTGGCAAGACCAGCATTCTCGAAGCAGCGGCCTACCTCGGACTCTTGAAATCATTTCGTAGCACCCCCGACGATGCGATTGTGAGAAACGGCGCTGAACAGGCCGTCATCCGTGGGGAGTTCGCGACTCCGTCGGGGACCACCAGGGTCGAGGTCGTGATCCCGCGGCCGGGTCGGCGCCGGATCCTTGTGAATGGGAAACGACCGCAACGGAATAGGGACGTCCTGGCGCAGATCCCCGTCGTGGCGTTCCAACCCGACGATCTCGATCTCGTCAAGCGAGGACCGGGCCTGCGACGCGGCTATCTCGATGACCTGGCGGCACAGCTCTGGCCCCAGGCCGGCGCCGATCAGCAGGACTATGAACGAGCGGTCCGTCAGCGCAACTCACTGTTGAAGCAGGAGGGGAGACGGGCAGACTTGATCACGCTCGACGTCTGGGACGATCGTGTGGCCATCGCCGGGGCCGCAGTGTTCGACCATCGACGACGCGTTCTCGAGACTCTGGACGGCGCCCTCGGAGAGGCCTACCGCCTCGTCGGCGAGCGCGGCGGGCTGACCTGGGAATACGCGTCAAACTGGGGGGCGGCGATCGATCGAGGGGGAGGGGCTGATCGTCTTCGCAACGTCCTCCTCGAACGGCGCCAGCGAGACCAGGATCAGAGGACGACGAGCGCCGGTCCACACCGTGACGATCCGGCCCTGGTCATCAACGGCCGACCGGCTCGCACCATGGCCAGCCAGGGAGAGCAGCGCACCGTTGCCTTGGCACTACGCGTCGCGGCCTACCGCGTACTGAGCCAGCACCGACCTTCGATGCCGATCCTGCTGCTCGACGACGTGTTCTCTGAGCTTGACCCGGCGCATGCCGCCGGCGTGATGACGCTCCTGGGCGCCGGACAGGTTCTTGTCACGAGCGCGAGAGATGATGAGGTCCCGACAACCGGTCGACGATGGAACGTCGACCAGAGGACCGTGACATGACCAGAGCCAACTACTACCGATCAGGACCGGAACGCAAGGATCCCGCGGTGATCGACGACCTTCTCGGCTCTATCGTCGAGCAGGCAGGTGCCAGCCGCGACCTCGGGATCTCAGACCTTGTCGCTTCATGGGATGAGGTCGTCTCTGAGCGCTGGCAGGGCCGATCGCGGCCAATCGGGGTACGCGAACAGACGCTCCTCATCGAGGTGCCGGACGGGTCTGCGGCAAGCCTCCTCCGATATGACTCGGCCGATCTCCTCCACCGGATTTCCGACCGCTATGGCCCGGATCTCGTACGTGCTGTTCGGTTCCGCGTCCAGGGAGACGATCGTGGCGGAAAGCCTTGAGATGAAAGAGGTTCCCGCCGGAATCGGCTATGATTACATTGGTGTCAGTAGCCCCCACTGAGCGCCTCCGGGGGCCAGCCTAAGGAGTCCTGTGAGCACAACAAAGCGCGGCCAGAACGCGTCATATGAAGCAAAGGACATCAAAGTCCTCGAAGGGCTCGAAGCGGTCCGCCGGCGACCTGCGATGTACATCGGGTCGACGGGGCCGAGGGGTCTCCATCACCTCATTTGGGAGGTCGTCGACAACTCGGTGGACGAGGCGATGGCCGGCTTCTGCACGAGGGTTGAAGTGGCGCTCTTGGCAGACGGCGGCGTGCGCGTCCGGGACAACGGTCGCGGCATCCCGGTGCTCAGGCATCCGAAGACGAAGCAGTCGGCGCTGACGACCGTCATGACGACGCTGCACGCCGGCGGAAAGTTCGAGGCCGGCGCCTACACCGTCTCGGGCGGCCTCCACGGCGTCGGGATCTCCGTGGTGAACGCCCTGTCGACACGCGTTGATGTCGACATCGTTCGTGATGGGCATCACTGGTCGCAGACCTATGAGTACGGCGTCCCAACCGGGCCCGTCAAGAAGGGTGCGACGGCGAAGCGGACCGGAACGCAGGTCGTGTTCTGGGCCGATCCTGAGATCTTCACCGAAGGCCTTGAGTACTCGTCCAAGACCGTCATGAGCCGCCTGCGCGAAATGGCGTTCCTCAACAAAGGTCTCGAGATCCGCTTCCGCGACGAGCGGTCCGAACCGCCGGTCGAAGAGACCTTCAAATACTCCGGAGGCCTCGTCGACTTCGTCAGGCATCTCAACGCAAACCGCGAGCCGATTCATCGACAGATCGCCTACTTCGAAGAGACGACCGACGATGCCGAGGTGGCGGTAGCGATGCAGTGGACCGGGTCCTACCGGGAGACGATCCTCAGCTTTGCCAACAACATCAACACGCACGAAGGAGGAACCCACGAAGAGGGGTTCCGAACGGCTCTCACGCGATCGATCAACGAGTTCGCCCGCGGTCGCAACCTTCTCAAGGAGAAGGATCCGAACCTCTCAGGAGAAGACGTCCGCGAAGGCCTCACGGTTGTGATCTCCGCGAAGGTCCGTCAGCCGCAGTTCGAAGGGCAGACGAAGACGAAGCTCGGCAACACCGAGGTTCGTTCGTTCGTCCAGAAGGCACTCAATCAGGCCATTCCCGAGTGGCTCGAACGGAACCCGGGGGATGCCCGGCGCATCGCCGACAAGTCCTCCCAGGCTGCCAGGGCTCGGATGGCTGCCCGCCAGGCCCGCGACCTCACCAGGAGGAAGAGCCTTCTCGAGTCCGCAGGGCTCCCCGGCAAGCTTTCCGACTGTTCGTCGAAAGAACCCGAGCGCAGCGAGTTGTTCATTGTCGAGGGGGACTCTGCCGGCGGATCAGCGAAGCAGGCCAGGAACAGTGAATTCCAGGCGATTCTCCCGATCCGGGGAAAGATCATCAACGTCGAGAAGAACCGCCTGGCCCGGGTCCTCCAGAACAACGAGATCCAGTCGCTGATCACCGGCATCGGAACCGGTATCGGTGACGAATTCGACATCAGCAAGGCTCGCTATCACAAGATCGTGATCCTCACGGACGCCGACGTCGACGGAGCGCACATTCGGACGCTGCTTCTGACGTTCTTCTTCCGGCACATGCCGCAACTCATCGAATCCGGCTTCGTGTATATCGCTCAGCCGCCGCTGTACAGCGTCAAAGTCGGGTCAAAGACGACATGGATCCAGGACGACGCGGGGCTCGACGAGATCAAGGTACAGCTTGCAGGGAAGAAGCTGAACATCCAGCGGTTCAAGGGCCTCGGTGAGATGAACGCTGAGGAGCTCTGGGATACCACGATGGACCCGCACCGGCGGGTGCTGCTCCAGGTCGGTCTGGATGACCAATTCTCCGCCGAAGAGACGTTCTCGACCCTGATGGGAACGGACGTCGAAGCCCGCCGAATCTTTATCCAGCAGAACGCCAAAGACGTTCGATTCCTCGACATCTAGGGACCCCGAATGCCGAACGAAGATCAAACCAGCAGGGTTCTGCCCATCGACATCGAGTCGGAGATGCAGGACTCGTTCCTGGAGTACGCGATGTCGGTCATCGTGTCGCGCGCGTTGCCAGATGTGCGTGATGGACTGAAGCCGGTCCACCGACGCATCCTGTTCGCCATGCACGACGCGGGGATTCGTCCCGGTACGCCGTTCCGCAAGTCCGCCCGCGTGGTTGGCGATGTGGTCGGTTGGTTCCACCCGCACTCACCGGAGGCCGTCTACGACTCGATGGTTCGCCTCGGTCAGGACTTCTCGTTGAGGGCTCCTCTGATCCAGCCACAGGGCAACTTCGGCACCGTCGACGATCCCCCGGCAGCGATGCGCTACACCGAGGCGCGGATGGCGCCGATTGCTGCATTCCTGCTCGAAGGGATCGATGAGGACACGGTCGACTGGACCTCCAACTACTCAGGGGAGCGCGAAGAGCCGGCCGTGCTTCCTGCGAGGTTCCCGAACCTCTTGGTCAACGGGTCGACGGGCATCGCCGTCGGCATGGCGACAAACATCCCGCCACACAACCTCACTGAGGTGATTGACGCCGTTCTGTACGGACTCGACCATCCCGAAGCAACCGTTGAAGATCTCTCCGAGTTCGTGCAGGGTCCCGACTTCCCGACGGGCGCCTACATCGTCGGTATGACCGGCGTGAAACAAGCGCTGGCGACCGGCCGCGGGTCCGTCAAGATGCGCGCGGTCACCGACATCGTCGAGACGAAGCGCGGGCGGATGGCGATCGTGGCCACCGAGATCCCGTATCAGGTCTCTCGCGATCGGATCATGGCGAAGATCGCCGACCTGGTCAGGGCCAAGACCATCGTGGGCATCGCTGACCTTCGTGACGAGTCCGACCGCGACGGAACACGTCTCGTCGTCGAGCTGAAGAAGGACGCCAACCCGCAGGTGGTGCTGAACCTGCTGTTCAAACACACACAGCTCGAGGAGAACTTCTCGGTCAACCAGATCGCTCTCGTTGACGGTGTTCCGCGGACGCTCAACCTCGCGGAGATGATCCACTACTACATCGCCCATCAGCTCGAGGTCATCGAGCGGAGAAGCCGCTTCCGTCTCTCCAAGGCCGAGGCCCGGGCGCACATCGTCGAGGGGCTGCTCATCGCTCTCGACAACATCGATGAGGTCGTCGAGATCATCCGATCGTCCGAGGATGTCGGGGAGGCGCGTACCTCCCTGATGGAGAGATTCTCCTTCAGCGAGATCCAGGCCAACCACATCCTCGATATGCCGCTCCGACGCTTGACCGCGCTGGAGACCGGGAAGCTCCGTGAGGAGTACGAGCAGTTGCAGGCGCTGATCGCTGAACTCGAGGCGCTGTTGGCCAGCGAAGAGAAGCGGCGAATCCTTGTCGCAGAGGAACTCACAGTCATCCGTGACAAGTTCGGGAACGAGCGGCGCAGTCGCATCATTCCCGACCTCGGAGAGATGTCCCTCGAGGATCTCATTGCTGATGAGGAACTGGTCGTGACCGTCTCCGGCGCCGGCTACATCAAGTCGGTGCTCGCCAAGACGTACCGGACGCAGGGCCGCGGCGGGCGAGGGGTGCGGGGCGCAACCCTGCGCGAGGACGACATTGTGGAGCACGTCATCCACACCACAGCGCATGCGTACCTGCTCATCTTCACCAATCGGGGCAAGGTCTACCGCATCCGCGCCCACGAGATCCCGCGCAAAGACCGCAACGCCAAGGGTGTGCTCGTCCAGTCCGTGCTACCACTGGACCCGGATGAGATCATCGAGGCCGTCATCGACACGCGCGACTACGCCGCCTTCAAGTATCTGGTGATGTTCACGAAGCGGGGCCAGGTCAAGAAGTCGGAGTTCAGGGCCTACGACTCGCGCAACCAAGTGCTGGTCGCCATCAAGCTCCTTGAAGACGACGAAGTCGTCGATGTGAGAGTCACCAACGGCGACAGCGACCTGTTGATGTTCACGAAGAACGGTCAGGGCATCCGCTTTGCGGAGTCCGCCGTGCGACCGCTCGGGCGGGCATCGCAAGGGGTGCGCGGTCTCCGACTGCGTGATGGAGACGAAGTCGTCGCCGGGACCACGGCCGAAGAGGGTGGCGATGTGCTGCTCCTCACGGACGGTGGCTATGGGAAGCGGACCAAGATGGAGTTGTTTCGGCGCCAGGGGCGGGGCGGCATGGGTGTCAAGGCCATGAAGCTCACCAAGGTGCGGGGATCGATGGTTGCTGCGCTGGCGGTGAGTCAGGACGATGAGGTCTTCATGATCTCTTCGGATGGCATCGTCATCAGACAAGGCGTCAGCAATATCAGCCGGCAGCGGCGAGAGTCGACCGGCGTCAAGGTTGTGAACCTCGACGGCGATGCAGAGCTCTCCGCGGTAGCCCTCGTCCCGAACAACGAAGTAGACGAGTAGCACAGGACGCTCACAGGCTCCTTCCGTATTCCTTCCCCTGAAGCGGAGGAGTACTTCGAAGACTGGCGACTCGACCAAACCCCTGGCTATTCATGACCGGTTCCTACACTCGCCCCATGGCTGTTCGGCGTGTACGGCGGGTCATTCGGAAGATCGATCCGTGGACGGTGCTCAAGGTCTCCCTCTTGCTCAACGCGATTGGTGCCCTCATCTTCGTTCTCGGGGTCTGGGTCTCATGGTCGCTGGCCGTCCAACGGGGCATCCCGGAGAAGGCGACTGAGTTCTTCGACAACTTTTCGCTCGTCTTCACCCCAAACGGCGAGCTCTACTTCCGGGCCGTGTTCTTCGCTGCCGTGGTGCTCTACGCCACCATGACGGGGCTCATGACGCTTGGCGCGGTCCTCTACAACCTGATCTCCGACGTCGTGGGGGGCGTCGAACTCATCGTGCTCGAGGAGACGTACGTCGTGCCCGCTCCTAGGACGGCTCCGGTGCGTCCCGCCGTGCACACTTCGACGAACGGTGTGAGCGTCTCGACGAAGACCGAACCGGTCGTCGCTACCGTCGATCCGGCTTCTCCGGCGGATGATTCCTGACTATCCCGTTTCGGGTGCGGTGAGGGTGAGCGGGAGACGAATCGACGCCGACGATCCCGTCGCAGTCACGTCGAGAGGGATCTCGAAGCGGGTTCGCTCGAAGAGACAGAGCCCCTCGGCATCTTTGCGGCACCAGACGAGGGCGAGATCCGCAGTGAGCACCCCACGTCCCTCCTGGAGGTCGAGCGGTATCTGGACCGGGAACGTTGTCCCGGTGAGGTCCGTGGTGGCGCCGTTGGGGAACGTGGCGACAGCGCCGCTCTTGGTCAGGACGATCGACGAGGAAGCGTCATCGTTGACCTTGTATCCCTCGGGGAGGATCACATCGAGGACGACGTTGGCCGGTCCCGCGCCGGCCGACACGGAAGGAACGGGGACCACCGTTCCCCAGTAGCCGTTGGAGGCAGCGGCAGTGGTGAACGAGTCAATCCCAGAGAAGACCGCCGTCGTGGTGATACCCGTAGCGAGATCGACTGTTCGGATCACATGGTTGTTCGTATCGGCGACCCACAATGTGTCGCCGTCAACCGAGAGGCCGCCCGGTTCGTAGAAGAGGGGGTCTGCCCCGTCCCTCCAGCCGTGTTCTGAGCCCCACAGCGAACGTGTGTCTCCGGTCTTCGGATCAATGCTCTTGATCTTCGAGTTGTAGGTGTCGGCGACGAGGAGGCGACCGCCGTGCTCGTCGATACCAAGCGGGTGCTGGAACCGAGCCGCGGAGCCGAAGCCGTCCTGATCTCCGAACTCGAAGAGGTTCTCCCGGCCGCCGGCAACGAGTGAGGTCAGACCATCTTCGTCCTGGACGGCGGCGCTCCGGATTGAACTGGACTCGGAGTCCGCGAAGTAGAGGAGACCGTCGGTTGCGAATACCAGACCCGACGGTTGCGCGAGGGACGCTTCGAGGAGCACATCGTTGAGGGTGCCCTCGGCGGCGCTCCCGACCGACGGGCGGGCAGTTCCGGCGGCAAGGTCGATCGTCCAGATCTGGTGGGTTCCAGCATTGGCGACGTAGAGGTCGTCACCGGCGAGTTCGAGCGCCCACGGAGAGTTCAGTTCCACGTCCGCGACGGGCCCGGCGGTCGGTGGCCAGCCCTGTTCTCCGTTGCCGGCGAGGGTTGTGACTTCCCCGGTGATGAGGTCGATCGCCCGGATGGCGTGGTTGTTGGTGTCGGCGACGTAGAGCGTGTCGCCGTCTGCGACCAGGCCCTGGGGGGAGGAGAACGAGGCTTCCGCCGCCCCGCCGTCGGCGAAGCCCTCGCGACCGGAGCCGAATACGGCGGTGACGGTTCCGTCATCGGTCGCGGCGACGATCCGGTGGTGGCCGGTGTCTGCGATGAAGAGGCGATCAGTGGACGGGTCGGCGTAGACCTTCCCGGGGTAGGAAAGGACCGTGTCTGGGGAACCATCCCGCTCCAGTACGAGGGCGATCGGGGTCCGGTCGATCTGGTCGGCGGCACCGTACTCGGCGATGAGGTCCGCGATCACCGGTTGGACGACGTCGTAGACGCCCTCTCCGGCGTGGGTCCCCACGGCATTCCCTTCCGGGTCGATAAGCGCGATCGTCGGCCAGGCCCGTGCTCCCCACGAGTCCCAGATCGCGAAATCGGCATCGTTCACGACCGGATGACGGAGGTCGTAGCGCTGCGTTACCTGCCGGATGTTGTCCGTATCTGCCTCATTATCGAACTTTGCGGAATGCACTCCGATGACCACGAGTTCGTCCGGGAACTCGGCCTCGAGACGCTTGAGGTCCGGGATGATGTGAATGCAGTTGATGCATCCATATGTCCAGAAGTCGAGCAGCACGACCTTGCCGCGCAACGAAGCGAGGTCGAGGGGTTGATCGACGTTGAGCCAGTCGAGCCCCTCCGGGAACTCGGGAGCTGGAGTGCGTCCGGATGTTGGTGTGTCGACGTTCTTGGCAGTGGTTGAGGCAGTTGTCGACTCGGTCGTGCTCCCGGCCGTGCACACGCTGGCGGTGAGTGCAATGACGAACAGCATGAGGAGGTACTTCGGCATGGCGGTCATTCAACCGTTGGAACGCATCTACGGCAGCATTGTCAGCCCGTCGACGTGAACGATGCCATGTCGAGGCCGATGCGGAGTGCTACTGCGAGATAGTCGTCGGCGAATTCGTCGGGGGTGTGCAGGCCAGTGGGGACCAGGCCGAGCGCCGTGATCATTGCCCCAGCAGCAAGACCGATCGCTTCGAGATGGGTTGCGAGATCGGCGATGCCGAACGTGCGCACCGAGGTGGGCGTCGTGGCCCGAACAACGATGCCCGCCCATTCGTCGGGTACGGGAGCGGCGACGTCGAGGCGTCGATTAGTCATGCCGCGGCGAGTGCCCCAACGCGGTCCGACCGGTTCGGGGAAGCTGATGGGTTCGCCGCTGCGAATCGGCTTTCCCGGTTCGGTCCACGCGAACAGGACCTGTGCGCTGTCGTCGGCCTCTCGTTCGGCAAGGCTGCGTCCGATGCCCGAGACGAGGTTGGATCCGGCCAGGACTGTGGCCCCAGAGAGGTCGATGGAGGTGTCGACGGTGTCGCCCCAGAAGACACATGGGACGCCGGCCTCCATCGCCTCAGCGAGGATGGTCGACTCGGGATCGTCGGTGACAACAGCGTCGAAGTCTGTGATCGAGTTGACTCGCCTGAGTCTGGTGTCCCGGTCCTTCACGGCGCGTCTGACGATGCCGAGCACCGTGAGTTCTGATTCGCCGAGGAGGAGGCGCCCTGCGCGGACGCCGATCTCGGACGTGTGGTCGAGTGCGATCCTCATTGGTCGACCGGTTCAACCGGCTGCCACGTTCCTTCCTCGGCGGATGGACGGCTCGGCCGGCGCGTGACGACGATGGCGACGGCTACCGCAGCCGCCGCGGCGAGGACAACAGCATTCACAACGGGTTTCATGGTCTCGAAGCGTAGTGACCCGGCAGGGTTGACGGTCTGAGGAGACCTGGCGACGGGCGCCGCAACATCGCTACTCAACCGCTCCACAACGATCGGCCGCCAGTCGGGTGGAGAGGCGTCCGGGCTCAGGAAGACATCAGCGACTCGAAACCCAACCCGACGAGGTAGCTGAGCACACCACCGGCGAATCCGATGCCGAGGTTCTCGAGAGCGGACGTGATTGGGTTGGTCTTTGTCATGACGGTCTTGGTGGCCCCAACGGCGAAGAGGCCGATCCCGGTGAGTACCGCTGCGACGAGCAGAGCGGTGCCGGTGTCGTCGATGAACGCAAACGGGAGGACTGCGGGGAGTGCACCTCCGAGGAAGAGGCCAGCCGACGCGATGCCTGCGAGGATGGGGCTCCGCTTCTCCGTGTCGACCACACCGAACTCGAGGCCGGCCATCACACCCATCATCGCGTCGTCGCTCTTGTCGATGATGTGGACCACGGTCTCGAGGTCTTCTCCTTCGAGGCCCATGTCCCCGAATATGTGGCGGAGTTCGTCCCGCTCATGCTCGCGATGTTCTTTGAGGTGTTTCGCCTCGAGTTTCATCTCGGCCGTGAACACCTCTTCCTGAGACTTCGTCGCGAGGTATTCGCCAAGACCCATGGAGATCATCCCGGCGAGGGCTCCGGCCACGCCGGTGAGAAGCACCTGTGTCGCTGTGAGTCCGCCGCCGACCACGCCTGCGACGAGGAGGAAGGTCGACACGAGGCCGTCGTTGACACCAAGGATGATGTCGCGCATGTACTGGCGAGAAGAACCGAGGTGGTTCTCGTAGTCGTCAGGGGGGATGGGTGGGGGATAGTCGTTCACGGCCGGCAGAGTAACGGAAGTCTTGTCCCCGTCGTTCAGCAGGCTGTCGGCGACCCCTGCAGGGCCGAGAGATCTGGGTTAGCGATTGGGCGGTGGATTTGCAGGTCGGGAGTACGCTGTGACCGTCGGAACCTGGAGGAACAATCACCGACCAATCTGACCGTGAGGAGACGGCCGACCTGGCTGATCCCGCGCCCGCGGAACTGACTGATCCGCGCCTCGGTCCACCATCGCCGCCGTGGTCGCCTCCGACGAAGCTCGCGGTTGCCGTGGGCCTTGTCGTGTTCGCCGGAATTGTGTTCTGGCTCTCGAAGGACGCCCTGCCGATCCTCGCGGTGGCCGGGATCCTTGCCTTCCTCGTGGCCCCGATGGTGCGGTTCCTCCACCGGCGCCTGCACCTCCCCCGCTGGTTGTCACTTGCCTTCGGCTATGTCGTCGTACTGGTCGTCTCGCTCGCTCTCGTGGCCATCCTCGCGGTCGGGATCACCCAATCATTCGCCGGTATCAATATCGACGGGATGCAGGACTCGGTCCGCAGCTCGGCGGAGTGGTTCGTCGACTATGCCGACGGCCTCAGGGTTCTCGGGGTCAGCGTCGACATGAGCGAGGTCACTGCACCGATCGAGGACTGGCTCGCGGAGGCGCCGGAGGACAGTCCCGCGGGCGGCGGCATCAAGATCGACGCAGAAGCACTGCAGGCGATGATGGGTGGGGCGTTCAACTCGATCCGAACGGTGACCGGCCTCGCTACCGCCATGGTGGCGTCGGCGCTCATCACGCTGATGATCGCGATCTACCTCAACGCGGACAGCACGAGGTTCTACTCGTGGATCCATCGGGTGGTTCCGCCAGGCTATGAGAGAGACGGCGTGATGCTCGCCGACCGCACCGGTGCGATCTGGCGTGGCTACATCTACGGGCAGTTGGTGAACAGTCTCATCACGGGCCTCATGCTGTTCGTGGTGCTTGCAATCGTTGGCGTGCAGGGGGCGTTTCTGCTGGGTGTGATCATGATGTTGTTCAACATGATCCCGACCTTCGGGCCGATCATCGCCGCAGTTCCCGGCATCATCGCGGCGCTCGTGGGCGGATCGACCCGCTGGCCCGATATGAACAGCTTCATCTTCGCATTGATCGTGGCCGGTATCTATGTCCTGGTCGTTCAGGCGCAGGCCACCATCATCGCCCCCAAGGTGATGGGCCGAGCGGTGCGCCTCTCACCAGTGATCATCATGATTTCGCTGATCGTTGGGTTCAACGTCGCCGGACTGATCGGCTCGCTGCTCGCGGTACCGATCGTCGCATCGATCAAGGAGTTCGTGTCCTACCTCTACGCGAAGGTCGTGGATCGAGAACCGTTCGCGAACGGAGACGGCAGAGGAGAGAACGACAAAGTCGCTGATGCCTGACCGGGAGACCCTGCGCGTCGATGCAGTTGTCATCGGCGCGGGATTGGGCGGGCTCGGCGCCGCCGGATACCTGGCCCGGGCCGGTCACAAGGTTGCCGTCCTCGAACATCACACCGTGCCCGGCGGCTACGCCCACGAGTTCAAACGCCGTGGCTGGCGCTTCGAGGTGGCGCTCCATGCACTCGACGGTGCCGGACCCGGTGGGTGGCTCGGTCCGATGCTCGACGACCTCGGCGTCACCGATCGCGTTGCGATCAACCAGATCGATCCGTTCTACACCGTGCGCTTCCCGGACTTCGAAATCACCGCCCCCGCCGATTTCACCGGATACGTCGGCGAACTCAAAGCCGCGTTCCCTGGTCATTCGAAGGGGATCGCCGATCTCTTTGCGGCGATCGGTCGAGTCGCGGAGGACGTCCGTCGATACGGCGCCGACCGCTCCGCCGGCCGGCGTCCATCGCCGATCGAGATGATGGAGCGCTACCCGGACATGGCGGTTGCCTTCTCGCAACCCTGGCAGACGTTCATGGCTGCCTACATCGACGACCCACGGCTCCAGGCAGCGGTGTCGGTCCTGTGGGGATATGTCGGTCTCCCGCCGTCTCAACTCTCCGCTGGACTGTTCTCACTCCTCCTTCACAGCTATCACACGACCGGCGCCTGGTACCCGGAGGGCGGGAGCCAGGCGATGAGTCGGGCCATCGTCGACGAAATCGTCGAGCAGGGAGGTGTCGTTCGATTCAGGAATCGCGCGACGCGGCTGGATGTCGAAGGAGGGCGCGTGGTGGCCGTTGAGACCAACCGCGGTCTCCGGGTCGAAGCCGACGTGTTCATCTCGAATGCCAGCCCGAAGGCGACCGTGGCAATGACCGGGAGCGAGCATTTCGACGACGGATTCCTTGGCGGTGTCGAGCGAGATGTGCCGGCTCTGTCGAACCTGGTCGTCTACCTCGGGGTCGACCGCGACCTCGCCGCCGAAGGATGGGACCATCACGAGTACTTCCTTGCGGATGGCTACGACATCGAGGCCGAGTATCGGGCAATCATCGACGGCGACTTCTCGAAGGCCGGGCTGGTGGTCACCAACTACACCGAGGCGGATCCGGGTTGCGCTCCGACGGACTGCAGCGTGCTCGCAATCATGTCGCTCGCTCCCTGGGACTATCAGAACGTATGGGGGACCGGAGGCGACCTGACCGACTACTCGGAGAATCCCGAGTATGTCCGCATCAAAGATGAGGCAGGCGAGCAATTGATCGAACGGGCCGAAGGGCTGATTCCGGGCCTTGGTGATTCGATCGTGATCAAGGAAGTCGGCACGCCGCTCACCAACGTGCGCTACGGACTTAGCCCGGAGGGCAGCATCTACGGTCGGCAGCAGACGGTCGAGAACCTGCTCAATCGGAGAAGCCCGAAGACTCCGATCCCGAACCTCCTGCTCGCCGGTGCGTGGATCGGTGGAGGTGGGATGAGCGCCGCCCTGAATTCCGGCCGCACGGCTGCCTCGATCGCCGGCCGACTTCTCAACTCAGACTGATCCCGCTGCCGGCGTCGGGGTCAACCCTGACCGGTCCCTGACGGCTCAGGGATTGCAAGGGGTCATACCCAATACCCGAGACCCTCGTCTTCCCGCAGGATCACTCCCGACACACACGAACGCCGCATCGGCATCGGGAGGGAAGACATGGACAACTCACGGACCTATCGCATGTACGACTGGATCAATCGTCACGCAGCAGTGCTGGTGGTGACGCTGATTCTCGGCATCATTGCCATCGGCGTCGGCGGGGTGATGACAGCGGATACGACCGAACCCAAGTTCGAACCGGAGGGAGAGGTCTTCACCGTCTATGAGCGCGCCGAGGCGACGCTCCAAGCCGAGTCCACCGTCGAGCAGGCTTCGTTTCTCGTCGAGGCCGCGGATGGTGGCGATGTGCTGACCGCCAACGCCTTTCGCGAGTGGTTGGGTGCTTCGAACCGCGTCCGGACCTCGGCTGAGAATCAGGAGCACCTGGTCGATCGATTCGATCCGGAGACCGGGGCAACGATCCCCGGCGTCCTCTCGATTGTGGACGTCGTGGACGCAGCGATCCCGGGTGGCCTGGCCGGGGCTACCGACGCGGAGGTCAAGCAGGCGCTCGCCTCCGTCCTCTCGGACGGTTCCCCGTTCGCAGATATGCGGTACAGCTTCTCCGAGCAAGCCACCTACTTCGTCGGTCCGAGCGGGGGAGTGTGGGCGGCACCCGCCTTCACCGCGCAGGTCGTCTACGACAGTGCGACGTTCACGGACAATCCTGCGGCCGAGACATGGCTCCGCGAGGTTCAGAGCAGTTTCAGGGAGGACTCTCTATATACGGAGTCGATCGGGATCGCCATCGATGCCGAAATCGCGTTCTCGGAAGGCGCTGCCAACTCAGCGCCGTTCATCTTCCTCGCCGTCGCCCTGATCATCGTCTTGATCGCTGCCGTCCACCGTTCCTACTGGTCGGCCGTCGTTGTCGGGGCCGGACTCACAGCGACGACCATCGCCTACTACGGCACATCGGCGCTGCTCGGGCTCAAGATGGGATCGATGCTCCTCGCGTTCGTGGTGCCGATCGCTGCCATCAGCTTCGGTGTCGACTTCTTCATCCACGGCGTCGGCCGCGTTCGCGAGATGCAGGTCGAGCACGGGATGTCCGGAAGTCGTGCGTATCCGGCCGGCATGGCGGCGGTGTTCACGGCTCTGCTGTTGGCCGCCTCGTCGTCGATTGCGGCATTCCTCTCGAACGTGTCTTCGGGGACCGAGGCCATCCTCCAATTCGGTATCGGCGCAGCGATTGCGCTCGCATGGTCGTACGTGATCCTCGGCCAGATTGCTCCCAGAGTCCTCCTCGGTATCGAGCAGTTCGTTGGCCCGAACTCGGTGAAGGGAGCGTCCCGCGTTCTCTACTGGATCGCACTCCCGGTCGTTGCCATCATCGGTGGACTGGCCGTTGCCCTCGCCGCCGTGATGACCGCCGCCGGCATCGCCGCCTTTGTCGTTGTGCTGGTCGCCCTCCTCATCGTGCCGGCGATCCTGACTCGGTGGAGAAACCGGAGGGCGACGGCAAGCGGACGGCCGGTGCAGACCGGACATCGGGGAGCGGCGCATGGACTCTCAGGGGCCGGGGCGTTCGTCTCCTTCCTCGCTCGATGGCGGTGGATCACGGTGACCATCGCGCTCGCAGTGGGTGCCGTCGCTCTCATGACGGCCCTACAGGTCAAGTCCGGATTCGAGATCTCTGACTTTCTTGCTTCGGACTCCGACTTCTCAACGTCGATCGACCGGGCCGCCACCCACTTCCCGTCAAGCGGCGAGGGATCGAGTTTCGTCCTGGTGGAAGGTGACCTGACTTCACCGGAGGCACTCGTCGCTCTCGATGGCGCCGTCGCCGTTCTCGACGGATCGGACGCCGACCTGGGCCGCAACGGCGGCGGCGATCTCGCCGTTCGGTGGCACGCTGGTGACCTGGTCAGGATGACCCTGGCAGCGCCCGGTGCCGTCGAAGCGCTCGCATCCAGCGGGACCGACCTGACCGATGCCAACGGCGACGGCTATCCGGATTCCTCTGCGGCCATCCGCGCGGTGTTCGACTACATCGGTGAGAACGGTGTTCCGCTGGCGGACGGTTCGCTTGCTCTGGCGGCGGATGAAGTCGCCGGAGTCGTTGCCGACGATGGGGGGACGAGTCAGGCGACTGCCGTCACGATCATGGTCGGAAGCTTCACCGACGGTGCGGTCATCGTCCCTGTGGAACGGGCGCTCGAGGCCGCCGCTCTGTCGATCGAGAACGCGGTACCTGACCTCGTGGTGAGCGTCTCAGGTGACGTGCTCACCAGCTACCACGGACTCAGGGCATTCACGCAGTCCATGGTCGTGTCGCTTCCCCTTGCTGTGCTCCTCACGCTGATCCTCGCGGCGCTCCTGCTGCGTTCGTTCCGCTATGCGCTCATCTCGGTGATCCCGATCGGGTTCGTGGTCACGGGGGTGTACGCGTTCATGGCATTGGCGGGCTACACCGTGAACGTCGTCACGGCCACAATTGCCGCGATCGCGGTTGGCGTCGGCATCGACTTCTCGACGCACTTCACCGCCCGGTATCGCGAGGAGCTCGCGACGGCTGCCAGCCCTCTTGATGCAGTGCGTCGCGCCGGCGAGGGAACGGGCGGGGCGTTGGTCCTCTCGGCGCTCACATCGGTGCTCGGGTTCGCCGTGATGGCGCTTGCTCCGAACCCGATCTTCGCCACCTTCGGACTGCTGACGTCGGTGATGATCGGGCTCGCCCTGATCGTCTCGCTTGTCGTTCTCCCGAGCATGCTCGTCATCGGAACGCCGCGGAGCAAGGTGCGTACCGTCGACGAAGAACCGCGAATTGACGGAGGCATCGAAGAAGGAGAGCGGGTGCTGGTGGGGGTCTGATCCCTCCGTCCTCCACAGCAATGCGAGCCCCGGGAGAACCCCGGGGCTCGCTGCGTTCCTGCAATCAGCCGAACGTGTGAGATGCACAAACGTGCACCGTCTCGCAGGTGCGTACGAGGCTCGATTCGCGGCGTCACGCGAGGTGCCGCACTCGTTTTCAGTTGATCGCGTCGCACTGCTCTGCCTACCGTGGCAGGAGAACGGCCGGTAATCCTCGCTGAGAGAACGCGGAGGAACGTCCACCTCCGGCCGCCAATATGCAGGAGGAAACACCTTTGAAACGCCTAGCAATCTTGTTGCTTGCGCTCGGGCTCGTGCTCGCAGCGTGCGATAGCGGCAGCGATGACACCACCACCACGGCTGCGGCCGCGGGCGGCGACGAGACCACCACCACGGCTGCGGCCGCGGCCAGTGGCTCAATGCTGCAAACGGTCCAGGAGCGCGGGTCGCTCAACTGTGGCGTCAACGACGCGGTCCCCGGATTCGGATTCACCGACGCCGATGGGAACTTCTCGGGCTTCGACGTCGACTACTGCCGGGCAATCGCCGCGGCTGTGCTCGGCGACGCCGAGGCGGTCACGTACCGGCCGTTGACAGCGCAGCAGCGCTTCACAGCACTGCAGTCGGGCGAGATCGACGTGCTGGTCCGCAACACCACATTCACGAGCAGCCGCGACGGTCGTGAAGGCGCCACGTTCGCGACCACCACGTTCTACGACGGTCAGGGCATGATGGTGTACGCCGACAGCGGCATCACCAGCATCGACGACATGGCGAACTTGTCGGTCTGTGTGCTGTCAGGCACCACGACCGAACTCAACCTGGCGGCCCGGTTCGGCGACACGCCGTTCACGCCGCTGACGTTCGACGCCAACGATCAGCTTCAGGCCGCGTTCGTGGCCGGACAGTGCGATGGTTGGACGTCCGACAAGTCGCAGCTGGCCGGTGTGCGCTCGAACTTCGCAGAGAGCGAAGGCGGACCTGAGGCGCTTCTCATCCTCGACGAAACCTTCTCGAAGGAGCCGCTCGGTCCCGTAGTCGCCGATGGCGACACGCAGTGGGCCCAGGCCGTCAACTGGGTCGTGCTCGCCACGATCCAGGGAGAAGAGTGGGACCTGACATCCGCCAACGTGGAGAGCTACGACGGTGACGACGCGGCGATCCGGCGCTTCCTTGGTCTCGAGATCGAGACCGATGAAGGCACGGCGGTGTTCGACCCGGGTCTCGGTCTGCCAACCGATTTCGCGAGGCAGATCATCAGCCAGGTCGGGAACTACGGCGAGATCTTCGACCGCAATGTCGGGCCGGATACGGCGCTCGGCTTGAGCCGCGGGGTCAACGCCCTGTGGACCGACGGCGGCCTGCTCTACGCTCCGCCCTACCGGTAAGCAACCCAACGAAGAGGGGGTCGGGCCGTCCGGCCCGACCCCCTCCGATTCTCGAGATGAACGCTGAGGGAAATCGGTGACTGCGACACAGACCTCCAAGGGGACGAAACCGCCGTTCTGGAGGAACGTTCACATCATCCGCGGGGCGCTGCAGATCCTCGCCGTCGTCATCGTGGTGGGTGGCATCCTGTTCCTCGGCAACAACCTCCGCAGCGAACTGATCGCCAAGAACCTGCCGACCGGCTTCGACTTTCTCACGCAACCCACCGGGGTGACCATCGCCGACAGTGGCTTCAATCCCGCTTCGCCGGTTTGGAAGGCGCTCCTGACCGGAATCAAGAACACCTTCCTGCTGGTCATTGTCGGAATCCCTCTCCTGACGATCCTGGGCACGCTGGTCGGTATCGCTCGCCTCTCGACGAATTGGCTGGTGGCGAAGATCGCGACGGTATACGTCGAAACGATCCGCAACATCCCGCCACTCCTGATCATCCTGTTCGTGTTCAATGCGGTGATCCTGCAACTGCCGCCACCGCGTGACCCGGCCACGCCCCTTGATTGGTTCGTGATCAGCAATCTGAAGATCACCGGACCGAGCTTCACGGCGCTGAGCGGCGCAGGGATCTTTGCCGGAGTCTTCGTGTTCTCGCTGGTCGCTGCAGGCGTCGTCGGTGTCTGGCGCACCCGCTACTCCGAGCGCACCGGGCATCCCGATCATCGAGCGCTCTGGGGCCTCGGTGTGTTCACCGGCATCATGGTTCTTGGATACTTCATCTTGGGCCGGCCGATCAGGTTGTCGCTTCCCGTGCTCGACGGCCGGATCATCACCGGTGGCTTCGGCGGACTCGGCGCCTACTTTGCGGTGCTGCTCGCACTGGTGTTCTACACCGCCAGCCACGTGGCCGAGATCGTGCGCGGCTCGATCCTCGCAGTTCCGAAGGGCCAGACCGAGGCGGCCAACGCCATCGCCCTCTCCGGCTTCCAGCGATTGCGGTATGTGACGCTGCCCCAAGCGTTCCGTATCGCTCTGCCCCCGATCATCAACCAGTACCTCAACTTCGCGAAGAACACCTCGCTCGCTATCGCGATCGGCTACGCCGAGGTCACGCTCATTACGTTCCAACTCATCGGCAACGGCTACCCGGCGCCGCAATTGATCTTGCTGCTGATGGTCGCCTACCTGCTCTTCTCGCTGACGATCTCGTTCCTGATGAACATCCTGAACCGTCGGCTTCAACTGGTGGGGAACTGATGAGCACGACCACCTCACCGGGAGCTCTGTCACCTACGACCGCCCATCACCGGCGGATGACGCCAGCGAAATGGCTGAGGAAGAACCTCTTCTCCAACTGGTACAACAGCCTGCTCACGATCGTCTTCGGCGCATTCATCCTCTGGGTCGTTGTCTCCCTGGTGCGGTATCTGCTGCATATCGACATCGAGATCATTCGCGTGAACCTCAAGCTCTATATGGCCGGCCGGTTCCCGAATGAGCAGCTTGGGAGATTGTGGCTCGCCATCTACATCGCAGTCGCCGGCGTCGCGCTGCTGGCACGAGCGACCGTGAGCAACGCCCAGAGGAAAGCGACCGAGGCCGGAATCGAGTTCTCCCGGTCCAGTTTGATCGACGTCGTGCGACGGTTCTGGCCGATCGGGGCGCTGGTGATCTTCACACTGAGCTTCACCGAGACGATCACGCCGACACTGCTCACGGTCGGAGCGGCGGCAATTGGCCTCGCTGCCTACTGGCTCGGCGCAGCACTGCCAACATGGATCATGCGCCGATCGTGGCTGATTCCCGTGATCGGAGCCATCGCGTTCTATCTGGCCTTGGCGGGGTTCGGCGGCGTCGGCTGGGACCTGTGGCAGGGCTTCTTCCTCAACATCGTGCTGACCGTCGCGGGTATCAGCCTGGCCTTCCCACTCGGTCTCATGCTCGCCCTCGGACGGCGCTCGACCTTGCCCGCCGTCCGTCTGCTCTCGGTCACCTACATCGAGTTCCTGCGCGGCGTGCCCATGATCACCCTGCTGCTGATGGGCGCCTTCGCCCTCGGCTTCCTGATCCCCGGCGACGTCCAGTTCAGCCTGTTCCTCCGGTTGCTCATTGCCATCACCCTCTTCCAATCCGCGTACATCGCCGAAGTGGTGCGCGGCGGGCTGCAATCGGTGCCAAAGGGGCAGATTGAAGCCGGGCAATCGATCGGCCTCAGTCCGTGGAAGACGATGCGGCTGATCGTGCTGCCCCAGGCGCTTCGGAACGTGATACCTGCGATGGTCGGGCAGTTCATCAGCCTGTTCAAAGACACCACACTGGTCTTCATCGTCGGTCTGCTTGACCTGCTGCGAGCGGTCCAGATCTCCACCGCTCAGCCCGAGTTCTTTGCCCAGGGCCTCGAGGCCGTCGTGCTGCCGTTCGCGGCGCTGTACTTCTGGGTGGGTTCCTATGTCATGTCCCGAGAGAGCCGACGGCTCGAAAAGAAGCTAGGAGTAGGTGTGCGATGACGGATCAGACGGTCTTCTCCGACGCGACCCAGGCCGCCGGCACCGGCGACACCATGATCGAACTGACCAATGTGGACAAGTTCTTCGGCGACTTCCAGGCGCTGAAGGACATCAACATGCGGGTCGGGAAACAGGAAGTGGTCGTCGTGATCGGACCGTCCGGTTCGGGCAAGTCCACCATGATCCGCTGCATCAACCGCCTCGAGGTGCACGACAGCGGACAGATCGTCGTCGACGGCGTCGAACTGACCGACGACATCAAGGTCATCCAGGAGGTTCGCAAGGAGACCGGGATGGTGTTCCAGCAGTTCAATCTCTTCCCACACCTCACCGTGCTCGAGAACATCACGTTGGGCCCGAGGCAGGTCCGCAACCTGCCCAAGGCGGAGGCGGAAGAGTTGGGGTTGGAGCTTCTCGACAAGGTGCAGATTCCCGAGCAGGCGTACAAGTATCCCGGGCAGCTCTCCGGTGGGCAGCAGCAGCGTGTCGCTATCGCCCGATCCCTCGCGATGAGTCCGAAGGTGATGCTCTTCGATGAGCCAACATCGGCGCTCGACCCGGAGATGATCAAGGAAGTCCTCGACACGATGCAGGAGTTGGCGGAATCCGGTATGACGATGATCGTCGTGACCCACGAGATGGGCTTCGCCCGAGAGGTCGCCGACCGGGTCGTCTTCATGGCGGACGGCGAGATCGTCGAAGTCGGTACCCCCGAACACTTCTTCGAGCGCCCGACCGAAGACCGCACCAAGCTGTTCCTCAGTCAGATCCTGTAGTCGCCGGTCGCCTGTCAGGACCTCGTCCGAGCGGAGAGCTGACCCGATTCGTCAGGCCTCCTACGTCAGGAGGAGAACCAAGGCGCCGATGGCGACGAACAGGCCCAGGGCCGCCAGGATGATCGGCCCCCAGCGTGCCGCCGAGAACATGCCCTTGTTGAGCAGCGCCAGTGTGCGTTCGTAGCGACTGATCGAGTAGATGAGCATGGCCGCGCCGAATCCGACCATGGCGATCCCGATGACTTCGGCGGTCAGGCCGTCGGTCTCGATGAGTTTGCCGACCAGGACGCCGAGTCCGATGATGGCGAGTGCCGTACGGATCCACGCGAGGAACGTCCGTTCGTTGGCGAGGTGATCCCGTGCTGTGCTGCCGGTGTTCTCTTGTGCCTCTCGTGGGCTGAGCTTCATGTCAGAGCCCTCTTGTGGCTGGCGGGTTTGCTGCTTGGGGCATTCACAGTGCGCGGGACACTAGCGGCGATAGCCACCATCGACCACGGAACGGGAGGAGTTCCGACTCGTCCTATTTGACGCCTATCGGGGCTTCATCCACAAGAACCACTGTCGCGATGAGCCCCAAATGCCGATACCTCCACAGGACCGTCGCCCACCCAGGGGCGCGCACAACCAAACGGAGTCGGAGCCGGACATGCGCCACATTGCCATCATCGTTGCCGCCGTCGCACTGCTAGCCGCTGGATGCTCGAGCGGCGACGCTAGTTCCGGCGACATCCCGGGTGCCCCGGCGACGGCCGCACCGCGGAGCGGCGCCATCGACGACCTTGCCGACGTCCGCGGAGCCGTCGTTCGCATCGAGGCGAAGGGCACGTACGAGTACCCCGAAGGCACCGGCTACAACGAAGGATTCACGGGCTCTGGCTTCTTCATTTCACCAGACGGCATCGCCGTGACCAACAACCACGTCGTCACCGGAGCCGCGTTCCTCCAGGTCTACGTCGACGGAGAAGACGAACCCCGCAATGCGAAAATCCTGGGCGTCTCGGAGTGCTCCGACCTCGCGGTCATCGACGTTGATGGCGATGGCTATCCCTACCTCGCCTGGTCGGACGAGACGCTCAAAGTAGGCCTGGGAGTCTACGCGGCGGGCCACCCGCTTGGCGACCACGAGTACACCCTCCTCGACGGCATCATCTCCAAAGAAGCCGCCGACGGTGAGTCGTCCTGGGCGTCGGTCGACCATGTGATCGAACACACCGCCGATATCCTCCCCGGCAACTCCGGGGGACCGCTCGTCACCGAAGGCGGCTACGTCGTCGGCGTCAACTACGCCGGTGACGACTCGGGCCAGGCGTTCGCGATTGGTCACAGTGAAGCGCAACCCGTCATAGCGAAGCTCTCGACAGGCGTCGACGTTGCGTCTATTGGCATCAACGGAACCGCCATCAACGACCCGGACGATGGCTCCGGTATCTGGGTCCACTCGGTCGGCTCTGGATCGCCTGCTGACCTCCTGGGCATCCGCGGCGGCGATGCTGTCACCGAGATCGAAGGCATCATTCCCGCCACGGACGGCACCATGTCGGACTACTGCGACGTGCTGCGGGGCCATGAGGAGAGCGACGCCCTGCAGATCGAGGTCTGGCGCATCTCCGAAGGGGTGTACCTCGAGGGCACACTCAACACGGAGAAGGTCCTCGCTCCCGTCCCCGGCCAGGCGCCCGACCCCGCCGACGGCACCGCCTCCGGCGAGCCAGTGGATCCTCCCGCGGAGCCGGTCGATCCCGGCGAGGGGGGAGATGATGGCAGTGATGGTGGTGACGCTGACGCTGCATTCACCCGTCCAACCGTCGGGACCTGCCTCGATCTGGAGAACAAGGACCTCTTCCTTGCCGGAAGTCCGTGGCAGCCCACGTCATGCGACCTTCCTCACATGTTTGAGCTGTACGACATCATCGAACTCGAAGGCGGGCCGTTCCCGGGTGACGAGGCCATTTGGGAAGCGGGGGCGGAAGCCTGCCTCGCCATGTTCCCCACCTACGTTGAGATCGACTTCGAATCGTCGATCTACTCGATCGTGCCGTGGGGGCCGGCAGAGGACGTTTGGAACACGGGAGACACCGACATCTATTGCGCCATCGGGTCCTATCCCGAAGGATCTGAACTGATCGGCTCCGCCTACCAATCAGGCCAGTAGAGAGGAGACGGATCTCGGCAGAACCTCTCTCGGATTCCTCCGTTTCAGGGAGAGGTGGCTCGAGCGCGGCGAGGGGCGGAGGGGATCTCCACCTCTCTACGATCTCGAGAGACCCCTTCCGTCAGCCTCAGTTCAGGCCTGCAGAGCAGGCCTGAACTGAGGCTGCCACCTTCCCCTGAGGGGAAGGAATAGGACGGGGGTTCGGGACAAACGCAAAGAGCGGACCGTTGTCGGTCGAAGTTGCGAGTCGCCTGGTTCGGGTTGAGACGATTCGGGGCACGACGTCGAGGCTGGTCAAGACTCGACGGAAGTGAAGCGGCGGTTTTGTGGGCCCACCTGGATTTGAACCTTCTACGGGTTGGCGGATCGCTCTGGGAGCCGATGATGCGCGTGGGTGCGAGCCGGGGGTGCTTGAAGGCGGATCTTCGGGGCACGACGTCGAGGCTGGTCAAGACTCGACGGAAGTGAAGCGGCGGTTTTGTGGGCCCACCTGGATTTGAACCTTCTACGGGTTGGCGGATCGCTCTGGGAGCCGATGATGCGCGTGGGTGCGAGCCGGGGGTGCTTGAAGGCGGATCTTCAGGGCACGACGTCGAGGCTGGTCAAGACTCGACGGAAGTGAAGCGGCGGTTTTGTGGGCCCACCTGGATTTGAACCAGGGACCTCATCCTTATCAGGGATGATCATGGGGTTGGGCGGCCACTGGCGATCCGGCGAAATCCCTTATGGCACAACGGGGTAAACCTCTCAACGCTGCGCAGCGTTTTGGCTCGCTTTTCGTTCTCATGTGCACGCGGCGTGCACGCGAGTCACCGCCGGCCGCGGGGGCTGCGGCTGTCCGTGTACTCCTGGAGGGCAGCGTGCGAGCTGAGCCACAGCGATCGGTGCCGAACCGCGCGGAGACGGACCGAGAGATCATGCCAATTGGCCGAGCCTGCTCTAGCCCCCCGCACCCTCCTCCTCGAGGGCAACCCAGGCGGCTTCGATGTCGGAGAGGACCTGGTCCCTCGTTCTCACGCCGTCGACCCAGTCCAGCATGCCTTGCCAGAAGGCGCCCGGCCCCTCAGCCCCTAGGGAACCGATCTGCGGCGGCATCAAATCGCTGGCATCGAAGCGCCAAAGACCGGCAACAAGACTCTCGTGAGCTAGAGATCCGAGGGCCCGTCGCACCTCCCGTTGTGACTCATCTACATCTGCGCCGTAGCGATCGACGTCAAACTCGAGATTCGGCGACAGGAATTCGGACTCGGCGGACGCCGCCCAGATCTCTCCCCATTCGGCCGACAGCAGTTGTTGCATGAACGCTCGTACCTCGGGGCGATCGACTGTCACTCCCAAGAAGCTTCCCCCACCAGTGACGGGTATGGCGGCGCCGGCATCAATGGGTGGCAACGCGAAGAAGTCGACATCCACGCCGATCTCCGTCCCGGCCGGCAAGAACCCGAGCAGGTAGTCAGATCGGAGAGCCATCCAGCACTGCGGGTCGTCCCTCAGAAGAGGGTCAACAACATCGAGAGCCCAGTTCAACTGGCTGATCAGACCTCGCCCGCCCCGAATGAAATCCTCTCCGCTCACTATCTCGTCAAACATGGCTGCAGCAGACGCGACGGCCGGTGCATCGAAGGGAATCTGGTGCGATGCCCATTTATCGGAGATATCGACGCCTCCGACTCGGAGGAGAAGGCTCTCGATCCAGTCCGTCCCCGGCCATCCGCTGGAGAAACCCGGCGACTCGAACGCAACACACCATGGGGTGCGGCTGTCTAGGACCATCTGCTCGGAAAGATCGATTAGCTCGTTCCAGGTCTTCGGTATCTGGTATCCGGCTTGCTCGAACTTGGCACGCGGGTAATACACGAGACCCTTGACATCGACATCAGCGGGAATGGAATAGATCGATCCGCCTGTAGCGGGCATTGCACCCTCGCTGTCGCCTCGTACCAGAGAAGCCAGATATGAACCGAATGCCTCGGCAATGTCTTCGGCGCCGACATACGATGAGACATCGACAAGCCAACCTTGATCCGCTCCGAAGGCGACGGCTGCAGGTTGTGGCCACTGGGTCAGTTCGGGAAGCCTCTCGCCCTCATCGCTGAGATTGGCGAGCGTTGACACGGTGTCACCCACAAACTCATAGGAGAGGTTGATTCCCGTCTCGTCCTCAAAGTGCCGCAATTCGTTCCTCAGCCCCTCGGTATCAAGCAGAGAAGAAACCATTGACATCGAGGTTCCCTCCAACGCGCCTGGAGCATTGGGCACGATTCCGTAGGCTTGTTCGCCTCCAAATATGCCAAGCTCGGGTGGCAGAGGCTCCGATGGGTCGGGGCATGGTTCATCGGGGAAGTACTGTGCGCATTCGGTCGCGGTGAATGAACGGCCGGCTGCCGAGAAAGCTAGCTCCGCAAGCCGATCAGCTTTCAGTGCAAACACACCTACCGTCCCGAGCGGGCCGGGGCGCACCGCGACCTCCGTCTCGGTCGTTGCCGGATACACAAGTTGGTTGGACTGAATCGCCCAATGCAGAGCATCAAGAGCTTCGGCGGTGACAAAACCACTGTCGGCGGTGGCCCGGGCCGCTTCGATTGCCAGGAGCAGTGAAAGCTCGGGGTCATCATCCAGTGACCGATTCGCCTCGCTGGCCAATTGGAGGGACCTTCGTGATTGCTCGACCGTCGCTTCGGCTGCCCGGGCCTCTTCTTCGGCCACAACGGCGCGGTCGAGAGCGATCTCTGTCTCGGCTTGCGCTGTCACCGCTTCGGCTTCCGAGTCACGAGCTGCCTGCCGCTGCAGGAACGCAAAGACCGCCAGGACGGCTACAACCGCGGCGGCGATGCCGACGATGCTGAGGAGCCGGAGGCGTTGCCGGGCACGTCGTTCCGCTTCGGTTGCGCGCTCTGCTTGCTCGCGCTTCTCTCGTTCGGCCCGGTCCCGCTCTGTCAGGCTTGCCTGGAGGAATTCGGATTCGGGGGCGCTCAGCGGCAGCGTTGTGACGGTGGCCCAGCCGGCGAGTTGGTCGAGTTGACCGCCGTGTAGCAGGTAGTTGGCAGTGCGGCCAGCCCCGATCCACTCTCCCATCGCCTGGGCCAGCCGACGCTGGCTTCGGACGTCGTGGCGGGCGTCGTCGATCCAGTTGCGTAGTCGCTTCCATTGGGTGAGGAGCGCTTCGTGTGAGATCTCGACAGTCGGTCCGCGGGTCACCGGGTCCCGGTCGAAGCTGAGCAGGCGATGCCGTCCGAAGACTTGGAGGATCTGGTCGAGGTCCTTGCTCTCGACTGCCAGCTGGTGCAGTTCGGCTTCCAGGACACGTCGCCGGGTGTCCTCGGCGCCTTCGCCGAGGGTCACCAACCTCAAGAAGACCTGGCGGGCAGCGTCCTGCGCTGTTGGGCTGACACCGGCCAGAAGCCCGTCGGCGCGGGCGACCAACGCTCCGGAGACACCCCCAACTGCCTGATAGGAGGCGAGGGGGATGGTGGCCGCGGTGCGGTTGTCGAACAGCTCGGTGAGGGTGAACTGCAACAGGGGCAGTGCCCCCGGCCGGTCGACCACATCGGTGACGAGCTGAGCGACCAGGGCGGGGTCGAAGGCAACTCGCACCGTAGCCGCCGGCCGGGTGATCGCCTGCTCCAGTTCTTCTGGAGACATCGGCGTAATGACTTCCGTGCCTTCGCGCAGTAGCTCCCCCAGCCCGCGATGCCGGAGCGGTCGGTCGTAGAAATCGGCCCGCAACGTAATCACGATCCGTATGTTGCTGTGCGGATCCCGCACCGTCTCGACCAGCGTGCCCATGAAGCGGTCAGCCGTCTCTTGATCAACCTGAGTGAACAGCTCCTCGAACTGGTCGACGACAAGCAGCAACTGGGATCCCTCAGGGAGTAGCTGCCGGACGACCCGGCGCAACCCGGTCTCGCTGCCGGCAAGCTGCTCCAGCAAAGTCGGCGGCGGATCCACCGCGACCCGCATCAGGGCACTTTCCAGTTCCTCGAACGGGTGCGGCGCCGGAGTCATATCGATGGCAAACCACTCGTCGGAGCCGGGAAGGGCTCCCTGACGGAGGGCCGGCAGCAGCCCGGCCTTGACCAGGCTCGACTTGCCACTGCCGCTGGGACCGACGACTGCCACCAGACGGCTGCGCTGTCCCGGTTCGCCGAGGCGGGTCACCAGCCGGGTCACCAGCCGGTCCCGTCCGAAGAACAAGGCCGAATCCGTTTGATCGAACGGACGCAACCCCATATACGGGTTCTCCACCTCCCCGCCGTCGAATGGCTCCGACACCTCCTCGGCACCGGTCAGCTCTCTGATGGCATCGGCCGCAAAAGCATTAATGTCGTCGTAGCGCGCCGTCGGGTCGAGCGCTGTCGCCTTCTCTATCACTCGAGCTACTGCCGGCGGCAACGCCCCAATGACCTGGGCGGGTTCACCATGCAGGCCGGTGATCGCCTGCGCCATTACCACCCCGAAGCTGTAGACATCGGCAGAGAGCGAAGCCGCACCATCCGCCAGCTGCTCAGGCGAAGCGTATGGCGCATCCAGAATCCGCCCTGGCTTCCCGTCGCCGGCTCCGAGCGCGATCGCAAAGTCGGCGAGGAACGCATTGCCGGCACCGTCGATCAGGATGTTCTCCGGTTTGATATCTCCGTGTGCCACGGCGCTGCGATGGGCGGCATGAAGCGCACTGGAAATCTGTTTGATGACCTTTGCCGCTCGGTCGGCACTGAGCGCGGTGGAATCGATGATGTCGCCCAGATTGCCCCGGCCCATCAGCCGCATGACCAGATAGGCCGCGCCCGGCTCCCGCCAATAGTCATACAGCGGAACGATATGGGGATGCTCCAGCCGGGCCACGAGCTGTGCTTCGCCCTCGAACTTGCGGATGAAGGTGGGATCGTTGGCCAACTCGGGTCGGATCACCTTGATGGCGACCTCACGCCCGACGGTGGGCTGGTAGGCGCGATAGACAACTCCATAGCCGCCCTCACCCAGTTTGTCCCGCAATTCGTAGCCCCGCACCGCCAGACCCGGCTGCGGGCCTCTTCCTGCCACCTGAAGAGTGCTTGCAGGCTCGAGTGCCGGATCCCCGGTGACAATCTGCTCCTCGAGCTTGCGGATCTGCGACGATGGTTCAATTCCCAGTTCTTCGCCGAGCCGGGACTTCAGGAACTGGTACAGCCGCAAGGCCTCCGCCTGCCGACCCGAGCGATAGAGGGCAAGCATCGCCTGCCCGGTGAACCGCTCCCGCAGCGGGTACTGCCGAATCAGGCTCTCCAGCTCCGAGACCAGCTCGCCCGCCATGCCCCGACGCAAGTCGGAATCGATGCGCGCCTCGACGGTCTCCAACCGGAGTTCCTCCAATCGGGCGATCTCGGCCGACGCAAACGCCTCATATATGAAGTCCTCGTAGGCGTGCCCCCGCCACAACGCCAGAGCCTCGCCCAGAACCAATGACGCGGCAGCGGGATCCGTCTCGGCGAGCGCCCGACCCTCGGCGGCCATCTGCTCGAACCGCAGAGCATCCACATCCTGCCGATCGACCTGCAACAGATAGCCCGGGGCTCGAGTCAGCAGGATGGTTCCCTCCGAGCGCTTCTCTCGACCCGGCTCCAACGCCTTGCGCAACGCCGAGATGTGCACCCACAGCGCGTTCTGTTTGTCCGCCCCCGCTTCCTCTCCCCACAACGCATCGATGATCTGATCCGTCGAGACGATCGTGTTCGGCTTCGTCAACAGGAATGCCAGCAACGACTTCTGCCGATACGTCCCAACATCAACCGCAACGCCGTCCCGGAGGACGTCGAACTTGCCCAGTAGCCGGTATTGCATACGAACCCTCTTCCAACCTGTGCGCGTTGCGTGTCTGTAACAGCCTTGACTCTGCCGCAGCCGACTTAGCTACAACTTAAGCGGGTGAGTGCTCCATCGAGAAATCCCAGGTCAGAGCAGGTTTTTCGAAGTCAGCTAAGTCCCGCCTAAGCCGACCAAAGCCCCCGCTTCGTTCGCCATAACCCAGCTTCAGACCCATTTCAGACGCTGCGGGTATGGCTACACACACCACCCGCAGCACCATCATCATGACCCTCCTCTTCGGAGCACTGCTGACTCCCTTCCTCCCAGAAGCAGAGGCCACAACAGCCGTCCGCCCCAGCTTCACGACCACGACGAAGACGGCAGAGGCTCAGCAGCCGATCTTCGCTGGAGCGGCCGACGAGGCTGCATACATGTGGACCGAGGATCTCTTCTCCGCAGCCGGGTTCGAGGTCCCGGTGGCCGGCATCGAGTTCCATCGCAACATGGAAGCCTGCGGCGGTGTCAGGGGCCGCACCTACTTTTCCGACGAGGCCTTGGCCACCGTCGTGGTGTGTGCCACGCACGAGAACCCAATGGTCGAGGAGGCATGGCGGCGACGCACCCTCCTTCACGAGTTGGCTCATGCCTGGATCGACCAGAACACCGCAGCGGAGGACATCGAGGCATTCACCGAGCTGCGGGGGCTCGACGAGTGGTCATCCCGTGATGTCAACTGGGAGCAAAGGGCCACCGAGCATGCCGCCGAGATCTTCATGTGGGGCATCCAGCAGGGTGATTACAAGGTCGACTTCCGCATCGATGACACCAGCTGCGAAGCACTCTCAGCCGGCTACGAACTCCTCACCGGGGTCACCATCTCTTGCGAGATTGCTTCAGATTGACCGAGACCCCACAAAGGGCGTGCTACCCGACCGAAACGTGATCCCGCCACGAGTGCTGCGGGTCATAGCCCAGGACCGATCTCGTACGGGTTCTATTCGGTGACATCAACGTATGTAACTGCGTTCACCGATGCTCAAGCGGCTAGGGATGGCACAGCCGCCCCGGGGTATTTCGCCGAACAGTCGTTGTCGCTTGATCCAGAAATCAACGTCACCGACGGCTCGTACTCAGGAGATTGGCTCGCTTTGACAACCTGGGGCTGCGACGCCGACACCACCTTGGACATGGGGGTACGGTCGGCGAAGGAGCTCCAGGAGGTGGACGACGTGGGTTCGGTACGAAAGGTGAGGCATCGATCCGGCCAGGAGAGCTGGCAAGCACGGTGGCGGGATCCGTCTGGCAAGGACCGTTCCAAGAACTTCGACCGCAGAGTAGACGCCAGCCAATACCTCGTCGGCCTGGAGTCCGACCCGACAAGCTCCGCGGGCGCTATACCGACCCTCGTCTTGGCCGGACCCGGCTCGCCGGATGGATCCGGGAATGGAAGGCCACACGGAGGAATCTGAGTCCACAGGCGCGGCTCCGTGACGAAGCCTCGATTCGCAATCACGTGCTCCCCACATTCGGTACCGTTCCGATCGGGCGGCTACGGCCGGCGCATGTCGCACGGTGGGTTGCGGACCTCGCCGACAACGGCTCAGCGCCGGCCACTACCCGCAAGGCCTACCAGCTCCTCGCTGCCGCACTGTCCGACGCAGTGGATAGTTGGCTCATCCCGCTATCGCCATGTAGGAACGTGAAGCTCCCCAAGCTCACCTCCCCGGCGATGAGGATTCTCGAGCCGGCAGAGATCAAGGCTCTGGCCGGGGCCGTCGACGAGCGCTACCGAGCGATGATCCTGGCCGCGGCATACACAGGGCTACGTCTTGGTGAACTTGCCGCCCTTCGGATAGATCGATTCGACGCCCTGCGGAGGACTATCCGAGTGGAGGAAAGCCTCCCTGAGATCCGAGGGCAGTTCATGGTCAAACCACCGAAGTCGGACGCCTCTCGCCGGACTGTCTCAGTGCCGTCGTTCGTTGTCGAGGAGTTGGCGCAGCACCTCGCTGCACATGCCGATGGCTCGGGCTTCCTGTTCACGGCACCGTCGGGTGGCCCGATCCGACGTACGAACTTCCGGCGACGAATATGGCTCCCGGCAGTCCGAGCGTCGGTCGAGGAGCCGTGTACCTTCCACGATCTCCGACATACACATGCCGCGCTTCTCATCGCCGTGGGTGAACACCCGAGAGTCATCCAGGGACGGCTCGGTCACGCGTCGATCAAGACCACCCTCGATACCTATGGACACCCCTTCGAGGGGCTCGATGAGGCTGCCGCGGATCGTCTCGACAAGGTGTGGCGTACCGCTGCTGTGGACGCGGTGTGGACGCAGCGGGATCGGGAGTTGGTGGAGTTCACAGGTAGACAACCGAAACCCCTTGCGGGGCAAGGGGTTTGATTGGTGGGCCCACCTGGATTTGAACCAGGGACCTCATCCTTATCAGGGATGCGCTCTAACCAGGCTGAGCTATGGGCCCGCGGAGCGGGAACGATAGCAACACAGGAGGCCTAGAGGCCAGACGGGGAATAGCCTGACCAGCCCTGGAGATTGATGAACTCATGACTTTCACGCACTTGATCGGCATCTCGGGCAGTCTGCGGGCCGGTTCACTCAACACGGCTCTGCTGCGAGCGGCGTTTGAGGACCTGCCAGACGGCGTCACGGCCGAGGTGGTTTCCATCACCGATATCCCCCTGTACAACGCGGACGACGTCACCGACGGCACGATGCCGGCGCCGGTGGTGGCCCTACGATCCGTCGTGGACCGGGCCGACGGGATCGTCTTCGCCACGCCCGAGTACAACTGGTCGGTCACCGGAGCGATGAAGAACGCGGTGGACTGGCTCTCGCTCGGGCCGGGATCTCCGCTGGATTTCAAGCCCGCTGCGATCATCGGAGCAGGCGGTGGTTCTGGCACGGCCCGCTCGCAGAAGCACCTTCGCGACGTCCTCTCGCACAACAGTCTTTGCATCGTTGCCGACCCGCAGGTCATGGTCGCTCGTGCCTTCCAACGTTTTGACGGCACCGGACTCAACGACGACGGTGTGCGAGCTGAACTGAAGGCGATGCTTGGTCGCCTGGTCGAGGTCATCGACCGTTCTCGATCGGTCGGTCGCGTGGAGGCCCGCGGATCGGTGCTCGTTGTAGGGAGCGAAGAGCCACGGCTCGACATCGCCGTTCGCGGTGTTGTCGAACACGGGTATCGAACCCTCGCCGCGTTCGCTCCTGTCGATGCAGAGCGCATTCTCGGACGACGCTCGGTTGCGGCCGTCGCCGTCGATGTCCATCTGCGCGATGCTGCGGTGGCCACGGTGCGCGCTGCCGTGGGGGACATCCCGATCGTGGAGTTCGATGATCCGTCGAGCGCAGGTCGAATGATCGACGATGCTCTTCGACTCGCCACCAAGTCCGAGTAGTAGCCTCTCGCTGATCACCGGTACAAGGAGCTCGCGTGCGCCACTGGATCATGTTCTTCCACATCATTGCGGTCATCATCTGGATGGGTGGCTCGATATACGTCGAGGCACTGATGGCGGCTGCCGGACGCGGCGGAGATGAGGGAGCGCTCATCGGACTGTTCCGCAGAGTCGGTGCCGCGAACCGGCGCCTGTTCAACGTTGCCGGGATCGCCACGATTGTGTTCGGCTTCTGGCTCGTCTTCATCGTCCCGGGATGGGAGTTCGAAACGGTATGGGTCACCGTTGGAATCATCGTCGCGGTCGTCGCCGTCGTCATCGACCTGTTCTATGCCACGCCGCGCATCGATCGGGTCGAGGAACTCGTCACCGACCCCGAGGCATCCTCTGACGCGGTTCCAGGACTCATCAACCAGGTGTCGATGGCCGGCCACGTCCGCAGCGGATTGCTCTTTGTTGGTGTCATCTTCATGGTGTTCAAGTTCTGAGCCAGTCGTCATGTCCGCTTGGTCGGTACACTTCTGGCCACGCGGGGACGTAGCTCAGTTGGGAGAGCACCTGGTTTGCAACCAGGGGGTCGTCGGTTCGAGTCCGATCGTCTCCACGCTCGCAAGCGAGGGAGTTTCCGGTGGAGACCGCGGTGATCGTTGATGCCGTGCGGACACCCATGGGGAGACGGAACGGGCTCCTCGCCGATTGGCATCCCGTCGACCTCGCTGCCGAGACGCTGACGGCACTCGCCGAACGGAACAGCCTCGACCCCGTTCTGGTCGATGACGTGATCATGGGGTGCGTCTCGCAGGTGGGTGAGCAGACCTTCAACGTCGGCCGGAACGCGGCGCTTGGTGCCGGGTGGCCCGAGTCGGTGCCCGGCGTCACACTCGACCGCCAATGTGGATCCAGCCAACAGGCGGCACACTTCGCGGCGCAAGGCGTCATGGCCGGCGAGTACGACGTGGTCGTTGCCGCTGGCGTCGAGTCGATGTCCCGCGTCCCGATGGGCATCTCGTTCTCCCAAGGACCAGGCAAGCCGTTCGGCTCCAAGATGTCCGACCGATACGACCGCCAACTCGTTCCTCAGGGCATCTCAGCGGAGATGATCGCCGAACAGTGGAACCTCACGCGAGAAGACCTCGACCGGATCGCGCACGACTCGCAGATGCGCGCGCACCGTGCGACAGTGGAGGGCCGGTTCGAGTCACAGATCATCCCGATCGAGGTGAGGGCCGACGGCATTGGCGTTGACATGACCCTCGACGAGGGCATCCGTCCCTCCACGACGCTCGAGGTCCTCGGAAACCTCAGGCCGGCCTTCAGAGAAGACGGTGTGGTCACGGCAGGGAACTCGTCGCAGATCACAGACGGAGCGGCGGCGCTGCTCATCATGAGCGAATCGAAGGCGACAGAGCTCGGCCTGAGGCCCAGGGCGACCTTCAAGGCGTTCTCCGTCGTCGGTACCGATCCTGTGACGATGCTCACCGGCCCCATCCCGGCGACCGAGATGGTGCTGGCGAAGGCCGGATTGTCGGTCGACGACGTCGGACTCTTCGAAGTCAACGAAGCGTTCGCTTCCGTCATCGGCGCTTGGTTGAAGGACACCGGGGCCGATTGGGACCGTGTGAACGTGAATGGGGGAGCGATCGCCCTCGGCCATCCCCTCGGTGCGTCAGGTGCTCGCCTGATGACGACGCTGCTTCACGAGATGGAGCGCACGGGCACCCGATACGGCGTCCAGACGATGTGCGAGGGCGGCGGCACGGCCAACGGCACCATCCTCGAGTTGTCGGCGTAGTCGTGGTTGTCGCGATCGCCCTTGTCGTCGGCCTCGCGATCTTCGCCGGGACGGTGGCGATCGTCCGGATGATTGCCAACGGCCCTCCGCCCGAACCGGACCCGGACCGCGTGCACGAAGTGGAGGCCGACTATCGCTGCTCGGTCTGCGGGATGAGGCTGACCGTTACCCATTTGCAGGATGCTGCTCCCGAACCGCCCAAGCATTGTCGCGAGGTCATGGACCCCGTGTAGGGAAGGGTCTTCGGGAGTTCTCCCCACGCTGTGGATCAAACCGGGGATAACTACACGCGTGTAGTTCCCATCTGAACGGAACCGCGGGATCGCGAACGAAGGGGTGTTCGCTACCGGTAGTTGAGGGTCATGGCGAAGCCCACACCGATCATCGCCAGACCGCCGAGGAGGTACATGTTCGACGTGCCGCCAGGCAGGATTCCCATGTAGTTGAGGAGGATCAGCACGATTCCGAGGGCCATGAGGCCGAACATCGTGGCGACGTACCACGTGGGCGACGTGCCCTTGTCGTGGACCTCAGTGACGGCCGGCTTCTTCGGTGGGGTCGGTCGCTTGTTGGCCTTCTTGCGGCCCTTCGAGACTGGCATGCGGCAAGCGTAGCGGTCTATCGGATACTTCCCAACGGAGACAAGGGCCTCGTTGTCTGGTCCCGTCGGTACGCTGCCCCATCATGGATGATGCGCCGGCACCTCTGGTCGAACAATCGGCCCCCACGTCGCGGGGGTTATTGACCCGCGTCATCCGAGCCGTCGGCTGGACGAGCATCATCGTCGGTGTCCTGATCCTCGGTTTCGTGGTCCAGCAATTGTTCGTGACGTCTTGGTTCGCCGAGCAGCACCAGGAGGCTCTCGGGGAAGAGGCGACGGAGCACTTCGCCACGGCGGAGATCACGGAAGAGCTCTACGTGCCGCCCGCTTCGACGAACGGCTCCGGTGGATCGGGGACCATCGTCGACGGTGCCAGCGGTTCGACGAACGACAACGGCGTTCCCACCGGCCGCGCTCCCCGAATCATTGCCGTGGAGTCGGCCCCCGAACTCGGAAGTGCCTTCGCCGTCATTCGGATCCCTACGATCGAAGCCCTGCAAGAGGGATGGGCGGTCGTCGAGGGCGTGCGTGTCGGCGACCTGAAGAACGGCGCAGGCCACATGCCACACACCCCCATGCCCGGCATGCCCGGCAATTCGGTGATCTCGGGACACCGCACCACATATGGGGCACCATTCCATGATGTGGATACGCTGAATCCCGGAGACCGCATCGAGGTCGAGACAGCGGTCGGAGTCAATACCTATGAGGTCCGCGAGTTGATCATCGTCCGTCCAACCGAGTTGTGGGTGACCGAACCCCGTGACGGAGCATGGCTCACGCTCACGACCTGCCATCCGAAGTTCTCGTCGCGACAGCGGCTGATCGTGTTGGCCGAACTGGTAGACGGCCCCAACTTCGAGGCGATATACGCATGAAGCAATGGTTCCTCTCCCTTCCCGGACCGATGGCTGTCAAGGTTGTGATCGCCGTCTTGGTCGCGCTGGTTGCGCTTGTGGCCCTGTTCTTCGTCTACGACTGGATCGGCACGAACCTGCTCGACACCGGAGGGACGATCGGATGAGGGTTCTCGTTCTCGACAACTACGACTCGTTCACCTACAACCTCGTGCAGTACTTCGGCGACCTCGGTGCTGAACCTATCGTGCTGCGCAACGATGAACTCCCCCCGTTCGAGGGAGCGAAGCTGAACCCTGACCGCCTCGTGATCTCACCGGGACCCGGCACGCCCAACGACACGGGCTACTGCGTCGACTACCTGAACACCATCGGCACCGAGATCCCGACGCTCGGCGTCTGCCTCGGCCATCAGACGATCGTGACGGCCTTCGGTGGGGAGGTGGGCCGTGCCCCAGAACCCCGTCACGGAAAGGTCTCGATCATCGACCACGATGGCCGCGGGATCTTCACTGGTCTCCCCGATCCGTTCGAAGCGACCCGCTATCACTCACTCGCCGCCACCTCCATTCCCGACGTCCTCGAGGTCACCGCTCGATCCGAAGATGGCGTCGTACAGGCCGTCCGCCACCGGGACCTCCCGATCGAAGGGGTGCAATTCCATCCCGAGTCGATCATGACGATGGTTGGGAGACAGTTGCTCGCGAACTTCCTGGAGTCACCAGTCGCTCGTCGCTAGTCGCCAGCCTGACGTGTCAATCGGCGATTTGGTAGGTGCCGGCTGCAGTTCGCTCGATGAGGCCCTCCGACATCAGGTCCGCGAGGGCCGCTTCCGTATCCGGGGCTGGGAATCCGACCTGCGACACGATGTGCTCGATCGTCGCCGTGTGTCGGACCAGTGTCCGGATGATGGCGCCGCGGAGTTGGCGTGCGGAGCCCTCGAAGCGCCCTTGAGCGGTTGGCGGCCGGTACGCAGCGGGCCCCGAGCACCAGTCCTTGACCGGGCAGACCGTGCAGCGGGGACTCTTTGGAACACACAGCATGGCCCCGAGATCCATCATCGCCTGGTTCCACTCGTCGGCCGGTTCGCCGAGGGCGGTCTTCGCTGCGGTCTCGAGTGCGGCGCCGTTGAGCGATTCGCCGTGCCAGCGACTCAGGACCCGTCGCAGGTTTGTGTCGACGGCAGGCACCTCCGCGCCAAACGCAAAGGAAGCCACGGCCGCTGCCGTGTACGGGCCGACGCCCGGCAATTCCGACAGGGCTTCAGGGGTCGTCGGCCATCCGTTCTCTTTGATGATTCGGGCGGCATCTCGGAGGCGCAGCGCTCGCGAGTTGTAGCCGAGACCGGTCCATGCATCGAGGACATCCTGGAGCACGGCAGATGCGAGTGCCTCGACGGTTGGGAACCGGGTGACGAACCGCTCGTAGAAGGGAACGACGCGAGTCGCCTGGGTTTGCTGGAGCATGACTTCGGAGACGAGGATTCGGTACGGGTCGGCCTCGCCGCGCCACGGCAAGGTCCGTTGCTGATCGAGGTACCAGGCGAACAGGGCGGCGTTCCGCGCCTCTTCCAACGGGACGACGGTCACGGCGCGGTCGTCGTCGTGGTCGATGTCGTCGTGGTGGGCGTCGTGGTCGTGGTCGTGGTCGACGATGTTGTGGTCGTCGCCTGCTCCTTGCCGAGGAACAACCCCACGGAAGAACCGTCGTCGACAGACGTTCCCATGGCAGGATCCTGGTCGACGACCTTGCCGATCAGGCTCGGGTCGGCAACCTCGATATCGCCGAGGAAGACGGCGATGAGGCCGACGTCGGACGCCTTGGCCTCAGCCTGTGCCTGGTTCATACCGCCGAAATCGGGGACCGTCACCTTTCTGAGGACACCCACCCTGACACGGACATCCGTCCCGACCTCCACGGTCTCTCCGGCGCCCGGGGACTGATCGGCTACCAGTCCCGTCAGTCCGCTCACCGCGCTCACCTCGACGGTTCCGCCGTCGACGAGCACGAGGTTCGCCTCCAGAGCCAGCGTCGTCGCGTTACCTATCGATTCCCCGACGAGCCCGGGGACGGTGGTCGGTTCCGGCCCATCGGAGATGAAGACGGTGATGGTGTCGTCGCGGCCGACGGTCCGGCCGGCCTCCGGCTCCGTTCTGATGGTGAAACCTTCGGCGATTTCTGACGAGAACTCGGCGCCGGTGACGACGTTGGTGAATCCGGCTCGGGCGAGTTCCAACTGCGCTCCTTCGGCGGACATGCCGGAAACGTCGGGGACTTCGACGGAGAACGGACCTCGCGAGACCACGAGGTCGACCAGGGATCCGGCTGCAGCGGGCGTGCCGCCGGCCGGATTCTGTGCAGTCACGGTCCCCTCGGGGATGTCCTCGGTGAGCGTGTCGGTGATTCGTCCAACCTGGAATCCCTGCGCTTCGATGAGGGCCCTCGCTACCTCCTCGGTCTCGCCTTCGACCTGGGGCACGGTGAACTGCTCGGCACCGGCAGACTCGAATACCGAGACGAACGAGCCCTTTTCGACGGCACTCCCGGCGACCGGGTCGGTTCGGATGACGACACCCGTCGGAATGGTGTCGCTGTTCTCGAGTCGGCTGGTCACTTTGAGGTCGAGATCCTGCAGTGTTTGGAACGCGGTCTCGGCCGGGACGAGCTTGAGGTCGGGAACGATGACGAGGTCCCCTTCGCTGCTTCCGCCGGTGAAGAGGCGGAACAGGATGAACACACCGACCGCGAGGAGTGCCAGCAGCGCGACGACGGCTGCCACATAGGTTCCCTGACCGGTTGTCGACTCCTCGGTTTGGTACGCGACGACCCGTGCGGTTTCGTCCGGTGGCACCGTGGCGGGGGGCGGAACCAGGGCCGTGGCGGCTGCGGCGGCCGCGGCGCCGACGACAACGGGTTGGCGGCCGGAGAGGAACAGCAGGAGGTCGGAACGCATGTCCGCCGCCGTGGCGTACCGGTCATCCGGGTTCTTGGCGATGGCGGTCTCGTCGATTGTCGAAAGATCCGACGGGACATCGGTGTTGACCTGATCTGACGGTGGGGCGTACTCGGAGACGTGCTGGTAGGCAACCGCGACCGGACTCTCGCCGGTGAACGGAGGCTGCGCCGTCAGCATCTCGTAGAGGACGACGCCGAGTGAGTAGACGTCGGACCTGCCGTCGGCTGGGAGGCCCTGAGCTTGCTCGGGGCTGAAGTATGTCGCGGTCCCGATGACGGCACCGGTGCGGGTCAACTCTTCGGAGTCGTCAAGTGCGCGGGCGATCCCGAAGTCGGTGACTTTCACAGCTCCGTCGTTGGTCACCATGATGTTGCCGGGTTTGATATCGCGGTGGACGACGCCGGCCTGATGGGCGACGGTGAGGGCGGCGGCAGTCTCGGCGGCGATCTCCGCTGCGCGCCTGGGGAGCAGCGCCCCCTCGGCCTTGAGGATCTCGCGCAGCGTGCGACCCTCGATCAACTCCATGACCATGTAGTAGGTCGCGCCGTCCTGGCCCCAGTCGTAGATGGCCACGATGTTGGGGTGACTCAGGTTTGCTGCGGCTTGCGCCTCACGCTTGAAACGGGTGACGAACGCCTGATCCGACGCGTAGTTGGCGTGCAGAACCTTGACCGCGACCCGTCGGTTGAGGAGGGTGTCTTCGGCCTCGTACACGTCGGCCATCCCGCCCCGTGCGAGGTGGGATGTGACGCGATACCGGTCTGAGAGAACGCGATCTTGCATGTCGTTCAACGATGGTACCGACGGTACGGGATATGGCGCGGCGCGTTTCGTGAGCCGACACCTTTGTCCTGCTGGTAGCCGGTAGCTGGTAGCTCGTAGCTCACTCCAGGTACACCCCGAATAGATCTGCAGCAATCGGCGCTGCAATCGAACCACCCGACGCGGTCTCGCCCGCCGGACCGCCGTCTTCGAGCACCACGGCGATGGCGATCTGGCGTTCTCCCGGCTCCGGATTGACGGGAGCGAAACCGATGAACCAGACATCGGGCGCCGCTCCGGTCACTTGTGCCGTGCCGGTCTTGCCGGCCACGCGCACGCCCGGAACCGCTGCGTTGCGGCCCGTGCCCGAGATCACGGTCTGCTCCATCAGATCGGTGAGGACCGCAGCGGTCGCGGGGCTGACGGCTCTGCGCCAGATCTCGGGTTCAGTCGTGGACTCGATCCTTCCGTCATGGGTGAAGACGTCGCCGACGACATACGGAACCATGATGTTGCCCTCGTTCGCAACTGCCGCCGCCACCAGGGCCATCTGAATTGGCGTGGCGCGGACGTCGCGTTGGCCGAGCGCGTTCTGGGCGGTAGCGGGAGGATCCTCAGCGACCTCCGACGGTTCGGGAAAGACCGAAGTGAGAACGGGCAGATCGTATGGGATCTCCTGATTGAAGCCGAACGCCTCGGCGGTTGCGGCGAGCGCCTGGCTTCCGACCTCCATGCCGAGCGCGGCGAACGTCGTGTTACATGACCGGACGAACGCTTCGGCAAGGGTGACCATGTCACCATCCGTGCAGACATCATCGTCGTAGTTCTGGATGGTGGCGCTGGTCCCCGGCAGTTCAAGCTCCACTGGGTCGGGGAACTCGGTAGCGGGACCTGCAACCCCGGTCTCGAGCGCTGCAGCGGTCGTGATGACCTTGAAACTCGACCCGGGCGGGTACGTCGTCGCGATTGTGCGGTGCAGAAGCGGTTGGGTCGGGTCGTCCTCGAGTGCGACGCCGGCCGGTCCCGCGCCGGGTCCGACCAGGAGGTTCGGGTCGAACCCCGGAGTGGAGACCGAAGCCAGAACAGCGCCGGTCGTCGGGTCGATGGCAATGATGGATCCACGTTGCCCGTCGAGCGCTTCGACGGCAGCCTGCTGGAGTTGGTCGTCGATGGTGAGTCGGAGGCCGCGAGGGCGCGGATCACCGCCGAGGAGGGCGTTGAGGATGCCGGAGATCGTCGAGTCGCGATGCGACACGAGGTCGTCCTCACGCACCCGTTCCAGTCCCCGTGAGCCGAAGAGCACCGACACGTAACCGACGGTGTGGGCGTAGCGGTCGAGCGGTGGATAGACCCTCGCGAATGTCTGTGGATCCCGCGGGTTCGGGTCGGAGCGGGCGGTGACGAAGGCGTCGGCGGTCGTGATCGCTCCTCGTTCCCTTCCGACGCGCCATGCAACCAGGCGAGGATTGCGCGGGTCGTCGCGATAGCCGGGGCCGGCAACTGCCTGAATCCACGTGGTCGCGAGGATCAGCACGGCGAATCCAATCAGGATCGCCCATGCCATCTTGCGGAGCGGGGCGTTCATGTGCGCTCCTCATGTGAGATCCGCCCCAGCAGTGCGGCGATAAGGAACGACGCAAGCAGGGATGATCCGCCGTAGGACATGAATGGGAGCGTGATCCCTGTGATGGGGAACAGTCGGACGATGCCGGCGATGATCAGGAAGGTCTGGAGTCCGAGCAGGATCGTCAGACCGGCTGCCAGGTACTTGCGGAAGCGGTCCCTCGATCGGAGGGCGATTCCGAAGCCGACGGTGACGAGGAATCCATATCCGACGATCACGGCGATTGATCCGGCAAGCCCGAGTTCTTCCCCGACCGCCGCAAACACGAAGTCGGTGGCGGCGGCCGGTATCAGGTCCGGTCGCCCGAGGCCAAGTCCCGATCCGGTGAGGCTTCCGCTTCCCATAGCAAAGAGGCCCTGCGCTGTCTGGTATCCGGCACCGGCGTAGTCAGCGAACGGGTTGATCCAGGCCTCGATACGAACCTGGACGTGAGAGAACAGCAGGAACGCCGTCACGCCCGCCGCGGTGACGAGGACAAGGCCCATGCCCAAGTAGAAGCCCCGTCCGGTCGCAACGTAGAGCATGCCGATGAACAGCCCAAAGAGGAGGAGCGATGCCCCGAGGTCCCGCTGATAGACGAGGACGACGAACGCAATGCCAGCGGCCGCAATGACCGGACCGAGGTGGCGGGGTTCCGGGATGCGGAAGGGGCCGACGGTGCGCGAGACCGTCGACATCGCCTCCGAACGGTCGGCGAGGTACGAGGCAAGGAAGATGGTGAGGAGCACCTTGGCGACTTCGCCAGGCTGGAACGACAGGACGCGAGCGACGAACGGCAGGTCGATTCGGACCCACAGGCGAGATCCGTTCACCAGGGCCCCGTGGATGGGCCACGAGCCGGGGAGCAGGGGCAGGAGGAGCAACACCATCGCTGCTGCCAGGAACAGGTATCGGTAGCGCCGGAGCACCGCCACGCCTGACGACCGGAGCGACCAGACGACGGCGCCACCGGCGAGACCTGCGAAGACCAGCCACCACCGCTGAAGGGCGGCGAGGCCGGGGTCGAGGCGGAACACCTCGATGGTCCCAATCGCGGTCAGGAATGTGGCAATTGGGAGAATCAGGTTGTTGGCGTTGGGCGCCCACAGCCGGAAGGCGACGTGCAGGGCTCCAAAGGCGATGATGGAGGAGATGAAGGTGAGAGCAACGGCGGAATCGAGCCACACGCCGTTGGCGAACTGAACCATCGCGACACCCACCGAGCCCAGCACCGTCCCGGCAAGGATGAACGCCGCCTCGGTGTTGCGCGTCATGGACCCGCGTCGACGATGGCCACGGTGATGTTGTCGACCCCGCCGGCTGCATTTGCTGCCTCGATGAGGATCCACACGGTGGCTTCCAGATCGCTCCCGGACCCCAGGATCTCTGCGATCTCGCGGTCGTCGAGCATGGAGGTCAAACCGTCGGAACAGAATAAGACACGGTCACCCACCTGGAGTTCCAGCGTCTCGGTGTCGACCGTGACCGGTCCGAGGCCGAGCGATCGGGTGAGGAGGTGACGCTGCGGATGCTTGTCGACATCCTCAGGCTTGATGTGGCCAAGGGCGACGAGATCCGAGACCACGGTGTGGTCAGAACTGACTTGTTCCAATTCACCGTCGCGCAGGAGATAGCAGCGGCTGTCACCGACGTGCCCGATCGTTGCCGATCCGTCCTCGCTGAAGAGACCGAGCGTCATGGTGGTTCCCATGCCTGCAAGGTTCGCCTCTTCGCGAACGCGTTCGCGGATGGCTTCGTTGCCGGCGAGGAGACGGTCGGCGATCTCGATGTCGCTGTCGGGATCCGGCTCGGTCGCGACTGAGAGGGCCAGAGAGCTGGCGATGTTGCCTGCGACGTGACCACCCATGCCGTCGGCGACACCCGCGATCAGTGGACCATTGCCGGCGCCGGAAGCCTCGGGAAACACCGAGTCTTCATTCCGTTCGCGGATCCGGCCTTGGTGGGTGCCAGTCGCCCAGACGTATCTCATCTCACCTCGAGGATGGTCTTGCCGATCTGCACGGTATCGCCTTGACCGGCAGGCGTGGGTGCGGTGATGCGCCGCCCGTTGACATAGGTCCCGTTCGTGCTTCCGAGATCGTGTACGAGCGTGCCACCATCATGGCTCTCGACTCTGGCATGGAACTCAGAAGCGTAGGGGTCGTCGATGACTACGTCCGCATCGGCGCTGCGGCCGATCGTGTGCCCAGAGGGCCGAAGACGGACGGTTGTCCCCTTCTTCGCGTCCCCGCGGAGAACCACGAGTTCGCGTCCCCCCTTCGACCGTCTCGTGGAGGGTCCGGTGCCGATGTGGCTCCGGACAGCGAGCGCCACCTGCCAGAGGAACAGGAAGATGAGGATGAGGAACAGGATCTTCAGGATGTTGAGGATCAGTGCGGGCATCGAGCGCTCACAATCGCCTGAAGATGAAGTCGATGTCACCGATCGTCACCATGTCGCCGGGGACGAGCGGGTACGGATCCGCGTCGATCCGTTTGCCGTTGACGAACGTTCCGTTTGCGGATGACAGGTCGGCGATGGTCGCCTCGTGACCGGTTCTGACGATGAGTGCCTGCTTCCGTGACAGTTCGGGTACCGAGATGACGATATCGCCTTCGACGGCGCGGCCGAGGACCGAGCGGTTGTCGCCGATCTCCACGATAAGGGGAGGAGAGGTCGCCACAAGCTGGGCCCACGGCTCGATCGGGCCCGCATCGACCTCCCCGGCACAGTCGGCGAGGCCCCGCGGAACGGCGGTATCGGAGACAACCTCGACGGTGATCGGTCCATTGATCCGCCAGCCTTGTTCGGCCGCAAACGAATCCACCGCTGTGGCCAACTCCGACTCCAGGTCGATGGTGTTGATTCCCGGCGGAACGTCAGACGGGTTGATCCGCATGGACCAGCAGTTCGGGATCTCGAGGCCGGCATCGCCGGGGGCGGCCACGAAGTCTGCCTGCCGAATGAGCCGATCAGCCATATCAACCGGATGCATCTTGCCGCGGAAGACGGCGGCGGTCGCCCCATCAACCAGGCGCTCGAGGCGCCGTTCCATTTCACGAGCAAGCCGCATGAGTCGATTGTATGGGCTTGAACGAGTTCGGTGACGCGCTGCGGTGTCGGGAGCAGAGTCCTGGAGAGGTATTCATGGCCCGTGGTAGCCTTTCCTCCCCGCGGGCGAGTGGCGGAAATGGCAGACGCGCAGGTTTCAGGTATCTGTGAGGTAACACTCGTGGGGGTTCAAGTCCCCCCTCGCCCACAACCATGGCGTATCCCTCTTACGCGCCGGTCCGCCAGCAGCGCCGTCGACGGTGGCTGCTGGCGCTCCTGATAGCGCTCATCATTGTTGCCATCGTGGTCCTTGCGGTTACGCGCCGCAATGAGGCGCGCGGAGTCGCGGACTACCTGGCTGTCGCACACGACGTCGCCGCTCAGGAAGCAGAGACGGCTGCCTCCCTCGAGACGATGCTTGTCACGATCACCGATATTCAGCGTCCCGAGGTGATGAGGAGCCTCGAGGAACTCCGGATGTCGTCCGAAGCCGCCGCAGAGACACTCGCCGCCACGAGTGTGCCAACGGCTGCAGGTGAGGCCAACGGGTATCTCGTCGCTGCGGTGAGTTCGTGGACCAAGGGCCTCGATCTTCTCGACGACGCGATCGTTCTTGTGCTCGACGAACCGGCAGAGGCCGGTGGTACCGACCGACTGGAGGAGACATTCGACCTCCTCCGCATCGGAGATCTCGCCTATGCCCAATTCCTCGAAGCAGCCGACGGTCTCGACGACTCGATCCCCGTCAGCGACCTCGAGGTCGTCGCGTTCACCAGCGAGGAAGGCGCTGTCGAATACGACGCTCAGGTGGTCACGCTGCGGCTCACGTCGGTCTACAAGCTCGGTGAACTCCATGACGTGTCCGTGACTGCACTCACCGAACCGGCGCCGCTCGGAGAACGCAACAACCGCCCGGTGGTGCCGTACAGCGAGCAATTCCTGGTTCAGGCCGTGGTGGCGAACCAGGGCAACGAACCCGAGCAACAGGTAACGGTCGACCTCGAACTCATTCCAACGGCTGCCGGTGAGGACCGGGTGATGGTGAAGCAGACGGTCGCGAACCTCGAGCCGGGCCAGGCCAAGACCCTCGTCTTCGACACCCTGGAACTCCAGCCGGGTGTCCTCTACGAGTTGGTCGTCTCGACCGGAGTTGACAAGGACGACGACCCCGAGAACGATGAGTGGCGCATGGTCTTCTACCGAAACGAGAACGCGTGAGCGACTGGTTGGTTGTTGTCATCGTGTTCCTCGTCGTGGTCCTCGCAATATGGCAGACCTATCAACTCGTCCAGATCCGCAAGCAGGTCGATGCCGTGCCGAAGGACGGCAACATCTTTGCTCTGATCGACTCGACGAGCGGACGCCTTGGCCGAGTCGAAGCCGGGCTCGCCGTCGTGGACCAGCGTCTCCAGGGTGTTGAAGCGAGGCTGCCGTTCGCCATCACGCGAACTGCCGTTGTTCCATACGACGCGTTCGGGAACATCGCGGGACAGCTCTCGCGCTCAATAGCGCTCCTCAGCGAGAGCGGCGACGGTGTTGTTCTCTCCATCCTCGTCTCGCGAGAGGAGACCCTCTTCTTCACGAAAGAGATCAGGGGTGGAGTCGGTAGCGAGCAATTGTCGCCCGAAGAGGACAGTGCCGTTACCCGCGCCATGGGCCGGTAGCATCCGACCATGATTGACGTTGGAATCCTTCGTGAACGTCCAGATGCCCTCGCCGCCGCCCTCAGCCGTCGGGGCGTCGACCTCGACGTCCCTGCGCTGGCCCTGATCGACGCCGAGCGCAGAACCGCGCGCTCCGAGGCAGAAGAGATGCGATCCCGGCAGCGGGAAGCAGGGAAGTCGATCGCCACCCTCAGCGGCGATGAGAAGGCCGCAGCGATCGCCGAGGCCGGTGAACTCTCCGAGCGCTACAAGGTTCGCGTCGCGGAAGCCGACGAACTCGATGCTGCGTTCATGGAGCAGTGGGTGACGGTGCCGAACATCGCCGACGACACCGCAGCGGACGGATTCGACGAAGAGGACAGTATCGAGATCACCCGGTGGGGCGAGCCGACGGTGTTCGATTTCGAGACCAAGGACCACGCGGACCTCGGTGCGGCACTGGGAACCATCGACATCGAACGGGCAACGAAGATCTCAGGCAGTCGCTTCGGCATGCTCACCGGGAAGATGGCCCTGCTCGAAATGGCCATGGCCCGATGGTCGATGGATGTACTCAACGGACACGGTTTCACGCCGGTCTTGCCGCCGGTTCTCGTGCGCGAGCAGGCACTGTTCGGCACCGGGTTCTTCCCAGCCGATCGAGAGCAGGTCTACTCCGTCGAAGAAGACGACCTCTACCTCGTCGGCACCTCCGAGGTCCCTCTCGCTGCCATGCACGGTGACGAGATCCTCGATGCCGACACCCTGCCGGTTCGGTACGCCGGGTTCTCGACATGCTTCCGTGTCGAGGCCGGGACGTATGGCAAAGACACGCGCGGCATCTTCCGCGTCCATCAATTCAACAAGGTCGAGATGTTCTCGTTCGTCGATCCCGAGGTCTCTCGCGAAGAGCACGACTTCCTACTGGCTCGCGAGGAGGAACTCGTCCAGGCGCTCGAGATCCCATATCGGGTCGTGAATGTCGCCGCTGGCGACCTTGGTGCCTCTGCAGCGAAGAAGTACGACATCGAGGCCTGGTTCCCCGGCCAGGAGCGCTATCGGGAGATCACATCGACGTCGAACACCACGGACTATCAGTCCCGGCGGTTGAAGGTGCGCTTCAAGGACGCTGAGGGCAACAACCGTCTCGTCCACACCCTGAACGGCACCGCGGTGACCGGGCGGGCGCTCATCGCCCTCGTCGAGAACCATCAGCAGGCTGACGGCTCGATCCGCATCCCGGAAGCTCTCCGCCCCTACACCGGCTTCGATGTCATCGACTGACCGGCGCCCTTCGGCCCCCAAGCGAGTGCGAAGCATCCATGTCTAACGGCGACGTCTTCTCCGACATTGCCGGGCGATACGACCGGCTCAACATGATCCTGTCGCTCGGACGCGATCAGGCATGGCGACGGACCGCCATCGACCGTCTTCCGCCGGGCCGAATCCTCGATCTGGGAGCCGGGACGGGTGCCGCGAACGCCGTCTTCGGCGATCGGGAGATCGTCGCAGTCGACCCAGCGCCCGAGATGCTGGCCCTCAATGATGCATCGCACCGGCTGGTCGCTGTCGGCGAAGCGCTCCCCCTCGCCGACGAGTCCTTCGATGCCGTCTTCTCCGCCTATGTGTTTCGCAACCTCGATTCTGTTGACGAGACCCTCAGCGAGATTCGTCGGGTGCTTCGTCCGGGAGGGATGGCGGGGATCGTCGACCTCGGCCGCCCCACAGGGTCGCTGCAGAGTTCGATTCATCGGGCAGGCACATCGGTGGTGCTGCCGCTTGCCGGGATGACCATCGGCGCTCGTGAGGAGTACGCCTATCTCCATCGGACGCTGGACAAGCATCCAGCCCCGGAGGTCCTGCTCGGATCGTCTCCGCTGCGCCTCGTCGACACTTGGCGTCTCGGACCCATGGGCTTCGTCTGGGGCGCGCTGCTCACGAAGGGGTAGCCCGTGCACCCGCCGTTGAACGGCGGTATCCGGCGCGTTCCGGAACGTTGACTCCAGTCGGGCGATCCGGCAACACCCGGGAAGGGTCGCTTAGGGCTGCTTCCTTCCGGACCTGACCCGATTCACGGTTTCCCGCCGCTGCAGGACCCGACCTTCAACATCAACTAATCCCGGCGCTAGACCCAAACACCAACCGCCCTCGGGCGGGGATTCAGCCTCGCATGAAGAGGGTTTCGAGTACAGGGCACCCCTAGCGCCCCACCTAGCACGGTCCGGCAATGGTAGCCCTCGGCCGGAGATGACCGTCAGGCGATCCAGTCGGCCACGAACCGATTGACCCGATCCCGTGCTGCGATCCCGACCTGCGTCGGAGCCGAGGCGAAGCCGTGCGCCGCCCCGGTTGCGATCTCGACGACGGCCGTGTTGCCTGCGGCCGTCCATCTGGCGGCGAAGAGCAGCGTGTCGTCGAGCAGAGGATCGAGCGTTCCGACGGTGAAGAGCGCCGGTGCGAGGTCGCGCAGGTCGGCGTACATCGGGGAGACGTCGGGATCTCTGGGGTCCGCTTGTCCGGCGTACGCGTCGGCGAACCAGCGGCAGAGGTCCGTGTTCATCACGAGCATGCGATCGCCCCAGTTCCTGGCGCTCGGTGTGAGGGACAGGTCGAAGAAGCCGTACATCAAGTTCGCTCCAGCGAAGCCCGTGTAGCCGTATCGATCCCGCATTCGGATCATCGTCCCTGCGGCGAGGTGGGCTCCTGCAGACGACCCCCCGGACACAATCCGGTCGGTGCCGAACTCGGCGACGCTGTTCTCGACGAGCCACTGCGCCGCCGCCTCGGAATCGTCGGCGGCGGCTGGATATGGGTGCTCGGGAGCGAGGCGATAGCCGACCGAGACCACGGCGACCCCTGCCGTTGTCGCGAGGTGCTCGAGGCTGCCGTCCTGGTAGTCGGCGGCCCCCATCGCCCAGCCACCGCCGTGGAAGTGGAGGTAGACACCGCCGATGGAATCCGGTGTGAAGACCCTGATACCGAGTGGACCCGCCGGCCCTGGAATGGTCCGGTCGATGGCATTGGGGGAGTGCACGATCGGCCCGAACAGGCCGCGCCCTTTCAGCCGAGCCTCGCGCAGCGGTTCGATCCCGACCTCAGTCGGATTCGGAAGACTCTCCGAAAGCCGTTCCAGTTGCACATTCAACGCGACCGTCTCAGCATCGGTGTTGGTCAGGTCGAAGCGCGCAGGATCCAAGTGCATGCCGGCACGGTACCAAGGGAGGAAGAGTCGCCGGTCGTGCCCGAGTGTCCCTTTCCCTTGGGTGGATGGCGGCACCTGTCCTGCGGGCAGGTTGCGGAGGGTGTCTCTCGTGTGCGTGGAGACCGCGAGACCCCCTCCGTCGCCCAGAGGGCGACACCTCCCCCTGAGGGGGAGGAATTGAAGTAGGCCACGACTGAAGGAGTGGTCACCGTTGGCGGAGGGAGTGGGATTCGAACCCACGGGACCGGTTACCCGGCCCAACGGTTTTCAAGACCGTCGCCTTCGTCCGCTCGACCATCCCTCCAAGGACCCGTGCCCTCGAGTCGGCACGAAGGACCGACTGCAGAGAACGGGCTACAACCGGACGTACGACGCCCGGCTCTGGCGGAGGGGGTGGGATTTGAACCCACGGGACCGGAATCCGGCCCAACGGTTTTCGAGACCGTCACATTCGTCCGCTCTGTCACCCCTCCATCGATCCGACCGCAGAGCGTTCGGAACGTGGGGAGTGTACCGGCGTCCGTTTGCTCTCGACCTATCGACGGGCGGAGAAGAACTCGCCGAGCAGTGAGGCGCTGGCTTCAGCCTCGACGCCACCGACCACCTCGCACCGGTGGTTCAGACGTTCATCCTGAGGGATGTTGTAGAGACTCCAGAGTGCCCCGGCCTTCGCATCTGCGGCGCCGAACACGATCCGTTCGACGCGCGCCCATACGGCAGCCATCGCGCACATGGCGCACGGTTCGAGGGTCACGACCAGCGTGTGACCGTCGAGGCGCCAATCGCCGAGTACCTTCGATCGTTCGGAGAGGACCAGCATCTCGGCGTGGGCGGTCGCGTCACCGCGTTCTTCCCTCCGATTGTGGTCGGCAGCGACCACAGATCCGGACGGATCGAGGAGCACGGCGCCGATCGGGACGTCGTCATGTACCAACGCCTTCACGGCCTCGGCGAGCGCCGCTTCCATGGCTGCGGTCGGATTCACTACTCAGACCCCTCCCTCTACACTTCCCCATCCTACGGAGGGATCGCATAGTCTGGCCTAGTGCGCACGCCTGGAAAGCGTGTAAGCGGTAACCCGCTTCGAGGGTTCGAATCCCTCTCCCTCCGCGAACGCGTCTCGCAACTTCAGTCGAGTCCTATTCGGCCTCGACTTCGTGCCGCGGATCGACCCTTCCCGAACCAGACGGCGTTCTTCCACGTGTCCGGTTGGGCCTCGAGTTCCGGCTTCGTCGGTCGTTGAAGGTTCGAATCCCTCTCCCTCCGCCATCGGACCTTCTTCGATTCCTCCCCTTCAGGGGGAGGTGTCGCCCTCTGGGCGACGGAGGGGGTCTCCACCCTGCTTCGCGTGCGAGCAACCGCTTTCTTCACCGTCTCCCAACGGCCACTCCAGCGGGCAACCACTCGGCTCCCCCGCTCCTCAACCCAATGATCCGAGTGCGGTGAGCGGCCACGGGTAGGCTGGTTGGGGTCCCTCGAGGAGGTCTTGATGGGGAGAACGACGCCCGTTCGCATCGCCGTGGCACTCGGTGCTGCCGCCATCGTCGCGGCGTCTTGTTCTCCCACACCGGAAGCGGCCGCTCCGACGACGACGCTTGGCACGACTACCACGACCACGACGACAATCCCGCCGACGACGACCACCCAGGCCGACACCGGTATCCCCTACGGAGGTGTCGTGGTCGTCGCCGACGATCAGGAACCGGCGACGCTCAACCCCTACGCGCCTCGCGGCGACGACTTCATCGTCACGATTGTCGGCCAGGCCTACTTCGCCGGGGCGTATGACATCGACGGCACCACGCTCGAATACACCCCCGAGGTGGTGACGGAACTCCCAACGGTGGCGAACGGTGGCATCGTGGTCCACGAAGACGGAACGATGACCGTCACGTACACGATCCTCGACGAGGCCGTCTGGGAAGACGATGTCCCGATCTCCGGTGATGACTTCGCCTTCACGGTCGACATGCTCCAGACGCCGGAAGCCGACGCTGGCTTTCAGGTTGACGAGGCCTACGGGTGGGTGATCTCATACGAGGCCGGCCCCAAGACGTTCGAGATGACGCTAAGCCAACCGACGGTCCTCCACGAGCAGATGTTCCGTGTCGTCATACCGAAGCACGCCGTGGAGGGTTCCGACTTCATTGCGGACTGGAACGAGCGGATGTGGCCGTCCGGGGGACCGTTCCGGTTCTCCACGTGGGAGCAGGGCGAGCGCATCGTCGTGGAGCGCAACGACAACTACTGGAAGACGGATCCGGAGACCGGCCAGCAACTGCCATACCTCGACGCGGTGGAGTTCCGCTTCATCCCCGAGGTCGAGGAGATCATTCGCTCCTTCAAACGACGCGACGTACAGGTCATTCAGCCGCCCCCGGTCTCGGCAACGATCGGCGAACTCGTCGCCCTCGAGTCCGACGGTGCTGCCGTGGACGTGGTTCCAGGACCGGTGTGGGAGCACCTCAACTTCCAGTTCGGTCCAGGGAGGCTCGGGATGAACGCTGCGAGCGTCAACTCGAACCTCGACTACCGACGGGCCGTGGCTCATCTCGTCGACCGCGACGCGATCGCTGCCGCGGTCGGTGCCTACACGCAACCGCTGTCGTCCTACATCGATGTGTTCACCCCGAGTCTCTCCCAACACGCGTGGGATCGGTACCTCTATGACCCTGGCAAGGCGGAGCAACTCCTACTGAAGGTCAAGGCAGCCGAGGGGATAGAGACCGTGGTAAGCGTCTTCTCAACGACGAGCAACGGCGACACGCGCATCATCGTTTCCGAGGCGCTGCGACCGATGTTCGAGGCCGTCGGCATCGAGTATCAGACACAACTCCAGGACTCGCAACTCTTCTTCGGAGAGACCCTCGACAGCGGCACCTGGGATCTTGGCCTTTGGGCGTGGGTCGGGTCGCCCGGATTCTCTGGCCTGATCCCCATCCACGACGCGTTCGATCCCGACGCACCTCCGCCCGACGGTTCCAACTACTACCGGTGGGGGACCGAGGACTCGTCGGTGGTCGACCAACACACGGAACGGTTTGCAGAGGTCAGAGACCTCATGAATTCGACGGTCGACGAAGAGGAACTTGCAAGCCTCGTTGCCGAGGCGGAAGACATTCTCGCCAGTCGCATGGTCATCCTTCCGCTGTATGCGGGCCCGCGGGTCGGGGCGGTGTGGGCGGACGAGGTCGGCGGGTTTGTCATGAATCCTACGCGGGCATCCCACACGTGGAATATCGAAGAGTGGTATCGGGCCGATCTCTGACGTGAGAGATCGGCAAGAGTGCCGGTCCTGATAACCTTGCTGGTGTCCCGGAGAGGTGGCCGAGCGGCCGAAGGCGTTCGCCTGCTAAGCGAATAGGGGGTTACAAGCTCCCTCGAGGGTTCAAATCCCTCCCTCTCCGCCATTGCTGAAGGGGTCCCGCGACACGCACGGGGCCCCTTCAGCGCGTCTCGGCACGCGCGGCATCGGAAACCGGACAATATTCCATATTGACGGAATATGAGCGATATGATATCAAGTTATATGTAGGGCAACTAGTCATATCGAGTCGAGGCTTGAGGCTCTCGACACGAAAGGAGAATACGATGGCACGATTCATCGATCCGTTCGCCGAGATGGAGCGGATGCTCGCCGGGAGCGGCAGTACGTGGCGCGGTGGCGTCATGCCGCTGGACGCGTATGAGAAGGACGGCGATTACGTCCTCCGATTCGACCTCCCCGGCGTTGACTCCGAAGGGATCGACGTCACGGTGGAGGACCGCGTTCTCACGGTCAAGGCCGAGCGAAAGATCGAGGATACCGTTGGTGCGAACTGGATCCTCCGCGAGCGCCCGACGGGGACCCACAGTCGACAGGTCCGTCTGGGCGACAGCCTCGACGTGAGCAACGTTGGCGCCGACTACACGGAAGGTGTCCTCACGGTCACCCTGCCAATTCGCGAAGAGGCGCTGCCCCAGAAGATCGAGGTGACCGCCCACAAGCGTGATGCGATTGAAGCGTCGGTCTCCTGACCGACGCGCCTCCAATCCCGGTCAAAGAGGGGTTCCCGGCTCAACCGGGAACCCCTCTCTCTATGTGGCGCTCGCGATCCACTCGCCGATGAGGCGGTGCATCGTCGGCATGGGGACGGATCCCGACCCGAGCAGTGCATCGTGGAACCTGCGAATGTCGAAGCGGTCGCCCAAGATTGCCATCGCATGCTTGCGTGCCGCGAACATCTCGCGTTGTCCGGTCTTGTACGCGAGGGCCTGACCCGGCCAGGCGATGTAGCGCTCGACCTCGTTGACGATGTTGTTCTCCGCCTGTGGCGAGTTAGCAACGAGATAGTCGATCGCTTCCTGGCGCGACCAGCCCAGTGCGTGGATACCGGTGTCGACCACAAGACGGCCGGCCCGCCAGGAGTCGAAGCTCAGGATCCCGAACCGTTCGAGATCGCCGGAGTAGAGGCCCATCTCTTCGGCCAAACGCTCGGTGTAGAGACCCCAGCCTTCGTGGAAGACGGTGATGAAGGCGTTGCGACGGAAGTCGGGGATGTCGGCGAGTTCCTGAGCAATTGTCAACTGGAGATGGTGCCCGGGGACCGACTCGTGGAACGCCAGTGCCTCGGACTCGAACCGCGTGCGTGTGGTCGGTGCCGTCGTGTTGACGAAATAGGTGCCGGGCCGTGAACCGTCCTCAGCCGGCGGCAGGTAGAACGCGAGCGGCGCGTCCTCTGCCCCGACGGCTGGCATCTCGGCCATAACGCACGGTGCCTTCGGTTGGAGCCCGAACCATCGCGGCGTGGCCGTGACTGCTCGGTCCATGGCAGCCTGAGCGGCAGCCACGACCGCATCGGCATCCGCAAAGCGGAGGGTCTCGTCGGTGCGGAGCCGCTCGTAGATTGTCGGCACGTCGTCAATGTCGAGCACCGTGATTCCCAGTGCGGCGTACTCGATCTCGAGAGCCGAAATGTCGTCCAGGCCGGCCCGATGGATCGCGAGCGGAGTTCGTTTGAGCGACGTGTGTCTGCGGATCGCCCTGGCGTATACCTCGTCACCATCGGAGAGCCAGACGACGCCGCTGCGTTCTTGCGGCCGTGCCTTTGGCATCACCTCGTTGGCGATAGCTGATCGGTACCGCTCGAATGCGGGACGCACCACGGTCGTCACGACTGAAGCGAGGCGGTCCCGCCACGCGGCGACCTGGATCTCGTTCCACATTGGGGGAGCGGCAAGGTTCACGAAGGCGTCACTCTCAACGGGCGACGTCAGGTAGGCCTCGACCTGGGCCAACGCCTTCGATGCGCCGACGACCGGCGGTGTACGATCCCGTGCGAGACCCTGGCGGAGCCGTCCGATCGACTGGTCGACGAGCAGGCCCATCTTCGACCATTTCGCGAGCGCGGCGTCGGCGTGTTCCGGATTGGCGATCGGGATCTGTCCGGCAAGTTGCTGGTAGACCACCTGGATTCCGTGGAACGGGTCCACGGCGAACTCGGCCATCCTTGAGCGCAGGCCATCGGCTTGTGTCGACGCCTCGAACATCAGCACTTCGCGGCTGACCCGCTCGTCCGCGGTCAGCGTCGCCGGATCGATGGCTTCGGCAGCGGAAGCGAGTCCGTCGAGGGTCGCGATGTGCTCGTCCTCGGTCTGTCGGGAGACGTCCTCGAGGTCGGCGTCGTAGTCGTGGATGCCGCGCAGCGACGCCGACGTCGGCTCCGAGGCGAGGATGAACGCCCAGTACTCGTCCCCGAGGCGTTGCAGGTCGGCGTTCACACCGACTCCACCCACTCGGAGACGAGACGGTCAAGCGTCTCGAGCGGCACGGCTCCGGACGTCAGCACGGCGTCATGGAATCCCTTGATATCGAAACGGTCTCCGAGTCGCGCCTCGGCGTCGGCCCGTATGCGCTGGATCTCGAGGCGACCGATCATGTAGGAGAGGGCTTGGCCCGGCATCGAAGCGATGTAGCGGTCGATCTCCTCGGTGATCGTGTGCAACGTCATTGGAGAGTTCTCGGCGAGGAATTCGATTGCCTGCTGACGTGACCATCCGAGTCCGTGAATCCCGGTGTCGACCACGAGTCGTCCGGCCCGCATCGAGTCGGCGCACAGCATCCCCATCCGGTCGAGTTGCGACCCGTACAGGCCCATCTCGTCGACGAGGCGTTCCGTGTAGAGGGCCCATCCTTCGCCGTACGCAACGATGTAGGCGTTCCGGCGGAAGGCGGGGACCGCGTCACCCAACTCCTGTCCAATCGCCAACTGGAGATGATGTCCCGGTATGCCCTCGTGGAATGCCGTCGCTTCGACCTCGAACGTTCCCCACGACGTGGGGTCGGCGGTGTTCATGAAGAACATGCCTGGGCGGGTGCCGTCTTCGGCTGCTGGGAAGTAGAACGCCTGGGCGCCGGATGGTGTCTCTGCGACCAAGCAGTCTGCCTCGGGGAGGCGGCCGAACCAGTCGCCCATCGCAGCGCGGGCCTTCTCGAAGGCGGTCTCGGCGGCGGCCCGTACGCCCTCACCGGTGGTGTGGTGGAGTTCGGGATCGTCACGGAGGCGAGTGAAGATGTCTTGAAGGTCGGTGGTGCCGAGCACCTCGGCCCCGAGTTCCCGGTACTCGTCGGCGAGGCGAGCGATCTGCTGGAGGCCGATCTCGTGGATCTCGCCGGCCTGTAGCGGCAGCGTTGTGTACCGGTGGATCGACCGGTCGTAGATGAGATCGCCGCCGGGGAGCCAGTGCAGGCCCTCCTTGCCTTCGGGACGAG